>CAMAWD010000018.1 GCA_945861785.1 Rhodoferax sp. OV413 | reverse complement strand
CGTCGTGGTAGCGGCGCGGGATGTTGGCGATGTTCGGCGGCACATAGGGCAGCCCCCGGTTGGCTGAGACCGTGCCCATCAGCTCGGTGAAGCCCGAGGTGACGATGTCCGCGCTGTGCTGGCCGCTGCTGTATTCGGCGTCCAGCTTGGTCGCCAGCTGCGCGCCGCTGAGCGGGCTGCCGATGATGCTGATCTTCGGGAAGCGCGCCTGGAACTGGTCCCAGATCGGGCGGAAGATGCCGAAGTAGGCGCCGTAGATTACCACCTCTTTCTCGCCAGCCGACACGGCGGCGTCGTACAGCTTGTTCAGGGCCTCGGTGTCGGCCGCGCTGCCGGCCCAGTTGGGCGACTGGGCCAGGCTGGAGGTCCATGCGCCGCTCAACAGGGTTGCCGCGGTGCCGGAGACGAAGGTTCTGCGATTTGCGTTCATGGTTTTCCTCGGGTGGTGAAGTGAAATGAAAAGGTCGCAACCTACCGCCTCAGGCGGCCGCGACCGCCGTTCGCCCGTGCAACACCTGCCCTGCCAGGCGGCGCAATGCGGGCCACATCGCGCCTGTCAAAACGGCCAAAGCGGTCAAGCCAACGACGACCGCCACAAGTACCAGCAGCAAGGCGCTGGCGCGCGTGGGCGCGCCGCCCAGCGTCATGTCCGAATAAACCAGCACGGACACATTGGGGGTGCCCGGCCCGAGCAACATCAGCGGAATGTCCAGCGTGCCGGCGGCGACCACACCACAGACCAGCCAGCCGGCCAGGAAGCTGCGCCGCACCAGTTGCAGGGTGACGTCGGTGAGCACGCGCGGCGGCCCGGCGCCGGCGATCTGCGCGGCCTCCTCGAGTTCACGCGAGATCTGCGCCAGCGCGCCGCTGACGATGCGGCTGGCGATCGGCATGGTGAGGATCACCAGCCCGATCATCACCAGCCAGCCGCTGCCGTACAGCAGGCGCAGACCGGGCAGGGAGATGAAGGCCCACAGCAGCCCGATGGACAGCACCACGCCGGGCATCATGATCGGCGCCAGGGAGCCGATCTCCAGGTAGCGGCGCAGCCACAGCGGCGCACGCCGGCCGGTCTGGCCCATCACCAGCGCCAGGCCCATCACGATGGCGCCGCACAGCAGCGCATGGCCGACGGTCAGCCGCAGCGCGCCGAGCACCTGGCGGTCGGCCAGCAGCGACTGGTAGTTGGCCAGCGAGTAGCGGTTGACGCCGATCGCTGGCTGCAGCGAGGTCAGCAGCAATTGCACCCCCGGCAGCAGCAGGCACAGCGTGCTGAACAGCACGATGAGCGCGCCGGCGGCGTAGCCCCAGCGGCCGAGGTCCCAGGGTTCCTGCGAGGCCGACTTGCCAGTGACGGTGACGAAGCGCTCGCCGCGCACCAGCCGCCATTGCAGCGCCAGCAGCAGCGAGAGCATCAGCATCATCACCGCGCCGAGCGCGCTGGCGCCGGCGTAGTCCGGCGGGATGGAGATGCTCAGCGTGCTGAAGATGCGGGTCGACAGCATGCTGGCGCCGGCCAGCGCGCCCAGCAGCGCGGGCACGTCGAAGGCGCCCAGCCCGAAGATGACGCCCAGGATCACCACACCGGAGATGGCCGGCAGCAGCAGCGGTAGGTCAATGCGCAGCAGCGTCGCCAGCCGGCCGGCGCCGGCGATCATCGAGGCCTCCTCGTAGCTGCGGTTCATGTTGCGGAACGGCGGCAGCAGCATCAGGTAGGCAAAGCCCGACAGCTTGAGCGAGTGCACCGCGACCATGCCGCCCCAGCTGAACGCGTTGAACGGGGCCGCGTCGAACGCGGCGCGCGTGGCCTGGTTCAGCAGGCCGGCGCCCGGGTCGGCCAGCAGCGACCAGCTGACCGCGTACAGCAGCGGCGGCACCGCGAACAGCAGCAGCATGATCGGCGAGAGCCAGCCACGCAGCGGCGCGGTGGTGCGCGCGGAGATGAAGGCAAAGAACGCGCCGATCAGGGTGCCGATGAAGGTGGTCGACAGCGCGAACACGGTGGAATGCCCCAGCGCCTTCCAGGTCGCCGGCGAGTCGATCACGCGGCGCACCGCGGCCAGCGTCCACTCGCCGGCCTGGCCCGGCGCGCCGCTGCGGAAGATGCCGCCGACCAGCATCAGCATCGGCCAGTACAGCAGCAGCGCCACCAGGGCGATCAGCAGCCAGCGGGAGGCCAGTATTCCGTTCACCCCGTTCATGCCGTGCTTGCCGTTCATACAGCGGCCCCGAGCGTGACCGCCTCGTGCGGCGGCAGGTACAGCGCCAGCGTGGTGCCGGCCGCTGGAGGCACGGCCAGGTGCAGGCGCGCGGTCACGCGGTGGCCTTGTGCGTCAAGCGTGACGTCGCTGGGGCCCCCCATGTAGAGTGACTCCAGCACCCGTCCCTCGAGCATCAGCGCGCCGGCGCAAGGCTCGGCCCGAAAGCTGGTGCTGCGGATGGCCACCTCGCCATCGTCGGCCGCAGCGCTGCCCAGCAGCGAGGCCGGCAAAAAGTTGTCGAAGCCCACGAACTCGGCGACCCAGCGATTGGCCGGGGCGCTGAAGACCTGCACCGGCGTGCCGTTTTGCTGCACCCGCCCGCCCTGCATCACGATCACCCGGTCCGACAGGGTCAACGCCTCCAGCTGGTCGTGCGTGACGTACAGCGTGGTGGTGCCGGTCTCGCGGTGGATGCGGCGCAGCTCGCGCCGCATGCTGGCGCGCAGGCTGGCATCCAGGTTGGACAGTGGCTCGTCGAGCAGCAGCACGCGCGGACGCGCCGCCAGTGCGCGCGCCAGCGCCACGCGCTGCTGCTGGCCGCCCGAGAGCTGCGATATCTCGCGCTCGCCATAGCCGGCCAGGTCCACCAGCGCCAGCATCTCCTGCACCCGCTCGGCCGCGGCGGCGCGCGCCATGCCCTGCAGCCTGAGCGCATACGCGATGTTCTGCCGCACGTTCATATGCGGCCACAGCGCGTAGCTCTGGAACACCATGCCCAGGCGGCGCCGGTGCGCCGGCACGACCCACTGGCGCGCCGCGTCGTTGACCACCTCGCTGCCGATCTGGATCTGGCCCTGGTCCGGCACGTCCAGCCCGGCGATGCAGCGCAGCGTGGTGGTCTTGCCGCAACCGCTGGGCCCGAGCAGCGTGACGAATTCACCATCGGCCACCTGAAGGTAGATCTGGTTGACCGCCGCCACGCCCTGGTAGTGGCGGCTCAAACCCCGGACCACGACCTCGCTCACCCGCGATGCTCCAGCAGCGCGCGCGCCAGCCGCGCGTGGACCCCGTTGGTGCCGTTGACGATCTGGGTGATCATCAGGTCGCATTGCAGCGAGCACAAGGAATACGCGTCCCCCTGCGTGAAGCCGTGCTCATGGCACAGCCAGGCGACCATGTCGCTGGTGGCCTGGCGCGCGGCCTCGCGCAGGTCGGTGTCGAAACCCAGCGTCACCAGGTGGCTGGGGGTTTCGATGCGCGGGCGCGCCAGGCTCAACTGCGGCAGCACCGACAGCCGCAGGTGCGCGGAATGCATGGCCGTCTCCAGCGCGGTCTGGCAGACTTCGCCGCAGCCTTGCACCGCGTGCGCGTCGCCGGCGTAGAAGCCCACCCCATCGCGCCAGACCGGCAGGTACAGCGTGCTGCCCGCCACCAGTTCCGGGCAATCGATGTTGCCGCCGAAGTCGCCCGGCGCCGATGAATGCTGCGCGCCATCCTGCGCCGGCGCCACGCCCAGGATGCCCAGGAAGGGCCGCAGCGGAATCGTCACGCCGGGGCCGAAGCGCGTGGTCATGCGTTCGGTGTCGAGTGCGAAATGGCGGATCTCGCCGCCCTCCACCTCGTCGGCCAGCAGCCCGCGGCCGGTGCCGCGCGGCAGCAGCACGTTGAAGCCGTGGTCGCGCAGGCGGTACGACAGGACCTCCACCTTCAGCGCGCCGCCGGCGCGCGCGCCGCGTATCTCGATCGGCCCGGTGATGCTGTGCGGTCCGCAGTTGGCGTAGCGCGCGCGAAAACCCACCACGTCTGCATAGCTGGAGTCGGGCTTGACGGCGTCGCCCCACAGCTGCCAGGTTTCCAGGTCTACCTCGTCGCCCGAGTCGATCGCCAGCACCGGCGGGAACGCGGCGTCGATCAGGCCGACCCGCACCGTGCGGGGCGAGGCTTTGAGCGTGTGCAGCATTACTTCGGGCCTTCGCCCTTGCTCGGCGGATAGTGCTCGGCCTGAAGGCCCTGCAGCGAAGCCACCAGCATGCGCACCGCCACGGCCGCGCCCTTGCCGGCTGTGTTGCCGTAAATCAGCCGCGCCAGTTGGCCGCCGAGGTAGGGATGGAAGCCGAGTGCATACAGCGCCTTGAAGTCGCGTTGCTCGATCGCCAGGCGTTCCTCGGGCCGCAGCGCGTAGCGGTCCAGCACCTCGGATTCGTGGCTGGCAAAGCGCTCGCGCAACGCCGGGTCCCACTTCAGGTCCTGCACCAGGTCATGGCCGGCCAGGCTGGTGTCCATGGCGGCTCGCGTCACGCCGCCACCCTGGCCGGGGCGCTGGCCAGGTCCCAGAAGACGCCGCCGATGCCGCACTTGAAATCGGTGTGGATCGCATAGCCCGAGGTGGTCCCCTTGCACGGGCCGATGGCGCCCATGATGACGGTCCAGGCCAGCAGCTCGCAGGTGCCGCCCGAGCCGGAGCGTTCCATGCGCTCGATGGTCAGCTCGCGCAGCATGCGCTCATGGTCGCCGCTGGCGACCAGCTCGAGGAACCAGCGGTCGAACTCCTCGTCGATGAAGTAATAGCGGGCACCGCCCGGCTCGTGACTCAGGCCGCCGGAGCCGAGCAGGGCAACGCGCATGCCTGTCGGCAGGTCGTGCTCTATGATGTCGCACAGCGCCTGCCCGACGGCGTAGCAACGGTGCTGGTCGGGCAGCGGCGGCACGGTGCAGTTCTGCAGGACCGGTACCAGCGCGATGCCGCTGGTGTCGAGCTCGGTCAGCACGGTGGGCACCGAGATGTTGTCGTCGAACTTCAGGTTGTCGCGCGAGCCGAACATGCGCAGGCCGCGCTGCGCCATGCCCGAGAGCAGCCGCTCGGCCACCAGCGGATGGCCGCTCACGCGATAGTCGCGGCAGCCGATCCACTCCTTGAACCATTCATACGGGCCCGAATGCTCGGCGGCCATGCCGATCAGGAAATCCGGATAGGTGCGCACCCGGCTGTTGGCCAGGTGATCGTTGGCGAAGACGATCAGCACGTCGGGCCGGCACTCGCGCAGCTCGCGCGCCAGGCGACCGTAGAGGTCGCGCACCACCGCCTTGACGTCGGCCGGCGCGGCCTCGAACAGCCCGACCAGCCCTGGAGCGTGCGGCACGCCGGCCGCGTATACGATTTGACCCATGCTCAAATTGAATCAGGATTTAATATCTTTGTCAAGACTTTCGAAAATCATCCGGCTAACCGAAAAAAAGGCCCTGCGGTCGCGGGGCCGGCGTGGATGCTAGTGGTTTCAAGGCGCGACCGCCGTCACCGCCGGCATCGTGAACTGCCCGAGACTGATGGTATTGAAACGAGGTGGCCTGGACGTTCGTTGCGACCGTTGCGTGGTCATCGTTGTTCGGGAACGTGCCGTTGCCTGTGCCGTCCTGGTAGGTCGGCACTTCCGCCTGTGTGCTGACCTGGTAGCGCAGCACCGAACCGGCGGGGAAGGTGACCCCGTCGAATTCGCTGAAGCCGGGATCCGGCTCGTAGTTGTCCAAGCCCTGCCCGCCGTCCTTGCCGGGGTACTGGCGCACCTCGGTGAGGATATCGCGCATCAGGCGCCCACTGACGCTCGGGTCGAAGCTCGTGATCGTGTCCTTGCTGCCGGCGCCCCCACAGGATGCGCTGGTGCGCGGAACCATGGTGTAAGTGGCGATCCCGACGCCGTTGTCCGGGCACGCCGCCGTGCTGTTGGTCCAGGTGCCGTTGGCGGCGGCGAAGACGACGTTGCGCGCGAAGGTGACCAAATGAGTGGTGGAGCTGCTGGTGTCGTAGCGTTCCTCATAGCGCATTTCATCCACCGTACCGGTGTTGGCACCGGGTGCCGTCAGGCGGGTGCTGAGCACGCGCACTGCGAAGCTGTCGGTGCCGCTCGCATCGGTGCTCCAGTTGCGCAGCCACTTGGCCGTGCCGTCGGCCATCGGCGGCGCAGTCGGTGACGTGCGGGCGGGAATGCCCATCGCGTCGCGCGGCGTGGTCCAGGCGAGGCTGTTCAAGCGGATGCTGTAGCTGGTGACGGCGATGATGCGGGAGCCGCCGAACACCACGCCGGCGCGTTCCACCAGCTGGAAGCGCTGGAGGGTAGCGCTTGCGCTTCTTGTACAGCGAGTTACTGACATTGGCGTCGTCCACTTCGGCGGCAAACAGGGTACCGCCGCCGGCGCTCTGCAGGGCATTGGTGCTCACGGCGAATCCGGATGAAGTGCCCAGGTCGCCGGGGGGAATAGGAATTTCAAACGCCATCGGACGGCCCAAGAAAGAGCCCTGAGAAGGCTACGGAATTTCAAATGCCATAGGATGCCCCAAGAGTGGGCCTGAAGAGGCTACTGGCCATGTCTGCAGAGGGCCGAAGTACGCAAGTCCGGGCGGATTCAGCACGCAATCTGGGCGTCTGCAGGCTCGGGGCTGGCGAGTTGGCAGGTCTTTGAACGTTCACGGCGCGCAGGATTGGCCCGGTCTCAGGGTTGACCCTGATGTTGGCCAGGGCGTGCCAACGCAGCGCGCACCGCCACCGGCGGCTGCAGCGTAGCCGCAGCCCGTGGCGACAGGTGTCCGACAGCGTAAGCGGCTCAAGCAGCGAAGTGCGGCCCCGCCTCGCGCGCTCGACCCTTGGGCGGCGGCTGCGGATCCAACCCCAGGTGGGCGAGGATCAACGCACTACTCCATATTCCAGGTCGTACTCTCAGTCGTTGGGGCTGATACATGGTCCTGCCTGGAGGTGGGAATTTGACAGGCCATGGGTGGGTAATATGAAGTGGCCATCGGGGGGGGCGTGTCATAGGCTGCGGGCCGCGTATTTCGGTCGTCAATTCGGGGCGATGTCCGAGCAGACTTAGATCTGAAGGCCATGATCGATCCGGCGTTTGGCAAAAGACCTGTGCCGGGTCGATCTTTTTGATTTCTCCAAACCGGTCATTCGCTACGGACGGCTCCTGGTCGGATGCGGGTGTTCAGCCCGCCGATTTCATCGCCATATTGCTGACCGCCAACATGTGTTCTCAACGACCGCTCTGGAGCAGGCAGATCGTGGAGCCGTTTGACCGGGTCCTGTCTAAATCATAGGCGCATCGAATTCGGCCCTGAGTGAAAACGCACCCGAAAACTGCAAATTCCATGCGCCTATTTTCGGGCTGCAGGCCGCGCCAGTGCTCAAATCGCGGGTGGACTCAAAATCCCGCGGGGTAACACCCGTGCCGGTTCGATTCCGGCCTCCGGCACCAGCATTCATGCAGAGTTTCTCAGCAGTGGCTGCTAACATATGTTGAATCGTAGGCGCATGAGTCAAACAAACGGCGGTGTGCTGTTTAATTTCCAGCACTGTCGGCGCCAATCACCGAGCGCCCACAGCCATTGACTGTGCGAAACCAGGGGTTCCAATTGGCGGTCAGCAACTCAGGGGTGTGGCCGTTCACGACAGGCAACTCGTCGTTTGTTGGGTTCAACGTGGGCCAGAAGCCATCCGTGGCGGTCGGCAATTTGCCCGAAGCGAATCTCGTCATGTCGTAGTTCGATGGCTGCAATGCAGCCATACCGAACCGACACCACTGGCCGCTTTCGGGGGGCCAGAAAACGAGAAACTGGGTTCCGGTGAGCGCGCGTTCGTGGATGCCCGCATCGTGCCCTTTGCCGTCATAGCGACCATCGAAATCAGCGCCAGATAGCGGACGTCCACTGGCGGCCCATTACGCGCTACCGGTGCCCTCGCGCGCCATCGCGCCGCGCAGGGTCAATACCTTGTGCCCGGCGCGCGGCCCGTTGGCGATGCGATAGGTACACGCTGCGGCCTGAGCGTGCGGTGTCCGAATCGCCGTCGTTGTCGGCTCACCAGCTTGGGCTGTGCGGCCAGCAACGGGCGCAGCGGGATGGGCAGCGAGAGCACCCACTGGCGCACCGGCACCTGCGGAATGACGTGATCCACCAGGTGTGCGGCGGTCTGTGCCATGCGCCGAGCGCCGCATGAGGGGCAGAACCCGCGGCGCTTGCAACTGAAGGCCAGCAGCTTGTCGTGCCCGCAGGCGCAGGAAGCCGTGCGCCAGGATGTCGCACTCCAGGAAGGCGTCGAACTGGTCACGGACGAATTGCGGCAGCCTGGCACCTGCGGCCCCCTCGGACTGGGCGAAGAAACTCTGGGCATGCTGCTGCACCAGGCGGTACAGCATGGTCTGCTCCGGGCAGTGGCGCGCGTAGTGCACCAGGGCGCCATCGCAATGCGCCTTCCCGGTGTGGTGAGCGTTGGTTTGCACGCGCTGGGCTTTTGCGGCGTCGATGGGGTGGCAATGCAATATAATATGATTCCATACGATGTCTTTGCACACGAATAAGGTGCAGCGATGCCGTGCCTGCCCACCCTTGGAGACACCCCTTGAAAAAACGCCTGTTCGCAGCCCTGGCAGCCAGCGCGCTGCTGATCGTTGCTCCCGCCCTGTACGCCCAGCAATTTCCGTCCAAGCCTGTCCGCATCGTTGCGCCTTACCCGCCCGGCGGGCCGTCCGACTCGGTGATCCGCGCCGTGGCCGAGCGCATGCGCGTCACGCTCGGCCAGCCGGTCCTGATCGAAAACAAGCCCGGCGCGGGTACGGCCATCGGCTCGGACTACGTCGCCGCGTCGCCGCCGGACGGCTATACGCTGCTGTTCGCGGGTTCGGCAATGACCATGTTGCCGGCCGTGGCCAAGGTCAACTACGACCCGGTGAAGAATTTCGCGCCGATCTCCGGCATTCTGGAACTGGCGGAGGTGCTGGTGGTGCGCTCGGACCTGCCGGTCACATCGGTCAAGGAACTGGTGGACTACATGAAGAAGAACCCGGGCAAGGTGAACTTCGCTAACGCCGGCACCGGTACCGTCACCTACTTCCAGGCCGAGGAACTTCGGGCGTTCTCGGGAACCGACTTCACCAATGTGCCCTACAAGGGCGCCGCTCCGGCGCTGCAGGACCTGCTGGGCGGGCGTATCCAGGCCACCTACGACGGCATGTCGTCGATCGGCCCCCACATCAGCAGCGGCGCCGTGCGCGCCCTGGCCGTGGCCATGCCACGCCGCTCGTCGGCCCTGCCCAATGTACCGACCATGGCCGAGATCGGCTATCCGCAGCAGGAAGCCGTGGCCTGGGCCGGCCTGCTGGCGCCGGCCGGAACCCCCAAGGAAGTCATAGAAAGGCTGCACCTGGCCGTGGTGGATGCCGTCAACGACCCCGGCGTGCAGACCCGCTTGCGCGGCATGGGCGGCGAACCCGCGAGCTCCACGCCCGAAGCGCTCGGCGAACGCGTGCGCCGCGAAACCGAGAAATGGCCGCGCATGGCCCGTACGCTTGGCATCAAGCCCGAGTAAGGCCTTGGACCGCCATCTTCCGGCCGAACTGCTGGACTACCTGGCCGAACTCGACCGCTTCATCGAAGCAACGATCAAGCCGCTTGAAAACGCCAGCGACAACATCCGCTTTTTCGACCACCGCCGCGAATGGGCGCGCACCGACTACGAACGAGGTGGTCTGCCGCACCACGACTGGGAAGCGCTGCTGAAGGAAATGCGTCGGCTGGCAGATGCCGCCGGGCACTTCCGCTTCGCCCTGCCCAGGGAATACGGCGGCCGTGACGGTTCGCACCTGGCCATGGCCGTCATCCGTGAACATCTTGCAGCGAAGGGCCTGGGCCTGCACAACGACCTGCAGAACGAGAGTTCCATCGTCGGCAACATGCCGACCCTGCTGCTGCTGCGCGATTTCGGCAGCCCGGCGCAGAAGGAAAAAATGATTCCGGGCGTACTCGAAGGCCGTTACAAGCTGTGCACTGCGATGACCGAGCCCGAACATGGCTCCGACGCCACCTGGATGGAGACCACGGCGGTGCGCGACGGTGACGGCTGGGTCATGAACGGCGAAAAGATGTGGAATACCGGCGTGGACAGCGCCACCCACGACCTGGTGTTCGCACGCACCAGCGGCAAGCCTGGGGATGCGCGCGGCATCACCTGTTTCATCGTGCCGACCGACGCAACGGGTTTCGACGTCAAGGAGTTCTACTGGACGATGAACATGCCGACCGACCATCCGCGCGTGGAACTCAACCAGCTGCGTCTGCCGCTCGATGCCGTGCTGGGAAACCTGGACGAAGGCCTGGACGTGGCCCAGCATTTCGTCCACGAGAACCGCATCCGCCAGGCCGCCTCGTCGCTTGGCGCGGCGCAGTTCTGCATCAACGAAAGCGTGCGCCATGCGAACGCCCGCAAGCCTTTCGGCAAGGCCCTCGCCGGCAACCAGGCCATCCAGTTCCCACTGGTCGAGTTGCACACCGAGGCCGCCATGCTGCGCGCGCTGATCCACAAGACAGCCAGCGAGATGGATGGCATCTCCAAGAAGGAGGTCGCCGAACGCCTGTCGGACAAGGTGTCCATGTGCAACTACCGCGCCAACCGGCTGGCCTGCGACGCGGCTGACTTCGCCATCCAGGTGCATGGCGCCATGGGGTATTCCCGCCACAAGCCGTTCGAGCACATCTACCGCCACCACCGCCGCTACCGCATCACCGAGGGATCGGACGAGATACAGATGCGCCGCGTTGCCCAGGTCCTGTTCGGCGTCACCGACCGGAAGAAAGCGGCGCGGGAAGCAGCGCGGTGATGCCGGTGCAGGACCTGGCCGGGCGTTTGTCCGCGGTCATGCAGCGGGCAATGGGTGCCAGCGGCGGGGTCGAGGCGCTAGCGCCTATCACCGGCGGCGCGACCAAGCAGACCTTCGCATTCGATGCACGTATCGGCGCGCACCAGCGCCGGTTCATCCTGCAGCTGTCCGGTGCCAGCGGCGACAAGGCAGCGGCGTACACGCCCAAACTGTCGGCGCAACAGGACGCAGGGCTCATGCAGGCCGCGGCCGCGCGTGGCGTGCTGGTGCCCGAGGTTTGCGTGGTGCTCCAGCCCGGCGACGGGATGGGCAGCGGCTACATCACCGCCCGCATCGCTGGAGAAGCGCTGGGGCGCAGAATAGTCCACGATCCGCAGTTCGCCCAGGCCCGCCAGGTGCTGGCGGCCCAGTTCGCCGCCAACCTGGCGCGTATTCATCAAATGGACCCCGACGAACACCAGGACCTGGTGGCCTTCGGCGCCAAGGAACAGATCACCTCGTATGCCGGCATCGTCGAACACTACGGCGTGGTTTCTCCGGCGCTCGAATACGCCTTGGCCTGGTCGCGCGAACACGCACCGGCACGGGCCAGGATGGCGGTGGTGCACGCGGACTTCCGCATGGGCAATGTGCTGGTCGACGAGGCTGGCCTGACCGGTGTGCTTGACTGGGAGGCTGCACACCGGGGTGATCCCATGCAGGACCTGGGTTACCTCTGCGTGCGCACCTGGCGTTTTGGTGGCGCGCATCCGGTGGGCGGCGTCGGCGAGCGCGACCAGCTGTTCGAAGCCTACGAAGCCGAAGGCGGCGGGCCGGTGGACCGCGCTGCCGTGCACTTCTGGGAAGCCTGGGGCAATATCAAATGGGCCATCATCGCCATGCGCAAGGGCCTGCGCTACCGCGATGGCGTGGAGCCCGTGTCGCTCGAACAATGTGCCATAGGCCGGCGCATGGAGGAGCCCCTGTGGGACTTCTTCCAGCTTATCGATGGGGAGAAGTCCTGATGCCGCACAGCCATCCCGATGCCGGAACCATCCTGGAGGTGACCATCGCCTACCTCGAAGACGATTTGTACCCAAAGCTCACGGGCGTGGACCGCTACCACAGCCGGGTGACCATCAACGCGCTGCGCATTGTGCAAAGAGAGCTGGCTCGGGGCCCGGCTGCCGACGCGGCGGACCAGGCGGAACTACGCGCCCTGCTGGATGCACCGGCGCACGCAACCGCGCTGGATGATCAGCTGGCGCGGGAGATCCGGGAAGGCCGGCGTCCAATCGACGACGACCCGCTGCGCGGCTATCTGAAGAACACACTGCGCCGGGCGCTGGAGATCAACAATCCCAAGTGGCTGGCCTGAGCCGGCCGGCTGACCGTTCAGGCCGGGGTCCTGGCCGGCTGGTAACGCGCGTATTCCATGCGCGCGATCGACCGGTTGTGCACTTCGTCCGGGCCGTCGGCGATTCGCATGGAGCGGATGGTGGCGTACTGGCGGGCCAGTCCGGCGTCGGCGCTGACGCCGGCACCACCAAAAGCCTGGATGGCGTCGTCGATGATCCTGAGCGCCATGCGCGGCGCGGCGACCTTGATCATGGCGATCTCCAGCCGGCCCAACTTGTTGCCGACGCGGTCCATCATGTCGGCCGCCTTCAGGCACAACAAGCGGGTCATCTCGATGTCGATGCGTGCTTCGGCCACGCGCTGCTCCCAGACCGACTGGTCGGCCAGGCGCTTGCCGAAAGCCACCCGCGACTGCAACCGGCGCACCATCTTCTCGAGTGCGAGTTCGGCCTGCCCGATGGCCCGCATGCAATGGTGGATGCGCCCCGGGCCCAGCCGGGCCTGGGCGATCTCGAAGCCCCGGCCTTCGCCGAGCAGCAGATTGGCGGCCGGAACCCGCACATCGCGCAACACCACCTCGGCGTGCCCATGCGGCGCGTCGTCGAAACCGAACACCGGCAACATGCGCACCACCTCGATGCCCGGCGTGTCGAGCGCCACCAGGATCTGCGATTGCTGGGCGTGGCGCGCCGCGTCGGGGTTGCTCTTGCCCATCACGATGGCGAATTTGCAGCGTGGGTCGCCGACGCCCGACGACCACCACTTGCGGCCGTTGATGACGTAGTGGTCACCGTCGCGCGTGATGGTGGTCTCGATATTGGTGGCGTCCGACGAAGCCACCTCGGGCTCGGTCATCAGGAAGCTGGAGCGCATCTCGCCGGCCAGTAGCGGCGCCAGCCACTTCTGGCGGTGTTCGTCGTTGCCGTAGCGGATCAGCACTTCCATGTTGCCGGTGTCGGGCGCCGAGCAGTTGAAGACCTCGGAGGCAAACCGTACCTTGCCCAACTCTTCCGCGCACAGCGAATATTCCAGGTTCGACAAACCGGCGCCGCCGTATTCACTGCCTGCGGGCACCGAGTCCCTGGGCAGGAACAAGTTCCACAATCCTGCGGCCCGGGCCTTGGCCTTGAGTTCCTCGACAACGGGCACCGGCTGCCAGCGCTCGGTGCCGAATGCCAGCATCTGCGCGTCGTACACGGCCTGCGCCGGGTAGACGTGTTCCCGCATGAAGGCCACGACCCGGTCGCGCCAATACGTCTGTGTCTCGCTCAGGGTGAAATCCATGGCCGGGGCTTTCCAGAAAAAAGGGATTTGCCGACAAGAGGCCGGCACGGCATGCATGCGGCGAAGCCAGGCTGCACAATCAGGCTGCGCACTGTTGCTTTACAGCGGGCATTTCAGACGGTAGCATACCATAATGAAGCATAAATTTTATCGGGAGACCCATGGCTGACGCAACCGAACCCGTGCTGTTGCGCCGAGACGCCGACGGCATCTGTTTCCTCGCATTGAACCGGCCGGCGGCCCGCAACGCCTTGAACGCGGAACTGTTCCTGGCGCTGGACCGCGAGATCGCCGCACTGGCGGCGGAGCCCGACACCACCGGCGTGGTGGTGCTGTCGGGATCTGGGTCCTGCTTCTCGGCCGGCAACGACATCGGCAGCCTCGGCCATGCCAGCAAGCTGCCGTCCCCCCATTTTCAGGCCGAAGTGCTGGAACGCATCGAGGCGCTGCCGCAAGTCGTGGTGGCCGCCGTGCATGGCTACTGCATGACCGGGGCACTGGAACTGGTGCTGGCCTGCGACCTCATCGTGGCCGCCGACACGGCGCGTTTTCGCGACACCCATGGCCAGCTCGGTCTGCTGCCGCATTGGGGCATGACGCAGCGTCTGCCGCGGATGGTCGGGCTGCAGCAGGCGCGCAGGATGATGTACAGCGGCCAGCCGGTAACCGGCGAGCAGGCGGTGGGCATGGGCCTGGCGGTGTCCTGTGTGCCAGAGGCGCAGCTGGCCGAGGCCGCCGAGACACTGGCGCGGCAGATCGCCCAGAACGCCTTCTGGACCTTGCGCCATGAAAAGCGGCAGATGCTCGACGGCCACAACCTGCCGTACACACAGGCCCTACGCCGCGAGCGCGAAGAAAGCCCTGGCCGCAGTCCCGACTTCGCCGACCGGCTGAAGGCCGTCAAGGCGCGCCTGGCGCGACCGGCCGCCTAGCCGTTCTCCAGGGCCGCGGCCAGCGCGGCCACATGCTGGTGTTCGTCGCCGAACAGATGGTCCAGCACAGTGACGCGCCGCAGGAAGTGCCCTACCGCGTATTCCTCGGTCACTCCGATACCGCCGTGCATCTGCACGGCCTCCAGACACACCAGCCGGCCATAACGGCCGATGATCGCCTTGGCCCGCCGGATGTCCAGGTCGTTTCGCGGCGACGACGGGGCCGCCGCCGCCACGGCCGCCAGCAGCGCCATGCTGCGGCAGGTCTCCAGGTGGACCAGCATCTCGGCAGCCCGGTGGCGCAAGGCCTGGTTCTGCCCCAGGGGCTTGCCGAATTGCTGGCGCAGACCCAGGTAGGCCAGGGTCATGTCGTAGGCGCCCTGCATGGCTCCCAGGGCCTGGGCACACGCCGCAGCCGTGGCGATGTTCATGACCTGTCTTACCACCTGCCCCGCGTCTGCACTGCCCGGTTTTCCCCCCAGGCGTTGGGCCGGCACGTCGTCCAGAATGAGTTCCGCTGCCGGCATGTCGTCCAGCAGCCGGAAGCCACGGCGCACCAGCCCCGGTGCGTCGCCTTGCAGCAGAAACAGGGCCACGCCTTCGGCATCGCCGGGTTGTCCCGCAACCCGGGCCGAGACGACGATATGGTCCGCCGACTCGCCATGCAGCACGTTGGCCTTGTTTCCCGCCAGAACCCATTGGCCGCCGACTTGCCGCGCGGTGGTCGCCACCCACATCGGGTGGCGGGCGGCCGACTCGCCGTGGGCAAAAGCCAGCAGCAGCTCACCCCGCGCCACCCCCGGCAGCACCGCCTGGCACTGCGGGAACGTGCCAGCCAGCTGCAGTGCGGTGGCACCCAGCACCACACTGGACAGATATGGCTCGACCACCAGCGCGCGGCCAAGGGCCGTCATGACCGGCAGCAGGTCGACCGTAGTGCCGCCAAACCCTTCGTAGTCTTCAGGCAGCGGCAGCGCGGTGAGCCCGAGTTCGGCGAACTGTTGCCAGACCTGGGCGCTGTAGCCCGCAGCGCTGCCGACGATGGCGGCGCGGCTGTTGAAGTCGTAGACCTTGGCCAGCAGCCGTTCCAGGCTTTCACCCAGCTGGCGCTGCTGGTCGGATAAAGCGAAATTCATGGTTCAGTCCTGCCGCTAGCCCAGCGTGAGCTTGGCGATGATTTCTTTTTGCACTTCGCTCGAGCCGCCGGCAATGGACGAGGCGCGCGAGTGGAAATAACGCGGGATCAGCGGCGCCTGCCATTCGGACGGGTTGGCGCCTTCCAGCGCGATACGTTCCATGCCGTCCGGCCCGGCGATACGCGCCAGCAGCGCCATGATCTGCTGGTACAGGTCCACGCCCTTGAGCTTGAGCAACGAAGCCCAGGACGCCGGCGCCTGGGCGGTGTCGGTCAGAAAACGCCAGGTGGTGATCTCCAGCGCGCGGACCTCGGCGTCCAGCCACGCCAGTTCGAGCTGCATGGCGGCATCGCCAGCCAGCGACGTGTTGCCGAGCGAGACATGACGCGCCAGCGTACGGGCATAGGCCAGGCGCTCACGGCATTGCCCGACGTTGACGATGGTCGTGCGTTCGTGTTCGAGCAGGTACTTGGCAACACTCCAGCCGTGCCCTTCTGTCCCCACGATGTTGGCGAGCGGAACACGCACCTGGTCGAAGAACACCTCGTTGACGTGGTGCATGCCGTCCAAGGTGGTGATCGGGCGGATACGCACGCCGGCCGAGCGCAGGTCGATCAGCAGGAAGCTGATGCCGTCCTGCTTGCGCGGCAGCTTCTCGGTGCGTACCAGCGCAAACATCCAGTCGGCGTTGTGCGCGCCGGTGGTCCAGATCTTCTGCCCCTGCAATGTATAGAAATCGCCTTCACGGGTGGCCGTGGTCTTGAGCGATGCCAGGTCGGAGCCGGCACCGGGCTCGGAGAACCCCTGGCAGAACCAGAGGTCCAGGCTGGCCAGCCGGGGCAGCAGCTCACGCTTCTGGGCATCGGTGCCGAAACGTATCAGCGCAGGGCCCAGCATGGAAATGTTGAACACCAGCGGCTGCGGCGCATTGGCCAGGGCGAGCTCGTCGATCAGCAACAGCTGTTCGGTGATGCCCAGCCCGGCCCCGCCGTGTTCTCGTGGCCAGTTGGGCGCTGCCCAGCCGCGCTCGTTGAGCATGCGTTGCCAGGCCACGGTGTCCTGCCGGCGGGGTGGCATCCCGCGCCGCAAGCGGTCGCGGATTTCCGCCGGCAGGCGCTGGGCGATGAAGGCGCGGACCTCCTCGCGGAAAGCGGTCTGTTCAGGCGTCAGGTGCAGGTCCATGGCGGCGGCGGAGTGGAGTCATAAATAAAGTATATTTGCATACGAACTGGCGCCCACCATGAACCCCGACGAAACCGGCCGACTGCAGGCCTACCTCACCCAGGCCATCCCCGGCTTCCACGGTCCGCTGCAGGTGGAGCGTTTTGCGGGTGGGCAATCGAACCCCACCTACAAGCTCGTTACACCGGGCACGAACTACGTGCTCCGGACCAAGCCGGGGCCGGCGGCCGGCCTGCTGTCGTCGGCCCATGCCATAGACCGCGAATACCGAATCGCCAAGGCGCTGGCCGACACCGACATACCGGTGGCGCGCATGCTGGCATTGAGCGAGGACGAAAGTGTCATGGGCCGCGCCTTTTATGCCATGTCGCACGTGGACGGGCGCATCTTCTGGGACCTCGGTCTGGCCGGCATGGCGCCGGCCGAGCGCCGGGCCATTTATCTCGAGATGAACCGGGTGATGGCGCGGCTGCACCAGGTCGACCACCGCGCCATCGGCCTGGAAACCTTCGGCCGCCCCGAGAACTACATGGAACGGCAGCTGCGCCGCTGGATCCGGCAGTACCGCGACTCCCAGACCGAACAGATTGCGTCCATGGAGGCCCTGATCGGCTGGTTGCCGGAGCACATGCCCGGCGGCGACGCGGCTACTGGCATCGTGCATGGCGACTACCGGCTGGACAACGTGGTTTTCCATCCGACCGAGCCGCGCATCGTCGCCGTGCTCGACTGGGAGTTGTCGACCATCGGCAACCCGTTGGCCGATTTCGCCAACCACCTGATGATCTGGCACATCACCCCCGACATTTCGCGCGGCATCGCCGGGCTGGACCTGCGCGCGCTGGGCATACCGGACAAGGACGAATACGTGCGGCTCTACGCGGCGGCAATGGGCCGTGGCGCCGTGCCCGATCTGTCCTACTACCTGGTGTTCAGCATGTTCCGGCTGGCCTGCATCGTGCAGGGCATCGTCAAACGCGCCGCCGACGGCACGGCCACCCGGCCGGACGCCGCACAGAAACGCGCCCAGCCACTGGCTGATCTGGCCTGGAGCTTTGCGCGGCGGGCCTTTGCCTAGGACTGTGCAGCACCGCACCGGCCGCCGGCGCCGCCGGACCGGCTCTGGGTCAGGCCAGTGCCAGCGCCAGACGCGCACGGGCAGCGCGGTATTCGCCGGCCAGGCGCGTGATGAGTTGCTGCGCCGGTTGCACCGCCGCGACACCGCCGATACCCTGGCCCGCTCCCCAGATGTCCTTCCAGGCCCTCTTGGCGCCGCTGCCGAAGCCGGCCTTGCTGGGATCGTTGGCCGGCAGGTTGTCGGGGTCCAGGCCGGCCGCGACGATGGACGGCTTGAGGTAGTTGCCCGACACGCCGGTGAAGAAGTTGGAATACAGGATGTCGTCGGAGCTGCCGGCGACGATGGCCTGCTTGTAGGCGTCGGAAGCCAGCGCCTCGTCGGTGGCGATGAAGGCGCTGCCGACATAGGCGAAGTCGGCGCCCATGGCCAGCGCGGCCAGCACGCCGGAGCCGGTGGAGATGGCGCCGCCCAGGCCGATCGGGCCGTCGAACCAGGCGCGCAGCTCCTGCATCAGCGCGAACGGGCTCTTGATGCCGGCGTGCCCACCCGCACCGGCCGCCACCGCGATCAGCCCGTCGGCGCCCTTTTCCACCGCCTTGCGCGCGAAGGTGTTGTTGATGACGTCGTGCAGCACCATGCCGCCCCAGGCATGCGCCATGTCGTTGACGTCGGCCCGCGCGCCCAGCGAGGTGATGATGATGGGCACCTTGTATTTGGCGCACACCGCCATGTCCTGCTCCAGCCGGGCATTGCTCTTGTGCACGATCTGGTTGATGGCGAACGGCGCCGCCTTGGCCTCGGGATGGGCGCGGTCGTGTGCGGCCAGCGTCTCGACGATTTCGGCCAGCCAGTCGTCGAGCTGCTCGGTCGGCCGCGCGTTGAGGGCCGGCATGGAGCCGACTATGCCGGCCTGGCACTGGGCGATCAGCAGACGCGGGTTGCTGACCGTGAACATCGGCGCGGCGACTACGGGAACGGACAACTGGGCGAACAGGGAAGACGAAACCACGGCAAACACCTCTGTAGCGATATGCATCCGGGCGGCGGACGCCCCGCGCGGGTTGTCTATTGATCAATATTGTATGGCACACTACCTTTTTACCATCGAGCGCCGAAACCACCCATGAGACAAGATACCGAGCTTCTGACCCTGGCCGATGCCGTGGCCTTCCACGCGCGCACGCGGCCCGACGCCATCGCCTTTGTTGCCGGCGACGCCGAGATGTCGTTTGCGCTGCTGGACCGCCGCGCCAACCAGGTGGCCCGGGCCCTGCAGGCGTTGGGTGTAACCCCAGGCAGTCACGTGGCCTGGCTGGGCAAGAACAGCATCGAATTCATGGAAGTCGCCGCCAGCACGGTACGCTGCGGTGCCGTGTTCACCCCGCTCAACTGGCGGCTGGCGGCCGCCGAGGTCGCGGTCATGCTCGACGACTGCGCCGCCCCCTTGATCCTGGTGGACGCCGAATACCTCGCCATGGTGGAGGCCCTGCGTCCTGGGCTTGCGTATCTGAAGAACTGTATCTGCGTCGGCGGGACGGTGCCACCCGGCTGGGAAGACTACGCAGCCTGGCGCGACCGCCAATCCGCCGAGGCGGTGCACCATGCGGCCGCACCCGGCGACATCGCATTGCTGATCTATACCTCGGGCACCACCGGCCGGCCCAAGGGAGTGATGCTCAGCCACCGCAACGTGCGCAGCCTGCCCGGCCTGGAATACGGCGAAGGCTGGCCGCAATGGAACCAGTGGGCGCCCGAAGACACCAGCCTGGTCACCTCGCCGATGTTCCACGTGGGCGGCATAGGCTGGGTCGTGCGCGCCCTGTTCCCCGGCAGCCGGCAGATCATCCTGCGCGAGTTCTCGCCCAAGGGCGTGATCGACGCGCTCAAGCGCCACCGCATCACCCGCATGGCCCTGGTGCCCTCGGCCATGCGCATGGTGCTGCAGGAGCCCGACACGGCGACCACCGACTTGAGTTCGCTCCAGTACATTTATTACGGCACCTCGCCGATACCCCTGGCGCTGCTTCGCGACGGCATGCAGGTGTTCGGTTGCCGCTTCGTGCAGTCCTACGGGCAGACCGAAACCGCCAGTTGCATCGTCTGCATGGCGCCCGACGACCACACGCTGGAAGACCTGCCGCACATGCGCGCGGCCGGCAAACCGCTGCCGGGCGTCGAAATCGTCATCCAGGACGAGTCCGGCAAGGTGTTGCCAACCGGTGCCATTGGCGAAATCGTCACCCGCTCCACGTCCAACATGGCCGGCTACCTGAACCTGCCCGACGAGACCGCCGCCACCCTGCGTCCCGGCGGCTGGCTGCGTACCGGGGACGCCGGCCGCTTCGACGACAAGGGTTTCCTGTACGTGCAGGACCGCATCAAGGAAATGATCATCACCGGCGGCGAAAACGTCTATCCCGCAGAGGTGGAAAACGCCTTGTACGGCCACCCGGCGGTTGGCGACGTCGCGGTGATAGGCGTGCCCTCCGAAAAATGGGGCCAGGCCGTCAAGGCCGTGGTCGAACTGCGTCCGGGCCAGCAGGCTACCGAAGCCGAACTGATCGCCTGGGCGCGCCAACGCATCGGTGGCTACAAGCTGCCCAAGTCCGTCGATTTCATCGCCGCGCTGCCACGCAACACCACCGGCAAGGTGGTCAAGGGCGAGTTGCGCAAGCTGTATGCGCAGCAAGCGGGCTCTGCGCCCTGAACCAGTCCTGCTGCTGCCCCCGTAGGGCTGCCGTCTACTTGTCACCTTTCAGGAACACCGTCCGTGACCACTACCCATCTGCTGACCTCCATCGACAACGGCATCGCCCGCATCACCTTCAACCGGCCCGAGGTGCGCAATGCGCTGAGCCCGGACATGCTGGAGGCGATGATCGCCTTCCTGCTGCAGGTCGAGCAGGACACCAGCGTGCGCTGCGTCGTGCTCAAGGGCGAAGGCAAACATTTCATGGCCGGTGGCGACGTGAAGAACTTTTCGCTCACGGCCACCCAAAGCTCGGCCGAACGCAGGCTGGCCTTCGAGTCGCGCGTGACCAAGGGCAGCCTGGTGTTCACGGTGCTGGAGCGGCTGCCCCAGCCGGTGATTGCCAGCCTGCGTGGCATGGCCGCGGGCGCCGGTGTCGGCTTCATCGCCGGTGCCGACCTGGTCATCGCGGCCGAGAGCGCGGGCGTGGTGCTGGCGCATATCAATATTGGCGCCTCGCCCGACGGCAGCACGTCCTACCACCTGCCGCGCAGCATCGGCGTCAAACGCGCCAAGGCCATGGCCCTGCTGGGCGACGCCATCGATGCCAGGACGGCGCAGGCCTACGGATTGGTCAACTGGGTGGTGCCGGACGACACGCTGGAGGCCGAGACCGACAAACTCGCCAGGCGGCTGGCGGCCGGACCGGCGGTGGCGCTGGCACAGGCCAAGAGCCTGATCAACCAGTCGCTGGGCAACACCCTGGCCGACCAGCTGGCGGCGGAAGCCAAGTCCATGGGCATCAGCGCCGCGTCGGAGGATTTCATCGAAGGGCCCAAGGCCTTCATGGAAAAACGCAAGGCGCAGTTTTCGGGGCGTTGAAGATCAGTCTCGGCTACCAACGGTGCCCGCCAGCGGGCGCCGCCACGTAGACTCCCGGTTTTCACCACAGACCGAAGAGAACCGGAATGAAGCTGTACCCATGGAATGTCAACGGTATCCGCGCCGTACTGAAGAAGGGCACGTTTCAATCCTTCATGGAGGAACATCGTCCCGACGTTATTGGTCTGCAGGAGACGAAAGCTGAGCGTGACCAGTTCGACATCGACCTGCCGAGCTACCACGAACACTGGAACTCCGCGGTAAAAATGGACGCATTGGACGTTCGGTGGCGGCACGGTTCTCATGCTGCGACACAACCACCGGCAGAGCAAACACATCGACCTGTTCGTCCCGGACCCACAGTACCTTGGTTATGTCAATCCTCGGATCAGCGAGGTGGCAGAAACGATTTGCGCAGACTATCGGGCCGGGGCGCTATTCGTCAAGCTCATTCTGGCGGCTGGAGAAATCGATGTGGTAGTCGGGCCTGCGCTAACCGACCCTGGTTATGACCTGGTGGAGTTCGAGGGTCGCAAGCTGCGGGGCGAGACTTCGGCCGAAATCATCGCAAAAAAGATGTGGCACCGTGGCAACGAGGGCAATGCGCGCGACTTGTTCGACCTTTGCACTGTGGCGCGTGCCGCGCCCGCCGCGCTCGAACAGGCGCGACCATTATTCAGCAAGCATGGGCTGCATTCATCGATCTGCTCGACTCGAATCGGGACCTGGCGAAGCAGGAGTTTGACGCGATCATGTCGATCGGTGCGGTGCCTGGTTTAGACGCATGCCTGGAAGTCGCCCGCGGTATCTTGATGCCTGTGGGCCACAGTCGCCAGAAGATCCCGAAACGCGGGCGCTGAGCGGGCAAGCAGATTACTGGTCCGGCCAACAGACTTCCCCAAAGGGAGTGCCTGCTTTGTTGCAACCGGATTCCAGTATCGCTGCTCCCAGACGCACCATGCGCCAGATGTACCACCAAGACTTTCACCTTCAGTGCAACAGCCCCGCTCCGGTGGCAGCCCGTTCGCACCAGACACGCCATGACAGAGTTGGACTTCCTGCCCGGGATTCACCGGAGCACCTGTGGGCCTGTGGGCCTGCGGCTGGGCATGATGCCGGGCGGCTCACATCAGAGCACCAAAGCACGGGTGCTACGAAATTGAAGCCGGTGCGAAAATCCGCTAGTCGCCCTTGGTGCCGCGCAAGCGCCCTACCCGGCGGCTCACTGCCGGCTCGGCCGCACCCAGTCCACTGGCGTGATCTTGCCCTCGCGCACCATCTCGAGCAGCACGTTCTTCTGGATTTTTCCGGTGGCGGTCATCGGGAACTGCTCGACGAAGAACCACTTTTCGGGCGTTTTCTGGGGCGACAGATTCGCCCGGCAATACTGGTGCAGTTCGTCCACCGACGGTGGGTTCTTCAGATCCTTGGCCATCACGACTGCGCCCACGATCTCGCCCCAGGTCTCGTCCGGCAGGCCGGCCACCGCCACTTGTGCCACACCGGGGTGCTCAAAGAGGATGTCTTCGATCTCCTTGGGATAGAGATTCATGCCGCCGCGGATGATCATCTCCTTGAGCCGCCCGGTGATCCGGAAGTAGCCATTCTCGTCCATCGTGCCCAAATCTCCGGTGCGCAACCAACCGTCTTCGGTCAGCGCCGCCTTGGTTGCTTCCGGCTGCCCGTAGTAGCCCGACATCGTCATGAAACCGCGCACCCAGAATTCGCCGATGCTGCCGACGGGCACGGTTTTCAGTGTCTCGGTGTTCACCACCTTGACTTCGCAGTGCGGTATCGGGCGACCGATGGTCTCGGATTGCAGTTCGGGGGAGTCGGTCGTGAGGGTTTCGGTGAACGGCCCATTGGCTTCGGTCTGGCCATACATGATGCAGAACTGGCAGTCGAATTCCTTCGTGGCCCGCCGCACCAGGGGAGCCGGAACCGTCGCTGCACCCGACAGGATCGACTTGAAGCTCGACACGTCGCGCTTCTTCAGGTCGGGGTGGTTCAGCAGCGCCAGAATCATCGTGGGGACGATGAGCGAATTGTTGCAGCGCTCGGCTTCGATCAGTTCCAGGAACAGGCCGGGGTCGAACGACTGCATCAGCACAAACGTGCCCTTGCGGCTGAACGTGCCGATCTCGCTCACAACCCCACCGCCGATATGGAACAGCGGCATCGCATTGATCCAGACACCACCGTTCGGGAAGTTGGCGCGGGTGGCGATCTGGTGCGCCGCGTTGATCACACCCCGGTGGTGCAGGCAAGCACCCTTGGGAAAACCGGTAGTGCCCGAGGTGTACTGGATCTGCATGGTCTGTGTCGGCGACTGTTTGGGCAGTTCCCGCGCCGGATCGCCCGCGGCTTTCAGCGCCTCGATGTCCGATATGCAGATCGCCGTCTTCAGGCTCGGCAGCCTGGCCTGCACCGCCTCGACGATCTTGCGCAGGTCCTTGCCGCGGGAGCTTTCGGCGAACACGATGGCGCTGGCGTCGGAGCTCTTCACGACGAATTCGACCTCACGCTCGGTATAGGACGGGTTCAGCGGCACGATGATCAGGCCGGCAAAACACAGTCCATGCTGCATGATCACCCACTCCGGGGTTTCCGGCGCCAGGATCGCCACCTTGTCGCCGGGCTGCAGGTGTGTCAGCAGCCCCCGGGCAACCTTCTGGACATCGTCCATCAACTGCTTGTAGGTCCAGCGCCGGCGTTTTGCGGGATCCGCCACACCTTCGACCAGGGCCAGGCGATCCGGCACCTCGCCCGCGATCTTCATCATCAGGTCGGGCAAGGTCATTTCGATCAGTTCGCCGACCTCTTCGGCGGGGAAATACGACTCGGTGAATTTGGTGCTGGCTTGCATCTGGCGGTCTCCTGGTCTTGGGTTTGGCGGGGAGCATGAAGCCGTTGGGCAGCGGTCCGATCCTCCACGAGATGGGTACGGGCCACAGTTTAATAAAATGGCGTACTGTACGCAAGTGTATTTTATATGCCGTGTGCGGTGGCGGCCACAAGGCCAAGTCCGGACCCGAACCCGCGCACCCATTCCTGTGGGCAATATAGAGCATGCCTCGCTTGCGAGGCAAGGGCTTCAGCGGCCGCGGACAAGCGATTTTTCTACGACCGGCCGGTATCCGTTTCAGAGTGGGCCGATCGCATGAAAAACTGCGGGTAGGTGCGCGACACCACCGGTCCGTCGATTCGCCATGAGATGCACTTGCCGACAAAAGCGGGAACCACCTTCGCGTTGGCACTTGCTGCAAAGCTCTCGGCGCCATGCCGGCGGCTGTGCAGGGTGTAGGTGTGAATGGCCGGTGTGGCGAGGTTGTAGAGCAACTCACGCAAGTGGGTGCAGCCACCCACGCCGCCAATGGCGCTGTCCACCGCCTGGCGCCAGCCGCGCCCGATCGTGGCACCAATCAAACCGGTCATCGGCGGCACCGCGCTCTGGCAATCGTCAAACGGGGTCGCACGCATGACCGTCTGGACATTCACCACCGTGAGTACAGCATCAAATGTCACGCGAACGACCATGTCATGGGCAGGTTCCCCTGCCTTGAGTTCTGCCCCTTCATGGCGTTGCTCGGAGTGCTCCCGGGTGTCAAGCACATGCGCTTCGATGTCCCAAAGTCCATCGTCGCGGGCAAAGCCCCGATAGGTGACCGCGCGTGCCATCACCGCGCTTCGCGCGGTGGGTGGTGTCAGGCTATTCAGTCGCATTCGCGTTCTTGACCGCTTGCAGATTGCGTTTCACCAGACTGAGCATGTCGACCAACTTATGGCGGGCATCCACATCGAGCCCCGCCAGAATGCGCTCGCTCATTTCGTGGCTGCGCACCTTGATCTCGGTGATCATCTGCGAGCCCTTGGTCGTCAGGTAGATGCGCTTGACACGACGGTCGGAATCGTCCAGGCGCCGTTCGATGAATTTGGACGCCTCCAGCCGGTCGATCAGGCCGCCCAAGGCGGCCTTGCCAATGTCCAGCACATTCGCCAGGTCGCTCTGGATCATGCCGTCGTGGCGGGCGAGGTGGGCCAGAATCCACCATTGCGAACGCGTCAAACCGACGGGCTTCATGAAGTCGTCGAACACGCCGCGCCGCAGGCGCGACACATCGTGCATCAGGAATCCGAGGCGTGCATCCCAGTTGTCAGTGGGCTGGGGCTTGGCGGAGAGGCGCACCGTTTCTGGTGCCACGGCCTTGGCCGCCTTGGCCGGCCTGACCGACTTGAGAGGCAAATCGCGTTTCATCAATGGATTCCTTGGGGTGGGCCGCAAAAAAGATCTGGCCTGTAGCTCCGCATTTTACGCATCCATTCCGTAACCTAGCCTATCGTATTGCCCCCATTGCCCCCTTCGACGCCACCTTGGGCTTGAGCACCTTGGCCGGCTGCATGCGTTCATTGACCGTCATGCAGGGTGAGCCGCCGGTCGTGAGGTTGACGATCGCGTCGCTACGCTGTTTGATGATCTTGAGGAAGGGCTGAACGCCTCCGGCCGCTGGTCCGGCTTGCCCGTGACGGCGCAGCTGATGATGACTTTCTTTTGCTGAAACATGCCTTGCCGTGGTTGTTGGATGTGAAAACCGAACTGGCCCGCCGCTACGCCACCACCGCCCTGCCGTTGTTGAGCACCACGACGTTGCGCTCGGCGACGCGCGAGCGTAAGCTCACGCAGTCGCCATCCCGCCAGAGGTCGGTCACCAGGGTCTCGCCCGGGTAGACCGGGGAGGAAAACCGCAGTTGCAGGGACTTCAGCCGTTCGGGCTCGTCGTTGCAGCAACTCGCCAACACCGCCCGCGTCGCCACGCCGAGCGAACACAGTCCGTGCAGGATCGGCCGCTCGAAGCCAGCCTTGCGCGCCTGCTCCGGGTCGGCGTGGATCGGGTTGTAGTCGCCCGACAACCGATAGATCAACGCTGACCGTGCCAGCGTGGTCAGCGTACAGGTCAGGTCGGGGGCGCGATCGGGAATCGGATGCGGTGCCGGTGCTTGGGTTGTGGTGCCACCACAACCACCGTCGCCACGCAGGAAATAGGTCGAGGTGACGGTGCTCACGACAGCCTCCATGCCCTTCTCGCGCAGATCCTTGCGCAGGAACAGCAAGGCGCCCTTGCCAGGCCCCTTGTCGACAACATCCAGCACCTGGTAGGTGCCAACGTAGGTCTTGCCCGGCTCCAGGATCGCATGCATGGTGAACGCCTGTTCCCCGTGCAGCAACTTCACCCAGTCGATCGCCAGCTCCGGCGCCTGGATCCAACTGCCCGGGTGTGCGATGACATTCACCAGCGAAGGAAAGAACTTGAGCCCTCTTTCATAAGTGAACTGCAGGTCGCGCGGGTCTTCGGGGCGGTCGCCCACGCCGATGCCCAGCGCGTACAACATGCAGTCACGCGGGGTGACCAAGTGTTCGATCGGCGCGAACTGCTTACCGAGGACTGTGTCGAGATGCATACCGTACTCCTTGGGCGGTCAGACCGGATCCCAGGAGAAAACGTCCTTGGAGCGGTCAAGGGCGTAGAACGAGGGCTGCATCATCGGAATGGCGACATCCAGGCAACCCTGCACAGTCCAGCCGGTCCCGCAGTGCGCGGTGCGTATCGGGCGCGGCTGCGAGAACAGGTAGATCTCGTTGTTGCGCACGCCGAAGATCTGTCCGGTCACGTTCTTGGCCGCGTCGGTCAGCAGCGCGCAGGTGAAGGGGGCGATCTTTTCCGCCTCGAGCCGTCGGTTGACCTCCATGCGCGCCTTGCCCTCGGGCGTGGTGGTGGGAATGGATTCGACCATGCGCGTGAAAGCGAATGGCGCGATGCAGTTGGAGCGCACATTGAAGCGCTCCATGTCCAGCGCGATCGCCTTGGACAGGCCCACAATGCCCATCTTGGCGGCGCAGTAGTTGGCTTGGCCAAAATTGCCGATCAGGCCCGAGGTGGATGTCATGTGCACGAACGCACCGGTCTCCTCGGTCTTGAAATGCGGCGACGCGGCGCGCGACATGTTGAAACAGCCCTTGAGGTGGACCCTTACCACCGCATCAAAATCCTCCTCCGACATCTTGTGGAAGATGCCGTCGCGCAGGTTGCCGGCGTTGTTGACAACACCGTCGATGCGTCCATACAGGTCGAGCGCATTCTGGATGATCGCCTGGGCCGATTTCCATTCGGCAACGCTGTCGGTGTTCGCGGCCGCCGTGCCACCGAACGCGCGGATTTCGTCCGCCGTCTGCTGGGCCGGCCCGGCGTTGCCGCCAGTGCCGTCGATGGCCACACCCAGGTCATTCACGATCACCTTCGCGCCCTGGCGCGCGGCCTCGATCGCGATCCCCTTGCCCACGCCAGCGCCTGCGCCGGTGACCACGATGACTTTTCCTTCCAGCAAACCCTGCATGTTTTTCTCCAAAAAAAATGATGACCCAACGAACTCGGAAACCTCTGCTGGCCGCCGGCGTTCAGACGATCCTGCGCGCGCGCAGGCCGGCGATCTCGGACCCGCTGTAGCCGACACTGCCCAGCACCTGATCGGTGTGCTCCCCGAGCGTCGGCGGGCGCCGGTGAATACCTGTATCCATGCCGGAAAACTCGACCGGGCCCGACACCAGCGGCGCGGGCTTCGACAAGCCGGGGTAGTCGGTCCAGGTCAGCATTCCGGTCTGCACCACCTGGGGATCCTCGATCACCTGCAGCGGCGAGAGCAGCTGCCCGGCCGGGATGCCCGACTGTTCCAGCCGCGCCAGCACCTGCGCCGTGGTGAACTGGCCGACCCAGGACTGCATCCGTTCGTTGAGGACATGGCTGTTCTGGCTGCGCAGGTTGTCACTGGAAAAACGAAGGTCGTCCAGCCACTGGCGCTCGTCGATCATGTCGCACCAGCGCACAAACAGCGGCTGCCCCACCACCTGGGCCTGGACCCACCCGTCCATGGTCCGGAACAGGTCGCCCGGCCCGCCAAACTGCGACCGGTTTCCGCTTGGCGTGCGCTCACGGCCCAACAAACAGGCTTCGATGTTATTGAACTGGAAGACATTCAACGCCGTGCGCAGGAGATTGGCCTTCACCTCCTGCCCGCGTCCGGTCTTCATGCGGTACATCAGCGCCGCCACCGTGCCGTACGCCGCCACGAACGCGGTGCCGAAATCGCACCACGATGCATACGATTTGGTCGGTGCGTCCGCGTGTCCCGACATGTACGTGGAACCCGACATCGCCTGTGCCATGCCGTCGAACGCCGAACGATTGGCATAGGGACCCGAGTCACCGAAAGCTGTCTGGCTGCTCAGGATGATGTCCTTGCGGATCGCGCGCAGGCTCGGGTAGTCGATGCCCATGTCGCGCAAGCCGTCGACCGGCATGTTGGCCACCACCACATCGGCGCTCCTGACCAGGCGCTGCACCACCTCGCGACCTTCTGGCTTCATCGGGTTGAGCGTCACCGAGAGCTTGTTGCGATTGACCTGCAGGAACAATGCGCCCTCGCCACTGTCCATCACCGGGCAGATGTAGCGGTCTTCGCTGCCCGCCAGCCGCTCGACCCGGATCACCTCGGCCCCGAGGTCGCCCAGCATCGCGGCGCAGAAGGGCCCGGCGATGTAGCGCCCGAAGTCGAGGACGCGAACCCCCTGCAGCAGTGGCTCCAGAGGTCCTTCTTCTTCGATATCTTGTGCCATGTGCGCGTGCCTTCCGGTCGGGTGTCAGCTGTACAAGCCCAAGATCGAGATCGCTGCGATCCCCTGGTACGGAACACCACCCAGGTTGTGCGTCAGGCCGACGCTCGGGCTGGACAGTTGCCGCGCTCCCGCGCGGCCCAGCAACTGGGTGTACACCTCGTAGGCCATGCGCAGGCCCGAGGCGGCGATCGGATGGCCGAAGCACTTGAGGCCGCCATCGATCTGGCACGGCACGCCGCCATCGCGGTCGTAGAAGCCATCCAGCACGTCGTGCGTGGCGCGACCGCCGGCGGACACGAACAGATCCTCCATCGTGACCAGCTCGGTGATGGAAAAGCAGTCATGCACCTCCATCAGGTCGAGTTCCTCGCGCGGGTTCTGGATGCCGGCCTCGGCATAAGCGCGCTTTGCCGCAGTGCGGGTGGTGCGAACATAGCTGCCATCCCACTGGTCAGTGGCGCTTTCCACGCCCGATCCGATGGCGAGCTGGATGGCCTTGATGGTGACCAGGTCCTTCTTGCCCAAGGCACGCGCGATTTCCGGCGTCGTCACGATGGCGCAGGCCGAACCGTCGCTGACGCCGCAGCAGTCGAACAGGCCCAGCGGCTCTGCAATCATCGGGGCATTCAGGATCTGCTCCATGGTCACTTCCTTCCGCAGATGCGCCTTGGGGCTGCGTGTGCCGTTCTGGTGGCTCTTCCAGGACACGTGGGCGATGGCGCGCTTGAGCGTCTCCTTGGAGATGCCGTGCTTGGCCCGGTAACCCGTTGCCAGCTGCGCAAATCCCGCCGGGGCCGAACCCATTGGCATCCACAGGTCGTTGAAGGTTCCCTTGAACCCTGAAGGGAGGCCGCCGTAACCGGTGTCCTTGAGCTTTTCCGCCCCGATGGCCAGGGCGATGTCCACCGCGCCCGACGCCACGGCGTACACCGCACCACGCATTGCTTCGGTCCCGGTGGCGCACATGTTCTCCATGCGGCTGACCGGGATGCCGTCGAGCCGCAGCGCCATCGACGCTGGTATGGCGGAGTTGCCCACGTTGGCGCCATCCAGCGCCGACCCATACCAGGCCGCGTCGATCTGCTTGCGCTCGATGCCGGCGTCGGTCAGCGCCTCTTCGAAGGCCTCTGCCAGCAGTTGCGGGGTTCCGACGTCCCAGCGCTCGCCGAAGCGGGAGCAGCCCATGCCAAGAATGGCGACCTTGTCCTTGATACCTGTTGCCATGGTGTTTCCTTCAGCCTTGGGCTTGAATCGGGGTCATCTTCCAGAAGTAGCGCGGATACCCGCGCGCCTTGTCGACGTCCTTGACACGGAACACCGCACGCAGCGGCATGCCGGTCTCTACGCCCTTGGCGTCGACGTCCACCATCTCCATGAGGACGCGGGCCCCATTGGCGAACTGGACAAATCCGACGTACAGCGGGGGCGCAGGATGGTAGGACAGCCAATCGGCGGTATAGGTCAGGACCTTGGCCGGCTCCTCGGTCAGGCTGACCTGCTCGAACTGGGCCTGCGCACAATTGCACTGCGGATTGGCGCAGTACGGGAGCTGCGGAAACTGGATGGTTCCGCATTTCGCGCACTTGCCAGCCATGAAGTGGCCGAGCTGGCCGCTGGAGCGGAACTGTTCGGTGAAGGCCGTCTTGATGACCTTTTCGCTGCGCATGCCCCATTCCAGATCGATCCCGTCGTCATAGGACAGCATGCGCAGGTAGTCTGCGTGCGACTGGCCATCCGCCAGGGCACCGCTAACGCCGCGCCGGGGCTTGAAGCCGGTGATGGCGTCGGTGACCCGCAGGACCAGCACATCGCAGCCTTGGCCGAAGCCAACCAACAACACCACATCGCCCACCGACGCCGACTCCAGCACCCGTGCCAGCATGAGCAGCCCATGCGCCGAGCCACAGTAGCCTCCATCCTCCTCCAGGGTGCCAGCCTCCGCAGCGGCCGCCAGACCGAGCTTGCGCGCCAGCGCGGATGCAACGCCTTTGAAGGGCGTGGGCAGGATGAAATGCTTGACGGCATCGGCAGACACGCCGGCATCGGCCAGCGCAGCCTTGACCGCGCCCGGCACGATCTTCATGTAGCCTTCGTCCCGGATCCAGCGCTCTTCCCAGTAGTAGTCGTATTTGCCGTCGGCCGACCGGAAGTGGTCGACGAACAGCGCGGTGCTGCTGGCCGAACCCTCCAGAGTGGCCAGCACGCCATCGGTCCCCAGCGTGAAGGCCGCAGCGCCGGCGCCGAAACTGATCTCCTGGGTGCTGGCGGGCTTGCCGCGCGGACGGTCGCTGGCCACGACCAGGGCCGGGCCGCTGGCGTCACGGAATGCCGCCATCAGGGCCGACGTGCCGGCCCGCTGCGACTGCCCGATGTCCAGCGTCCCGATGTCCTGCCGCAGGCCCAGCGCGCCGGCAATGATGGCCGCGTTCTGCAGGTCCGCAAAGGGCATCGTGGTGGAGGCAAACGACAGGCGGTCGATGACAGCCGCCTTGTCCACGGCCAACGCATCGCGGGCGGCCTCCACAGCCATGGTGACACTGTCCTCGTCCCAGCCACAGAAGGCGCGCCGTCCCTTGCCGAGCGAACGCAGCCCCGGGGCCATCCACTTGTGGGCCGCTGCGATGGCGCTGCGCTCCATGCGCAGGCGCGGGATGTACCCGCCGAATCCGGTGATGCCGTAGGCACCTGCTGAAGTCACCATGGTGGTCCTGCCAATTGAGAGGTGTTGAAATAATTAATATGCAACAATACCATAATGAAGAGAATGTTATCAAATCCTGACGCGCAGTCGGCTCTGCCGGACGAACCGGATGGGTACATCGGACATCCTTGACGCGGGTATCGTATGCTTACGGACAAAACACAGGAGACGCGATGACCGTTACCGCATCCGCGCCAGCGACCTGTCTGCCCATGGACGCGCAGACGCGCGCCATGGTCGACGACACGCTCGACCGCTTTGTCGACGAACACTACACGCCGGCGGCCCGGCTCGCACGGCTGAAGAAGCGTCCGACCGACTACCGGACGCATTGGGCAGCGCTGGCGGAGTTGGGCATCCTGGGAGCCGGCCTGCCCGAGGCCCTGGGCGGCGTGGAAGGCCAGGGCTGGAAGATCGCCAAATTCCTGCTGGCGCGCGAGCGCAGTTTCATCGCCGACACCGGCAACAAGCTGCGCATGATGGCCCAGATCAGGGACACCGTGGCGCGCTACCTGCCCCATCAGTCGGCGCAGGCCCAAGCGCTCGCCGAGCGGCGACTGGCCGAGCTGGACGCGTCACTCACGGCCTTGCTCGCACTGGAATCGGACTACATCGCGCAGTGGATGGCGGGTCGGGACGATGGCATTGGCGCCTCGGTGCTCAAGCTGCGCGGCAGCGAACTGCTGCAGCAGATGACGATATTCTGGCGCGAGGCGATGGGCCCCTACAGTGCCTGCTACGACCCGGCCGACCGCAAAGAGGGGGACGGACTGGGTTCCGAATTGCCCTGGGTACAGGCTGCCGCCGTCAACTACAACTACCTCTATGGCCGCTGCTGGTCCGTCTTCGGCGGATCCAGCGAGGTCCAGCGCAACATCATCGCGCAAACTCTGCTGCGCGCTTGATCCACCCCCAGGAAGCCCCCCATGATGCAAAGAACCCTCTTCAGTGCCGAACACGACCAGTTCCGCGACACGGTACGCCGCTTCATCGACGCCGAGATCGCGCCCTACCACGCAGACTGGGAGAAAGTCGGCGTGGTCCCGCGCGAGTTGTGGCGCAAGGCCGGCGCCGCAGGCCTGCTGGGCTGCTCGATCCCCGAGGAATATGGTGGTGCCGGTGCCGATGCCCTTTTCAACGTGGTGCTGGTCGAGGAGATGGCGCGCTCGGGCTTCACCGGGCCGGGCTTCCCGGTCCACAACGAGATGGTGGTGCCCTACATCCACGCCTTCGGCACCGAGGAACAAAAACGCGCCTGGCTGCCGAAGATGGTGTCGGGCGAGGTGATCGGTTCCCTCGGCATGACCGAACCCCATGCCGGCAGCGACCTGCGCAACATCCACACGCGCGCCGTGCGTCGGGGTGACGCTTACGTGATCAACGGCCAGAAGGTGTTCATCTCCAATGGCCAGTTGTGCGATGTGATCGTGCTTGCTGCCAAGACCGAAACCGACAGCGGCCCGGCCGGCATCTCGCTGTTCATCGTCGAAGCCACACGCGCGGGCTTCAAGCGCGGGCGCAACCTCGACAAGCTCGGCATGAAGGCGCAGGACACCTCGGAGCTGTTCTTCGAGGACGTGCGCATCCCGGCCAGCAACCTGCTCGGGCCCGAGGGCGGCGGGTTCAAGCTGATGATGAAGAACCTGGTGCAGGAGCGCCTGACCCAGGCCATCCGCTCCGCCACCGTTGTCGAAACCGTGCTCGAGCAGACCATCGCCTACACGGCCGAACGCAAGATGTTCGGCCAGACATTGGCCGATTTTCAGAACACGCAGTTCAAGTTGGCCGAGATCAAGACCGAGGCCACCATCGCGCGCGTGTTCGTCGACCACTGCATCGCGCTTTTCATGCAGGGCCAGCTCAGCGGCACCGATGCCGCCATGGCCAAGATGTGGGTCTCCACGCTGCACGGGCGCGCCGTGGACGAGTGCCTGCAGTTGTTCGGCGGCTGGGGCTACATGTGGGAATACCCGATCGCGCGCGCCTACGCCGACGCACGCGTCACGCGTATCGCTGGCGGGTCCATTGAAGTCATGAAGCAGATCATCGGGCGCAGCCTGTTCGAGAAGCCCAAACGCAAGCCGGTGCCATGAGCGCAGACCATGGGATTGGCGACGCCGGACGCATCCCGGGCCTGCCCGAACCGCCGGTCCTGGGCCAGGCGATGCTGCCGCCAGGCACCTACCAGGGCAAGGTGGTTCTGATCACCGGAGGGGGCACCGGGCTGGGCAAGGCCATGGCGGTCGAATTTGCGCGCCTGGGCGCCAGCATCGTGATCGCAAGCCGGGACCCGGCCCACCATGCGGCAGGTCTAGCGGCCGTGAACGCCGTGGGCGGACAGGCGATCGCCGTCGGCGTCGATATTCGCAGCACGGAGCAAATCGCCGCCGCCTTCGATGCCGCTGAGCAGCATTTCGGAACGGTCGACGTGTTGGTGAACAACGCTGCGGGCAACTTTCCCGTGGCGGCGGAAAACCTCAGCCCCAACGGCTGGCGCGCCGTGGTCGACATCGTCCTCAACGGGGACTTCTTCTGCAGCCAGGAGTTCGCGCGCCGCTGCGTGGCCGCCGGGCGCCCCGGCGCCATCCTGAACATCCTGGTGGCCTACATGCACGGGGGAGCGCCCGGCCACGCACACAGCGCTGCGGCCAAGGCCGGCGTGGCAAGCCTCACCGAGACGCTGGCCGTGGAGTGGGCGCCCGACGGCATCCGGGTCAACGCCCTGACACCAGGGCTGTTTCCGCACGAAGACCACACCCAGGACATGCGCAGCCAGCGACCCGAGGGCTATGAGGCGGAATGGAAACGCATTCCCGCGCTGCGGGTGGGCCGGGTGCACGAACTGGGTTGGGCCGCCACCTACCTGTGCTCGCCGTACGCCGCCTACCTGACCGGCCACAATTTCGTGCTCGACGGTGCGGAGCACCTGCGCCGTGGATTGCGCATGCCGGAATTCGTGCCAATCCGGGATCAGATTCCCAGGCGCACATGAACCGCCGGCCAGATCCCAAGGCGAATGGCGCCGCAGTGCGCAGCACGGACGCCAATACAGTTCGCCGCCGGGCGATCTTCAGCGCCGACCACGACGCGTTTCGGGAAACCGTGCGGCGGTTCATCGTCCGCGAAATCCAGCCCTTCCATGCGCAGTGGGAGCGCGACGGCATCGTGCCACGTGCGCTGTGGCGCAAGGCCGGCGAGGCCGGCCTGCTGGGTTGCGCCATTCCCCAAGAATATGGTGGGACCGGCACTGACAACCTGTACAACCTCGTGCTCGTGGAAGAAATGGCCCGCGCCGGAATGACCGGGCCGGCCTTCAGCCTGCAGTGCGAGATCGTGATGCCCTACCTCCTGGCGTTTGGCACGCCGCCGCAGAAGCGCGCATGGCTGCCGCGCCTGGTCCGCGGCGAGGTGATCGGCAACCTCGTGCAGGAACGCCTGACGCAGGCGGTGCGGTCCGCGGCGACGGTCGAGGCGGTGCTGGAATGGACCGTGGCCCATGCGGCAAAGCGCCGGTGGTTCGGCCACGACCATGAACCACAGCCACTGCAAACGCCTTGGCAGCCGCATCAAGCCCTGCTGAAGCGCCCACCAACCGAACAGGAAACAGCATGACCCGTCTGCACGAATGGGCGCGGCGCCAGCCCGACAAGCTCGCCTTCCAGATGGCCGACACCGGCGCAGCGCTGACCTACGCGCAACTCGACGCGCGCGCCAACCAGACCGCCCGGTGGTTCATGTCGCTGGGCCTGGCCGAGGGTGCCACCGTCGCCCTGCTGCTGGAAAACCAACTGAGCACCTTCGAGTTGTGGTGGGGCGCACGGCGCGCCGGCCTGTACTACGTGCCTATCAGCACACTGCTGAGCGCCGCCGAAGTGGCCTACATCCTGCGCGACTGTGGCGCCGGCATGCTGGTCTCCAGCCACGCCATGGCGGAACTGGCTGCGGCCGCCGTTCAACTGCTGGGGCCCGGCGAGGTGCCCTTGCGCGCCATGGTCGACGGCGTGGCGCGCGGCTTCCAACCGCTGGAAGAAAGCGTGGCGCCGTTCCCGGATGACGGCCGGCTGCCCGAACGCGCCATCGGCCGCGAGTTCATGTACTCCTCGGGCACCACGGGCTTTCCCAAGGGCATCCGACGCCCGCTGCTGCCCTGTGCGCGTCGCCACGAATTGCCGGAACTGGAGCAGAAGCTGCGCATCATGTTCGCGCTCGACGATCAGGCTGTCTTCCTCAGCCCCTCGCCCCTGTACCATGCCACCGGGCGCTTCAACCTGCGCGTCATCGAATGTGGCGGGTCCTGCGTGATCCTTCCGAAATTCGAAGCCGAGGCCACGCTGGCCACGATCGCGCGTTTTCGCACCACCCACGGACACTGGGTGCCAACCATGTTCTCGCGCATGCTGGCGCTGCCCGCCCAAGTGCGCCAGCGCTACGACCTGTCAAGCCAGCGCATGGCCCTGCATGCCGCAGCGCCCTGCCCGATCCCGGTCAAACAGGCCATGATCGACTGGTGGGGACCGATCATCGTGGAATACTACGGCGGCTCCGAGAACCTGGGTGTCACCGCGATCGACACCCCGCAGTGGCTGGCGCATCGTGGCTCGGTTGGCAGGCCGATCTGCGGCGAGATGCACATCCTGTCCGACGAGGACCACAACACCGAGTTGGCGACCGGCGAGATCGGCCTGATCTATTTCGCAGGCGGCGTCGGCTTCAAGTACCACAACGATGCCGGCAAGACCGAGTCGGTGTTCAATACACGTGGCTGGGGCACGTACGGCGACCTGGGCCACGTGGATCCCGACGGGTTCCTCTACATAAGCGACCGGCGCACCGACCTGATCATCTCGGGCGGCGTGAACATCTACCCGCAGGAGTCCGAAAATGTCCTGGCCACGCACCCGGCCGTGGAAGATCTGGCGGTGATTGGTGTGCCGAACCCCGATTTTGGCCAGGAGGTGAAGGCCGTGGTGCAGCTCAAGCCGGGAATGCCCGCAAGCCCCGCCCTGGCCGAAGAACTGCTGTCCTGGTGCACCGCGCGCCTGTCACGCATCAAGTGCCCGCGCAGCGTGGACTTTGTCGACGCCTTGCCACGCAACGAAAATGGCAAGCTGCTCAAGCGCGTGCTGCGCGCGCAATATGCTCCGGCGCCTGCAACGCCCCAATCCGGGAAAACCGACTGACGGTTGGCGCTGCGGACTGCTGGTGCGGGCTCATCGCCCCTTCCAGACACCCTTGCGTTTTTCCTTGAAGGCCGCCACCGCCTCCAGCAGATCTTCTGAGCCGAAGGTCACACCCTCCAGGTACATGGACAGGTCCAGCGCCTCGTCCACGCGCGCCATCATGACCTTGTTCAGCGCGCGCTTGGTCAGCTGGACTGCCAGCGGCGGCAGGCTCGCCATTTTCTGTGCCACGGCATGCGCTGCGGCCAGCACCTGCTCGGGCTGGTCGACGAGGTCGGTCACGATGCCCATGCGGTAGGCCTCCGCAGCCGTCATCGGATCGCCGGTGAGCAGGTGCCGCTTGGCCCGCACCATGCCCATGGCACTGGGCCAGGCGACGGTCCCGCCGTCCCCCGCCACCAGCCCCATCTGCACATGCGGGTCCGAAAATTCGACCGCAGGACTGGAAACGATGGCATCGGCAGTCAGGATCAGGGAAGATCCCAGGCCATAGGCATTACCCGCCAGGGCCACCACCAGCGGTTTGGGGAAATCAGCGAAGGCGCGGAACAACTGGCGGCCCTCGTCGAGCAGGGTCAGGCGGTGCGTTATGCTCGCCGCCGCTTCAAGCATGACACTGGTGTCGCCGCCGGCGGAAAACACCCGCCCGGTCGAGCACAGCACGACGGCCAGCACCTGCTCGTCCGCCGCCAACAAGTGCAGCACGTCGGTCAGCTCGCGGTGCAGCAGCATGTCGACCCGGTTCATCACCTCGGGACGGCTGAGGCGGACTTCCGCGACGCGCCCGGTGATTGTCAGTTGCAAAGCGGTCCATGGGCTCATGACGTGGTTCCGGTATTGGGGGTCGGTAAATCGCCGCGCGGTAGCTGCAACTGCGGCAGATCGGGCGGGCGGGGTTCTTCGGGGTAATACCCCATCAGGTCGGGATGCGGTGCGGCGCGCGCGACAAGTCCCGGGAGGACGTTGTCGAGGTCACGCAGGTGCCACAGGCCTTCACGGTTCAGGCTTGGTCCGGTGTGCCAACGGTCGACCACCCCGATGTGGCCCCCGCCCACACTGAACACCCGGCCATTCACCCCGTCCGACGCCTTGCTGGCCAACCAGCAAACCAACTCGGCGGCATGGTCCGGCGTGAAGCGCGCCGGCAGGATGCCGGTGCTCATGCGCGACAAGGCCATCGGCGCAACGGCGTTGGCGGTCACGCCATAACGCGCCAATTCGTTGGCTGCCACCCCGGTCATGGCGGCGATACCCGCCTTGGCTGCATCGTAATTGGCCTGGCCGGCCGAGAACAGCCCCGAGGCCGAGGTGGTGTTGATCAGGCGCGCTCCGGTTGGGCCGCCGGCCTTGGCCCGGTCGCGCCAGTGCATCGCCGCGAAATGGGTGCTTGCCATGGTGCCAAACAGGTGCACCCGAAGCACGTCGGCGGCATCGCGCTCGCTCATACCCACCAGGGTCCGGGGACGCAGGATGCCCGCATTGTTGACCAGGATGTCGAGCGCGCCAAAGTGCGTGATGGCCTGCGCCACCATCGCTTCGGCGTCGGCCCAGGCGCCGACGTCGCCGGCATTGGCCACTGCCTGCCCGCCCTGGCGCCGGATCTCGTCGACGACCAGCTCGGCCGCGTTCGGGTTGGACCCGCTGCCATCCACGGCTGGCCCGTAGTCGTTGACGACCACCCGGGCGCCATGGCGGGCCAGCGCCAGCGCATAAGCGCGCCCGAGCCCGGCCCCGGCTCCGGTGACCAGCGCCACCCGACCGGCAAGTCGTGGCGCTTCAACTGGCGCCACTGGCGACCTCCCGTTGCAGGCTGCGTTTGTCGATCTTGCCGGTGGGCAGGACCGGCAGGGGTTCGTCCTTGAAGAACCAGTGGGCCGGCACCTGGAAGTAGGCCAGACGGTCCCTGGCAAACGCGCGCAGGCTGTCGACCGACGGAACCGCGCCCGGCCGGCAGTACACCACCGCCGCCACCGTCTCGCCGAACTCCTCGTCGGGGCAGGGAACCACCGCTGCCTCCAGCACGTCTGGATGCGCCAGCAGCGCTGCCTCGACATGCGGGCAGGAGATGTTCTCGCCACCACGGATGATCACGTCCTTGATGCGCCCGGTGATGTAGAAAAAACCGTCCGCATCAACCCGCCCCAGGTCGCCGGTGTGGTACCAGCCCTCAGCGTCGATGGGCTGCTCCTCGGTCCCGAAGTAGCCGACCATGACGGCGCCCGAACGCGCGACGATCTCGCCGTCACCGCTCGCATCCGGCTTGTCGATGCGCATCTCCACCGCCGGGATGGTTTTGCCCACCGTACCCGGACGCGCCAGGAGGTGCGCGCCCAGCGCCATGGACAGGAAGGATGCCTCGGTCATGCCGTACCCGACTGAAAACCCCTTGGCGGCATTCGGCATGCCCGCCTGCAGCTCGGTCAGCAACTGTGCTGGGACCATCGCGCCGCCGGTGGCAGGCGCCACCAGGCTGGACAGCTCGTAGGATGCCGCCTTCGGGTGGCGCAGAACGCGCGTGATCATGGTGGGCACCGCCGACCACGAGGCTACCCGTTCGCGCTGGATCACCTCGAGCACCTCCTCGGGGTTGAAGCGGCCCTTGAGCATGACCATCCGGTTTCCATCGAGCAGGGCCGTCAATCCGGCCACGACCGCACCGTTGTGAAACATCGGTGTGGTCATCAGGGCCACCTTCTGCTCCGCTGCCGTCGCCGGCGCTGGCGGGCGGCCGCCACGCATGATGTGTACGGTCTGCTGCGTCCAGACCAGGTTACGGTGCGACAGCTGCACGCCCTTGGGCACGCCGGTGCTGCCAGCGGTGAAAACCACCAGGGCGACGCCATCCTCGGGAATGGCGCCTCGCGGGTCAGGCGAGGGGATGGCAGGCTCAGGCAGACCCCACCAGTGCGCAATCGCCGACGGGGTGATGCAGCGCAGCGCGGCATGTTCGGGCGGCAGCGCCATGTCGGTGATCAGCAGTGCCGGCTGGACGCGGCCGATCACCTCGGACAGCTCGGCCTGGCTCCACCAGCGGTTGCCCAGCACCGGCACGGCGCCGACACGCCAGGCGGTCCACTGCGCCAACAGGAACTCGGCGGAGTTGTACATCACGATCAGCACCCGCGCGCCGGGTGCCACACCGAGCCCGGCCATCGCCACCGCGCCAGCCTCCAGCGCTTTGCGGAAGGTGGCGAAACTCATGCGCCGGTCGCCCTGAACCAGCAGATCCTGGTCGGGCTTGGCCACCGCCAGGTCGAGCAGATCCAGGATGTGGCGCGGACGCTCGCGCCAGACCTGCGTGGGACGGCCCAGCACCGGCTCGACGGCGAGTTCCTTCCAGGCGGCTGTGCTGAGGTATTCGGAGATGTTCACGGTGATTCCTTTCTTGCTCTCGTGCGGTTGGACGGTTGGACGCTTCGGGTTGCAATTCAATCAGGTTGGCCAAAGGCTGCAAGGCCCCGGCTCAAATTTGGGTCACTCCGCCATCGACGAACAATTCGATTCCGGAGATAAAACTCGAGGCACTGGGACGCCAGCCATCGAGGCATTCAGTACGATGGCGCCTCCGTCGCTGAACAGGGGCAGCGCCTTTTGCACGGTGGCGAGCCGGCCGCCGGCCGGGCCTTGCCCGGGCGTGGACAGGATGCCGTTCACCACGGGTCCACGTAGGGCACGGACTTGTCGCTCATCGGCGCACGGTCACGGTGGGAAACCAGCGCCGAGCTGATCCATGCCCGCGAGTTGGCGGGGTCGATGACATCGTCGATTTCGTTGTGTGTTGCCACTGCCAGGGCGCGGCCAGTGGCGTACATCTCGGCCACCAGCGCGTCGAACCGCGCCTTGCGCTCGACGGGGTCGGCAATCGCGTCAAGCTGCGCGCCGTGGGCCAGCTTGACGTTGCCTTCGATGTTCATGCCGCCAAACTCCCCGGTGGGCCAGCTGACGACAAATCGGGGTGCCTTGAACCAGCCGCCCGCCATCAACTCGGCCCCGATGCCGTAGGCCTTGCGCAGCACGATCGTGAAGAAGGGCACGGTGAGGTTGGCCCCGGTCACGAACATGCGGCCCATCTTGCGCACCGTGGCCTCCTTCTCCGCCTCCGGGCCGACCATCACGCCGGGGGTGTCGCAGAGCATCAGGATGGGCAGCCCGAAGGCTTCGCAAAGTCGCATGAAACGCGAGGCCTTGTCGGCGCCGGCGCTGTCGATAGCTCCGCCCAGGTGCAACGGATTGTTGGCGATGATGCCCAAAGCGCGTCCCTCGACACGCGCCAGGGCGGTGATCATGCCGAGACCAAAGCCACCCCGCAGCTCGAGCACGGAGCCCCGATCGGCCAGCACCTGGATCGCCTGGCGTACGTCGTACGCGCGCAGGCGGTTTTCCGGCACGACAAAACGTGCCGCACGCTGGTCCGGCGCCTCCCAGGTGGGCAGCGACCCCTGAAAATAGGCCAGGTACTGGCGTGCCAGTTCGGCGGCATGGACCTCGTCGTCGGCCAGCAGGTCGACCACGCCATTGGCGGCCTGCACCTCCATCGGCCCGATCTGCTCGGGCGTGAATTGGCCCAGCCGCCCCCCCTCGATCATGGAGGGGCCGCCGACCCCGATGTTCGCGGCGCGCGTCGCGATGATGACGTCGCAACAGGCCAGCAGGCCGGCATTGGCCGCGAAGCAGCGGCCGCTGGTCACGCCCACCAGCGGCACCAGGCCGCTCATGCGTCCGAACTGGTAGTAGCAGGCTACGTCCATGGTCCAGCCGGTCACGCCAACCTTGCCGCCGGTATCGCCAGCCCGGCCACCTCCGCCTTCAGCAAACAGGATCACCGGCCGGCGCGACTGGTAGGCCACGGCCAGCACATGGCGCAGCTTGTCGCGCGCCATCTCGCCCATGGTGCCAGCCAGCACGGTCTCGTCGAACACGATCAGCAGCGACTGCGCCACCTCGCGGCTGAAGATGCGGCCGTTGACAGTGCCAAAACCCATCACGACGCCGTCGCCAGGCGTCTTGCGGATCAGTTCCTCGATGGAACGGCGTTCGCGCTGGGCGGCCACCACGAGAGCGCCGTATTCGACAAAGCTGCCGGCGTCGCACAGCGCCTGCACGTTCTCGCGCGCGGTCCGCGCGCCCTTGGCATGGCGCCGGGCCACCGCGTCCGGCCGTCCGGGGTCCAGCACGTCCTGCTGGCGCTGCAGCACCTCAGCCAGGTCGGGGCGGACCACCTCCAGATCCACCGCAGCTTGTTCCAGCAGCACGCCGGGCACCTGCCCACCGCTGTGGATGACGGCCAGGGTCTGCCCAGTAGCCACCGGCACAGCATCGGACACCAGCAAGGCGTGCACGGTCCCGCCGACATCCGCATGGATCAGATGCTCCATCTTCATGGCCTCGACGATCACCAGGGGTTGCCCGGCCACGATCGGCTCGCCTTGCCGGACCAGCATGCGCACCACGGTACCGGTCAACGGGCAGCGTATGGCATGTGCGCCTTCTGGCAGCACCGATGCGTCCACCGGCGGCGCGGCGGCCGGCGGCGGCCCCGGCGCCGGGACTGCGGCGGGCTCGAGAACCTTCGCGCGCGCCAGCAACTGTGACAGGTTCTCGTCGATGAAACGCGTCGACAGCGTCGCTGAATCGAGCGCCGGATGCTCCAGCACGGCACGCAGGAACGCGAGATTGCTGGCGACACCTTGCAACGAGAACTCGGCCAGGGCCCGGCCGGCCCGTGCCAGCACCGCGGCGAAGGATTCCCCTGCGCTGTACACCACCACCTTGGCCAGCAGGGAATCGAACGCCACCGGGACGGTGTAGCCGCGATAGCCGCCGGTGTCGACGCGGATGCCCGGGCCGCAAGGTGGCGCGAACTCGGACAGTGTGCCGCCGTCCATCACCGGGGTTCCGTCGTCCAGCAGGCGCTCCATGTTCACTCGCGCCTGCAGCGCGAAGCCACGCCGCGGGCGGGCGTCCTGTACACCCAGCTCGGCCAGCGTCGCTCCGGCGGCGATGCGCAGCTGCGCCTGCACCAGGTCGACACCCCAGAGTTCTTCTGTCACGGTGTGTTCGACCTGCAGCCGCGGATTGGCCTCCAGGAAATAGAACGCCTGTGCACCGCCATGGACCAGGAATTCGAAGGTGCCGGCATTGGTGTACCCGATCGCACGCGCCATGCGCAATGCGGCGTCGATCAACTGGGCGCGAAGCACCGGGGCCAGGCACGGGCTGGGACTGACCTCCAGCAGCTTCTGGTTGCGCCGCTGCACCGTGCAGTCGCGTTCCCCCAGATGCATCACCCCGCCCTGGCCATCGCCGAGCACCTGCACCTCGATGTGGCGCGCATCGGTGAGAGCCTGCTCTGCATAGACCCTGTCATCACCGAAGGCGCGCAGCGCCTCGGACTGGCAGCGCGCATAGGCCTCATCCAGCGCCCCCGTCTCGCGCACCAGCCGGATGCCACGCCCTCCCCCGCCGGCCAGCGCCTTGAGCATGACCGGCTGGCCCAGCGCGGCCATGAAGGAGCGCGCCTCGTCGCGCGTGATGGCCCCCGGCGTGCCGCGCAGCACCGGGACGCCGCAGCGCTGCGCCAGCGCGCGGGCCTGGGCCTTGTCGCCCAGGACCGCAAGCTGCTCGGGCGCGGGACCGACGAAGCACAGGCCGGCTGCTGCGCAGGCCCGCGCGAAGTCGGCGTTCTCGCTCAGAAAACCATAACCGGGATGCACCGCATCGCAACCAGCCTGGCGTGCGGCCTGAACCAGTTGCTCGCCATCCAGGTAGGCGGCCGGTCCATGCCCCGCCAGGGCATGGGTCTGGTGCGCGTGGCGCAAGTGCAGCGAATCGGAGTCGTCCGCGCTGGCCACGGCCAGCGTGCGCACGCCCATGTCTGCCGCTGTGCGCAGGATGCGCAGCGCGATCTCGCCGCGGTTGGCGACCAGCAAGTGTCGGATCATTTGGCAGTCCTGCCGCCCAGACGGCGGCGCAAGTAGTCGATCCGGGCGGCACGCGCCGCGCGCGACACGCTGGCGTCGGGTGCCAGCACGTCGAACCCATGGAACGCGCCGGCCCAGACATGCAGCTCGGTGGAAACGGCCTCCTGGGCCAGCCGGGCCGCATAGTCGATCACCTCATCGCGGAAGGTCTCGACCGCGCCGACATCGAGGTAGGCTGCCGGCAGGCCGGCCAGCGACGCGGCGCGACTGGGGGCTGCGCAGGGTGGCACCTGCGGCGTCCCGCACGCAGCCCCAAGCAGGGCCTCCCAGCCGGTTTTGTTGGAACGCGCGTCCCATGTACCCTCGCGAAGCAACTCGCCGCTGGAATGGAATCGCGCCTGGTCGTCCAGCATCGGGCACATCAGGATCTGGTCGGACACCTGCGGCCCACCGCGGTCCCGGGCCAGCAGCGCTACGCCCGCTGCCAGCCCGCCGCCAGAACTGACACCAGCCACCATCAGCGGGCCGGTGTCGATGTCCAGGGCCGCACGCTGCCGCGCCACTGCGCACAGAGCTGCATAACAGTCCTCCACGGGCACCGGGTGCGGGTGTTCGGGTGCCAGCCGGTAACCGACCGACAACACGACCATCCCCAACTGCACGACCCACTCCAACGGCACCTCGATCCCTGAGCGGTTGTCGCCCGCCACCATGCCGCCGCCATGGAAGAAAACCAAGGCCGGTCGCGGCCCGGCGAACTGCGCCGGGCGCAACACCAGCAGCGGCAGCAGAACGCCGGATTCGCTGGCTGCGACGCTGGTTTCTTCGACCAGGACCGCGCCGCCAAGACACAGCTGCGTGTCATCGAGGCGCGCGCCAGGGGCGGCCTGCGCCTCGCGCAATTTCGGGATGTGCCGGGCCAACAACGAGACCGAGAGTTGCGGCCTTGCCGCCAGCACAGCGGCCAGTTCAGGATCGAAGGGCGGATGCACGCCGAGCCGCGGATCGCGCAGCCCGGGCGGCTGCCCGGCGCCGCCCACTGGGCCCGCTGGATGCGGGTCGGCGCCGTGCGGGCTCAGATCCGACGGGCGGCCGGGGTTCATGCGGACGCCTCGGTGGCCGACGACAGGTAGCTCGACTCGACTTCATCCAGCCGGGCACGCACCTCGCTGGCACTGCCGCTGATGACCAGGGTCCCACGACGCAGCACATAGGCCCGGTGCGCGACCTGCAGCGCCGCGCGCACGTGCTGCTCGACCAGCAGCACACCGACGCCCTGGCCGGCCGCTGCCTGGATCGCCTGCAGCAGTCGGTGCACGATCAGCGGGGCCAGGCCCAGGGACAACTCGTCGCACATCAGGACTGCGGGGCGCGAGGCGAGTGCGCGCGCGACCGACAGCATCTGTTGCTCGCCGCCGGAGAGAAGACCGGCGCGGCGGTGGATGAGCGGCCGCAATTCAGGCATCAGGTTCAAGGCGAGCTCCGGATCGCCCCGCCCAAGGCGCAGGTTTTCCATCGTGCTCAGGTTGCGAAAGATACCGCGCTGCTCCGGCACGTAGGCCAGCCCTGCGCGACTGCGCTCGTGCAGGGCCGCGCGGGTGCTGCGGCCCAACAGCAACACCTCGCCCTGGCTCGGTGGCAGCAGGCCGGCCAGGGCCATGAGTGTGGTGGTCTTGCCGGCGCCGTTGGCACCCAGCAAGGTGACGATTTCGCCCGCGCGCACCGACAGATCCAGGGCTTTCACGACCGGGATCGGGCCATAACCGGCCGACAGGCCGCGCGCCTCCAGCACCACTGGTCCCGGCACGGCGCTCAAGTCGCCACCTCGGAGCTGGCCGGTTGACCCAGATAGGCCTCGATCACGCGCGGGTGGCTGCGCACGACCTCGGGCGTGCCGGTGACGATCTCGCGTCCGAACTCGACTGCCACAACACGGTCACAGGTGTCCATCACCATGGCCACGTCGTGCTCAACCAGCAGCACGGCAATCCCCCACTGGCGCGCCAGTTTACGGATCAGCACCGACAACTCGCGCGTGCTGCGTTCGTCCAGGCCTGCGGCTGGCTCGTCGAGAAGTAGCACCGACGGACCGGCGGCGACGGCGCGGGCAATGCCCACCAGCCGCCGGGTCGCATAGGGCAGTGAATCCGGATAAGCCTGCAGGACGTCCTGCAAGCCAAAGATACGGATGGCGGCGCGGGCCATGTCCGGCAGCGGCCGTCTGCGCGGCCAGACCAGGTCGCTCAGGTACGCGCGCAGCGTGCCGCGCTCGGCTGCAGTGCGCAGGTTTTCCTCCACCGTCATGACGCTGAACAACTCCAGTGACTGCCAGGCCCGGGCCACACCCAGATGCACCCGCTGTTGCGCACTCACGGCGGAGATGATGCGCCCGTCCAACAGCACTTCGCCGCTGGTGGGCTGCACAAATCCGGTGGCGACGTCGATCAGGGTGGTCTTGCCGGCGCCATTGGGACCGATAAGCCCCACCACTTCGCCCGGTTGCAAGGTCATGCTGACCCCGTCCACCGCCACCGTGCCGCCAAAACGCACACCAATGTTGCGCAACTCCAGCGTCCTGGGCGTGACCCGAATAGCCGCAATCTCCCGGGACGCCAGTGCGGCCTGCGCTGCCGCTGCCACAGCAGCAGTTGCCGCCCTCCGACGCGCCATGAAATGCCGGATGGCATGCACCTGCTGGTGCACCAGCCCGTCCGGCACCAGCACAATTTGCAGCACCAGCAAGACGCCCAGGATCAGGGTCCACTTGCCATCCAGACGCACGAAATGCAGCAAGATGTCCTCCACCGAGGCGCCGGGCACGAGGGTCCCGCCCACCACCGCACCGGCGATGTAACCCAGGCCACCGATCACGGTCACCATCACTGCCGAGATCGAACCCAGGGCAGAGAACTGGCTGAACTCCACGGCCGGATTGCGGAAGGCGATCAGCACACCACCCAGCGCCGCCAGCGCGGCACCGACCGCAAACGCATACACCTTGGCACCCATCACGTGCACGCCCACGCTGGCGGCGGCACGCTCGTTGTCGCGTACCGCCAGCAGTTGACGCCCGGCCGTGCCGCGCCGGATGTTCGCCACGACCAGGCAGGCCAGCAGCAGCAGGCCCAGACAGACAATCGAATAACGGGCCGGGTACACAACCGATTCGATTCGCAGGCCGAACAGGATGGGCGGCTTCAGACTGGTGCCCATCAGGCCCCCCGTGAATTCCGGGTTGCCCAGTACAACGGACTGCATCACGACCGCCAGCCCGAGCGTGGCCACCGCCAGGTCGACGCCCCGCGCACGCAGCGCCGGCAGGGAAACCAGAATGCCGACCGGGACGGTGAGGGCGACACCCAGCACCAGGGCCAGCGGAAATGGCAATGCAAAGACCGCCGCCAGGCGGCTGGCAAACAACGCCCCCATGCCAGCCAGCGCAAACTGGGCCAGCGAAATCTGTCCGCAATAACCGGTCACCACCACCAGCGACAGGCTGATGATGGCAAAGATAGCCGAGGTCGTCATTGCGTCGATCCAGGACGCTGGGCCCAGCAGCACAGAACCGACCGCCAAACCGACCGCCACCACGCAGCCGCCGACGTGAACCCGTCCGCTGCCCGCGGCGGGCAGGCGGTCGGACATGAAACTGCGCATCGGCAGCGCGCGCCCGCGCAGCAGCAGGATGGTGACGATGACCAGAAAGGGAACGGCCACGTTCCACCCCGGTGCCGACACCCACCGGGTCGCCTGCGATTCGAGCAGTCCGATGATGAGCGCACCGACGAGGGTCAGCCAGAAGGAAGAGAAGCCGCCGACCAAGGCTGCCGACAGTGCCGGCACGATGGTCAGTGCGAAGGCCGCCGGGCTGATGCTGGAGATCGGAATGAGCAACACGCCAGCCAGACCCGCCAGGCCGGCGCCCAGGGTCCAGTTGACGCTTGCCACCATGCGCGGTGACCAGCCCAGCGCCGAAGCCGCGTCCTGGTTCTCGCCCACGGCGGAGGTGGCCAGCCCGAACCGCGAGTACCGCGACCATGCCCATAACGCGGCGGTAAGCGCGGTCGCGATCGCGAACAGCCAGAGCCGGTCGACCGGAAGAATGATCGATTCACTGAGCCGCAGGCTGTGCGAGGGCAGGAATCCCTCAACAAATTTCTGCTGGTCGCCGTAGCGCATCTGGGCCGCTTCGGTGATCACAGCCAGCACGCCCAGTGTGGCGATCACGCGTGCCAGCGGCGAGGAGTTGCGCATCGGCCACATCACCAGCCATTGCGTGACCAGGCCGCACAGCGCGGCAAGCAGGATGGGGATCAGGATCGCCAGCGGGAGCGGGAGCTTGTCATGCAGGTCGAAATACGCGTAACCAGCGACGAGAGCGAAGCCCCCTTGCGCGAAGTTGATGACTCCGGAGCCCCGGTAGACCAGCACCACGCCGCTGGCGATGAGTGAATACACCGCGGAGGCACCCAGGCCCAGCAGCATGAATTTGACAATATCGCTCAAACGGCCTCTTCGGTGTGTGGATGGCGGCCGCCGAGCCAGGCCGCCAACTTGGCACCGGCGGCGGCCCGATGACTGCTAGCGCTCTGTCTTCTTGCCAGTCAAGGTGTTGATGAATGTCACCGGACGCGGCGTGACGATCTTGTCGTTCTCGACTTTGTCTTCCACCGTGGTCGGGTTGAAGGCACGCACATAACCCGGGATCGCCATCGGTTTGGAGTAATCGAGGTTGGGCGTGAGGCCATCGGTGCTGTAGTCCTTCAGTTCGCCCATGGCCTTCAGGATCCCGCCACGCGTGAGCGGACCGTTGATGCGGCCAGCCACATAGGCCAGCTGGTTCACGCCGATCCAGGACACCACCGCCTGCTCGGTGTACTGGGCCGTGGACTGGTACTTCGCCATGGCAGCGGCAAAATCGTCCCAGCCCTTGCCGCTGCGCGAGAAGCTACCCGCCAGGATCAGGTTGTCGGTGAACCCCTTGAGCGGGCCGGACAGGTCCTCGGCCGCCACCACGGTGGCACCGGTGGTGATGACTCCCTTGAATCCCTGGGCCCGCAGGGCGCGGATGAACGGAATGGCCAGCCCGCGGGTAGGGATGACCGCAATACCATCCGGATTGCCACGCAGGGCCTCGGCGACGTAGGGCGTCACATCGGTGGTCGCCGGCGGCATCAGCACGCGTTTGTCGATCTTGGTGCCGGGGAAGTTCGGCATTACCAGCTTCTCGACAAAGTCGAGCATGGTCACCAGCGCCGGCACCTGGATGCTGACCACGGTGAAAGTCTTCGCACCGCGACCTGCCAGGATCACCGCGGAACCCGCACCGCCACTTGGAGCGCCGAGGTCGACGGTGAAGACACTGGGCGAGTTCCAGTCGGCAGGCACGTAGGCCTTGGTGGCAATCGCGGCCATGCCGGCCTGCTCAAGGATCGGATTGACTTGTTCACCACCGCCCAGCAGCGCGTTGCCGACCGTGGCCAGGATGGTGTCGTCGCCAGCGGCCTTGCGCGCGCAGGCACCGGCGCGGTTCGGGTCGTTCTTGGGGTCGCAATGCTCCATCTCGAGCTTGCGGCCGTTCACACCACCCCGGGCATTGATGGCCTCGACCGCCGCCAGTGCGCCAGGCACGATGTCAGCGCCGGTGGTGCCCGGGCCCGTGCCGGCAATCACCATGAAGCGGATCGGTCCGCCAGCTTGCGCGAGCGCCTGCCCGGACGTCGCAAGCAGCGTCACGGCAACCAGCGCCCCGGCTGCCGCATGGCGTGCCAGCGGAATGCCCGCCATCCTGGAAAGCCAGGTTTGCCCCTTGACTCGCACTAACGAAACCGCACGACCCTCTGCAGATCGATCATCAACTCGTCCTTCAGTCTTCATTTCTGTCTCCTGTTCCCGCCAACATTGGCGATCTATCGGCCGGGAGATTAGCATACTTGCATACGATATTCAAACCTGAATTTATGCCTGTCTAATCCGCAGAGAATGCAGGCCTTCTCGGGCACACAAAAGACCGGTGTGCAGCCCCAGGGCGAAAGCAAAACCCCCTTGCAGGCGCTGGCAGTTCAACGAATGTCGACGCCCTCGAGCCCACCTTGCGCGCGCCAGTCATGCAGGATCTGCATGAACTTCATCGGACCGCCGCCATAGTTGCCCGCGTAGAAGCCGAACGGGTTCTGCAGATTGCCCTCGTTGTTGAAGTAGCCCGGCGTACAGGAGCCATAGAACTGGTCACCGACATGCGCCTTGGACCGCATCTCGTCACACCAAGCTTGCTCGCCCGCCGCGCAAGCCTCGACCACGCCAGTGCCTCGGGAGCGCGCCTGGCTCATGATGTAGGCGACGTTGGTCGCCTGCTCGTTGAGCGAAAACGGCACCAGGAAGGTGAAACCGGTTTGCGTGAAACCAGTGAAGAAGAGGTTGGGGAACCCATGCGTCTGCAGGCCATGCAGCGTGCGAACACCCTGCGCCCAGTGTTCAGAAAGCTTGCGCCCGTCACGACCGAGAACCTCGTAACCATTGCGGCGCACGTAAGGTGTTCCGACTTCAAAGCCGGTGGCGAAGATCAGGCAATCGACCGCGTAGGGCTTGCCGTCGACCACCACCGCATCGGCAGTCAGGCGTTCGACCCCCAGCCCGGCGGTATCCACCAGCCTGACGTTTGGACGGTTGAAGGTCGAAAGGTAGTCGTCATGGAAACACGGACGCTTGCAAAATTGCCGGTACCAGGGCTTGAGCGCCTCGGCAGTTGCAGGGTCCTTCACGATCGAGGCGACCCTGGCCCGGACCGACTCCATCTTCTTGAAATCGGCCAGTTCCATCAACTCCAGGCGCTCCGCCGTGGTGATGGCACGACCAAGCGCTTCGGCGCGACGGCGGGCTGCAAATCCGGACAGGTTCTGGAACATGTCGGTCCAGCCATCGGCGACCAGATCCGTGTCGACTTCTCCGCCATGGATGAGGGTCACGAAGTTGTCCATCCGCCGCTTCTGCCAACCGGGCTCCAGTGATTTGACCCAATCTGCTGCGGTTTCGCAGTTGTTGCGGACATCGACCGACGATGGCGTACGCTGGAAGACCAAAAGTTCCTTGGCCGCACTGGCCAGATGGGGAATGCACTGGATGGCAGTCGCGCCGGTGCCAATGATACCGACGCGCTTGTCCTTCAGACCGATCAGCGGCTCATGGGGGCCGCCACCGGTATAACCGTAGTCCCAACGGCAGGTGTGAAAGGTGTGGCCTTTGAAATCCTGGATGCCGGGCAGACCGGGCAATTTGGGCCGGTCGAACGCCCCGCTGGACAGCACCACGTATTTCGCGCGCATGCGGTCACCGCGGTCGGTGCTGATCACCCAGCGGGCGGCCTCGGCGTCCCAGCGCAATTCGGTCACCTGCGTCTGGAAGCAGGTGTCCGCGTAAAGGTTGAAGTGCAGCGCCAGGACCTTGGAGTACTCGAAAATCTCGCTGCCAAAGGAGTACTTGTGCCGGGGACTGAAACCGGTCTCCTCGAGGAACGGCAGATAGACATACGACTCGATGTCGCAGCCTACACCGGGGTAGCGGTTCCAGTACCAGGTCCCGCCGAAGTCACCGGCCTTGTCGATCACACGGATGTGCTCGAAGCCGGCGGCACGCAGGCGCCCACCCATCATCAGGCCGCCGAAGCCCCCCCCCACAATCACGACCTCCACTTCGTCGAAAAGCGGGTCGCGCTGGAATCCAGGCTCGACGTAGGGGTCGTCAACAAAGTAGGAGAAGTCGGCGGCGACCTCGACGTACTGACTGTTGCGCTCGGGTTTCAGCCGTTTGTCACGTTCCTGGTTGTATCTCTCCCGCAACCGGTCTGGGTCAAAATCAACGCCGCCCATAAGGCTGGCGAGCACGGGATCGACAGGCATGCTGAAATTCCTTTGTATCAACGACAGGCGGCCGGGTCGCCAACTCTCGCCTGGTGAAGCAGTACGCTGGCTGGCTGTTCCAATATCTACACTCCATCATCACGTATGTAACGCTACCATATTGTAGTAATACGAAATTTCCAGGCATCGTTGCTGGTGCAGGGTCCGCTACCAGCAGCAGGCCTAAAGCGCAGGAGGTTTCTTGCAATCCCATCGAGCCGACAATTCATCGGCTCGTCAAAATAGCATGGCGAAACTCACCTATTGGCATAGCGCAAATGCCACGGCCGGCGGGTTTTAAAAGCTGTTCGAGCCCGGTGAGCAACAGCCAGTGCAATAGGCACCGACCCGGTTCGCCAAGCAGCACTGCCAAGGTGCTGCTTGGCGGCTCAAACCCAATCCCGAAACACTTGCGCATCAACAAGGTCGCTGCGCTGCACGCGGATGGACAAACCCGTTTGGCGCCTATGGCCAATGTTCTTCCCACGGATTCGTCCAAGCTGCAAATCAAAGTTCAAGCAAGATTGCGAGAGATGTCCGCCTGGCTGGGCGACCTCATCCTGGGATGACGGCCCCGCAGGCGACCAGCTGTGCAATGTCAAGCTGGGCAAATCCATAGTCCGACAGCACCCGCACGGACTGCTGCCCGATCCGGGGAGCCGGCAATACCGGCGCCGGCGCGCAGCCCGGGACTCTCGCCAGCGGCAAGTCCCCGATGCCGGGTTGGTGCACTGTCTGGAAGATCTGCGCGTGCCGCGTCTGCGCGTCGGCAATCAGGTCTTCGTAGGATGCCACCGCCGAATGCAGGACGTCGCCAACAGCCAGCACCACACACCATGCCTGGGTGGTCTGCTCGCGCAATCGCTCAGCGACGAGGTGATGCAGCACATCCTGGCATGCCAATCGCTTCGAGTTCGACGCAAAGCGTGCATCCGTGATCCACCCGGGCCGGCCCAGTGCATGGCACAGCCGCTCGAACATGGCGTTGTTCAACGTGGTCAGCATCAGATAACCGTCGCTGGTGGCGAACACGCCGGCAGGCGCACTGGGCGGGCCACCCGCGGGGGCGCCCCAGGCGGTCTCCAGGATGTTGCTGGCCTGCAGTTGGGCGCAAGCCTCCAACAGGCTGATCTGCAGATGTCGGCCGCGCCCATCCAGCGCGCGCCGGTACAGCGCTGCGCTGACCAACTGCGCGCCGTGTTGCGCAGCGGCAACGTCGGCCAGGAAGATGCCGACGCGTCGGGGCACGCCAGCGCCATCGCGATTGCGCGCCATGATGCCGGTGTGCGCCTGCATATTGCCGTCGGTGGCGGGCAGGGCAGCCATGGGGCCGCTGGCGCCATATCCGGAGATCGACAGGTAAACCAAGCGCGGGTTGAGTCGCGCGCAGTCGGAGTAAGCCAGCCCCAGGCGTTCGACCACGCCGGGTCGGAAGTTCTGCACGACCACGTCGACCTGCGCCGCAATGCGCACCAGGGCTTCGCGCCCCTGTGGCAGGCGCGCGTCCACACACAGCCCGCGCTTGCCGGCGTTGTAGGCCACCACCACGGGAGTGAAACCCTCCTTTTGCTTCCCCATGCCGCGTGCCCAGTCGCCCGTAGGGGGCTCGACCTTGACCACGTCGGCGCCCTGCGCGCAAAGGATCGCACCGCAACACGGACCGGCAATGCCCTGGCTCAGGTCAAGTACGCGGATGCCCGCCAGCAAACCGGCGTCTTGTGGCAACGCTTTGCTCACGCCATGGCCTCGTCGCTGATCTGCAGAATTGCGCGCCCGATCGAACGCCGCTGGACCACCGCATCGAAAGCCTCGACGAAACGCGCCATCGGGTAACGCACAGAAGCCACCGGCGCCAACTCCCCGCGCGCAACATGCTCGAACAGACGGTTCACCATGGTGCGCACCCGATGCTCGTAAAACTTGCGCTGGTCGGTAAGCCCCCACCCGATATACAGACCATAGTAGAAACCGATGACTTCGGCGTTCTTGACCAGCAGGTGGTTGGCGGGAATCGCCGGCACCTCACCGCTCGCAAACCCGATCAGCAGGATGCGGCCCTCGGGTGCTATGCAGCGCAATGCTTCACCGAACAAGGGTCCGCCGACCGGATCGAAGACGATGTCGACGCCGCGACCGCCCCGGAGCGCGAGCACGCGCTTGCCCAGCGCGTCGCCGCCATGGACCAGGCCCTCGTGTGCGCCGTACCGTATGGCGGTGTCGACCCGCTCCTGGGAACCCGCCACGGCAATGACATGGGCACCGGCCAGGCGACCCAGTTGTACGGCAGGCAGTCCGACACCGCCGGCAGCACCCAGCACAAGAAGGCTGTCACCGGGCTGGATGCGGGCACGCCAGTGCAGTGCAGCGTAGGCCGTTCCGTAACCGAGCGCCACGCCGGCTGCGATGGCCAGGTCAACTCCCGCAGGAACGTGCCAGGTGGTGCAGGCAGATGCCACCGCCTGTTGCGCATAACCCCCCCAATCCAGCGCGGCCACAACCCGGTCACCCGGCTGAAACCCGGATACATCGTCGGCGACGGCGGTCACGATGCCACTGACCTCCGTGCCGGGGACAAAAGGCAGTGGCGGCTTGCGCTGGTAGGTGCCCGCCACGATCAGGGTCTGGCCGAAGCCGACGGTAGCGTAATGCACGGCGATGCGAACCTGCCCTGGACCCAGGAGTGGCACTGGCAACTCGGCCACTGCCAGTTCGCTGTAGTGGCCCCAATGGTCGCAAAGAATCCCCTTCACGGCGGCGACTCCATGGTGCCGCGCGTCACTCGAACGTGATGTGCGACAAGTCGCGGATGATCGCCTGCCACTTGGCCATGTCGCCACGCGTCAGTTCGTTGCTCTGCGCCGGCGTGGTGCCGGTGGGGTCGATGCCAAAGCCCAACAGCTTGGCGTTGAACTCAGGCGTGCGGACCAGCTTGGCGATTTCGCCCGACACCCGCTCGACGATGGCCGAAGGCGTCTGCTGCGGAGCGAACAGGCCCCACCATGGAGAGAACGGCTCCATTGCGCTGATACCCTGCTCGGCAAAGGTGCCCACCTCGGGCAACACCGGCGAACGGCGCGTTCCAGTCACTGCCACGGGACGGATGCGCCCCGCCTTGACCAGCGGTCCGGCACTGCCGATGTCCGCCACGGCCATCATGATCTGACCACCAATCAGGTCCTGCAGCTCCGGCGCCACTCCCTTGTAGGGCACATGGACCATCTTCACACCGGTTTGCCGGATCAGCATTTCGCCCAGCACGTGGGCGCTCGATCCATTGCCGTAGGAGCCGTAGCTGGCGGTCGTTGGCTTGGCCTTCACCTCGTCGAGCAACTGCTTCAGGTTGGTGACTGACGAGCTCGCATTGACATACAGCACCAGTGGCGTGCTGCCCACGTGCGACACCGTGGTGAAATCCCTTTGGACGTCGTAGGGCACGTTCTTGAGCGTGAATGGCACCATCACGATGGGTGTGCTGGTGGTGAACAGCATCGTGTAGCCATCGGGCGCCGACTTGGCGACGGCGCTGGTGCCCAGCGTGAGCGAGGCACCTGGGCGGTTCTCCACCAGCACCGGCTGGCCCAGGGAGACCGTGAGCTTCTCGGCGACCAGACGCGCCACCACATCGGTCGGCCCGCCGGCCGCAGCCGGAACGATGAATTTCACCGGCTTGTTGGGATAGGCAGCGGCGTCCTGGGCCGAGCCCGAAACACTTGCAATCGCCAGCACTGCTGGCACCACATATTTGAACAGTTGGAACAGCTTCATGTCGTCTCCTGGTTGAATGATTAACTCTTGCGCTTGGCGAGCCGCGCACGCGTGGCCGCGACCTCGGTCTTGAACTCCTCGCCGAACACCAAGCTGCTCACGGCGAGGCGCTCGACATTGAGGGCGTTGTATTTTTCCGGGCGGTTCAGGACCACTTCGAGAATGCTTTCACGTTCGGTGACGATGACGACGGGTTCGGTCATGGACGGTTCCTCATAGTTGCATGCCACGATCGACCGCGAGGCTCTGGCCGGTGATGTAGTTGGCCTGGCGTGAGCACAGGAAAAGCGCCGCCTGCGCAATGTCCTCCGCCTCGCCAAAACGCTGCAGGGGAATCATCTGACGCAGGATCGCCTGGCGTTGCTTGTCGTCGAGCTTCTCCTCGATCCCTTTCTTACCCCGCCCGGCGTTGATCCAGCCGGGTCCGACGCAGTTGGCCCCGATACCCAGGCGACCGGACTCCTTGGCCACGCCGCGGATGCGCATCTCAATTGCCGCCTTGGGCGCCGCCGGCATGATGTCCTTCACTGGCACGCGTTCGACCTCGTCGGGTGCCGACAGGTCGACCTGCATGAAGTCGCGCTGCCCACCGGCGGCGTCGATTTCGCGCTTGAATGCATGCGCCTTGTCCGGGTTGCTGTGGCACGAGAAAACCACCGGCAGTCCTGCGGCTGCAAAACCTTTGCAAATAGCAGCACCAATGCCACCACTGCCACCAGTCACGATGACCGCGCCGGGCAAAAACCCGAGTTCAACCGCCATCGCACTCCCTTCCATTCAAACGGTGGACTTTGCCACCAGGGAAAAACTAGACGTCGAGCCAGGTATCGCGGTCGATGCCCGCGTTCTTGCGCGAGAAGCGGATGATCTCGGCGATCGACTTGCCCAGCGTCGCAGGATCCTTGCTCGCCGGCGTGATCGCCCCGTGCTGCCAGCTCTCGGCCACCGCATACCCATAGCCCCAGGCCTCGAACACCTTGCCGCTCACCCCGCGCGCCTCGCTGCTCGCCAGCCACGTCACCAGTGCCGCGATCCACTCCGGGTCCCGGCGCTCCAGTTGTTCGGGTGTCCACTCCCGCAGCCCTTCCGTCATGCGTGTGGTCGCCCGCGGCGCGATCGCGTTCACCGTCACCCCATAACGCTCCAGTTCGCGCGCTGCCACGATCGAAAAACTCGCGATTCCCGCCTTGGCCGCCGCGTAGTTGGCCTGCCCGATGTTGCAGAACAGCCCCGAGTGCGAGCTTGTATTGATCACCCGCGCGTCCACCGGCTTGCCCGCCTTGTGCTGCGCGCGCCAGTAGTTGCCCGCGTGGTGCGTCGGCGCGAAGGTGCCCTTGAGGTGCACACGGATCACCGAGTCCCATTCCTCCTCGGTCATGTTGATCATCATGCGGTCACGCAGTATGCCGGCATTGTTCACCAGGATGTCCAGGCCGCCAAAGCTTTCCACCGCACGCGCCACCATCGCCTGCGCACCCGCCCAGCTCGACACGTCGGCCGTGTCCACCACCGCCTCGCCGCCGAGATCACGGATCGCCTGCACCACCTCTTCGGCCGGCGTCTGGTCTTCCCCGATACCTGCCGCGCTCGAGCCCATGTCGTTGACCACCACCTTGGCGCCGTGGCGCGCCAGCATCAGCGCGTGCGCGCGCCCCAGGCCACGTCCGGCACCAGTCACAATGGCCACACGGCCTTCACACAGTTTCGTCATCGCCAACTCCTCTTTCGCAAACATTTCGTATGGTAGCATCCAATATGGTACTTGGTGGTTGCCAAAAATGAGTGAGACAACATGCAACTCGGTCTTCGGTCCTGGGCGTCGGTACATCCCGAACGCATCGCTGTAGCAGTGGGCGGGCAAGAACTCAGTTACCAGGAACTCGAGCTCCAGGCCAACCGGCTGGCACGGGTCTTCGACAGTTACGGGCTGGCGCGGGGGGAACACGTCGCCGCACTGCTGCCCAATGATCCGTTTTTGATCATCGTGGCCTGGGCCGCGTACCGCCGCGGTCTTTATTTCACGCCGGTTTCCACCGCCCTGTCCACGCCAGACGCTGCCTATATCCTCGGCAATTGCCAGGCCCGGCTGGTGATCGCGCAGGGACCCGCGAAGGCCAGCCTGACCGAGTTGCCCGGCCTCGTCGGGGGCGCTGTCCAGTGGCTTTCCTACGGCGGTACGGTACCCGGCTACACCCGTGTCGAGCCGGCCATGCAGGCGCAATCCGGGGGCCCGAGCGACAGCGAGTGCGCCGGCGCACTCATGCTCTACACCTCGGGAACCACCGGCTTCCCCAAGGGTGTGTGGCGTCCGCTTCCGGCGGCTGATTATGCGGGGCCACCGGCCTTTGCCGCCGACCTGATCTCCATCTTTCAGCTCGACGCAGAGTCCCGGTACCTGCTGACCGGGCCGCTGTACCACGCTGCATCGCTGCGCGCCGTGCTGGCGGTGACCTCGTCGGGTGGCAGCGCCATCTGCCTGCAGAAGTTTGACGCCGAAGCGGCGCTGGGGACCATCATGGGGCAGCGGGTGACCCATTCGCAGTGGGTCCCGACCATGCTGCAGCGCCTCTTGCGCCTGCCCGACGAGGTGCGCAAGGGCTACCACGCGCCCCGGCACCGACTGGCCTTCCATGCGGCGGCGCCCTGCCCGGTGCCGGTCAAACAGGCCATGATCGACTGGTGGGGGCCGATCATGATGGAGTATTACGCCGGCTCCGAGAGCGTGGGGATGACCGTCATCAACTCGCAGGAATGGCTCGCCCATCCCGGTTCGGTCGGGAAGGCCAGGCGCGGTGTGCCCCACATCCTGGACGACGGCTGGAATGAACTGCCCGCTGGTCAGGCGGGCCGCATCTATTTCTCGGGCCTGACGCACTTCCAGTATTTCGGCGACCCGGCAAAGACGGCGGGACGCACCAGCCCGCAGGGTTATCAGACACTGGGAGACATCGGCTACATCGATGCAGAAGGCTTCATGTACCTGACCGATCGCATGGACGACATGATCATTTCCGGCGGCGTCAACGTCTATCCGCAGGAGATCGAGGCGGCCATCATCGAACTGCCCGAAGTCGCGGATGTCGGCGTGGTCGGTGTCAGCGACGACGAATTCGGTGAGCGGCCGGTGGCCTTCATAGCTGGCATACAGGGCGCCGACCCGGCGCTGCTCGAATCACTCGTGCGCACCCATTGCGAAAAGCGCCTGGGGACGATCAAGCGACCAGTCCGTTACGTGGTGATGCAGGAGCTTCCGCGCTCGGCCGCTGGCAAGATGCTGCGCCGCGAACTGCGCAAATTGGTGAACACCCCCGCCGTCCCCCAAGAGCCAGCCTGACGAATTGGCAGGCAGTTCACGCCACTTTTTTCAACACAACCCACAGGAGACCCCCCTTGCGCAATCCACATTTCCGATCGACCCGCCGCACCCTGGTCGCCCGACTCGGCGCCGCCCTGGCCCTGGCCACGGGCCTGAGTGGCCTGCCGATCCAGGCCGCGGCAGCGGACTACCCGGACCAGCCGATCAAACTGATATCGCCCTACGCGCCAGGCGGCATTGCCGACCCGGTGGGACGCGCACTGGCCGAGGGAATGGCGCTGGACCTCGCCCAATCGGTGGTTGTCGAGAACAAGCCCGGCGCCGGCACCATGATCGGTGCGGCCGTGGTGGCCAATGCGCCGCCCAACGGTTATACGCTGCTGATCGCCACCAATGCGCTCGTGCTCAACCCGCTGCTATACAAGAAGATGCCCTATGCGGCCAACGACCTGCGTGTCATCGCCGTGGTGGCCGAGGCGCCGCTGGTGGTGGCGGTAAGCAACAAGACACCGGCCAAGAACATGAAGGAATTTGCGGCCTACGCCAAGACGGTCAAGCAGAATTTAAACTATGCATCGGTTGGTCGCGGCAACACGCTGCACCTGGCGACCGAGTTGTTCAAGACCGCCGGCGGCTTCGACCTGCAGGAGATCATGTACGCAGGCAAGTCGGGTGAGGCGCTGATGTCGGTATTGACCGGCGAGGTCGACCTGTTCATCACGGTCGCCGCACAAGCCACGCCCCAGATCCAGGCCGGCAAGCTGCGTGCGCTGGCGGTCACGACCCGGGAGCGCCTGAAGGCCCTGCCCGATGTACCCACCACGGCGGAGGCCGGATTCCCCGATGTGGTGGGTGCCACCTGGTATGGCGTCGCCGTCCATAAATCGACGCCAGAGGCCATCGTGGACCGCCTGCGCGCGTCGATCGACAAGGTGATGAAGCAGGAGGCATTCCGCACCCAGTTCAACGCCCTGGGCCTGGTGGTTCAAGAGCCGCGCACGGTCGCCGAAGTGACCCGATTCACCAATGACGAACGCGCCCGCAGCGAGCCGATCATCCGCAAGTTCGACATCCGGCTGGATTAGGGCGGCAGATCACCCCGCACGCGCGGCGGGGCTCAAGAAGATGTTGGGCCATCGTGTTCGTCCACAGGTGCCGGTACGGCCAACCCGGAGTCAGTAGGACTTGGGCAGGCCCAGTACCTTCTCTGCGATGAAACTCAGGATCAGCTGTGGCGAGATCGGCGCGATGCGCGGCAACATGGCTTCGCGAAAGTAGCGCTCAACATGGTATTCCTTGGCGTAGCCCATGCCCCCGTGGGTGAGCACCGCTGTCTCGCAGGCCCGGAATCCTGCTTCTGCACAGAAGAACTTGGCCGCGTTGGCCTCCGCACCGCAGGACCGGCCCTGGTCATACAGCCAGGCCGCGCGCTGGTACAACAAGGTGCCCGCCTCCAGATCGACCCAACGCTCGGCCAGCGGATGCTGGATGCCCTGGTTCTTGCCTATCGGCCGGTCGAACACAATGCGTTCGCCGGCATATTTGGCGGCGCGCTGCAGCGCCACGCGACCCAGACCGGTAGCCTCGGCGGCGAGCAGCACGCGCTCGGGGTTGAGCCCGTGCAGGATGTACTCGAAGCCGCGGCCCTCCTCACCGATGCGGTCTTCTACCGGGATCTCCAGGCCGTCAATGAACAGCTGGTTCGAATCCACCGCCTTGCGGCCGAGCTTTTCGATCTCGCGCACCTCGATCTTGCTGCGGTCCAGGTCAGTGTAGAAAAGGCTCAAGCCCTGCGCCTTGGACTTGACGTCTTCCAACGGAGTTGTGCGCGCCAGCAGCAGGATCTTGTGCGCCACCTGCGCGGTCGAGATCCAGACCTTCTGGCCATGGACCACGTACTTGTCGCCCTGCCGCACAGCCATGGTTTTCAAGGCGAGCGTGTTGAGCCCGGTATTGGGCTCCGTGACGCCAAAGCAGGCCTTGTTCTGGCCGTTGATGATCGGGGGCAGCCAACGGCGCTTTTGTTCCTCGTTGCCATGCACTACCACCGGATGCAGGCCGAACACGTTCATGTGTATCGCCGACGCGCCCGACAGTCCGGCACCCGAGCCGGACACCGCCTCCATCATGATGGCCGCCTCGGAGATGCCCAGGCCGGAGCCACCGTACTCCGACGGCATGGCGATGCCAAGCCAACCGGCATTGGCCATGGCCGCGTAGAAATCCTCCGGGAAACCACCTTCGCGGTCCTTCCTGAGCCAGTAGTCATCATTGAAATCCGCGCATACGGCGCCAACGGCACTGCGAATCGCTTTCTGGTCTTCTGTCAAATCGAAGTTCATCTCGAAATCCGTAAATATTTATCCATACCGTGTTGAACCATACCATGCTGGCGGGCTCTTTGCTTGAACCAGCGCGGCCGGAATGGTTCTCGGCCCTTCACGGCGCCACACGCCTGTATATTGAATGTCCGTCTCCGCCGCACGCAATACTGCAATGCCAAGTTGAACGAGGGGCTCGGACGCTGCGCCGATCATCGCAAGGACAAAATGGCTCCTCTGCCGTTCGACCAGTGCGGTCCGGGCAATCCCAAGCTTTGCGGTCAATAGAAAATCAACCTGTGGCCGGTCGCTGTCAGGCAAGAACCGAGGGTAACTACGCATACTGAGGTCTTGTTTTATATCCCAGCATACGGTACCCCATCATCCGATAATCGGCGTCTTCCCTTTCGACAGCGCGATGTGCTGGATATTGACGGACAAGCCTATTGCGCGCCCGTGATCAGCGAATTCCCAAGAAGGGGTCCGGTTGCTATGGCAAGGGTGGCAGCCCGATTAGTTCGGCAAGACCGCCTTGGGCGTAAGGCGCGTCCCGCTCCCGTATGACGCTGCGCAAGCCATCGGTCTTCACTTTCTTCCAATAGTCGACGATGCTACCGCTGAAGTGCGCCAGAACATCAACTTCGATGGCTGACTGCAACAGGGCCTCTAGGCCCACGATCTCCATCATCCTGTTCGCAGCGATTTTGGAAGCTGATAACAGGTCAGGAGGCATCAACGCCATACGGCTGGCAAGTTGCATGACTGTTGAGTCCAGAGACTCCGCGGGCGCAGAAAGAGCAGCCAAGCCCCAGTCGGACGCCTGTTTTCCGGTGATCGAATCGCCAGTGAACATCATTAGCTTGCTGCGCATGGGTCCGATGAGCAGCGGCCACAATGTGCTAAAGAGCGAAATACCGAAACTGCGTACATTCGGCACTCCAATCTTCGCGTCGTCCGCGACAATCGCTATGTCCGTGGCGAGCATTAAATCGGTGCCGCCAGCTAGGCAATAGCCTCTTACCTGGGCCACCACCGGCATTTGCACGCGCCGCAGGCGCAGCAGGAAGTCCACGTGATCGCGCAGTCGTTGGACATCCGCGAACACTTCGTTTTCGCCTACGTAGTTGCTCCGCCCCACCGGGCTTACGTTGTACCCAGAGGAAAACACCGTCGAGGAGCCCTTCAGAACGGCAACACGAAAGCCCTCTGCGGGAGCCGTATCTAGTTCCGTGATCAGTTCCGCCTGCAGTTCTTTCGACAGCGCATTGCGGCTCTCCGGAACATCCATTTCAAGGATGAGCACATGCCCCACCGCATACTTCTTGATACTAGACATGGACAACTACTCGGCCTTTATGCTGAGGCGCTTGATTGTTGTGCCTACGCTCTCCATCTCCCTCACGATAACCGCCGCAAGCTCGGAGGCCGTAAGCGGCAGTGGTTCTGCTCCCAGTCCATTCAGGCCTTTATTGAATTCGGGGTCCTGCAGGGCAGCCTTGGCCGCACCACCTAGTTTTGCGATGACGTCCGAGGGCGTGCCTGCCGGGGCGAACACACCAACGAAGCCGAGGATGTTTGCATCCCCATTTCCTGTTTCAACGGTGCTGGGAATCTGAGGCAGATGTAGCGAGCGTTTGGCTTGGAAGATAGCGATAGGCTTGACCCTTCCAGTCTTGATGCGTGCTGTTGCGCCAGGGACAGTTTCGAATCCAAGATCGACATCACCGGCTGCGGCCGCTTGCCCAGCCTCCGAACCACCCTTATATGGAATATGGTTAAAGGTCGTGTTTGTCCTCGTTTCCAGGATTGCCATCGAAAGGTGCGGTATGGTGCCGATGCCGTAGGAACCATAGCTTATTTTTCCCGGCGACTTGCGCGCAAGCTCGATAACGTCACCGAGGTTTTGCACCGGAAGCTCCGCGCGCGCAAGCAGCACCGAAGAGGTCGTGAAAAGGCCCACGACGGGTACGAAGGACTTTATCGGGTCGTACTTCAACGAGGATTGCATGAAGGGTGCAATCGTAAGCGCGCTATTGCTACCCAGGAGGAGCGTGTACCCATCAGGTGCAGCCTGGGCGACATACTGCGTACCCAAAATGGAGCCGCCACCAGGGCGAGGCTCCACAATGACAGCACTGCCGATTTCGGCACTGAGCCGTTGTGCGAAGATTCTTGCGACCAAGTCTACAGACGTACCCGCAGCGAATGGAACGATCAAACGGATCGGCTTGTTCGGATAGCCGCTCATCTGCGCGAAGGTTTGGCTTACCGCTCCCAATGAAGCCACTAACGCGATGCGTGCGACCGTGGTGAGCAGTCGGCGACGCGCAACGCGCTGTTGATGGGGCTTGAGGAGTTCGATTTTCGGCATAGTATTTTTGTAAAGATTGAATGCGACGGGCGATTCTAGGTAGCACTCTGTAAAAATGGCGATTCCCTGCGTTCCTTAATCGATTCCCCAACGGAATCTCGATCATGAAAATCGAAGACCTTGAACTATTCGCAGTCGTCGGGCGCCTCGGTAACCTGCACCGGGCTGCTGACGAGATCGGGATTACCCAGTCCGCTGTTTCAAAGGCGATCCGTAGGTTGGAAACAAGTTTCGAGTTGCGTCTACTGGAGCGAAGCCCAAGTGGCGTTATCTTGACTCCCGACGGCGCGGCGTTGCAGGCTTCCGCGATGCGGATAAAGACTTCTATGGACGGCATCGTGCAAGAGATGCGAGCGCGAAAGCTCGGCATGAGCGGTCTGGTACGGATTGGCGCAGTGCCAGGCATGGTCGAGCCGGTTCTAATCCCGGTCATCCAGTCCATGATGAAGAGCCATCCCGGTGTTCGGTTCCAGGTCCGGTCTCAACTGAGTCCGGCGCTCTATCGCATGATTGACGAGCGCGAGTTGGACGTAGCGATCACAGCGTTCTTCCAGCCGATGCCTTCGGGACTTTCCCACGAAACGGTCGGTGAGGATGGTCACAGTATTGTCGTACGAGCGGACCATCCGATACACACGCTGCCTGGCTCCATGCGCCTCGATAGCTTACGTTGGATCGTGCCTGTGGCGGGTGTACCTATCCGCGAATGGTTTGACGATGCCTTGCGTTCCGCCGGAGTTCCTGCCCCCGACATCGTAGTTGAGACGGACGTTCCTCCCGCAGTGCTCGCCCAGATAGTGCGCAAGAGCGACATCGCCACGGTGTTTGCCTTAGGTACGCTGCGTTCGGCAGCAGGTCGCGGGTTAGTTCCCGTAGCACTTGCGGCCGCGCCAGCAACTACGCAGCTTGTGACAGTTTGGAAACGCGGTGCTTACCAGCCCCCATTGGCAATGGAAGCGTGCCGGCTCATTAAGGAAGCTGCGGGAAAGGTGTTTTCACTGCCTACATTTGGTGCTGCAGTCTGAGTTTGGGGGAGATTGACAGCCACGCCGGAGCCTGTGTTGTCAACTGCGTGGCTGCGGGCAGCGTCCCGCCATCCGATGACGGTTGTCAAGAACCGCCGTCGCGCAGCAGCGCCTCCGCGAATGAATATGGGTCCTGCCTGCGTGCCAGTACATCCGCCAACAACTGGGCGTGGCCCGCATCACCATCGGTCAGGCGCCGGATACGCGTGTCAACCCGGTCCCTGGCAATCTCGCTCGCGCGTGCACGCAGCTGGGTGACCTGCTGGGCCCGCGCCACCTGGGGGTGGTCGGACAGGAAAACAAACCGGCGCTCGATCTGCTGCGCCAGTTCCACTGTACCTTTGCCTGTGGTGGCCTCGGTCTTCAGCACCGGGTGTTGCCACTTGCCGGGCTCGCCATGGTTGGCGCGGTTGCCGATCATCTCGTTCAGGGCGTTCACCATGCGGCCGCTGCCCTCGGCTTCGGCCTTGTTGACGACGAAGATGTCGCCCACCTCCAGCACGCCGGCCTTGGCAATCTGCACCGCATCGCCGCCCATGGCGGTCTGCAGCAACACGATGCAGGACGCATGGCGCACGATGTCCATCTCGCTTTGCCCCACGCCGACGGTCTCGACGATGACCACGTCCCAGCCCATGGCGTCCAGCACCGTCAGCGCATCGCCCACCGCCTTGGACAGGCCGCCCAGCACGCCGCGTGTCGCCATGCTGCGGATGAACACATCCGGGTCGGTGTCGTGCCGGCCCATGCGCAGTCGGTCGCCCAGCACGGCACCGCCGGAAAAGGGGGAGGAGGGGTCCACGGCCAGCACCGCAATACGCTGGCCCATTGCACGGTAGTGGGCTACCAACTGGTCCACCAGGGTGCTCTTGCCTGCGCCCGGCGGGCCTGTGATACCGACCACCCTGGCATGCCCGCCATACCGGTACAGCGTCTGCAGCACCGGCCGGATGCCCGCGTCACCGCTTTCGGCCTGGGTGATTAGCCGCGCTCCCGCACGCACGCTGCGCGCCAGCACCGCGGCTACGGTGCGCTGGATGGTTGCGTTCTCGTCCACCATCCCGGCCTACAACAGGTGCAGTCCACCGGACACCGGTATATGGACGACCGTGACAGGCCCGGCGGCGTAGACGACGGAGTGGATATGCCCGAATTGGGCCGCCATGGCATCGACCCATGCCTTGGTGGCCTGGGCGTCCTCAAGGTCAAGAGCCTGCACACACGATTGACATCCGCGGCCTCGCACGTCATCTGCCACACGGTACGCCGTCGCCTTGCTTGAACGGTAGCTTAGCGCAACATTGGAGCCTGCCTTGGCGAGCAAACGGCAGACCCCCGCGCCCAGTCCGCCACTGCCGCCAGCCACCGGGGCGATGCCCCGAGCGAACTCGGGACGGGTGGCCGGCGCCGCGGCCGTATGTTCAGCTTGCATCGGCAACTACTACTTTTCGCCTGCCGCGTTGCGCTGGATAGCGGCAAACTGGTCGCGCATGACGAACTTCTGCACCTTGCCCGACGGGGTCAGCGGAAACTGGTCCAGGAACCAGACATGGCTGGGCAGCTTGTAGCGCGCAATGCGTGCACCCAGAAAGTCCCGTATGCCGGCCTCGTCTAGCGCGGCGCTGGCCTTGCTCCGGACAGCGGCCACCACGACCTCGCCATAGGTCGGGTCGGGTATACCGAACACGGCCGACTCGGCGACACCCGGGTGTTCGCTCAACACGTCCTCGATTTCGCGCGGATAGATATTGCTGCCGCCACGGATGATCATGTCCTTGAGTCGGCCGGTGATCTGGGGGTAACCGTCTTCGGCCAGAGTGCCCAGGTCGCCCGAATGCAGCCACCCGTCGACGTCTATGGCCTTTTCGGTGGCTTCTGGCATGTTGTAGTAATTCATCAGAGTCATCGGCCCACGGATGCAGATTTCGCCGACCTCGCCGAACTTCAGTGCCCGGTTGGTTTCTGGGTCGCAGATCCGCAGTTCCTGACGTCCATAAGCTTGCGCCAAACCGCACGGTCCATGGTCTGGGAGGGTGCCGCATTGGTCGTGCCGGCGCAAGTGACCAGCGCCGCAACCGGTCCGATGGTCGCCGCGACCGCCGCATCGTCGGAGACATCGACCGCGAAGCCATGGGCTTGCCCCCGGTTGGACGAATGTCCGTCTCCGCCGCACGCAATTCTGCAATGCCAGGTTGAGCGAGGGCCACGGACGTTTCGCCCAGCATCGCCAGGACAAAATGGCTCCTCTGCCTGGGAAGCGAAACCCGCTCGCGTCTGGGGGATCCCGTTTATTGGCCTGCCCAAGCTTTGCGGTCAATAGAAAACCAACCTGTTGCGGGTCGCTGTCAGGCAAGGACTGCGTGTAACTACGCAACCCGTGGTCTTGATTTATATCCCAGCATACGGTCGCCTATCATCCGATAGTGGGCGTCTTCCCTTTCCACAACGCGATGTGCGCTGGATATGTCCCCCCTTCGCAGGAGAAATTGATGAAACTCAAGACCATTGCAGCCCTGGCGACACTCGCATTGAGCGCCAACGCGTGCTTGGCGCAGAGTCAAGGCGTTACCAAGACCGAGATCCTCGTTGGAACGATTCTCGACCGGTCGGGTCCGGTCGCCGCATACAGAAAGCAGACGCGTGGCGGCAGGCAATTGCGTGTCGACGAGGTGAACGAACAGGGAGGAGTCAAAGGCCGCAAGATCAAGCTGCTGGCGCAAGACAACACCTACGACCCCAAGCGCTCGGTCCTCGCGGGCGAAAAGCTGGTCAACCAGGACAAAGTTTTTCTCATTGCGGGGCATATTGGATCAGCGCACAACAACGCCTTGATGCCCATCCAGTTCGAAAAAAACGTCGTCAACTTCTTCCCCCTGTCGGCCGCCCGCGAAATGTACGAACCGGTGACCAGCGCATTCTTTCCAGACAGGTCGAAGAGCGTGTTCTTCATTCGTGAATCTACCGGGTTTGCCGAATTAGTATTCTAAGATACCATATCTCTCAATATCATCAAAACGCCCACACCGGGCACTTTCCAGGAGAAAAGCCATGTTCGACCGACGTTCCGCTCTCGCAATACTTGCGGCCGGCCTCGCCCCGGCGTTTCCGGTTCTGGCACAGCCATCAACCGGCTTTCCCTCCAGACCCGTGAAGCTGATCGTGCCCTACGCGCCAGGTGGAATCACCGATGCGGCCGCACGGCTGCTTGGCGCCAAGCTCCAAGAGAAATGGGGTCAGTCGGTGCTGATCGACAACCGGCCCGGTGCCAGCGGAGGCATCGGTGCCGATGTGGCGTCCAAATCCGCACCCGACGGCTACACCCTGATGCTGGCCATCAATTCCATGCTGCTGGCGCCGATCCTCGACACGCAACTGCGCTTCGACCTGGAACGCGACTTCGCCCCGGTCAGCCTGATGGGGACCAGCAACTACATCCTGGTGGCGTCGAACGAGATGGGCGTGACATCGCTGAAGGCGTTCGCCGATGCGGTGAAGGCGGCGCCGAAGAAGTACAGCTACGGCAGCATTGGTGCGGGATCTGCCATCCACCTGTATGCGGACCAGCTGGCACGCCAGCTGGGCGCCGACCCGGTGCACGTGCCGTTCAAGGGCGCGGCCCCGCTGGTGACCGAACTGCTGTCGGGACGCATCGATTTCGCGGTGCTCGACTTCCTGACCACCCGACCCCATATCGACGCCGGCAAGCTCAAGGGCCTGGCAGTCACCGGCACCCAGCGCTCCGCGCTGTTCCCGGCGGTTCCGACCTTCGCGGAAAGCGGCTATCCCGGCTTCGATGTCTCGGGCTGGTTTGCCCTGTTTGCGCCCAAGGGCGCACCCGCCGCGCTGCTCCAGACGATCGCGGGCGAAGTCGCCCTGGCGATGAAGCAACCGGACATCGTGGCCAAGTTCGCCGAGGTGGGTGCGGAAGTCCGGACCAGTTCCCCCGACGACATGGCACGCCGTGTGGCCAACGACAAGATCGCGTGGCAACGATTGATCGTCGAGGCAAAGCTCAAACCACAATAGGAATAACTTCCCCGCCCCAGATAGGGAACCGAAGACAACCACGGTCGGTGCGGTACTGGCTGTTCCTGGTCCCGCGCCGACCGCAGGCTCAGCGCCCCTGGAACCGGGCCTTGCGCTTCTCCAGGAAGGATTTGGGGCCCTCGATGAAATCTTCGGTAGCAGCCGATACGCCCATGCCAACCGTCTCGGCGGCCAGTTGCTCGGCCAAGGTACTGTTGAGCGACTGGTTCATCAGCGATTTGATCTGGGCGATAGCGACCGATGGACCGCTAGCCAATGTCCTGGCGATCTTCTCTGCCTCGGACTGAAGTTCATCCTCGGCAACAACCCAATCCACCAGGCCATATTCGAGGGCTGTCTTGGCGTCGATCGGTCGCCCCATCAGGGCCATCGTCTTGGCGCGCTTGAGGCCAATGGCACGCGGCAGATAGTATGAGGTGGCAGCATCCAGAGAAACGCCGATGTTCACGTAGGCCATCACGAAAGTGGCATTGTCGGATGTGATGACCAGATCGGAGGCGCCAACAAAACCCATCCCCGCCCCCGCGACTGCGCCGGAAACACAACACACGACGGGTTGAGGCAATCGCTGCATGACGGCAAAGATCTGGCTACCCTTGTTGATGCGCACTTCAAATGTTTGGCGTCGCTCCTGGGAGTCTTGCTGCGCCATCAGGGCGAAGCTCTTGACGTCGCCGCCTGCCATGAAATGTTTGCCCGCACCGGCCAGCAAGATGCAACGGATACTGCGGTCTGACTGAGCGCGCAGAAGGAAGGCGAGCATGCTCTCGACCACCTCCGGGCTCAAGGCATTGCGTACATCGGGCCTGTTGAAGGTCAGCCGGGCGATTCCCTCTTCAATCGAAACAAGGAGAGTGGCCTTCCTGTGCGGCGATGAGTCGCTTTCATTCGCCGAACTCGAATGCAGATCCAATGCTGTCGCCCACGGTCTCCTGGCAGCTGATATCCGGCCTGGAGCACATGTGACATCCCCGGACTGCATAAACTGGTGAGCTTGGGGGGAACAGCCGACACACCCTGGTTGGACTATCAAGGCTGGCGCGCTCGTCAGTCGAACACGCCCATCCGGCATGCGTCTCGGCCGCACGACACATCGATCCTGATCTATACGTCCGGGACCACCGGGCGCCCCAAAGGAGTCCTTCTGACGCATCGCAATCTGCGCAGCTTGCCGGGTCTCGAGTGCAAGGCGGGATGGCCAGACTGGAACCAGTGGCGCTCCGACGACGTCAGCCTGGTCACATCGGCAATGTTCCACGTAGGGGGCTTCGGCTGGGTGACCCGCGGCCTGTATCCCGGATGCACCCAGGTCATGCTGCGCGAATTCACACCGCGCGGCGTGTTAGACGCCGTGCCACGTTTCCGCGTGACCCGGCTCGCGCTGGTCCCGTCCGCCATGCGCCTCGTGTTGCAGGAGCCCGATGCAGGCCGGGTCGACTTCAACTCACTCCAATACATTTACTACGGAACCTCCCCGATCCCTCTGGACCTGCTGCGCGAGGGCATGCAGGTATTCAAGTGCAAATTCGTGCAGTCATACGGTCAGACCGAGACCACAAGCAGCATCGTCGCTCTGGCACCCGATGACCACACACTGGACGACATGCCGCACATGCGCTCGGCCGGCAAGGCGCTGCCAGGCGTCGAACTGGTCATTCGGGACTTCGACGGCAAGCCGGTCCCCGTGGGGACCGTGGGCGAAATCGTCACGCGCTCCAGTTCGAACATGGCCGGGTACCTCAACCTGCCGCGTGAAACAGCCCAGACCCTTGACGCACAAGGCTGGCTTCGCACCGGTGACGCCGGATACCTCGACGCGGATGGTTTCGTCTACGTGCAGGACCGGATCAAGGAGATGATCATCACCGGTGGCGAAAACGTCTACCCGGCGGAGGTGGAAAACGCCTTGTACGGCCATCCAGCGGTCTCGGAAGTGGCGGTGATCGGTGTGCCGTCGGCAAAATGGGGGCAGGCCATCAAGGCGGTGGTCGTGCTGCGCCCGGGCAATGCCGCTACCGAAGCCCAGAAGTCGCGTTGCAACGCCTGATCGCAGGGGCCGCGATCAAGCCACCATGGCATCGATCTCATGGCGTCTCCTTCGATGAGTATGCTTGAATACTTTAATCCGGACTCACGCTTGGTCAATATGAATCAGGCGTTTGCCCAGGTTGTCGCCGCGGTACAAACCTGCGATGGCGTCAGGTGCATGTTCGATGCCCTGTTGCACATCCTCCAGGTATTTGACCTTGCCCGCGCGTATCCACGCGGCAATGTCCCGGTAGGCGGCCTCGTGCTGGTCGGCGTGGTCGAAGATGACAAAACCCTGCATGCGGGCGCGTTTGACCAGCAGGTGGCGTTCGACGCGCGGCCCGATCGGCGCGGGGTCCCAACTGGGCACGGACGCGGTGCCGCAGACGACCACCCGCGCACCCACATTGAGCCGCTCCATCACGGCATCGCTGATCGGCCCGGCCGTGTTGTCGAAGTAGACATCCACACCCTGCGGGCAGGCCGCCGCCAGCGCCTGCTGCCAACCATCGGCCTTGTAGTCGACCGTTGCGTCAAACCCGAACGCGCTCCGACAAAGGCCTGCCTTGCGCGCACCGCCAGCGATGCCCACGGTTCGACATCCCTTGATGGCCGCGATCTGGCCGACGCAGGACCCCACCGACCCCGCCGCGGTCGACACCACCACGGTCTCGCCCGCCTTCGGCGTGCCAAGTGCCAACAAGCCATAGTGCGCAGTGGCGCCGTTGATGCCCAGAACACCCAGCGCGGTGGAGACCGGCAGATCCGTGGCGTCGATCTTGCGCAGGACCACCGCAGCATCGACCAACGCGTAGTCCTGCCAGCCCAGCAGCCCGGTCACGTGGTCCCCCACCCGGTACCCGGGATTCCGCGACTCGACCACCCGGCCCACGGTGAAGGACCGCATCACGGCGCCAATGGCCACCGGCTCCGAGTAGTTGCGCACCGCGCTGACCCAGCCCCGCATGGCCGGCTCCACCGACAGGTAGATGTTGCGCACCAGCACCTGGCCGTCGGCGACCGCCGGTATCGGTGTCTGCAGGATCGCGAAATCGGATGCCTGCGGGATGCCGTCGGGCCGGGATACCAGCACGACCTGGCGGTTCATGGTGTTCTTCAGGATCATCTCCAAGTGGCTGCAATGTGAACCGTCAATCTTACGCGTTTGTTATAGTATGCTGACATATTAAATGCGTTGTCGAGACGCGCTGCAACAAAAGGACATCCATGGCGGGCTTGTGGTTCGAGCAGTTCACGATCGGGCAGGAATTCGCGCACGAGATCCGCCGTACCGTCACCGAAGCCGACAACGTCTGGTTCTGCGGCGCGACCTACAACCCTGCCGCGATCCACATCGACGCCGAGTATTGCAAGGGGACCGAGTTCGGCAAACCCTTGGTCAACAGCGTGTTCACGATGGGTCTGGTGATCGGACTGTCGGTGCAGGACACCACTCTGGGCACCACCATAGCCAACCTCGGCATGAACGATGTGCGGTTTCCGAAACCGGTGTTCGCCGGGGACACAATCCGCGCCAAGACGACCGTGCTGGAATCACGCGCCAGCCATTCCCGCCCCGGGGCCGGCATCATCACCTTCCACCACCAGGGCTTCAACCAGCGCGGCGAAGAGGTGGTCACGTTCACCCGCCAGGCGCTGATGCTCAGGAAGTCGCAGGCATGAAGACTGCGTCGCTACCGGCTTCGGTCCTCGCCCTCGCCCGGCACCAGCCATCCAGCCCGGCCGCGCCGCGCGCCGGCCACTAACAGCCGCGAAACACCGGCTTGCGACGCTCGACCTGGGCGGCGATGCCCTCCTTCGCGTCGGCGCTCAATGCCACACGCGCCAGCGCCATGGCCTCCACCTCCAGCTGCGACTCCAGGTGCGCTGCACCGGCGCGCAGGAACAGGCGCTTGATCTCGCCATAGGCGAGCGTCGGGCCGTCGGCGAACTCCTGGGCCAGCGCCAGCGCCTGGGCCTGCAAGTCGGCATCCGGAACCACCCGGTCCACCAGGCCAGTTTGCAACGCCTCCTGGCTGCCCAGCACCTCGCCCAGCATGACAAAGCGGCGTGCCCGCGCCACGCCCATGCGCCCGGTGAACGCGACGCTGGAGCCCGAATCGCAGCTGAAGCCGATCTTGGCGAAGGCCGAGCCGATCTTGGTGGACTCACCCGCCATCACGATGTCGCAGCCGGCCATCATCGCCGCCGCGCCGCCCATGGCCCAGCCCTGCACCGCCACCACGATGGGCACCGGCAACTGCCAGGCACGTTGCAGCCCCATGTGGAAATCGGCCGTCCACGCGCGGACCAATGGTGCGAGCTTGTCCAGTTGCGGATGGAAGGTCTTCAGGTCGCCACCAAAACTGAAGTTCTTGCCATCAGCGCGCAGCAGCACCGCCCGCAGGCTGGGTTCATTCCACAAGTCCATGAAGACCTGCCTGAAGTCACGCCCCATGTCACCGTCGATGGGGTTGCCGCGTTCCGGCTGCGCCAGGTTGACGATGGCCAGGCCGGCCTGCATCTCGACGCGAATGGAGGATGGATGTGTCATGGCGTGGGGATCCCTTCAGTGAGGAGTTTGGGAAGGCTGGCGCGGTGGAAGGCCTCGAAGGGCTTGCTGCGGTGATGCGGTTCGAGGTTCCAGGTGGTGCGTGCATTCGGTGTTCCACCATCGACCCGTATGCAGCTTCCCGTGATGTAGGCCGCCGCAGGCGAAAGCAGGTACACGATGGCCGCCGACACTTCGGACTCGGTGCCGTAACGCTGCAGCGGCACACGCTGGGGAAACTCCAGTATCTTGGCCTTGGCCTCTGGCGAGTAGGTGTCGAAGCCGCTGGACGCAATGCCGCCAGGCGCCACGGTATTGACGCGCACGCCCGAAGCGGCCCATTCGCAGGCCGCCGTCTCTGTGAGTGTGAGCATGCCGCCGCGGGCCGCCCCGGAGTGCGCAAAGTCGGGCCAGCCGTTCCAGATATCGGCGATGATGTTGACGATGGCACCGCCATTCGCCTCCATCCATCGCAGGTAGGCCTCGCGCATGAAGATGAAACCACCGGTCAGGTTGCTGCGCACCACCGCCTCGAAGCCCTTGGTCGAAATCGTCTTCATGGCGGTGCGGTACTGTCCGCCGGCGTTGTTGACCAGGCCGTCGAGTCGCCCGCGCAGCTGCAGCACGGCGTCGATGGTGGTGCCCACGGCCAGTTCGTCGCGGATGTCGCACACATGGGTGCTGGCGCTGCCGCCGTCCTGCAGGATTTCCGCCCGCACCGCCTCGAGCTTCTCCGCGGTGCGCCCCACCAGTGCCACATGCGCGCCCAAGGCCGCAAGCTCATGGGCCGTGCAGCGGCCGATGCCACTGCCGCCGCCGGTGACGATGACTGTCTGGCCGGCAAACAGGTCATCGCGAAACACGGATTGGTATGGCATGGTCGCTCCGGAAAGTATCAGGTTGGAACAGCCGCGCATGCCTCGGGGCCAACGGGGATGAAGCGCCTGTGCACGATGAGAATGTAATAAGCTAGGTTATTATATAGAAGCGGAAAAGTTGTCCACTCAAGCCGCTGCGGGGTGAAAATGATGGCGCTTGCCGCCAATGACTGCGCCGGGCGCACCATAATGCAAGCCTCAACGCACCACGATCCCACTGCCACATGCCGCCCCCGCGCACCCGCCCCACCACCCGACGACTGCCACGCGACGAACGCATCTCCAAGATCATGTCGGTCACCCGCGCCATGCTCGCGGAAAAAGGACACAACAACCTCGTCACCACCGAGGTGGCCGAGCGGTGCGGCATTTCAGAAGCCACGATCTACAAGTATTTCGACAGTAAGCGCGACCTGCTGATCAAAGTGGCAGAGCAGTGGTTTGACGAAATGCTGCGCGAAGACCACCGCAGCGTGAGTGGTCGTGGCACGCTGGAGGCACTGCGTCAGCTGGTCTGGCGCAACTTGTCGCTGGTACGCCGGGAACCCGCACTGACACGTTTTGTGCTGCTTGACCTGCGGCCCGACCCGGCCTACCGGTCGATGTCCATCTTCGAACTGAACCGGCGCTTTACGGCCCAGGTCGCGGAGGTGTTGCGCGAGGGCGTGCAGACCGGCGAGTTGCGCGGCGACGTTCCGATCAACCTGCTGCGTGACATGATTTTTGGTTGCATCGAGCATCAGACGTGGGCCTATATTCGCGGCGAGGGTGACTTTTCGGTCGACGATGTGACGGACGGGATTGCCACCGTCATTTTCCGCGGCATGCGGGCGGATACCGCCACGCCGAAAGCCGGGGGGGAACAGGATCTGGGCGAGGTCGTGCGCCGGCTCGAACGCGTGGCTGCGCGCCTCGAGAATGGCCCCGCCGGCATGACGCAGCCGGGCAAGCAACTGGGCGCCGCCACCACGGCGAGCGTCGCCGAAAAGGCATAACCATCAACCGCGCGACGGAGTGGCCCTGACCGCAATCGGCAAGGCGCTCATGCGCGGAATGCCGCTGATCGGATCGCGTTCATCCATGCCCACAAGCCGGGTCACCGAGCCCAGGGGCAAATCGTCATCCGGCCCGGCATGTGTCGCAGAACCACCGAACCCGTGGACCACAGAAACCAGGCCAATCCGCAGGCTGTCGTCGGCCTCTACTCGCGCCAGCATCGTGCCGTGGCGCGAACGCACCTCGATCAACGCACCTTCAGGGATCCCCAGTGCGGCGAGGTCCTGCGGATGCATACATGCCGGCGTATGGGTGCGCCCGCGGTCGAGATCAGCCAAACCGGCTCCGACCGAGTTCATGAAGTTGTTGGCGCGCCGGCATACCAGCGTGAGCGGAAACGCCGGGTCGGCCACCCACTGTGCGCTGGCGGGTTGCAGGTCGCGCAGCTCCTGCAGCATCGTCGGGTCACCCAATTGCAGCATGGCGCTGCAACCTGGTTCGCGCGGCAACACCCGGACGTCCAGATCGTAGACCTTGCCGTGGACATGGGACTTCACCACGTCCAGCGGCACCCGCGCGTCGCTGCACGCCAGGCCGATCATGTCGTCGGTGGTCGGCACACGCGCCATGTCAAGCCGAATGGTCTGTGACGGTCCTTCCAGATTGGGCCCCTGGCCACGCTGGTTGACCCAGTCCAGCTGCAGCCCCATGCGCTGGGCCAGCCCAAAGAAGAAGGCTCCATCGTCAAGCAGGTCGGAGCCTGCAGGCACACGCGCGATGGCCGGCGTGTATTGCGCCCAGGGCATGGCGTACCCGCGCGACACACCGTAGTACTTGAGAGATTCGACCATCTGGGTCGTGCCCGGCAATTCGAGCGACAGCGGCGGCGGAACCACGTAGTGGGCAAACTGCGCGGTCGCAGTCATCCGGTAGTCCAGCACCACCAGCAATTCGAGCTTGCGCAGCGCCGCCTCGGTCTTTTCCTGGTCCGGCCAGGCCAGCACCGGGTTGCCGCCCAGGCACAGCAGCACCTTGATCTGCCCGTCACCGTCCAACAGAATTTCATCGGCCAGGGCCGCGGTGGGCACACCGCTTGCGTTCTCCATCAGACCGTGCACCCGCATCGGCCGGTCGCTGACCACCGGGTAGGGCGCATACGGCTGGGCCCGCGGCTGAAACGCGGGCAACAGGACATTCGGGTTGGGTGCGTTGTCGCCCTCGCGCGCCCAGCGGCCACACAGCGTGTTCAGACAAAGTGCCAGGTAGTAGCTCAGGTTGCTGTGGGTGGAAAAGCTTGGCCCGGTTGAACATACGACACCTCCCCGCTTGCCACTGCCGAAGATGCGCGCCGCGGTCAGCAGCTTGTCCACCGGCACATCCGCCACGCCTGCGACAAACCCGGGGGTGTACCGCGCCACCCCATCGCGCAATGCGTCGAGGCCAACCGCATTCGCGGCCACGAAATCGGCATCCAGCAGGCCATCGGCGAGGATGATGTGGATCAGCCCGGCCAGCAGCACCGCGTCCGTGCCCGGGCGCAGCTGCAGGTGGACGGCCGCGCGTTTCGCGGTCTCGGTACGGCGTGGATCGATCACCACCAGTTGCATGCCGCGTTGCTGCGCCTCCTTCAACCGCGTGCCAGGGTTGTTGAGCGGGCCACCATTGGATTTGGCAATCACAGGATTGGCACCCACCATGATCCAGGTGTCGGACGTCTCAAAGGTCTGCAGCCCGGCATGCCAGTTGCCGTGCATGGCCACCGAGGTGTATTCGGCCGGCTTGTCGATGCTGGCGGCGGAAAAATTCATGCGCGAACCAATGGCGCGCAGCCAGGCGCCCATGATGGGTGCGCTGCTGGGGTGCGACACCTGCCCGCTGCCACGGTACATGGCGACCGCACGCGGCCCATGCCGGGCCAGCACCTCCTGCACTTTCGCAGCCACCTGGTCCATGGCCAGGCTGGAGTCGATCCTGGCGAAGTTCCCGTCCGCCTGGCGTTGCAGGCAATGCGTCAGGCGCGCCGGGTCATTGTGCTGCGCCGGCAGCGCGCGGCCCTTGGGGCAGCTGTACCCATCGAAGGCGGGTGCCTGAGGGTCGCCGGTGACATGGACCGCACGTCCGTCCTCGACCGTGACGAGGATCGGGCAGTAGGCCAGGCAGTTGCGACAGATTCCGGGGACGACCGTGGTTTCCATGTGTTTTCCTCACTTTGCTTGGGTTTCATGATTCAGCGCCGGGCCGGCGCAGGCTTTGCAGTCGCGCATCGATCAACGACCTGGCGACCGGTATGTTGTTGGCCATCGAGGCGTTCCGCTCGAGAAGCAGCGCCTGGCCAAAACTTGCCGCGGCTTCGTTGTCCAGCAGCTGTTTGTAGGCGACCAGGGTCTCGGGCACGCCGAGCAGCATCTGCCGCGCCATGTCCCTGGCCCCGGGCATCAGGTCGTCCGGAGCATACACCTGGTTCACGAGACCCCAGGACACCGCCTCGGCTGCACTGAAGAAACGCCCGGTCAATGCCAGCTCCTTGGCGCGATGCAGGCCCACCCTGCGCGCCATGCGCACTGAGCCGCCCCACCCGGGCAACAAGCCGACGCGCACATGGGTATCTGCGAACCGGGCCGCGCTCGACGCCAGCAGGACGTCGCAGGCCAAGGCGATTTCGAGGCCCCCGGTGATCGCCAGCCCGTTGATCGCACCGATCACCGGACCGCTGAAGCGCGACAGCGCCTGGACCGCGTCCCACTCATAGGCTGCAGCCGACACCACACCCGGGCCGGACCATTCGTCCAGATCGAGGCCGGCTGTGAACGCGCGCCCGGCACCGGACAGGATCAGCACCCTTGTCAGCGGGTCGGCCTCCAGCATGTCGACGGCGGCGGCCAGTTCCTGGCGCAAACGAATCGACAGCGTGTTGAGTTTCTCGGGACGGTTGAACACCAGCGTCGCAAAACCTTCCGCGCACTGCTCGACGAGGATGGTTTCAAACGCGGGTGTCATGGTTGGTATTCAAATGGGGCAACGTGGAAGACCGAATGTGTGTGCCTTGTGTGCCGTGGGTTCAGTGTGGATCAGGGCGTTTGCGCGCGGTCAACGCTGCGGCGGCACGGGCCAGATCACCCGTTCCACGCACCATGATCTGGGTGCGATTTTCGAGTTCGATGGCGGCCTGCAGGCTGGCGGCCTCGAGGTTGGCCCACGCGCCACGTTTGGTCATCCACACGCCCAGGGCGGAACAGTCGGCGATGGAACGGGCGGTGGCGATGGCGCAATCCAGAAGCCCTTCGTCTGACGGTGCCAGCGACGATACCAGGCCGATCCGCTCGGCCTCGATTGCTCCCACCATGCGCCCGGTCAGCATGATCTCGAAGGCCCGGCTCATGCCGATACACCGTGGCAGCAGCCAGCTCACACCGATGTCGCAACTGCTCATGCCCACCTTCACGAAGGCCGCGTTGAAGACGGCCGAAGGCGCCGCAATCCGGATATCGCAGGCCAGGACCAGCCCCAGACCCGCGCCAGTGGCAGGCCCGTTCACCGCGGCAATGACGGGGGCGCGCAACGCGCGCAGGCGTGTCACGATGCTGGCAAAGGCTTCCTGGCGCGCGGCCCAGGCCCCGACTTCCCCAAGCTCAGCTGTCAGAGGGGCCTGGTCGGCCAGGGTCAGGTCGAAGCCCGCACAAAACCCGCGGCCTTCACCGGTCAGGATCAACACGCGCAAGCTCGCGTCGGTGGCGAGCCGCTCCAGCATCTGCGTGAACTCGCTCACCGCGTCGTCGGTCAATGCATTCAGGCGCGCCGGGCGGTTCATCCGCAACACGGCAATTCCCTTCTCGAGCGTTTGCAGCGTCAGGTCAGGCATGGCTCTGGTCCGTGATCAGGCCCAGGCCCCGAGCCGCGTAGGCCTGTGAGAGCCTGCGCCCGACACGCGCCGCATCGGGCAGGAATCCATTGCCGGCCTCGCCCCGGCGGGCCACACCCGCACTGCCCACCGCAGCACGGAACATGGCAAACACCTTGTGGAAGGTGGTGATGCGTTCGCGCGAGCCAGCCAGGGCATAGTACCGTTCAAGATACACATCCTCCTGCGGAATGCCCAATTCTTCGAGCGGCAGGCCCAGCACGCCGCCATTTTCATCCGGGGACATGCACCAGGCCTGGCAGTTGAATGCCACGTCGACCAGGGGATGCCCGAGCGTCGACAGTTCCCAGTCGAGCACACCGATGACCCGCGGTTCGGTGGCATGGAACATCAGGTTGCCGATGCGAAAATCACCATGGCACAAGGTCAGCAGTTCGCTCTGCGGCACGCGTTCCCTCAGCCAGACCACAATGCGGTCGAGCGCCGGGTTGTCGTCGTCGCCCCGGCGAAACGTCGCCCATTGGTCCGACCAGCGCTTGAGCTGGCGCGCGAAGTAGTTGCCTGGCCGGCCATAGTCGGACAAGCCGAGCGCGTCAACATCGAGGCGGTGCACCGCCGCCATCGTCCCCGCCATGGCATCGAACAGGGCACGGCGCTCATCGGGCTGCAGGCCCGGCGTCGCGTAGTCCGAGAACACCCGCCCATGCAACTGCTCCATCAGGTAGAACGGTGTGCCGAGCACCTCGCGGTCGGTGCAGTAATGCATCGGGTGTGGCACCGGTACATTGGTGCCCCGCAGCGCGCTGATGACCCGGAACTCACGGTCGATGGCATGCGCGGACGGCAACACCTCCCCGCTCGGCTGCTTGCGCAGCACCGCTTGCCAGGAACCACGTTGCACAAAATAGGTCGGGTTGGACATACCGCCTGCGGTACGCTGCAGTTGTAATGGGCCGTCGGCCGGGCCGTAGAGCGTGCGCAGGTAGTCTTCGAGACGCGCGGGATCGACATCCAGCATGCGCTCGCCAACCACGGCGCCGGCCTGCGCAGTCACTGGACTACCCTCCGTCTTGCGGACTTCGGGGCTGCGCGCCTTGGGAGCGGCCCAGCGGCGCTCATGCGTGTGTGCCGGACGGCGCCTTCTTGCCGCCGAAGCCGAACAGGTACTGGGCCACGCGGCGCATCTGGACTTCTTCCGAACCTTCGGTGATCCGGTAACGCCGGTGGTGGCGGTAAATGTGCTCGAACGGCAAGGCCCGGCTGTAGCCCATGCCGCCATGGGTCTGCATCGCCCGGTCTGCGGCTTCACAGCACAGCCGGTTGGCCCGGAAGTTGCAAATCGAGACCATGTCGCTGATTTCGAGCGCATCTTGGCGGTCCATCTGCCAGGCGGTCTTGAAGATGAAATTGCGCACCATCTCGCACTCGGCATACAACTCGACCAGCGGGAACTGGATCGCCTGCATCTTGGACAGGGGTTCACCGAAGGCGATGCGCGAGCGCGCATATTTCGCCGCCTCAGTGATGCAGTAACGGGCGGCGCCAGCGCTGGCGGCAGCCTGGCGGATGCGGTTCTCATGGACGAACCGCTGGGCCACCATCAGGCCCTGCCCTTCCTTGTAGAGGATGGCGCCATCGGGCAGGCGCACGTCCTTCAGTTCGACCTCGGCATGGTCGCTCGGCATGTTGAACGTCCAGTGGTTGTACAGGATGTTGTGCCCCGGCGCAGCGGTCGGAACGATGAAGGCGGTGATGCCGTTGGCATCGCCCGGCTTGCCCGACGTTCGCGCAAAGACCAGGTTGCCGTGGGCCCGGCCGACCTGGCTGTTCCAGCGCTTCATGCCGTTGATGACCCAGTGGTCGCCATCGCGCCGGGCGGTGGTGTCGAGCCAGGTGGCATCGCTGCCATGGCCGGGTTCGGTCAACGCGAAAGCCAGGTGCATGTCACCGGTGATGATGCCTTCGATGTATTTCTTCTGCTCCGGCGTGCCGTAGGCCTCGAGCACCGGCACGATGGGAAAATTGCCAACGATGGACGACTCGTCCTGCAGGTCGTTGTGCAGGCCCAGGCCCTTGGCCGCCAGGTGTTCGCGGATGGCAGCGACGGCCAGGTTGGAGCCTGCCGATCCGCCGCAACTCACCGGCAGGCCATAACGCAGATGGCCGGCGCGGTCCGCGCGGCGCTCCATTTCGGTGATCAACGCACGCCAGGAATCACGTGGGCGGCCGTCGTTGTCCCAGTCGGTCCGCGCATGCTCGCGTCGATGGTCGAAATACTGCATGTTGTCACGTTCCAGCGGCTTGATCTCGGCGTCGATGAAGGCGTCGAGTTCGGCCAACTTGGCCGTGATCTCCGCCGGCAGGTGAAAGTCCATCGCGCAAACTCCTAGATGGCCGGCGCCTACAGGATTGACACCGAAAATTGATAAGCACTAAATACAGTACACCAGTATATTATTGCCGATGTCGGACGTGCGCGGGGTGTTTTGATTGGGTCAGTGGCACGGCTTGCCAACACCAATTTCGCGCTTGAAGGATGGCGTAGCGCACTGTCGGCGTGAATCGGAATTCGCTGCACGAGTGGCTCAACGAAGGAGATACGAGAGCATGTGCGAGCAATCCGGCATCCGGTGCGAGGCATGTGGTTCGAGGAGCTTGGACTGCTGAACCAGCGCGACGAAGTCGTATTGCAAGGGCAATACCCGTCAATGGTCCGCAAGCGGCCCGCCTGAGCCCGGGCCGTCTCCTGCAAGCCGTGGCACTGCCATCGCGCCCGGGCCCCGAACTGGTTGCCTGGTGCCCGCGAGCGAACTAGAAGTCGATGACCACCCGCCGCGCTGCGCCAGAGGCGAGCAGATCAAACCCCTCGCCGATCTGGTCCAGGCGAATGCGGTGCGAGATCAGGTTATCAAGGTGCAGGCGACCGTCGAGGTACATGTCCACCAATTGCGGCAGTTCGGTGCGCGTCTTGACGTTCCCCAGATAGGAGCCCATCAGACGCCGCCCCTCCTGGATCGCGCGTGGTCGCAAAGCCAATTCCTGCGCGCCCGGCAATACACCCAGCATGACCGTGGTGCCCCAGCCGATGCGTGTGCATTCGACGGCCTGGCGCAGGATGTCGGCTTGCCCGACACATTCGAATGCATAGTCCGCGCCACCACCGGTCAACTCGCGAATCGAACCCAGAATGTCGATGCCCGGTTTTGACGCGTCCAGGAAATGCGTCACCCCTGCCACCCGTGCGAAGGGTTCCTTGGCGGGATTTGAATCCACGCCGATGATCATGCTGGCGCCCGCAATGCGGGCACCTTCCACCACATTGAGGCCAATACCGCCCAGGCCAAAGACCACTGCAGACGTACCGGCCTCCATGCGCGCCGTGAACAGGACCGCGCCGAGGCCAGTGGCACCGGCGCAGCCGAGACAGCACACGATGTCCATCGGTGCCAGCGGGGAGATCTTCGTGACCTGGATGTCACGCACCACGATACGCTGCGAGAACGTGCCCAGTTCGCAAAATGCTCGCGCAGGATTGCCGTGCAGCCGAAACGGGCGGCGGCTGGTAGGCTTGAAGTACTGGTCGCAAAGGTTGGTTTTAACGCTGCGACATGCAGGGCACACACCGCACTCCGGGATGCCCACCGGAATGACGTGGTCGCCCGGTTGCACGTGGGTAACCCCGGGGCCGCATTCGAGCACCACGCCGGCACCTTCGTGGCCCAGCACCAAGGGGTAGTCGGACCAATCCCGCGAACCGTCGAAGAAGGACATGTCGGAACGGCACAAGCCGGCCGCTTTCATCTCGATCAGCACCTCACGATCGCGCACACCATCGAGCTGAAACGTGTCGATGGCAATCGGCGTGTTTTGCGCGCGCGCGAATGCGGCCAGTACATCCATGTTTCTCTCCGTCTTGCCCGAAAGCGCGGCGCGGTGTTGCCGTCAGTGCACCATCTCGGTGACGATCTGGACCATCTCGACATAACTCTTGACGAGCACGTACCCGAATGGAAACAGCACCGGGATCGCAACCAGCGAATAGCGGCCCAGGGTGGGGTACATCAGCAGCAACAGCATGGCCGTCACGCCAACGGCGCCCAAGGCAGCGAATACGCGCCCATGGCGCAGAATCATTGACAGGGCAGGAAACCTCTCCATCGACAACTCCGATCACGTTTCACCGGGTTGTTGACCCGGCCAGCAGGGGGCACTGTCAGATATGGCTCTGCAGGCGCTTCCACAAGGACCCGGTCGCCGGCAGCATCGGCACAGCGGCCACCTCCGCCTCGGCCGGAACCCCCTTGCAACCGGGCACGCAATGCTGTGCCTCGTCCATTTGCAGATCCAGCCGCCCGTCGAGCGCAAGGGCGATTTCGTCCTTGTGCTCGGCCCGGTAGTCGTCGAGCGCCAACAGAGCGGCACCCAGAGCGCCCGCTGTCTGTGGCGCCTTGGGCAGGTAGATGGGCATGCCAAGCGCCTTCTGGATGTGGTGTACGGCAGCTGGATTCTTCGCGACGCCCCCCGTCATCACCACGGGGCCCTTCTTGCCCACACGCCCCACCAAACCCATGGTGCGATTGGCGATGGCGGCATGCACCGCACCCAGCACATTGGGTTTTGTGTTCCCTTCGGCCAGCAACGAGATCACCTCGGTCTCGGCAAAGGTCGCGCACATGCTGGAAATCTTGAGCTCTTCCTTGGCCTCAAGGGCGATGCTGCCCATGTCCTGCAATTCGATCTGCATGGCACGCGCCAGCACTTCCAGGAACTTGCCGGTCCCTGCGGCACAGCGGTCGTTCATGGCGAACTGCGCGACGAGACCATTGGCGTCCACAGCGATGACTTTGCTGTCCTGACCACCGATGTCGATAACCAGCCGGGCATCGGGCACCATTGCCACTGCGCCACGGGCATGGCAGGTTATTTCGGTGTAGTTCTTGTCGGCGATGTCGAGCATGCGTCGGCCGTAACCTGTGCTGACCGTTCGCCCGACATCCTCCTGGGTGATGCCGGCCTCCTTCAGTGCGCCTGCGATCGACGACTTCACGCCCTCTCCGCTCACGGCCCCCATGTGCGCGACGTTGGAGGCCACGACTTTTCCCTGCAAGTCGAGGATTACTGTCTTGGCAGTCGTCGATCCGAAATCGATGCCCATCACAAAATGTTTCATCAGAACCTCCTGGGAACAAATACCGGGTTCAAGCCATTACGAGCCGGCGCGCGTCGATGGCTTCCAGCATGGCCTCGACACGGCTGTTGACCAATTCGTCCTTGTAGAAGGAGTCGTCTGTCACATCGCCCTCGAACATCGAGGTCGGGATACCCAGGCGTTTGGTCGCCGCCTCGGCAATCATGAACTGCGGGTTGGTGAAGGCACGGCAGGTTCTGGACGCGTGAATCACCATGCCATCGACTTCGTACTTGCTGCACAGGTCCATGATCAAGTCGATCAGGATAGGCGCCGAGTGGTTGTTAGGGCAAATCAGGTAGTTTTGCGCCATGCCCAACACGGGATCCTGGGGGTTGATCAGTTTGGGTTCCTGCCAGAACGCCATGTGGGTGTAGCGACCGGCGATGACTGCGGCGTCGTATTTGGCAAACTTCTCGGCCAGCCAGCCGACCTTGGTCCAGTTCATGATGCCGTCGAAGAACAGCCGGTAACGCTCCTTGCGAATCGCCCCCTCCCCGGCCGCCACCCGCGCCGCCACTTCGTCGCGCACGGTCTGGAAATAGTCGACGATCTGGGGCCCTACCGGCAGGTTGTTGATCGGCGCGATGCTGACGACCCAATCGAAAAAACTCGCCGGTGCTGGCGTTGCAATGCACATGTCCATCGCCTCCAGGCGCAACTCGGAGGCGCGTTTGACATAACCCATCATTTCGCGAAGGCGGTCCCAGGGATAGGGCTTTCCGGTGCGCTCTTCAATGAACTTGACCATGTCGTTGAGCTGGCGCGCCACATAGGCGGAGGTCTCGTCCCATTCCTTGCCCCTGAGGTAACCGGAGTCCTTCTTGGCGCCCCAGATCCAGGGAATCGACACGTTGAAGATGGGGATCTTCTTGCCGAACAGGCGCGAGGTCATCTCATCCCACTGCTGCCCTGTGCTGCAGTAGGCGTAGGCGCTGATGATCATGTCTGGCGCAGGAAGCTTCGAAGCGAGGTCGTTGTCGTCGGGCGCATTGCTGACGCCAGTGTCGGCGTCGTTGCGGTTGCGCTGGTTGGACACGGCGCAGCCCAGGTGGGTGCGTGCATACGAACACAGTTCCTTCATGTAACCACGGGCCTCGGCCGCCGCCTGGGCGGGCCCCTCCTGGTGCCGCGCCGCCAGCATCGCCGAGTAGGCCTCGCCATGCACCCAGCAAATGTCGGCCGCCTCAAGAAACGGGTTGATGGCCGAACCTTCGTACCAGCAGATCAACTTGCCTTCTTCCTTGGCCCGCCACACCATTTCCCAGTATTCATTGACCATCTTGCCGGCAATACGGGTGGACTTCAGTTTGTTGGCGTAGGGCTCGGGCTTGACGATTGCATTCATGGGGGGGGTGCTCCAGGGGTGTCGGTGTGGACGGTTCTCAGGCGGTGACCTCAAGCCTGCGCTTGACAATTTCGAGGAAGGTTTCGACCCGGGTCTTGAGGCTTTCGAGTGCCACGGCTTCGTGTTCGGTCTCGATCAGGAGGTGCGGAACGCCGTGGCGTTCGAACGCCTCTTTGACCTCCGGGTAGTAATACATGTGCGGCTCGCAAAACTTGGCCATGAGCACAATCATGCCATCCGCCTTTTCAACCTCCATGGCTTTGAGCAGGTAGGCATCCCAGTCGACGTTGTTCTGGACCCGGGTGGGGCACGGAACGCCGGTGTTGCGTGCCAGATACCACTTGGCCAACGCATCGATGCTGTCGCCACCCTCGTCCACATCGGTCGAGATGTAACGAAAGCCGTGGTAAAGGTCGTCCCCCACCACGATGGCGCCGCACTCCTCGATCATGTCGAGGATTTCGGGCTTCGGTGCCTGGCAGAAATGCCCGGACAGGTGCAGCCGGATACCCGGGCCAGGCACCTCTGGATGTCGCTCCAGCTGGCTGACGAGTTGCTCCAGAAGCGCCGTGTGGTCGCCCTTGTCCATGACCATGCTGGACTTGACGACATGCTGGATCTGGGTTGCCGTCATGGCGATCTTGCCGGCTGTGCGCAGGTCATAGATCTTGCGCAACAACTGGCGGTTGCGGTTGAAGATCCTGACACTGGCATGCAAGGCTGCGTCTTCGATTGGACGGTCGATGAATTCTTCCAGTTCCTGCTTGAGTATCAGGAAGCTTTCGCGCGAACGCCCCAGGGTCCAGGGGTCGCACATCGAGGAAATCAGCTGGAAGAAGATGACCCTGGTGTCGGGCAGCTGCATACGTACCGCATCGGCCGCGCCGAGCAGTTGCACGCAGTGGTCGCCGAACATGATGGCATCGAGAAACTTGAACTCGCCGATCATGGCCTGGTCGACGATGCTGCGTGTGTAGCCACAGTAGGACGGCATCAACATGCCATGGCCGAACGTGATTGGCGCCGGCGACTCCTGAAGGATCATCGGCAGGGCTCCCGCCGCATGCGCCAGCTCCCCCGGAAAGTTCATGGGGAAGGACCCAATCACAGGGCGGGAATGTTTTTCCTTCCAGGCGCGTGCATAGGCCAATGGCGCTTGCGCCGCCGCACTGAATAATTCGAGGATCTGTGCTTTGTCCAAAATTTTCCCCAAACGTGCCCCGGCAACCAGAGCAACAGGCCGGCAAGCCGCCGGAAAGCGTTTAAGTGAGTCTAGCTCATTTAATTTGCAGGAGCAAGTATTTGCGCGTATCAAATGGCTTCGTGCGAGAATTACCAATGAAATTTGTGACGGGAAGGTTTCCTCGCCGCCCGTCAACCGTCTGCATTTCCATCGTCACCTTGAAAATATGGTGACACTAACCCACCAGAATCGTCCGCGAGGTCTTGGCGACAGCACGTACGCGCAGGCGAGGCAATCCAACGGAGACAGTGACATGGGACCATTGAAGGGAATAAGGGTTGTGGAAATGGCCGGCATCGGCCCGGCACCCTTTTGCGGGATGCTGCTGGCCGACATGGGCGCGGATGTGGTCAGTGTCGACCGACTCACGCCGTCCGACCTGGGCTTCGCGATCGAGCGGCGTTATGACCTGCTCAATCGCGGCAAACGCGCCGTGGCGGTCAATCTGAAGAGTCCGGACGGCATCGAGGCCGTCCTGCAGTTGGTGCGATCCGCGGACCTTTTGATCGAAGGCTTCCGCCCGGGCGTCATGGAAAGGCTGGGACTGGGGCCCGCGCCGTGCCTTGAAATCAATCAACGCCTGGTCTATGGCCGCATGACCGGTTGGGGCCAGCACGGCCCGATGAGCCAACAGGCGGGGCACGACATCAACTACATCGCGTTGGCCGGAGTGCTCGACGCCATAGGCCCCAAGGCCGGAGCCCCGGTGGTCCCGCTCAACCTGATTGGCGATTTCGCCGGCGGCGCGATGTATCTGGCGATGGGGTTGATGGCCGCGTTGCTCGAGGCCAAGACGTCGGGCCAAGGCCAAGTGATCGACGCAGCAATGTTCGACGGCGCGGTCAACCTGATGACCATGCACCACGGTTACCGCCAAGCCGGCATCTGGGCACCATCGCGCGGATCCAACTTGGTCGACGGAGGCTCGCCGTACTACACCACCTACCGTACGCAGGATGGAAAATATGTCGCGGTGGGTGCTGTCGAACTGCGCTTCTACCGCGAACTGATCGAGCGCCTGGGCTTGGCAGGTGAGTCTCTGCCCGACCGCGATGACCCGACCCAATGGGACGCCTTGCACCAACGCCTGGCGACGGTGTTCGAAACAAGGACACGCGACGACTGGGCGCGCCACTTTGCCGAGGGTGACGCCTGCGTTTCTCCCGTCCTGACCATGGAGGAAAGCATGACCCATCCCCATGCGCTGGCGCGGCACAACTTTCTGCACGCGGGCGGCGTCGCCGAACCGGCGCCGGCGCCAAAGTTCAGCCGTACTCCAGGCCAGGTCCGCCATGCACCGGTCACCCCCCGAACCGACACCGCCGGCACCCTGCGGCACTGGGGATTCGCGGACGATCGCATCCACGCGCTGGCCACGGTGGGTGCCATTGCCCCGGTCTGAGGCGCCGGGCTGGCGCCTGATTGTCAACACGCCGGACTTGCATACCCGGTGCGGAAACGGTAGCATTCAAACACGGTCGCGTATAGTCAGGTAGCTTACGGTACATTAAATTACCAGTTAGCCATCCGCGAACCGGTTCCCACCAACTATTCCGAAATTAAGGAGACAGAGATGAAAATGTCGAGTTCAGCAATCGCCCTGGTCCTGGCGGCGTCTGCCGTTGCGGCCAATGCGCAGACAGTCACGATCCGGGTTCACCACGCGACGCCTGGTTCGTCGATCTACCAGACCGAACTGGTACAACCCTGGTGCGACAAGATCGCGGCGCAGTCAGCGAACCGGATGAAATGCGAGATCTACCCGTCGATGCAATTGGGCGGCACCGCAGCGCAATTGTTCGACCAGGTTCGCGATGGCACCGTGGATGCCACGTGGACCAATCCCGGTTTCAAGCCCGGCTCTTTTACCAAGACCGAGGTTTTCGAACTGCCGTTCATGGTGAAGAGCGCCGAGGGTGGAAGCCGCGCCTTGTGGGACTTCATCCAGGCCCATGCGATGGACGAATACCGCGGTGTCAAAGTGTTGTGGGTCGCGATCACCGATCCGCAACTGCTCCACTTCAGCAGCAAGAATGTCAGGACGATCGAAGAGGCGGCCAATCTGAAGGTGCGTGCCCCCAGCCGGTATGCTGCCAAGGGCCTTGCGGCACTGGGGATGGCTACCGTTCAATTGCCCTCGATGGCAATCACCGAATCGCTGTCGAAAGGCGTGATCGACGGCACCATGATGACCTGGAGCGGTGTGCCGATGCTCAAGCTCGACGAGGTCACCAAGTTTCACCTGGACGTTCCGGAAGGGCAGACAGGTTTCTTCGCCAGCGCCACGGTATTCGCGATGAACCCAGCGAAATACGACAGCCTGCCGGCGGACCTGAAAAAGGTCATCGATGCCAACTCCGGCCGCGATCAGTCGGCTGTCGGGGGCAAGTTCTTTGCCGACAAGATCAGCGCTTATGCGCCATTGGGCAATGCCGGTGGCGGCCGCAATGTGCGACTCAGCAAGGAAGAGTACGCGCGTTGGGTCAAGGCGACCGAGTCGGTCGAGGTCGACTGGGTGAAGGAAGTCAGCGCCAAGGGAGCCGATGGCAAGAAGATGCTCGACGACGCCAAGGCACTCGTGAACAAATACCCTCGTTAAGGCGCCCCAGCGTGGCTGAAGGAATCGACACCGGTGCGCCGGTCGATATCGCGACCGGCGCTGTTGGCCACCGCCTCACGGTGATGGCAAGGTGGATGGCGCTCGCCGGGGGCCTGGTATTGGTTGGCATCTTGGTACTGGTGGTGGTTTCCGTCGTCGGTCGAAAGTTGTTTGCGGTGCCGGTGCCCGGCGATGTGGAATTGACGAGCGTCACGGCGGCGGTGGCAAGCGCCTGGTTTTTTCCGTGGTGTTTTGCAGTATCGGGTGATGTCAAGGTCGACTTCTTCACCAACCGTTGGAGCAAGCGGTCGATTGCGACGCTGGAGGCGGTGGGCGCGCTGCTGGTCACGGTGCTGGCGGTCACGATCGCATGGCGAACCAGTGTGGCTGCAGTGTCAATACACGAATTCGGGGAAATTTCGGCGATTCTTGGCGTGCCGACCTGGATCTCCTATGCTGGCATGGTGCCGGGTTTTGCCCTGCTTGCCATGCTTGCCCTCGATCGTTTTGTACAGGAGCTGCGTGTGGCCATGGGATTCATCACACCGGCGGGCAGCCGATGAGTGGCCGCACGCGATTTTTCATCGGCTGCAAGCGGCGGCTGGTTGGGGCCAACGCCCTTGCGAGACGCACGGAGAACACTGAATGAACGGCGTCCAGATCGGGTTGCTCACGTTTTCCGTGATGCTGGGGATGATGTTTTTTCGCGTTCCGATCGGCGTCGCGATGCTGTTCAGCGGTGCCGGTGCGTATGTGTACCTGACAGGGAGCTCGTTCACTCCTTTGCTGAACTTCTTCAAGAATCTGGCCTATGCACGGCTGTCTAACTACGATCTGGTGGTCATCCCCCTGTTCCTTTTGATGGGTCAGTTCGCCACGCACGGCAACCTCTCCCGGGGGCTCTTCAGGTTCATCACCTCATGCGTCGGGCATCGGCGCGGCGGCGTTGCGATGGCGGCGATTGGCGCCTGTGGAGCATTCGGCGCGATCTGCGGCAGTTCGCTTGCCACCGCCGCGACCATGGGGCAGGTGGCGCTGCCTGAACTGCGCCGCCTGAAATACTCGGGCGCGCTGGCCACCGGTGCGCTGGCCGCCGGAGGAACGCTGGGCATCATGATCCCGCCGTCGATCCCCCTGGTGATCTACGCGATCTTGGTGGGGGAATCGATCGGAAAACTCTTCATGGCGGCGGTGATTCCAGGCGTGATCGCAATGGTGGGGTATATGGTTGTCGTCAAAGTGATGGTGACCCTGAACCCGTCTTCCGGCCCGGCCGGCCCGCGCGTCGCCTGGGGGCCGCGGTTTCGCTCATTTGTGCAGGTCCTGCCCATCCTGCTAGTGTTCGTGATTGTTGTGGGCGGCATTTACGGTGGCTGGACCACACCGACCGAGGCGGCGGCGATCGGCGCTGCTGCCGCCGGGGTGATCGCGGTGGCAGGTGGCATGCGAATGCCTGGCGTCATATCGAGCGTGCTGGGAACAGCTGCCGGCAGCGCCATGATCCTGCTGGTGCTGCTCGGCGCCGACATGCTCAATACCACCTTGGCGTTGACCCAGATGCCGGCGGCCCTGGCCACCTGGGTGCAAGGGCTCGGCATGCCTTCCCTGGCGATTGTCTTTATCGTGATCCTGATCTACCTGTTTCTCGGCTGCGTGATGGAGTCGATGTCGATGATCATGCTGACCGTTCCGATGTTCTACCCGATGATCATGGGGCTCGACATCATGGGCATGCCGCAGGCCGACAAGAGCATCTGGTTCGGCATCATCTGCCTGACCGTGGTGGAGGTCGGCCTGATCCATCCCCCGGTCGGCATGAACGTCTACCTGATCAACCGGCTGGCCGGTGACGTGCCTCTGATGGAGACTTTCCGGGGGGTGGTGCCATTTCTGATTTCGGACGGGCTGCGAACGGTGCTGTTGGTAACCGTTCCATCCTTGTCGCTGTTCCTGGTTCATCGGTTTTCCTGATCGGTGGGTGCCGGTATGGCGTTGTCTGCAATCGAACCACGTTGCGTTGGCACGTTCTGACATTTCCCTGGAGGTCCGGCATGACTGCTTACACCGATTCGTTCGCCGCCCGGGGGCCGGCCATGCGTGCGGCTGGCTACTGGATCGACAAGACCATGGACGAGTTCCTGGTGGAGTCGATGCGCCAGGTTCCCGACAAAACGGCGATCGTGGCACACCGGGTCGACCGTTCTGCATCGCGCCGGTTCACTTACCGCGAGCTAGGCGGCATGGTCGCGCGCTGCGCAGGTGCGCTGCGCGAGATGGGCGTCGTGCCAGGGGATGTGGTTTCAGTACAACTTCCCAACTGGTGGGAGTTTGTCGTCACGGCGTTTGCATGTGGCCGCATCGGGGCCGTGGTCAATCCGCTGATGCCGATATTTCGCGAGCGCGAACTGCGTTACATGCTGGATTTTGCCCAAAGCAAGGTGCTGATCGTGCCGCAGATGTACCGCGGCTTCGACCACGCGGCCATGGCCAGGGGCTTGCGCCTGGAATTGCCGAACCTGCGCCATATCGTGGTCGTGGACGGCGATGCACAGCACAGTTTCGATGGCCGCATGCTCCAGTGCGCGACCCCCGTCACCCCCTCCCTGGACCCGGCATCAGCGGCGTTGCAACCCGACGACGTCAGTGTGATGGTTTTCACCTCCGGCACCACAGGAGACCCCAAGGGCGTCATGCACAGCTCCAACACGCTGCTCGCATGCCTGAACGCGCTGCGTGGGCGCTTCGGTCTTTCCCCGGACGACGTGCTGTTGTGTGCCACCCCGGTCGGGCACATGACTGGTTACGCGGCCGTCATGATGCTGGCCGTACGGCTTGGCGGCACGATGGTGCTGCAGGACGTTTGGGACGGCGCGCGCGGTGTCGCACTGATGGCGGAAGAAGGGGTGACCTACACCGCAGCCTCCACGCCGTTTCTGACCGACATCTGCGACACGGTGGCAGCCGGCGCGCCACGGCCGCAGCGGCTGCGCGCTTTCCTGTGCGGCGGCGCACCGATACCACCCACGCTGATCGAACGCGCCGCCCGCGAGCTCAACCTTGCCGTATGTTCCCTGTGGGGCATGACAGAAGCGCTTTCCGGCACCTTGACCGAGCCGCAAAGGGCGGCCGAGAAATCGTCCACCACCGATGGCCGGCCGCTCGAAGGCATGGAAGTGTTGGTGGCCGATGCCGACGGTCAGTCGTTGCCGGCAGGCCAGACAGGTCGCCTGCTGGTACGGGGAGCGCAGGTATTTCTTGGGTATTTCAAACGCCCGGACCTGCCTGCCTATGACGCCGACGGATGGTTTGACACCGGGGACCTTGCCTATATGGACGCGGAAGGTTACATCCGAATCAATGGTCGCACCAAGGATGTGCTGATCCGTGGTGGCGAGAACGTGCCGGTGTTCGAGATAGAGAGCCTGCTGGTGGCGCATCCCGCCGTCGCTGCGGCGGCCGTCGTCGGTTATCCTGACCGGCGCCTGGGTGAACGGGCCTGTGCTTTCGTGGTGCTGAAGCCTGGTGCGCGCTTTGACCTCGCGGCACTGCAGGCCCACATGGCGCAATCCCAGGTGGCGAAGCAGTATTGGCCCGAGCGTGTGCGCGTGGTGGAGGAGTTGCCGCGCACACCCACTGGAAAGATCCAAAAATTCCGCCTGCGGGAAATCGCCGCATCGGAAACGCCGGCGTCTTGACGCTGCACAAGGGCTGCCTCAGCCCGATGGCGCCTTCGCGACCAGGTCCGCCAATGCCGGAACTTCCCCACCGGCCGGATCAAATCCGAGGGGCAGGTACCAGGCGCGATCAAAGGTGATGCGCTCGTCTGTCGCATCCAGGACGCACCGCTCTATTCCGAGACGAATCTGTGCATCGAAACCGGCCGATTCACGGATCAGTTCCCGAACAGCCGCAGCGAGTGCTGCCGCAGCAGACTTTAGCGCCGGACTTGACGCGGCAGGAAACGCCTGCGCAATCGCCCCGTCCTGGATGGCCGACTTGAGCAGCGCCATGGTGGCGCCGGACCCGGGCGCCCCAAGCGCGTCAAGTGCACTCGCCATGGCCAGGTTGTGGCCCAATTCGAATCGGTCGCGATCATGGAGAAAGTCCAGACGCTTGCGCACGAACTCCAGGTAGTCCACCACCAGTCGCAGTTGCTCATTCGCCAACGGGTCGGCATGGCTGATGGCCGGGGCGACAATATCGGTCAGGGCCTTCACGGCCGCACGCAGGCCGTTCTCGGTCACATCTGTCATCAGATCTGCTCCCTCAAGAGGCGTGCCAGGTCCAGACACACTGACGGCGCCATCCCCTTGACCCGGGTCAACAACACATCCTGGTGCGACTTGCCCAGCCGGGCGACGCGGTACCCGGTGGCCATCACCGAACCCAGGATCTGGTAGCAATTGAGGATCTGGTAGAAAGCCA
>CAMAWD010000017.1 GCA_945861785.1 Rhodoferax sp. OV413 | reverse complement strand
TGAAGCCTGAACTCGAACTGCTTTTCAAACTCGCCATGACCGGTCAGCCAAACGATCTCGGTCAGACGCCCTACGGAAAGCGGCGCTTCGTGCAGATCACCGGCGGCTCGTTCCAGGGGCCCGAACTCAGTGGCGAGGTGCTTCCAGTGGGCACCGACAACGCGCTGATCCGCCCCGATGGCGTGTTCGAACCGAACGTCAACATGGTGTTGCGCACGGCCGACCAGGCACTGATCCACATGAGCTACCACGGCAGGTTCTTTGCCGAGCCCGAGGTCATGGCGCGGCTGCTCAAGCGCGAGGGCACGGTCGATCCGTCGAGCTACTATCTGCGCAATGCCGTCTTCTTCGAGACCTCCGCGCCGGCACTGCTGTGGCTCAATCGCACGCTGGCCATCAGCACCGGTGAGCCGACGCCCATCACGGACAAAGGCATCGGCATGTCCTACACGGTCTACCGCGTGCTCTAGGAGCACCGCCATGACCCGCGAAGAACGCATTCAGCGGCTGCTCGACAAGGACGATATCGAAACCGCGCTGCAGACTTGGTCCACGGGTGTGGCGCGCAAGGATTGGGACAAGGTGCGCTCGGTGTTCCATGCGCAGGCCACCGACGCCCATGGCGTGTTCGACGGCGGGGTTGACCAGATGCTGCAGTGGCAGCAGCGCCATCACCAGGGGGTGGTGCAGTCGGTGCATTTCGTCGGGGGCGTGCAGATCGAATTCGCCGGGCCGGATCTGGCGCTGTCCGAGGCCTATGTGATCGCCTTTCACCGTTACGGCAAGGACGCCACCCAGGCTCGGCTGGACATCTTCGGGCCGCAGGCAGAAGACCAGGTCAAGCCACTGCTGTCGCAAATCGTCGGCCGCTATATCGACCGCTTCGAGCGCCGTGACGGCATGTGGAAGATCGCCAAGCGTGTCACCGCCTTCGAGTGGATCAGGCTCGAGGACGCTCCCTGGCAGATTCCCTTTCAGCCGGGGTGGCAAAGCGCGCAGCGCGACCGCAGCGACCCGATCTACGCGATGCGCCGCGAGCTGAACCTTCCCGAGTGATTCCCCGCGTCATGTCGCCAGGTCGGCACCGCCATGTTGCGTGGCATACCCGGCGCTGAAACCGCCATCGACCGTCAGCACCGACCCGTTGATGTACGACGCCTGCGCCGAGAGCAGGAATGCGATCGTGCCGGCCACCTCGGAGGACTCGGCCGGCCGCCCCAGGGGCGTGCGTTCGCGAATCACACCCTCGCGAAACGCCTCGGGTACCTTGGCGTAGAGCGTGGTGTTGATCGGCCCCGGCGCGACCGCATTGACGCGCACACCGCGGTGACCCCATTCGATCGCCAGTGTCTTGGTCAGGCCGATCACGCCCCATTTCGACGCCACGTAGTTTGCCCGACCGGCCTGTCCGCCGGTGCCGGAGACCGAGGTGATGGTGACGATGGCGCCACGCCCGCGATGCAGCATGGCCGCAGCGAAGGCTTGGCACGACAGGAAAGTGCCGGTGAGGTTGATATCGAGCACGAGATTCCAGTCGTCCAGAGGCATCGTTGCAGCGGCGCTCGAACGTGTGGTGCCGGCGCAGGTGACGAGTGCCTCTACCGGACCAATGGTGGCCTCGATGTCGCGGGCGCAGGCCGGCGTGGCTGCGGCGTCGCGCACATCAAGCACACGCGTGGTGACCTGACCACCGCCCAGCGCCGCCAGTGCCGTCTGCGCCTGGGCAAGAGCCTCGGCGTTCATGTCCACCAAAACGACCGGCCGCCCAGCGCTGACCAGCAGCATGGCCACCGCCATGCCGATTCCCTGGGCGCCGCCGGTGACGACCGTCAATGCAGGCACCTGGTTCATTTCATTCCCCCGAAGTGCTGACCGGCGCCGCGGGCGTGCCCGCAGCATGCTGCGCCGCCCGGTACGCGAAGACCATGGCCGGACCGAGCGTGACACCGCCGCCCGGGCAGTAGCCGCGCATGACCGAACTGGTGTCGTTGCCGCACGCGTACAGGCCTGCAATCGGGTCGTCGTGCAGGTTGAGCACCTGTGCGTCTGCGTTGGTCTTGAGGCCGATGCTGACCCCGAGCGTGGCGGGGGTGATCGGCAAGGCGAAAAAGGGCGGCTGCCCGATCGCCCGAAGGTTGGGGTTGGGGCCCACCGACGGGTCTCCGTTGGCGCGGTTGAAGGCGGTGCTGCCCTTGCCGAAATCCAGGTCCACGCCGGTGCCTGCAAATGCGTTGTGGCGGGCCACGGTGGCGAGCAGCTGGTGGGCATCGGCGCCGATCCGGGTGGCCAGTTCTTCGAGCGTGTCGGCGCGCAGGACATAGCCGCGCCGGACATAGGCCGACAGCGTCGGGTCGTGCGGCCGGATCATGCCCAGTCCATAGCGCCGGACAAAGGCGCTGTCGCACACCAGATGGGCCCGTGGCACCACGCCGGACGGCGCGTCCCGGTACATGGCCTGGACCACGTCGTGGTAGGACAGCGCTTCGTTGACGAAGCGCTGGCCGGCGCTGTTCACCGCGATCGCGCCGGGTTTGCCGCGGTCGAGGTAGCCATACGGAAATACCGTGGTGCTGCCGTCGGATTCGCGCAACACCGATGCCGGTGTCCATACCGCTGGACTCGAAACGTGCCGGTCGATCTGCCCGCCCGCCGCGAGTGCGGCGTGCACGCCGTCGCCAGTCGAATGCTGCTGGGCCACGACCGCGCGGTGCGGAAAATCACGCATCAGGTCCTGGCGCAGCGCGCCGTCCTGTGCAGCACCTCCGGTGGCGAGCACGACGGCGCGTCGTGCACGGATGGTCTTGCGGCCGGTTCCACACTGGAACACGGCACCACCGACCCGCGCGCCTTCTGCTAGCAGTTCGAGCAGCGAGGTGCCGGTGCGAATGTCGACATGGTGCTGGCGCAGGCTGGCAAGCAGTCGCGCCATCAAGGCGTTGCCGTTGAGCAGCCGGGTGCCGCGCGGGTGGTGGAGCCGGTCCAGCGCATAGCGACCGAGGTTGCGCGCAACCAGGCGCAGGGCGGCCCAGGACTGCAAGGGGCGCAGCAGCATCGGGATTTCGGCGAATCCAACCATCATGCCTCCGAGCACCATGAGCCGTGGCATCGGTGCTGCCAGGCGGCGAAAGTCGGCACCGAGGCGCCGCCCGTCGAACGGCCGGGCGATCAGCACGCGACCCGCAGTGACGCCGCCGGGTGATTCGGCGTGGTAATCCGGAACGGGCACCGGGTCGAACAGCACCTCGGTGTGCTGCTCGAGCAGGTCGACCATCGCCGGGCCGCTTTGCAAAAACGCATCGATCAGGTCTTCTCGTGCATGTTCTCCGGTCTCGAAACGCAGGTAGGTTCGTCCCTGTTCGATGCTGTCGCAGTAGCCGGCACGCGCCGCCTGACTGGAGGCGGCGATCCAGATCGCGCCGCCCGAGGTGGCCGAGGTGCCCCCGAGATGGGGGGCCTTTTCGCACACGATGACCGACAGGCCGTGCAATCGCGCCACCAACGCCGCTGTGAGGCCGGCGGCACCGCTGCCAATCACCAGCAGGTCGGTTGTCTCTTCGTCCGGCACGGCGGGCGCCATGGTGGCCTGTGTGTCACCGCTTGGCGGGCCGCAGGACGGTCGAGTGCATCGCCTTGAGCAGCGGGACGATCGCCTCGGTATAGGTTTTCCAGGCGGGCTCCTGGGCCACGCCGGCGCGCGCCTCGTCGCGGTGCACCAGATCGCGGTAGGCCCACAGGTGCAGCACGCGGTCCGGGTTGCCTGCCAGCGGCACCCAGATGGCGACATTCGGAGAATACCGTTCGCGCACCTGCATAGATTGGAGCATCAGGTTGACGAAGCGCTCATGGGTGCCAGGATGCAGCGTGTACTCGCGCAGTTCGTAGAGCGCGTCATGGATCGGCCGGTAAGCCTTGACGGCCCGCAGTGGCCAAGTCTCGCGGTGTACCAGATCGCCAGGGCGCAATGCCGCCAGCCCGGAACTGTCTGCCGGGTACTGCGCGGCGGCTGCGAGTGCGGGCGGGTCGAGCAGCGTGAATACCTGGTTGAGCGGTCCGAACTCGGATGCCCAGCGCCCCGCGCAGGGCTGATTGTCATGCTGCTCCAGATGCTGCAAGTACGGATTGACTTGCGCCGCCCGCAGTGTTTCGACCTTCATTTCCTGAAGCATGGGGATGTCCTTTGCGCCAACTATTGCCTATTGCCTATTGCCCATTGCCTATTGCCTATTGCATGCGCATGCCGCCGTTGACGTCGGTGCAGCTTCCGGTGATGAATGAGGCGTCCTCGGAGGCCAGGAACAACGCGGCGGCCGCGATGTCCTGGGGGAGCCCGATGCGCCCCATCGGGATTGACTGGATGTAGCTTGCGTCGCGTTCCGGCGGCATGACCGAACGCAGCATCGGGGTGTCGATGGCGCCGGGCGAGATGCTGTTCACGGTGACGCCCAGGGGCGCAGCCTCGCGCGCTGCCATCTTGGTGAAGCTCAGCACCGCGCCCTTGGAGGCGGCATAGGCCGCGCCGCCATTGATGCCGCCGCTCTGGGCCACCATGGACGAGGTGGTGATGATCCGGCCGTGCGGCACCGGCCGCGCGCGCCGCACCCGCAGCATCTCGCGCACGCACAGAAAGGTGCCCTTGAGATTGACGTCCATGGTGCGTTCCCAGTTGGCGACCGATTCGTCGGCGATCTTTGGGTTCAGGCCGTCGGGGGTGTAGCCCGAGATTCCGGCGAAATGCGCCAGCACGGCGATCGGCCCGACCTCCCGCTCGACCAGCGCGAACACGCTGGCCACCTGTGCCTCGTCGGTCACGTCCAGCGCCAGACCGCGGTGGCCCTTGCCCTGCAACTCGGCGGCCACTGCTGCCGCCCTGGCCCCATCGATGTCGGCCACCACGACCGATAGGCCGGCGCCTGCGTAGGCCAGTGCTGTGGCGCGCCCGAGTCCGCTTGCGCCGCCCGTGATGAGTGCAATCCTTGTCATATGTCGACCTTTCTGAAGTGAATGCTGCCTGGGGCTGCCGCCATGCTGGCAGAGTCAGGTAGATGCCGGTTGCCCGATGAACTCGACGATCGCCGCAGCCATGGCCGCGGCGCCGGTGTAGAAGTCGATCCCGGTGGAGTCCACCTGAGGCAGTTCGGCCATGCTGCCACGGGCAGCATGCGCGGCCAGGGCGCGGGCCTGGCGTCCGTAGCGCAGGTCTTCTTCCGGTGAGGTGATCTCGATCACGCGCACCGGCATCCGGCAAGCACGCAGTGCCTGCGCGAGATCGAATGCGAAGTTGGCTGCATACAGGCGCGGCATGGCCAGGGCGCTCTCGGTGTCGTCGAGGTACTTGCCCTCGAAGCGTACAACCGCGGAGTCGGGCATGTCTGACTGCTCCTTCATCGCCACGTTGCGCCGTTCGATCTCGGGCACGATGCTGTGGCTCTTGCCGCATACCATCAGGCTCAGAACATTGTCGGGCCAGTGCGCAGCAAGCGCCGCGGCGACCTTGCCGCCAGTATGCACACCGAACACGTGGGCCGGGCCGATGCCCGCCGCGTCCATGAATTCAGCCACTGCGCGCGCCACGTCCGGCATCGAGGCACCCTCGCGCAGGGGGGAGGAGTTGCCCAGCCCGGGGATGTCGATGATGTAGGCCGCGTGTTCGGCCGGCAGATGGCGCGCGAGTTTGCGGCACGAGCGTGCGCGTGGGCTGATCAGGAGCACCGGCGCGCCACCGGGGATCGACGCCGGCCGGTACAGGTAATGCAGCTGGCCCAGATAGCAGTCGGCATAGGCCGCCTTCATCGGCCCTGTATCGGTGGCGCCGGTCATGCCGGCCGCTCCTGCGGTGGCGTCGCACCGTTGCCCGTGCGATAGCTGCGCTCGATGTGCTCGGCCGCTACGTTGATGTGCTCGCGCATCTTGGCCTCGGCGCGGTAGACCTGGCGGCGCAGGATGGCCTCGAAGATGGCATGGTGTTGCTGGTGTACCTGTTGCAGGCGTTGAAACCCATGGGCGTCCGAACGATCGAACCAGTGCACCACGCGACTCGACGAGAGCGGGATCGTCACAGTGCGTTCGTGGGCCTCGATCAGCGACCGGTTTCCCGTGGCATGCAGCAGCGTGGTGTGGAACTCGTCATTCACCTGGCGCCAGGGCTCCACCCCTTGCTCTGTCAGGTAACCAATGGCGAAGATGCGGTCGCCGGCGGCCAGGCAAGCGCGCAACTGTTCAGCGCTGCGCGCATCGATGCCGTCTTCGGCCAGTTGGCGGCAGGCCAGCCCCTCAAGACACTCACGCACCAGGTAGGCATTGAGCACGTCTTTGAGGTGGAATTCCCGCACCACGTAGCCGCGGTTGGCACGGTACACCAGCAAACCTTCATGGGCCAGCACCACCAGTGCCTCGCGGATCGGCGTTCTGGAGACGCCCAGCGCCATACTGAGCGGGATTTCCTGGACGTGCTCGCCGGCCTTGAGCTCGCCCAGCATGATCATCTCGCGCAGCCGCTCGAGGACTTGCACCTGGCGCCGCCCGACCGCTGCGCCGGTGGCTGCGGGAACCTTGCGCGAAACCGCTTTGGGCCTGGACCCAGCCGCGGCCGGGGGCGCCGGGCGCGCCACCTCAGGCGGGCTCGGGGACCGGTTCGACGAAGCCCTTGGCCTTGCGCTCCATCCATTGCTTGAGCAGCAGCGGTGCACCTTGGGCATAACGCAGCTTGTCGGAATCTTCGTTTTCCAGCCAATGGCACATCTCCAGGCGATGGCCGTTGGGGTCGAAGAAATAGATCGAGTGGGCAAACTCGTGGTCGACCGGGCCGAGCACCTCCACACCAAACGCCTGCAGTCGCCGCTTGCCTTCAAGCAGCGACGCATTGTCTGCCACGTCGAATGCGATGTGCTGCACCCATCCCGGCGTATTCGGGTCCTTGATTGCCGGACCGGCGGTGGGAACCTCGAAGAAGGCGATGTAGCTGCCGTCATCGAGGCCAAAAAAGAGGTGCAGGTGGGGGCAGTACATCTTGACCGAGGGCACCACGTCGTTGGTCACGGCGTGCGCGAAGGGCAGGCCCAGCGCCTTGGTGTAGAAATCAACGGTTTCCTGCGCATCGTTGCAACGGAAGGCGACATGGTTGAATCGACGCAGCATGGCAAATGCTCCTCTGAGGGGGGTGGGCGTGCCCGCAATAGGGCGGCGTAGGCGGATAATATTGCATACACAGACTATTCGCAATAGGCTTTGCGCTTGCCTGTGAATCCCTTTCGAGTGCTCGAAATGTCTATTCCCAGAGGGCATCCAGGGGGCAGTCTGCCGACTTTCCGGGGCGCGTCTTATGGGGGATGTGTTCTGCCTATCGATTCGTGTATGCAAAGTGAGGGCTGGTGATGCCGGACAGGGACTATGACGTGGTGGTGGTGGGCGCCGGCGGCGCCGGATTGGCGGCGGCCCATGCCGCCAGCACACGCGGAGCCCGGGTGCTGCTGCTCGATGCCGCTGAGCGCCTGGGCGGGTCGACGGCCCTGTCAGGCGGGGTCTTCTATGCCGCAGGGACCAGCGTGCAGCTTGCCGCCGGGGTGATCGACAGCCCGGATGCGCTGTTCCGGTACTACATGGCAGTCAACGGCTACCGGCTGCAGCCGTCGCTGATACGGCGGTTTTGCGAAGAAGGCGCGCCGACCTTTGAGTGGCTGGTGGCCATGGGGGTCGACTTTCCAGTGCACAACTTGTATGCGGCCGGCCTCGACGGTGCACGCCGCGGTCACCGAGCGCAGGGGCTTGGGCGCGCGATCGTCGATGTGCTCGAGGCCCGGCTCGACCGGGCGCGCGTCGACGTGTCGTGTCGCGTGCGTGTGGATCGTCTGGAGCGCGACCCTGCAGGAGCGATCGCTGCGGTGCACGTGGCAGGCGAGCGCATCAGCTGCCACGCCGTCGTCCTGGCCACTGGCGGATTCGGCGCCAACACCGAAATGCTGGCGCGGCTGTTCCCTTCTGCTGCGGCCTACGGGGACTGGGTGTGGTATGTCGGCTGCAAGACCTGCCGGGGCGACGGCATTGCCTTGGGCCTCTCGCAGGGCGCGGAGATCACCGGCCACGGTACCGGGTCGGCAGTGCTGACGCCAGGTTTCAGCAAGTCGGATTTCGAGCCCTATATCCCGGGCTGGTTCATCTTCGTCGGCCACGACGGGCGCCGATTCACCGACGAAACCATCGATTATTCGGTGTCGTCGAACTTGGTGCGCGACCTTCCGGCGGGTGAGTGCTTTGCACTGTTCGACGAGGCTGCGCGGCAGGCCGCGAATCCGTCGAGCAACTCCGACAAGGACCAGGGCAAGGCCTACCCGTTTGCGAACTGGACCACCGAACGGCTGGGCGTGATGGCCGATGCAGGGCGCATTTTTCGCGCTGGCACACTGGATGCGCTTGCCGCATTGGTGGGACTCGAGCCGTTGCGCCTGGCGCAGACCGTAGCGCGTTACAACCACGATTGCGCAGCGGGCCGCGACACCTTGTTCGGCAAGGACGCCGCGTTGCTGCGCCCCCTGCGCAGCGGCCCTTTCTATGCGGTGCGGATCCGCCCGGCAATCGTGGGCAGTACCGGGGCCGGGCTGCGCACCGACGCGGACGCGCGCGTGCTCGATGCCTGGGACCGTCCGATCCCTGGCCTGCTGGCGGCCGGTGAAACCGTGGGCGGTGTGCATGGGCAGTGTTATGTCGGCGGTGGTGGCTCGATCGCCAATGCCATCATCTTTGGACGGATTGCCGGCCTTGGCGCCGCGCGCTTGGCGGGTGCCGGTGCTGGCTGACGGGCCAGGACATCACCGCACCCCCCCCCAGTCACTTTGCATACATGCAGTCAGGCTGGTATGCCAATCGCAAATTTTTCTAAGGGAGCGCGTTGTTTGGGAGGACTTCGGGTTTCCTCTATGTATGCAAATTCTTGACTTTGAATTTGTATTCATGCAAACTTGACTTCGACGCGTGACCATGGTCATCGCTTCTGCTAGTTTTTTTATTTGTGCACGAAGGAGACACTCAATGGCCCATGGAACAAAATGGAAGGCTGTGCTGACGGCGGCCGTATTGGCTGCGCTGCCCAGTGTGGGGTGGGTTGCCGATGGCATCACCGACACGGAAATCACGGTCGGGCTGTTCGCGCCGATGTCCGGGCCCTTGGCGGCGTTCGGCCTGGACCCGATCCAGACCTCGAAGATGATCTACGAGGAGGCGAACAAGAAGGGCGGCGTCCACGGTCGCAAGTTCAAGCTGCTGCTCGAAGACGACAAGTGCGACACCGGAGAGATGCAGGCGATCGCACGCAAGTATGTGTCGGTCGAAAAGGTGTTTTTGCTGCATGGCGGTTCGTGTACTGCCGGCGCCCAGGCGTTGCAGGAGTACGTGGCGCGCGAAAAGGTACCGCTCATGGTGCTCAACGCGGGCGCTGACGGTGCAGTTTTCCCACCCACCCGTTATCTGTTCGCCGGCAATGTCGGCACGCAGTTCTCCAGTGGCGGGGCGATCACGCAGTTCGCTATCGATGCCCTCAAGGGCAAGCGCATCGCTGTGGTGGTGCATGATGACGACATTGGCACCGCAAACTGGCGCACGGCCAAGGCCGCCATCGAGAAGGCCAAGGTCGAGGTGGCTGCCTACGAGCGCGTGCCCCCGCGTGCCACGGATCTGACCGCCGCAGTGCTCAATGTGCGCAAGGCCAATCCGGACGTGATCGTGCTGATCGCCTACCCGGCGCCGGCGGTGCTGTTCATGCAGAAGTACGGCGAATTCGCCATGAAGCAGCCCGTCGTGGCGAGCGTGCAGGCGGTCCCCAACCCAACCACCTTCGCTACCAACGTGGGTAACAACACGGCGCTGGCCAACTTCTACTACACCACGCCCTTGGCCGAGGCAGCCAAACTGGCCAAGTGGAACGACATGTACAAGTCGTATTACCCGAGCCGCACACCCGGACCGTGGGTCGCCTTTGGTGTGCCGACGGCGGCTGCGGTGGTCGCGGCTTTCGAGAAGGCGGGACGCAATGTGACGCGGGAGAGCTTTGTCGATGTGCTCGAGACACTGACCGTCGATTCCGGTGCGCTGGCGGGCCCGAGCGTTTTCGGCAAGGACCGCCGCGACAGCTTTCGCTCCGCCGCGTTCATCAAATTCGACGGCGCCAGTTCGACCCGCATGCCCGGCGTCTATTCCTGGGACGGCAGTATTGCCGCACCCTGAACTACCTGGTCGCGCGCTTGCTGCCCCGGTCACCGGCACCGCCGGTGCGACGGCCATGTGGGCGCAGGCAGGGCAGGTTCTAAAAGTGAGTCCGTGATTTGTTCGATCTTATTGTTCAAGGTGTATTGAGCGGCGCCGTCGTGGGGCTGATCTATGCGCTTCTGGCGCTCTCGGTGGTGGCAATTTACAAATCCACCGATGTCGTCAATTTTGCTGGTGGCGAGGTGGTGATGCTGGGCGGATACTTCGCCCTGCTGGCATTGACCTATTTCAAGTGGAGTTATGGCGTGGCGTTCGTGTTTGCGGCCGCCATCACCTTCGTCATCGGCTGGTGTTTCGACCGCGCCATCCTCGACAAGGTGCTGGGCCGTGCGATGCCGGGCCAGAGCATCATGGTCTCCATGGTGATCGCCACCGTCGGTCTTTCCTTCCTGATCAAGGGCTTGGTGCGCGTCGTCCCGTATACCGAGGAGGTGCGTCGCCTGCAGCCGCTGTTCGTCGGTGAACCGGTTTTCATCGGGCCGGCGGTGCTCCAGCAGCAGGATATCGCGATCAGCGTCATCTCGATCATCATCATCCTTGTCGTGGGCGCCTTCTTCCGTTTCACGCTCGCCGGCAAGGCACTGCTGGCGATCGCCGAAAACCCGCGTGCCGCGGTGCTGGTGGGTATTCCGGTCAAGCTGATGCGCTCGCTGGTGTGGGGCCTTTCGTCGCTGATCGCAGCGCTGGCCGGCGTCTTGCTCGCCCCCAAGCTGCTGCTCACGCCGGACATGGGCGGCATTGTCATCATGGCGTTTGCTGCCGCCATCCTGGGCGGATTCACCAATCTGCCCGGCTGCATCATAGGCGGCATCATCCTGGGCATCACGCAAAACCTGGTGGGGCTGTTCATCTCCTCCAAGGCGATCGCTGTGGCGCCCTTCATCGCCATCATGCTGGTACTCGTTGTCAAGCCCGAGGGCCTGTTCGGCGGCAAACAGGTCTCGAAGAAGGTGTAGCCATGTTCGGCGTACCTGCGGCTGCCCGCTTTCTCTGGCCCGTACTGTTGCTGTCGCTGGGTTTTGCGTTGCCGCTGCTGGTTACGGCAGACTACTATTTCTTCATCGGCAATCTCATCATGATGAATATTGTCCTGGCCATTGGCCTGGACCTGCTGCTGGGCTGGGCCGGGCAGTTCGCTTTCGCGCATGTGGCCTTTTTCGGTGTCGGCGCCTACGGTACGGCCCTGTTACACACCAAGCTGGGCATTCCCTTTGTCGCCGGCATGCCGATTGCGGCGGCGTTGTCGGGGTTGCTCGGATGGGTGATCGCGGTGCCCTCGACCAAGCTGCGCCATATCTATCTGGCACTGGCGACTTTCGCGTTTGCGGAGGCCTGGCAGTGGTTGCTCAATTCCTGGGACGCGCTCACCGGGGGGCCCAACGGCATGCAGATCCCGCCTGCCAACGTCTTCGGCCTGAAGATCGCGGGTGATGGCGCGGCCTTTCCGGTGCTGGCGGTGATTGCCGCCTTGGTGGTGGCGGCCACCATGCTGCTGACTTCGTCGCGGCTCGGGCGCTCGATGTGCGCGATCCGTGAAAGTGAGCACATGGCCTCGGCGTGCGGGGTCAACGTGTACCAGACCAAGATCCACGCCTTCGTGATCTCGGCCGTTTACGCCGGCATCGCGGGTGGGATGTTCACGCTGTTCCAGTCATTCGTGGGGCCAGATAAGTTCGGCTTTGTCACGCTCGTGCTGTTGCTGTCGATGGTCGTCGTCGGTGGCCTTGGCACGTTGCCCGGGACGGTCATCGGGGCGGTGTTCCTGACCCTGCTGCCAGAAGGCATGCGGGCCTCGATGCGCAGTCTGCTGATCTGGCAGGAAGCGGTGTACGGGGCGATCCTGATCCTGTGCATGGTGTTCATGCCGCGCGGTATCTGGGGCCTGCTGCAGGGCTTGCGCACCAGGAGGAAGGCGCGGTGAGTGCGCCGTTTTTCGAACTCGACAACGTGGTCGTCGAATTCGGCGGCCTGCGCGCACTCGGTGGTTTCTCGTTCCAGGTCGAGCGCGGCACCATCCATGCCCTGATCGGGCCCAACGGGGCGGGCAAATCGACCGTCTTCAACTGCATCTCGCGCTTTTACACCCCGACCCAGGGAGATATCCGTTTCGAGGGCCGGTCACTGCTGCGCATGCGCCCGCACGAGATCCCGAAAATCGGCATCGGGCGCACGTTCCAGAACATCGAGCTGTGCAAGCGACTGACCGTGCTGGAGAACGTCCTCGTGGGGGCCTCGTCGACCATCCCGAGCTACTTCCCGTTCTGGGCCAGCCCGGGCCGGCTCCGCTCCGAAGCGCAGGCAGTGAAGGATGCCGAAGCGCTGCTGGAGGAGGTCGGGCTGTCGCACTACCGCGATGTGCCGGCCGAGCAGCTGGGTTTTGGCCACCAGAAGCTGCTCGACGTGGTCCGGGCCCTGGCGGCCAAGCCCCGATTACTGATCCTCGACGAACCCGCTGCCGGGCTGCGCAACCGCGAAATTGCCGCACTCAACACCATGCTGGTGGGCCTGGTACGCGAGCGCGGCATCACCATCATCCTGGTGGAGCACGTGATGCAGCTGGTCATGGCCATTGCCCATCGGATCACGGTACTGAGCTTCGGCGAGAAGATCGCTGAAGGCACCCCGCAGGAGGTACGGACCAACCCGATGGTGGTCGACGCCTACCTTGGCAAAGGTGCCCATGCTGAAACTTGAGGGTGTCAGCGCGAGTTATGGCGCGATCCAGGCCCTGGAGGGGGTGTCGATGCAGGTCGGTGCCGGTCAAATTGTCTGTTTGCTGGGTGCCAACGGCGCCGGCAAGACCACCACGCTGAACTGCATCTCCGGCGTGGTACCGCCGACCCACGGAAGCATCCACTATATGGGTGAAGAAATCACGCGTGAACGCCCCGAGCGGGTGGTGGCGCGCGGCATTTTGCAGGTTCCCGAAGGCCGCGAGATCTTCCCCAGCCTGACGGTCGAGGACAACCTGCGGCTCGGACGCTGGACCCGCCGGCGCGAGGGACGGTCGGACCACGGGTTCGCAAGGATCTACGACTACTTTCCGATCCTCAAGCAGCGTGCGCGGCAGTCGGCTGGCACGCTTTCGGGCGGTGAGCAGCAGATGCTCATGATCGGGCGTGCCATGATGGGCGAGCCCAAGGTGCTGCTGCTCGATGAACCCAGCCTGGGGCTGTCGCCGCTGCTGGTCGAAAATGTTTTCAACATCATTCGCAAACTTCACTCTGACGGGGTGCCGATCCTGTTGGTGGAACAAAACGCGCGCCTGGCCCTGTCGGTCAGCGACTACGGCTACATCCTGGAAAACGGCGAGATCAAGCTGCACGGCCCGGCCGACAGCCTGGCCAACGACCCCAAGGTGCGCGAAGCCTACCTGGGAACCTGACACATGCTTGACACCACCGCCGCCGAACTCGCAGCCGCTGAACTGCTGCGGCAACACACGGCACGACAGCCCTTTGCGGGTCTGGCTTCGCCCTGGGCACTGGCCGACCCTGCCGACGCCTACCGCGTACAGGACGCCTACGTGGCGCGGCTGCTGGGGGTGCGCAATACAACGCTGCGCGGGTACAAGATCGCCCTCACCACGCCAGCGATGCGCGAGATGGTCGGGTTCCATGACTCGGTGTCCGGGCGCCTGTTGGCCGACCAGATCGTGCCCAGCGGCCATGTGCTTGCAGCGCGCGATTACGTGCGCCTGATCGTCGAATTCGAGATCGCCTTCGAGATGGCGCGCGATCTGCCGGCGTCGGCGCAGCCCTGGACTGGCACCAGCATCCTGGCGCACGTGGCCTGTGCCTACCCGGCGATCGAGATCGCCGACGACCGCTGTGCCGACTACGCCACGCTCAACCGTGCCATCCTGACACTGGCGGCCGACAACGCCTGGAATCAGGGCCTGGCACTGGGCGCACCGGTGCGCGGGCTCGGATATGACATGCTGCGTGATGTGGTCGGTATTGCGCTGTTGGACGGCCACGAGGTCGGGCGCGGCAGCGGACGTGACGTGCTCGGCCATCCCCTGGACGCGCTGGCCTGGCTTGCCAACCACGTGCAGGACCGCGGCCTGTCCTTGCGCCGCGGTGACATCGTCACCACTGGCAGCCTGGTCAAGTCGCAGTTTCCGCATCCGGGTGCGCAAATCCGCTTCGTGCTGCCCGACTTCGGCGAGGTTTCATTGTCGGTGGCGTAAGGTGCCCCCCACGGGGAAGCCTTGGCGAGCCCTGTGCGTGTACCGGAAACGATGACTGCCTGTCGCAGGGGAGTTCCTTGAAGGGGGTTGGAGCTACATCGCCTGCTCGAGCGTGTTGAAGGCGGCGTGGGTACCGCCCAGCATCGCCGAAACATGGTGTACGCGTTTCAGGTAGAGATGCGCGTCGTGCTCCCAGGTAAAGCCCAGGCCGCCATGTATCTGGATGGCGTCGCGAGCCACCCGCAACGCGCCTTCGATGGCGGTGACTTCCGCAGCCGCGCAGGCGAAGGACCAGTCCGGCAGGCGGCTGTCCAGTGCCGCCGCTGCATACCACGCGGCCAGCCGGGCATTGTCCAGTGCCATCCAGTCGTTGGCCAGATGGTGCTTGATGGCCTGGTAGCTGCCGATGGGTTTTCCGAATTGCTCGCGCTCGCGCGCATAGCCGCAGGCCTGGTCGAGCGAGGCCGAGGCGGCGCCCAGCAGCTCGCCGACGCGGGCCATGCGGTAACTCGCCAGCACGAACGCGCGCTCTACTGGCGGGATGTGCAACACGTCCCACGCCAGCCCCGGGCCAGCGGCCGTGCCGGACATGCGCGCGCAGCGTACGGTGGGATCCAGCCCCGCTGGTTCTTCCGGGATGCGTGTGGCGGGCACCGTATCGGTCGGCCACCGCGCCCATTGCGTGTTGGTGGCGCCCTCGCGCAGGCCGTGCACCAGCAACTGATGGGAACACTGCTGGTCGTGGTCCATGAACAGTGCGCCATCGAAAGTCACATTGATCGCGGCTCGACCGGCAACCACCTCCTCGATCCACCCGGAAAGTTCCGCAGGCGGCTGTACGGATGCCCGGTGCAGCAGCGGAAGCAGCACCGCGCTCGCTGCGAAAGGCAGGTTGAGCAACTGCCGACCCGCCGCCTCGGCCACCAGGAAGGCCTCGCACATGCCCAGCTGCAGCCCTCCGTGTTGCTCCGACGCCAGCAAGCCGAGCCAACCCATGCCCGCCATGTCGTGCCACAGGCCGCGCTGGGAATCGTCCGACCAGGTCAGTGCCTGCCGCGCGCGGGACAGCGGATGCCGCGCCGAAAAAAAGCGCTGCGCCGAGTCCTGCAGCATCTGCTGTTGGGCATCCAGTGCAAAGTCCATGGTGATCCGCGCTCAGCTCTTGGGCATGCCGAGCACCTGCTCGGCAATCACGTTGCGCTGCACCTCGGAGGTGCCCGCAAGAATGGTTTCCGCGCGCGACCAGAGGTAGTCGCGTACCCAGGCGGCGGCGGGCGAGTCGTCTCCCGGCCGTGGGCCGGCGAGTGCACGTTCTCCGAGCACATCGACTGCGACGTCGAGCAGCCGCTGGTGGGCCTCGCTCCATTGCAGTTTGGTGGCCGCACCTTCTGGGCCCGGGGGCCCACCGCGCAGCGCATGGGTCAAGGCCCTCCAGGACTTGAGCTTGAGCAGGTGGCTGTCCACCGCCAGGCGCGCCAGACCACGCCGCAAATGCGGGTTCTGCAGCACGGAGCCAGCATGGTGCGGGCTGATGCCGGCGAGGGACTTCAAGGCTTCGAGCTCACGCGCGAAGCGCACCTGGCGCGGTATGAAGTAGGTACCGCGTTCAAAGTTTGCCGCCGCCATCGCCAGCCGCCAGCCGCCGTTTTCCTCTCCCACCAACGCGTCAAGCGGCACCCGGACGTTCTCGAAGCGCACTTCGTTGAAATCCGCCTCGCCCGTGATCTGGCGGATCGGCTCCACGCGCACGCCGGCGCTGCGCATGTCCACGAGGAAGAAGCTGATGCCGCGGTGGCGCGGCGCCGCCGGGTCGGTGCGCGCCAGCACGAAGCAGAAATCGGCCAGGTGGGCGAAGGAAGTCCATAACTTGTGCCCGTTGAGCAGGTAGTGGTCGCCCGCCTTGTCCGCGCGCGTTTTCAGCGAGGCCAGGTCGGACCCCGCCATGGACTCGGAATAACCCTGGCACCAGACCTCGCGGTTGGACAGGATGCCCGGCAGGTAACGTTGCTTCTGCGCTTCGTTGGCAAAGTGGATCAGCGTTGGCGCAAGAATGCCGTGGCCGATGATGTTGACGCCCAGCGGCGCGCCGATACGCGCCTGCTCCTCGTGGAAGATGGCCAGCCGGGTGAGCGGCCAGGCCTTGCCGCCGTAGGCCAGTGGCCAGTCCAGGCCCGCCCAGCCGGCCCGGCATACGTGGTCTTCCCAGGCGCGCCGCCAGCGCAGGTCGTTCGGGTCATGGGCATGCGGCCAGCGGGCCTTGAAGCGCGGATAGTGCCCTTCGAACCAGGCGCGCAGGTCGGTACGAAATGCTTCGTCGCCCGCGGAATAACCTAGCTGCATCGGGGCGATCCCGGCTCAACCGGGCAGGGGCTCATGCATTCTTCTGGATGGCCGAAGCCAGTCCGCGGTCGCGCGCCGCGAGAAAACCCTCGCTCAGGTGCGACAGCTGGTGGGTGTCGAAATGCGCCGACAAGGCGGTGCGCAGGCCTTGTGCATCCAGAGTGCGGTTCAGTGAGCGCTTGATCAGCTGCAGGCCGAAGGGCGGTGCCTTGGCGACCTGCTGCGCCAGTGCCAGGGTGTGGGCCGAGAGCTCGGCGTCGGACACCACGTGGTTGACCATGCCGATGCGCAGCGCCTCCTGCGCGCTGATCTTGGTGCCCGTGAACAGCATCTCCTTGGCCTTGCGCACGCCCATCACCCAGGGGTGGATCAGCACCTCGGTAGCGGCGGCGCCCAAGGTGTGGCCGACCGGGTCGGAAAAGTAGGCGGACTCGGAGGCCACCACCATGTCGCACATGTTGGCGACCATGAAGCCGCCCGCCACACACGCCCCCTGCACTTGCGCAATCGTGGGTTTGGGGAAATCCCAGATGCGCAGGCAATAGTCGAAATAGCGCCGCCCCTCGTAGGCCCAGCGTTGTTCCACCGTGAAGTTGGAGCGCTCGGCCTGCGCCTGTTTGAGGTCGTGCCCAGCCGAGAAATGCGCGCCCTTGCCGCCCAGCACCACCACGTTCACGCTGGAGTCCTGCGCGGCCTGCGCAAAGGCGTCGTCCAGTTCATCCAGCATCTGCTGGTTTTGCGCGTTGCGCTGCCCCTCCCGGGCCAGCAGGATCCGGCGCACGGCGCCGTGGTTTTCGAGTTCAAGTGTTTCGTAGGTCATCTTCATTTCTCCTGATTTACGAGCCGCCGCATGGCTCAGTGCCCGCGCTCGCCCTGGCGCGCCACGTAGATCTGCAAGGGCACCACCAGCACCAACAACCCAGTCACCAGCAGCATGGCGACGGCCGAGGCACCGGGCAGATCGGGGAAGTCCCACATCTGCCACAGCGCCGAGGCGACGACGACGTTGCCCGTGGTCATCAGCACCAGCGGGATGGTCAGGTCGCGCGCCGAATGCGCCACGACCCACAACCAGCCGTTCAGGATATGTGGCCACACCAGCGGCAGCGTGATGCGGCGCAGCCCGGTGAACCAACCCGCGCCGCTGATGGATGCCGCATCGGCGAGTTCCTTGTGGATTTGCATCAATGCAGCGCCCATGCTGCGCGTGCCGAAGGCGATGTAGATGGTGACGTGGCCCAGGATCAGGATCCACAAGGTGCCGTAGAGCGGCGACTGCAGGTACAGCAGCAGGACCGCCATCACCATGACGATCGGCGGCACCGCTGTCGGCGCGAACGACAACACGTCCACGTAGCGCGCCAGCGCCGTGCGCCCGCGCACGCTGAACCAGGCGATCAGCGATGAAAGCGCCATGACGATGGTGCCACTCGCCAGCACCATGATGAGGGTGTTGAGCATGGCGCGCTGCACCTTGCCTTCACCCACCACCCGGGCGTAGCTGGCGAAGCTGGCCTCTCCCAGTGCGCCGAGACTGGGCAACTGGTAGGTGGAAAGCAGGCTCGCCCAGCCCAGCATGGCCAGTGGCAACAGCATCAGAACGAAATAACACATCACCGCCGCGAACAGCGGCCAGCGCCAAACGCCCAGGGCGATGCGGCGCGGCCGGAAGCCGCGCCCGGTGACCACGCGGAAGCGCTCGCTGACGCGGACTGCGCGAAAGTAAGCCCACATCAGCAACGCAGCCACAGCCAGCAGCAGCACGCCGAAGGCCGACGACAGGCCGTAGTTGGGGATGCCGGCATCGGGCGAGGACAGCAGGTAGACGCGCGTGCTCAGCACCGGGATACGCGCTGTCAGACCGATGATCAGCGGCAGGTCGAAGGCCTGCACCACGGCCATGAACATGAAGATGCCCACGGACAACACGCCCGGCGCCACCAGCGGCAAGGTGATGCGGCGCACCATCACCGCCGCGCTGGCGCCGTGCACGGCGGCGGCCTGCTCCAGCTGCGGATCCATGTTGCGCATCAGGCCGCTGACCATGACGAACGCCGTCGGCACCACGGCCAACGCCGTGATGACGATCAGCGACCACATGGAGTAGATGGTGAAGATCGGCTGGGTCACCCCGAACAGGTGCTTGGCCAGCGCGTTGAGCGCCCCGTTGCCCGGGTTGATCAGCAGGATCCAGCCGAAACCCATGACCAGCGGAGGCACGGCCATCCAGGAGAACATCAGGACCCGCGCGGCCACGCGCGCCGGCATGTCGGTGCGCTCCGTGGCCCATGCAATGGCCGTGGCAATGGCTACACCGATGGCCACGCTGCCCAGCGCGTACAGCAGGGTGTTGCCCGCCAGGCGCAGGTTGTCGGCGCGCGTGAAGATGGAGGCGTAGTGCGCGAGGGTCACGCCCCAGCCGTCGAAGGGCAGCGTGCCGGCAGGGCCGACTGACGCGCGCAGCAGCACCAGAACGGGCCCCAGCACCAGCACGGTGACGAGCACCGCGATGACCCACAGCGTCAGCGGCTGTCTGTCGCCGCGCCGGGCCTTCATGTCAGGCGAGGTTGCTGTCATGCGGCACCACGACCAGCCGCTCCTGCAACAGCTCCACCGTCACGGCTTCGCCGACCCGCAGGTCGCCATAGGAATCGGTCACCAGACGCAGGTGCGTGGGCCCGCATTCGGCGTCCACTTCGATCTGGTCGCCCAGGAAACTCAGGCCGGCGATCCGCGCCGCCACGCGGTTCGGCCCGTCGGCGGCGCTGCCCCGGTGGAACATCGCCGATTGCGGACGCACGATGACGAACACCTGCGTGCCGGGCGCCAGCGGCGAGCCGGAGACCCGCAGCGTTCCGAGCGCGGTGTCCACGCGTCCGTCCGACTGCATCTTCCCCGCCACCATGTTGCTGTGGCCCATGAAGTTCGCGGTGAAGGCGGACGCGGGTTGCAGGTAGATGTCACGCGGCGCACCGATTTGCACGATGCGCCCGTCGCGCATCAACGCCACGCGGTCGGACATGCTCATGGCCTCCACCTGGTCGTGGGTCACGAAGATGGTGGTGATGCCCAGCGACTTGACCAACGTGCGCAGTTCTATGCGCATCTGGTCGCGCAACTTGGCGTCCAGGTTGGACAGCGGCTCGTCCAGCAACAGCAGCCGCGGCGCATGCACCAGCGCACGTGCCAGTGCCACGCGCTGTTGCTGGCCACCGCTGAGCAGCGGCGCCGCGCGGTCGGCCAGGTGGCCGAGCTTCACACGCTCCAGCGCTTGGTGCACGCGCGGTGCGATGTCGGCCCTGGCGGGCTTGCGCGGCCCGTGGATCAGCGGAAACGCGACGTTCTCGAACACCGTCATGTGCGGCCAGATCGCATACGACTGGAACACCATGCCCAGGTCGCGCTTGTTGGCTGGCACGAGCAGGTTCTGCTCAGACGAGAACACCGTCTGGCCGCCCATGGCGATGTGGCCGGAACCGGGCGTTTCCAGCCCGGCAATGCATTGCAGCGTCGTGGTCTTGCCGCAGCCCGAAGGGCCGAGCAAGGTGAAGATCTCGCCCTCGGCTACCTCGAACGAGACTTCGTTGAGCGCACGCGGGCCGGTCGCCTGCCCGTTTGCCGGATAGACCTTGACCAGCGCCTTGACGCTGAGCACTGGCGCAGCCACTGCGGACCTGTCGCTTATTTGGTGGATGTCAGCAGATCGGTAATTGCCTTGCGCGTGATCTCACCTTCCTTCACGTCGCTCAAGGCGCGCGGGCTCGCGATCTTGGCGCCCGACTTGGCCTGCTGCGCCTTGACCATATCGGAGATCGGCGAGCCCTGGTCGCCCACGCGCGGCACCAGCTCGGTCTTGTTGGCGATGGGCATGCCTTCGGTCACCAACCAGGCCGCGAAGAGGCGGGCAGCGTTCGGATGGGGGGCGTTCTCGGGCACGTAGACGTAGACCGGCGAGATCGGGATGAAGTCCGAGAACAGCTTGAACTTCTGCGGCTTGGCCGCCGTGCCGGAGCGTGCAGCGGCATGGAAGGTGGTGATGCCGAACGGCGTCTGGCCCACGGTGATCGCGCGGCTGACTGCGGGCGTGCCGCGTTCCATCACCGGCTTGTTCGCCACCAGCCGCGTGGCCATGTCGATGGTCTTGTCGCGTCCCACCAGGAAGGCGGTGGAATCGAGTGGGATCAGGAAAAAGGCATTGACTGCGACCTTGCCCTGCCAGCGCGGGTCCAGCACGGCTTCGTAGCTGGTCGGCACATCTTCGTCCTTGATCAGGTCGGGGTTCCAGGCGATTCCATAGACCGCATCAAGCACCGGCAGCGTGATGCCGCGCAGGTCGGGAATGGCGCGTCCGGCCACCTCGCCTATCTGCGGCAGTTCCTTGCCGAAGACTTCGGCCCATGGGTAAGCCTTGATGATGCCGCGTTCGATCAGCACCGCCGCCTCTTCGGCACCACCCGCGCCCACGATGTCGATGTTGCCCTTGCCGCGGCCGAATTCGGCCACCAGGCGCGTGCCGGTGGACACCGAGCTGGCGGGTGTCCACTCGGCCTTGAGGTTCAGGCCGAAGCGCTTGTTGAAGGCTTCGAACAGCGCCTTGTGGGTCTCGGGCAGCCCCGGACTCGAGACCGATATGGACAGGGCGCCCTCGCGTTTGGCGCCTTCCAGCACCGAGGCGAAGGTCGGGGCCTGCGCGTGGGCGCAGCCCAGTGCCAGCAGGCTGGCGATACCCAGCACTGCCCGTGTGATGCAAGTTTTCAGCATGGTGTTGTCTCCTTCAAAAAAACCGGTTACTTGGTTGCGGAACTCCGGCCTGCGCCATCTCCTGCTGCCAGAGTTCCATCAGCAGCGCATCGCCGCCGTCGCCATCGAGTCGGCGGATGCCCTGCGGGTCGATCACCTCGCGGATCACCCGCAGCTCTTGGGCGGTGGGTTCTGCGGTGACGGAAATGTCGCCGGCCGGCCGCGGCAGTGCGAAGCCCGTCTTTTTCTGCGCGTCCTCGAAACTGACGCCCGGGTGCAGCGAGACGATGCGCATGCCGCTGGCCGGGTCGAAGTCGTAGACGCCCAGGTCGGACACAACGATGCCTGGCTTGGCGGCGCGTTCGCCCCATTGCGCGCGCCGTTCGCCGTAGCCGAAGCTGCACACGAAATCGACCTTCTCGACGAAGGAGCGTGTGGTCTGCCGCCGCATGTGGTAACACAGCCGCTCGCAGCCCCAGAGGTCGTCCGGTACGCCGCGCGCGCCCACCATCTGCACCTTGGGCTTGTCCCAATTGCCCAGCACGGAGATATTGGAGCCGCCCAGGCGGTCGATCTGCACCGCGCCCAGCCAGATCTGCAGGCGGTTCTGCGCTACCAGTTGGAACATCTCCACCCAGTCCAGCGACATGTGCGACGTGCGGTCCAGCACCCACTCGTCGCACAGCGACTTGGGGCTGACATCCGGGTCGGCCGAGCCGCGCGAGGCCGTCATGAGAAACATGTCGGGCACCCACAGGGCCCGCGCCAGCCGCGCCGACAGGTCGGACAGGATGGTTGCGCCGACGCCGATGGCATTGCCCCGGTACTCACGCGCCATGCGCGCGATCAGCAGTTCTTCCAGGGTGTAACTGGCGCTCATCAGCGTGCCTCCTTGATCATCTCTTCCAGCCAGGCGCGGTCCGTGGCCTTCTTCTGGTAGTCCAGTACGCGTGGCAGGTCGAAGCGGTAGTCGGGGAACATGGCTGTCATGCCGGCGCCCTGCGGCGCCTCGATCACGCCCTGCACCCAGAGGCGCGAGATGAAGGTGGAGCGGCGGGTCTGGTCGACCGGCAATTCGTCGACCACCTGTTCGGCCGTGAGCACGGTACGTCTGGCCGCGCGTACCATCAGCGAATCCGCGTAGGCGTCCGAGTGGATGATCGCGTTGCCTTGCCGGTCCGCCACGTTCACATGCACCACGGCGACATCCGGGCGCAGCGCCGGCACACCCAGCAGGGTCTCGCCGGTGAACGGGCAGGCGAAGGTCTTGAACGGCGAGGTCGCCGTGGTGACGATGTCAGTGCCCAGCCCGAAGCGCGTCGGCAGGAAGGGCAGGTTCTTCGCACCGGCCTCGAATGCCGCCAGCATGGTGGCCTCGGAGTACTCGACGATGGGCAAGGTCCCGGCCTCGCGGGCGGCACGGAAGCAGGGCGCCAGCCCATAGGCGTCGAAGCCCACGAAGGCGAAGGCCAGCCTGCTGGCGCGGCCCAGCCCGATCAACAGATCGATCTCGGGCCCGCCCAGGAAGGACACCAGGTCCAGATCCGTCAGGCCGCTGCGCGCGATGGCCCTGGCCGCAGCCATGGGTTTGCGCTGGATGCCGCCACCGCCAAAGGCGATGCGTACGCCCGGCGCCAGTGAGGCGACGAAAGCCTCCATGCTCAATCGTTTGTCCACGTGGTTTTTCATAGATCAGTGAGTCCCCTTGTTGCGCAGGTCGAGCAGCCGCTTGACCTTGTTTTGCTGCCCGATCATGGTGTATGGGGCCAGGGTGCCGCTCTCGACGATCTCGACTTCCACCCGCACGCCCAGGTCCTTGTGCAGGTCGGCGCCCAGGTCGGCGGCCAGCAGCTGCGCATCGGTGTCGCGGCTGCGCCGCTCCACGCGCACCACCATGGTCTCGCGCCGGCCCAGGCCCTCGCCCACGTGGCTGACAACACACAGGAACTCGCCAGTCGTGCGCGGATCCTTGGTGACGGCGTTCTGGCAGGCCAGCGGGTAGACGTTGGTGCCGCGCAGCTTGACCATCTCGTCGCTGCGGCCGAGGAAGGTGGACAGCTTGCGTGTGCACAGCCCGCAGGAACACTCCTCGCGCTCGTAGGCGATCAGGCAGTCGCGCAGGTTGTAGCGGATGACGGGTGGGACCGAGCGGTGCAGGCTGGTCACCACCACGTTGCCGCGCGAGCCCATGGACAGGGGCGCACCGGTCTCGACGTCCGCCAGCTCGATGAAGGCGGTGTCTTCGTTGATGTGCTTGCGGTCCTGCGCGCGGCACTCGAATGCGAGCAGCCCGGTCTCGTGCGTGCCGTAGTTGTCGTACACCGGAGCGCCCCAGGCCTGTTCGAGTTGCCGGCGCAAATGGCCCTCGAAGTCGGTGCCCAGGAACGAATGGATCTGCCGGGTCTTGAGGGAATGCAGGTCGAGCTTCATCTCGCGCGCCACCTCGACCAGGCGCGCCAGGTACTCGCCGCGCGAGAACCATCCGGTCGTGCCCCAGGCTTGTGCGTACTCCAGCTGCCGCTCCGACGGCGTGACCGCACCCGAGCCCGTGGTGACGGGCGTGGCGCCCAACCAGTTGAAGATGCCGTTGAGCGCGCACCAGCCGGCGTTGGCGAGCGACATCGTGTAGGTGATCTGGATGATGTCGCCCGGGCGCGCTCCCTGCGCATAGAGTCCACGCGCGGTCTGGATGCCCTGCACTTCGATGGAAAGCGGATCGAACAGCGTCACGCGCGGCAGGCCGGTGCTGCCGCCGCTGGTCTGGACCTTGACCGGCATGCGCGCGAAGTCCGATGCACCGATGGGGTGGTGGTTGCCGAAGGGCGGCCGTGCCGCGATGGCATCCTTGAGGTCGTCACTGTTGAAGGTCGGGATCTTCTCGATGTCGTCGAGGCTGCGAATGTCTTCTGGCGCCAGGCCGGCGGCCTCCCAGCGCGAGCGGTAAAAGCCGGTGTTCCACGCGTCCTTCATGCGCTCCAGGAAGCGCGTGTTCTGCATGTCGCGCAATGCATCGGCGGACATGCGCCCGGTGGTCTTGCCGAAGGCCGGAGGCGGCGGGTAGTCGCGCGTCAGCGCCTCCCAATCGAGCGACTTCCAGTAATAGGGAATGGCCTCATCGCCAGAGTCCTGGCGTGCATGCCTGGACGTCATGCCGGTCCTCGCGCATGCGTGGCCAGAGGGTCGGCGCGCCGGGCTTGCGTGCGCCCCATGCCGACCGTGGGGTGGGTCATGTTGTCTCCACCTGAATTGATTCAGGCCAGTTTATAGTCGGCTTTCCTGCGCTGCAAACATTTATCATATTTTTTCCCACTATATGGACAAATCATCGCGCACCGCAGGGGCACAAAGCCTGCGCCGCGCATTGCAACTGCTTCGGCTGCTCGCCCGCTACCCGGACGACGGGCTCAAGCTGGGCGCAGTGATCGACCAGTCCGGCCTGACCCGTTCGACCGTGCATCGGCTGCTCTCCTGCCTGTTGGAGGAGCAGTTCGCCGAGCGTGACCGCAGCACACACCGGTACCGGCTGGGCATCGACGCGATGCAACTGGGTTTTGCCTCCATGCGCGGCGCCGCGCTGATCAGCCAGTACCGTCCCCAGATGCAGAAGGTCGCACGCATCTCCGGAGATACCGTTTTCCTGCTGGTGCGCCAGGGCGACTACAGCGTGTGCCTGCACCGCGAGGAAGGGCACTTCCCGGTGCGGGTGTTCACGACGGACGTGGGCGAACGCCGGCTGCTGGGTATCGGCGCGGGCGGACTGGGACTGATGGCGACGCTGCCGGACGCCGAGATCGAACGCATCATGAAACGCAACACGGCCGAGTACGTCCTGTCGGGTTTCACGCCGGCACGTATGGGTGCTGCGGTCGAACGAACCCGCCAAGCGGCCTATTCGGAGATCGCCGATACCGTGACCAAGGGGGTATCGGGCGTAGGTTGCGTATTCCAGGCATCGCCCTCCTCGCTGGCGGCGGTGAGCATCGGTGCGATCACGTCGCGCCTGTCCGCGCCGCGCAAGCAGGAACTCGCGCTCCTGCTGATGGACGAGTTCACGCAGGCCCCGGCCGCCGCGCAGACACCTGCCGGGAAATGACGGGTACGCCGGCTTGCGCCATCGCCGCTGGGCTTGGGCCGGCCAGGCCCGTATTGCTTTGCTGCTCGCTGCACAGGCACAGGCAGGGCTAGACGCAGTAGATGTCGATCATCGCGGGCAGGTAGTCGTTGTTCACGACGATCTTCTTGCGTGCGATCTTCCAGCCGGCGGTTTCGAGCCGCAATTGTGTTTCGGCAAGGCCAAACAGCAAGTAGGTCTTCTGGTGCAGGGGCTCGAAGACATGGCAGGTCCAGCTCGAGCGCAACTCCATCGACTGGCCCTGCACCGACCGTGCGGTGATGGCGCCGATCATGTGGGTGGTGCGGCGCAGCGGACGGGACGCCGGTGATGTGCCCGAGCGGATGCGAAGCACCCGGTCCTCCAGCCCCGCGCGGCTGGCATAGTAGATGTGCGCCAACTCGCGGCTGGGGTCGCCCGACAGGGTCTCCTCGGACAACCAGGTCGGAAGCCAGTATTCGCAATCCGGGGTGTACAGGTCGAGCCATTCGTCCCAGCGTCGGTCGTCCAGGCAGGCGGCCTCCTGCCACAGCAGTTCCCGGCCTTGTGCGATGAGGTCGTTCATGCCGATCCAGGGTAGGCAGGGGTACCGCCCAGCCCCGCCTTCATGAGGCGCGCCCATTCGCGGTAAGTGGCATGCAGGCACACTTCGGACTGCAGCTTGTAAGGCCCCTCGTTGCTCGCCACCGGTGTGATGCCGAGTTCGCGTGCGTGGTCGTTGGGCCCCTGAACGATCGCCGTGGTGCCGCGCTCATACCCTTGCAGCCACTCCATCTGTTGCGCGCCGAAGCCGAGCTGGGCGCTTTCGTACATGGCTGTGTCGTCGGGTGTGGCGAGCCCCGTGACGTTGAAAAAATCCTCGAACTGGCGCATGCGCCAGGTCCGGACCTGCGGGTCCTCGCCGATCGGCGCCATGCACCACACCCGCATTTCGGTCTGGTTCACCGCCAGTGGTCGAAAGGTGCGGATCAGCAGCGAGGTGGAGTCGGCAATCTGCAGGTTGGGGAAGATCGTCAGGTTGCGCCCCTTGAGCATCCAGTCTGCACGCAGCTTGCCGAGCCTGGTGCGCACCTCGTCGATGGACTTGTGAATGGGCTTGTTTTCGGGTTGCCCCTGGTTCATCCACATCGCGGTGTGGCCGTGGCGGAAGGTGAACATGCCGGCGCTCTGGGTGAAGCGCTTGCGCCAGTCGAACTGCCGGGCTTCGAGATTGCCGTGCCTGGCGGCCTCGCGCCGTTCGACCACCGTCATCAGGCTGGGATGGGTCGAGGTCAGGTGGTAGCCGTCGCTGCCGTTGTCGGACTGCACCTTCCAGTTGGCGTCGTAGGTATAGGCAATGCGCCCGGGCACGAACTCCATGCCCTGCGGTCCCTGCTCCATCGCCAGGTCGATCAGGGGGCGAATCTCGCCCAGGAAGTCGCCCAGGGGCGGCACGTCCGGGTTCAGGCTGCCAAACAGCAGGCCGCGGTAGTTGTCAAACCGGGCCAGCGGCACGAGATCGTGGTTGAGTTGGGCAAAGTCGGGCGGGTAGGCGCCGGCCCCCTGGTCCTTCACCAGCACGTTTTTTCCTGCGGTGTCGTAGGTCCAGCCATGGTACGGGCAGACCCAGAACCGCTTGTTGCCATGCTCGGCGCGAGCCACCAGTGCGCCCTTGTGCCGGCACAGGTTCAGGAACGCCCCGAGCCGGCCCTGTGCGTTGCGTGCCACCAGCACCGGCACTTTGCCGATGAAGGTCGTGAGGAAGTCGTTGGGCAGCCGGAGCTGGGATTCGATGCCCAGGAACGCCCAGGTCCGCTCGAAGATATGCGTCTGCTCGAGCGCGAACAGCTGTGCGTCGGCGAAGACCTTGCCGCGCAGTCGAAACACGCCATCTGCGGGGCGGTCGTCCAGGCAGGCGTCGATGTCGGCTGCGTTCATGGCGGGGTGCCCTACTGGGTGCTGGCGCCGGACACCTTCACGGCCGCCGCATAGCGCCGTATGTCGCTGCGTATGAGTTCCGTCAGCTGCTCGGGGGACATGGGGGCCATCTCGGAGGCGGCCCGCTCCAGCACCTTGGCGGCGAGGGCCGGGTCGCTTCCGGCCTTGCGGATGGCGGCACTCAAGCGGTCGACGACGGCCTTGGGGGTTCCGGCCTTGACCACCAACCCCTGTTGCCCGGGGAACTGGAAATCCCGCAGTCCGGTGACTTCGGCAACCGTCGGGATGTCTGGCAACTGCCTGAGCCGGCCGGTCACGGTGACCGCCAGGATCCGCAGCTTGCCGGAAATGACATGCGGCACCACCGCGGTCTGGGAGTTGATCCCGATCTGGGTTTCTCCGCGCAGCAGCGACTGGATCGCATCGGCGCCACCACGGTAGGGAATGTGCTTGCAGTCCAGGCCCAACGAGGTTTTGAGCACCTCCATGGCCAGATGGTGCAGGGACCCGATCCCCGGCGTCCCGTAGTTGAATTGCCCGGGCTTGGCCTTGATCTCGGCCAGCAAGCCCTGCAGCGAAGTGATGCCCGAGCTGGTATTCACGAACAACAGCAGCCCGTTCGAAAACGTCAGTGACAGGGGCTGGAAATCGCGCAGAAAGTCGTAGGGCATCGCCTGCATGGCGGGTGTGATGGCCCAGTGCGCCGAATCCGCCGCCAGCATGACATGGCCGTCCGCCGGCGCGTTCAGCACGTCGTTGATGGCGGGCAAGCCGAGCCCCGCGGGTTTGTTTTCCACCAGCACGGTCTGGCCGAGTTCCACGGACATCTTCTCCGCCACCAGGCGCGCGACATAGTCGCTGGCGGCGCCGGGGCCGTAGGGAACGATCAGGCGCAGCGGCCGCGTCGGGAAGTCCTGGGCGCGCAGGGGCGCCCCGGCAAGACCGGCCGCCACCGCGGCACCCGCACCCAGGGCCCGGTTGAAGCCGCGCCGGCCGATCGTGCGCGCAGGGAGCCGATCTGGCTGGTGGTTGTGTTCGGGTGGCATGTTTGTCTCCTTCAAGGTGATCACGGTGAGATTGGCCCAGCGGCGTCAGGCCCCAACAGGTGGGCGAGCCGCTGCCGCCATGCCGGCTCGGCCTGCGGGTTGCGGCAATACAGCGGCAGTTCGCCACGCAGGATGCGCTCGACGTTTTCCATCAGGGCCAGCGGCACCGACGCCAGGGTTTCGCGCGTATGGCCAACGCTGTGTGGCGTGAGTATCAGATGCTCGAGCGCGCGCAGCGGGCTGCCGGCTGGCAGTGGCTCCACTTCAAAGGTGTCGAGCGCGGCGCCCGCGATCCGGCCCTGCGCCAGCGCCTGGTGCAGCGCCTCTTCGTCGACGATACCGCCGCGCGCGGTATTGACCAGGAAGGCGCTGGGCTTCATGCAGGCCAGTTCGGCAGCACCGATCAGGTGCCGGGTCTCGGGCGTCAGCGTGGCGTGGATGCTCACGATGTCGCTGCGCGCGAGCAACTCCGGCAGCGGGACTTGCTGTGCCATCGCCTGCGGGCCCTGGCCTTGCGGCCGGCCGGACACCAGGATATCGACACCCCAGCCCTGCAGCCGCTCGATCACGGCGCTGGCGATACGCCCCGGACCCACCAGGCCGATGGTTTTCCCCCGCAGCATCTGCGCCTGCGGTTGCGCCGGAGCAGTGAGGCTGCGGCGCAGCGCCTGTTCGCTTGCGTGAAGCCGGTACATCAGCGCCAGCATCAGCATCACCGTCGACTCGGCCATCGAAAGGAAGTTTTCCGGCGTCGGGCCATGTGCCACGATCACGCCCAGCGCGCTGGCGGCTGCGAGGTCGAGCGATTCGGTCCCGATGGTCGGGAACACGATGCCCCGCAGGCGCGTGGCCGTGTCGAGCAGATCGCGGGAGAGCACCGAGCGTGTGGTCATGACGATCACATCGACGCCTGCAAACAGGCGCTCGCCCTGGGCCGGGTCGAAATGCGTCACCGTGCCCGGTGCCTGTCGCGGCCCGTCGATAACCTGAAGGCCGCGCGCCCGCAGGTCGCCGACGACCTGCCCGAGCCAGCTTGCGTCATGCCGGTAGTCGGAGGCGACGAAGACGGTTGCAGGAGCCGGCATGGCGCTCAGATCAAGGTCGGCCTGGTGCCGCGCCGGTGCTTGGTTGCGGGCTCAGCCAAACCATTTGTCGGACAACACCAGAGGCATCGTCTTGTTGGCCTCGGAGCCGCCATCAAACGGGTCGCCGCGGGCGTCGATGCGGGCCAGCACATCGGTGTGTGTGTCGACGGCCGCCCCGATACGCACCAGCACCAGGGCCTCGCCGCCTTCTTCGGCCGCAAACCAGTACAAGGACCCGCGCGGCAGCATGACGCAGTCATTGCGACCCACCTTGCGGGTCTCGCCCTTGGGGCCATGGAAGGTGGCAGCACCCTGCAGGATCAGGAAGACGTGGTCTTCGTTGGGGTGGGCGTGCAGGCCGTTCTCGCCACCGCTGGCGTAGGTCTTCAGCACCACCGACATCGTGGGTGTGGCCGCGATGACCTGGTTGGTACGCCCCTGGTCTGGCAACTGGGCGCGCAGGTTCACAAAGCGCGGTGTGTTGCTGGCGCTCAGGCGTTCCACTTCGTGGCGCCACTGCTCGGTGGTCTCCACCATGGGTGGTGCGGTGTCGGTTGCGTTCATGAGGCGCTCCAGGGGGATGGTGTTGTGTGTGTGCGAAACCGGTCTTGCGGGGGCTACTCGAGCTGGATCCCGGTGGCCTTGATCAGGGCGCCATAACGCGCGCGGTCGTCCTGGATGCGCCGTGCCAGCGCCTCCGGGTTGCGCGCGGGCGCGGGTTCGACGCCGCCCACCTTGAGTGCCGCCAGCACCTCCGGCGACTTCATGGCGTCCTCGACAGCGGCAGACAGGCGGTCCACCACGTCCTTGGGCATACCCGCCGGGCCGAACAGACCGACCTGGCCGGGGAAGTCCAGATTCGGAGCCACCTCGGATACGGAGGGCACCGTGGGCGCCAGCGCGGAACGGCCGATGGTGTTGGCCGCCAGGATGCGGATGCGTCCGGCTTTTTCAAACTGCACCAGGCCGCCCAGTGTTGCCACGACCACCTGGACCTGGCCCCCCACCAGTGCCGGCACGGATTGGCTGGTGCCACGAAACGGCACATGCACCATGTCCAGGCCGAGCGCTTGCTTCAGCGCTTCGATTGTCAGGTGGTGCACGCTGCCGATACCGGCGGAACCGTAGTTCAGTGCGCCGGGTTTCTGCCGGACCAAGCTGACGAGTTCCGCCAGGCTGGTGGCCGCCACCGCCTCATTCACGGCGATGAACAGGGACGATGTCGTGACCAGGCCGACCGGCGTGAAGGACTTCACCGGATCGTACGGGACCGGTGTCGACCGCGCTGCGGGGCTGATGGCCCAGTGGCCGGCGTCCATGACGATCAAGGTGTGGCCGTCGGGTCGTGCACCCGTCAGGGCGATGATCGCCGGTATGCCGCTGCCACCACCGATGTTGTCGACGTTGATTGGCTGACCCAGCGCAAGCGACATCTGCTTGCTCACGATGCGGGCCACGGTGTCTGGTTGTCCGCCTGCCGGATAGGGGACGATCAGTCGCAGCGGGCGGTTGGGGTAGGGCTGGGCAGATGCCGGGAAGGCTGCCGCGGCAAACAGGAGCAGCCCAAACACCCGGGTCAAAAAGGACATTTGCATCGTCACGTCTCCTGCTGGTGCCGGTCTGTGTGTGCCGGCATGGTTAGCAAACTAATTGTGACATACACGCTGTCCGGCTGTCCATCCGCTTGCGCAGTGCAGGACTTGCAGCGCCGACGGCGCAAGTCGTGGCCGGGGTGCCGGTCTGCGCTATCGTGGCGCCACCCGGCAGTGACGCGCAGTTGGTCGGGATGCTCTTGACGCCCGACGCAGCCGCAATTTCCTGGTTGAGCCGGACGATGGCGGCGCGTGGTGTTCCGGCGGGCGCCGCTATGGCCCGCAACTCCGCAGCCTGTTATTGCATTGGGGAGTCGGCTGCATGGGCCCGATCGACAGGCGCTGGATTGACAGCGTCACGCAGTCTTCCCGGGGCCAATGGCGCATGGTTGTTGGGCCTTCGCTTTCGCCATCTGCCTGGCAGCCAGCAGGCCAAAGGTCATGCCGGAGGCCATGGTCAGACCGGCTTGGTAACCCACGCCGAGTTCGGTTTTTGCAGCCGCATTGCCGATTGCATAAAGGCCGGTTATGGGGCAGCGGTCATGCCCCAGCACCTGTGCGTCGGCGTTGGTCAAGAGGCCAGCGGAGCCTGATCCGGTCGGCCGCAATTGCACGCCGTAATAGGGCGCCTCGCGCAATGTTCCCAGCGTCGGCCGGTCGGGGAAACGCAAGTCGCCATGGCGGTCGAAATCCTCGTCCTTGCCGTTCTCCGCGAAACCATTGAAGCGTTGTATGGAGCGGGTCAGGCCATCGGCATCGATGCCCAGCTTGTGTGCCAGTGCCTCCGGCGTCGGCGCAGACTGAACCCAGGGTGGAATTTCCCCGACCGGCATGCCGCCGAACGAATATTGCTTCGTGAACTGGCTGTCAAATACCAGGTAACAAGGCAGATTGGCATGCTGGTGGCGGTCTACGTCGAACTCGCGCATACGCGCGGCCACGCGCTGGAACACCGATTCGTCGGCGAAACGCCGGCCGCGTTCGTTCACCACCATGGTGTGGGGGCTGGTGAGTTCGATGATGCCGGCCAGCCGTATCTCGGTCCGTCCGGTGGCACCCACCGGCACCGGCAAACCCAGGAAAAGTTGCAACGAGTTCTGGACCACGTGCACGGCGCCGCCAGCACGGGAGCCCAGCGCCAGGCCATCGCCGCGCAGCGAATCGGGAAAGCAGGTATGCCACTGCGGGATACCTTCGAAACTTGCTACAAGCTCGGGGTTGGATTCATAACCCCCGGTGGCGATCACCGTGCCGGCGCCGGCCCGAATACTGCCACCATCGTCCAGGGTGACCCCCACGCCGGGCACGACTGCGGAGACATTCTGGCCCGTGCGCACCTCCACACCCTCCCGGAGTGCGGCGCGCAGGAAGTGTGTGATCAGTCCAACACCCAGGCCACGCAGGTCTTGTCGTTTGCGTTCTGCCATGAAACTGCCGTCCCAGTTGCGGCCGCGCGACGCGAAAAGCTCTTCCGCCGTCACGCAATGAAGCGCGTTCTCGGGTCGGACCACCTTGTCCTGCCAGGCGCCCAGCTCGCTGCCGGCGATCAATGTGGCCTCGATGGTCCGGCCGTAACGCAGCGCGCCCGGGGCCACGTTGAAGTAGTGGTCCGCAGTTCCCGTGACCAGTCGGAAGGGTATGCCGCAGGCCTCGAAAAACCGCAGAGCCTCTGGTGCCTGGCGCACGAACGTATCCATGTTGTGCTTGTCTTCCTGGCCGCCACCGAGGAAGTGCATGTACTGCAATACGTCGGCCAGCGGATCGACGATGCCTTGTACGCCGGCCAGATGGTTCGATCCGACCCAGATCAATCCGCTGGAGTAGCAAGTGCCACCACCCAGCTTTTCCGCCTTTTCAAGTACCACGGCTTTCAAGCCAAGGCGCTGCGCCGCCAATGCGGTTGCCAAGCCGGCGATACCCGAGCCCAGCACGACTACGTCGAAATACGAATTCATGTCTATTCGGCCTTGATGTTGGCAGCCTTGATGATGCGGGCAAAACGCTGCGCATCGCTTTGCATGGCTGCGCCAAGCTGCTCGGGTGTACTTGCCACAACGTCGACGTTGGTGCCCAGCTTCTCGCGCACCTCGGGCAGATTCAGGATCCGTGCGACTTCAAGCTGCAGCTTGGACACGATGGGGGTGGGTGTACCCCCGGGGGCGAACAGGCCGACCCAGCCGCTCATGTCGTAGGCCGGCAAGCCGGCCTCGGAGAAGGTCGGCACGTCTGGAAGCAGCGCAAGGCGCTTGGGCGCGGCCACGGCCAGCGGCCTGATCCGCCCGGACTTGACATGCGGCAGCAGCGTCGGGTTGTCGACGATCACCATCTGCACTTCGCCGGCCAGCACCGCTTGTACGGCGGGCGCGCTCCCCCTGTAGGGGATGGAGGTTATTTGCACGCCCGCCATGTCCTTGAACATCTCACCGGCGATCTGCGAGGTGGTAGAGCCAGCGCTATTGTTGAGTTTGCCTGGATTCGCCTTGGCGTAGGCAATGAATTCCTGCAGTGTGTTGGCCGGGACTGAAGCGTTGACGCCCATCACCATGGGCGCGGACACCAGGCTGCTGACCGGCGCAAATGCCTTTTGCCAGTCGTACGGCAGGTTGGGGTACAGGAATGGATTGATCGACATGCCGCCGAATGCATTGACCAGCAAGGTGTAGCCGTCCGGCGCGCTCTTGGCCACAAAGTCGTTGCCGAGGACGGAGTTTGCGCCCGGCTTGTTGTCCACCACAACCGGTTGGCCCCAACTCTCCTGCAACTTGCCCGCCACGATACGCGCCACGATGTCGTTGACTCCTCCGGGCGGGAACGGCACCACGATCTTGATCTGACGGCTGGGATAGGTCTGCGCCATCAGGCACTGACAGGCACCCAGCAGCAGAGCGGCTGCAATTTTCAGCAGGTTGAATTTCATGATGTGTCTCCTATGGTTTGTATGCGCAGCTCCGCGCCCGCCAGTCACACGAACGATTCAAGCAGGTCGATCGGGTCGCCATAACGGCTGGCGAGCGCCACCACCTCAGGGTCGCGCAGCGCCATCAGGAAGCCCTTGTCGACAAGCGTGTTCTTGCCGGCGGTGACCGTGGCGTCGAGCACGATCAGATCCTGGTGAATCGGCGGCTCCTCCCAGTTGGGCATGACACGCCGGATGTAGTCGCTTGGCCTGGCCAGGTCGACGCCGAAGTGCAGGGCGCCAGGCGAGTTCGAGCCGGCCGGGTAAACCGTGTAGCGCGGCGCCTTGGGGTTGAAGCCGCAGCCACCGCCTTCAATGATCTTGCTGCCCATCAACATCTCGCGCAGGATCGCGGCGTCGGGGGATTCCCCGCGCACTTCGGTCACCAGGTTGTTCTTGAACACCACGGCGATGCGTTCGGCAAACGGTCGCGCAAAGCCGATTGCCCACTGCGGATAAAGCACACCCTCGATGTTGATTTTCTCGTCTGACCCGGGCTTGAATGCGGAGGTGTCCCAGAAGTTCGGTCCGTGTGCTGGCAGGTAGTGGACATAACAACCCGGTTCGTCGGCGCACATTTTTCCGCGCCAGCGGTTGCTCGCGTACATCGTGTCACGCATCTCCCTGGTGTAGGGAATACGCAGATCGGTGCCGCGCTGGTCCGAGAAGTGCAGAGAAAAATCTTCCCCCTTGGGAATCATTCTTTCGGTGGCGCGCAGGATTTCGCCCACCAGGTCGATGGGGAAACGCGCCTGCGGTGTCATGAGCAGGTCGAGGTCGCGGAAATAGGTAATCTTGATCCACCGCTGGCCGGACTTGCGCATTGCGACGTTGAAGGGGTCTTCGATCGAGCAGAACCAGGTGGAGACCACGAAGTCGGCCTTCTGCACCAGCGGCTTCACTTCTTCTGGCACCCGCGGCAACGTGGTGGAGGGCGCCATGTACTGGCTTAGCGACGCGCCGCGCGCGCGGGCCAGGCCGGTGACCGCATCCACCACGCGTGGATCGAGCAGCGGGTCGGTCAGCATCAGCACGCGTTCACCGGGACGGATGGCGAACACGCGAAAGAAGTTGTCCATGGCCTGGAAATAGTCCTTCGTCTCCGTCAGCGAAGACCGGAGTTTGGGCGGCAGGCCGACGTACTGAATCGGCTCCTGAACCTGGACTGAAAGGGCGTTATGGTTCACGTTGCAGTTCTCCGGGGGTTTTACCGTTCAGTCGACTTTGGTGCCGGATTCGCGGACCAGCTTGGCCCACATCGGCAACTCGCGCGCCACGTTCTGTGTCGGTTCCTCGGGCGTGCCTGGCACCGGGAATGGGCCGGTCAGGCCGGCAACAGCAGGGTCGATTGCATTTCGCGCAATAGCGGAACAATCGCATCGGTGTAGGGTTTCCAGCCCGGCTCCCTGGCCACGCCTGCACGGGCTTCGGACCGATGCGCCAAATCCCGGTAGGCCCAAAGGTGGATGACGCGGTCCATGTCGCCGTGCAGCGGTGTCCACACGCACACGTTGGCGGAATAACGTTGGCGCACCGGCATGGCGCCCAGCATCAGTTGCACGAACTTGTCAGCCTGGCCGGGAAAAACAGAATACTCGCGCCACTCCAGAAGCCGCTCGGAGCTCGGGCTGTACTCTTTGGCGGCCGCCAGCAGGCGTGTTTCCCGCGCAAACACATTGCCCGGATGCGCCGTCGCGTAGCCTGAAATTTCCGATGGGAACCGCGGCGAGGTTACAACATCGTGGTCGAACAGCGTGTAGACCTGGTTCAGTCGTCCGAACTCGCAGAACCAGCGGCCCCGATGTTGCGGGTCTTCGTGAGACTTGAGGTAAGCCAGGTAGGACGGGACATGTCCGGGCTTCAAGGTCTCGAGCATCAATTGAAATGTCACGTCTTTCTCCTCTGGGCTTCGCACGCAAGCTGCTCACACGACGCGGACGACGCAGACGAAGCAGACGCGCGCGAGCCGGGTCTCGGCGCAATACGGTTCACTTCGGCTGAGGCATTGCGGGCCTGAACCGCAATCTATGGATTTCGGAGCCGGCATGACAAACCGAACCGCATCGGGCCTAGGCACTGGCAGGCGACTGCGTCCGCATCTTGCGCTTTTCGGTTGTCCAGGCGTCGCACAACACGCGCGCCTGGTTGCGGTAGGACGCCATTTTTTCGGGGCTGGCGGTTTCTGTCGTGAGCTCCATGCGGGCGCCATTCGGATCGAAGAAGTAGATCGAATGCACATAGCCGTCGTGGTCGATCGGACCGACCACCTCGACGCCTTCGGCCAACAGCCGCTGGTGCGCCTGTTTCAGGTCCGCCAGCGAATTGACCTTCAGCGCCATGTGGTTGCACCAGCGCGGCGTGTTCGGCGAAGGCTCGGAGGCCACGTCGTCGCCGAGGTCGAAGAAGGCCACGCAACTGTTGTCAGCCATCTGGAAGAACAGGTGGCAATAGACATCCACCCGGTCACCGGTGGTGCCCACGTAGTTGTCCGCGCGAATGAAGTGGATCAGCGGCAGGCCGAGGATGTCCTCGTAGAAATGGCGCGTCTCCTCTGCATCGCGGCAGCGATAAGCCCAATGGTGCAGGCCGGCGATCGGTACGAATTTGTCCATGGTCCATTCCTTTGTTCGGCGAAGCGAATGCATTGCCATCAAGATCGACGTGCACGGCGCCCTACTGGGAGCCAGATCGACGCAGACCGCCTATTTGGTGCCGCTGTAGACCACCTTGCCCTGCACGTCGCCTTCGTAGACGCGCACCACCATGCCTTCGGGGTCGAAGCCGGTGCGACGGCCATCGAAAAAGCCGTAACTCGCCTTGTCACTGCCCAGCAGGCCCTTGACGCCGCGCAGGGACTGCATCGCCGCGCGTACTTTCAGTTTGTCGGTGCTGCCGGCGGCCCGGATCGCTTCGGCGGCGAGCATCACGCCGTCGTAGCCATACCCCTGCATGCTTTGCCCCTCGGCACCGGTGTCTTTCTGGTAGTCGGCCAAGAAACGCTTGACATTCGGCTTCGCGGGGTCCCACGCGTCGACAAACACCAGCCCGTCGAGCAGGCCCTTGGCGACCGACATGTAGATCGGCACCGAGAAGTTGTAATTGCCCAGCAGGGGCGTCTTGAGGCCGCTCTGGCGGTAGGAGCGCAGGATCAACAGGTTTTCGGAGGTCAGCAGCGAGGCCAGAAAAATGGCATCCGGCGCGGCCTGGCGGACCTTTTGCATCTGACCATCGGCGGACGCGGAGCCCGCAGGCACGATCTGTTCGCTGACAACCTGGATACCGACTTTTTCGAACTCCGCCTTGAAGGCGCTGGCCGTGGCCTGGCTGATTGCTGAATTGTCGGCAAACAACGCCACGCGTTTGTAGTTCTTGTTGCGCACATACCCCAGCAAAGTGGCGATCTGGGTCGATGCCAGTGGGCCGGTCTGCCAGAAATTCGGATTCTGGACCTGCGTGGTCAGCGTGTCGACGGTCAGGGACGGCGCGAGATGCGGGGTCTTGGAGTCGACCGTCACCGACTGCGCCTGAATCGCCGCCGGGGAGGTGGTGGTAGACAGGATGAACGAAACGCCGGCATCCTCGAGCTTGCGCGCCACCGTGGCGGATACATCCGGTTTGCCCTGGTCGTCCTCGACAAGCAGTTCCACCTTCTTGCCCAGCAGCCCGCCCTTGGCGTTGATTTCTTTCACCGCGAAGACGGCCCCGGCCGTGATCGGTTCGGACCAGGGCTTTGCGAATCCAATCCGGTCGGCGATGACGCCCAGCTTGATGCTGTCCTGCGCCAGTGCACCAGCAACGGCGGCTGACAGCAATGCGCCGGCCAGAAAAGGGCGCGCCATAAGGCGCAATGTTTGTCTCATCGTGGGTCCTTCAACAATACGGTGGTTCTTGATCGCGTGGTCCCCGACTCTGCCGATCGGGTGGTTGCTGGTGCGAGAGCTTACGCCAAAGTGGCGCAGAGTGCAAAATACAGCTACAGCCCGGCCAAGACATTGGCACCGAAGTCTGGGACGATCACCTGCAGCGGGCGGCGGTCGCGCTGGACCTGGCATGGGCGCCCGGTTGAAGTCGCGCCGCCGCAACAGGCCGGTTTGTGCCGCCCATCAAGGTGGGTGACCACGACCAGGTCTGTTGACACTGCCATTTCGCCGCGAATCAGCCGCCGTCGGCAAATTCCGGGTACAGCGTCATGCCACCATCGACGAAGATGGTCTGGCCGTTGACATAGTCCGAGTCGTCCGAGGCAAGCCAGACCGCGGCTTTGCCGATGTCCTCGGGTACACCGATACGTCCGTAGGGAATGAGCTTGAGCAGTGCATCGAGTGCCTGCTGCGTGTCCCACGCGGCCTTGTTGATCGGTGTCTGGATTGCGCCCGGCCCGATCGAGTTCACCCGAATCTTCTTTGGCGCGAGTTCCTGGGCCAAGGACTGCATGAAGAGTTTCACGCCCCCCTTGGATGCCGCGTAGTTGACGTGCCCGGCCCAGGGGATCACTTCGTGCACCGAAGACATGCAGATGATTTTTCCGGAGGCCCGCGAGCCACCGGGTTTCAGGCCGCAGCGCAGGAACTCCTTGACCGCGAGGCGCGAGCACAGGAACATCCCGGTCAAGTTGGTGCCCATGACCTTGTTCCACTGCGCCAGTGTCATCTCCGCGAAGGCGGCGTCCTGCTGCAGGCCCGCGTTGTTCACCAGGATGTCGAGCCCGCCGAACGCCGTCAGGGTCGCGTCGAACAGCGCCTGCACATCGTCTTCCTGGGCGACGTCGGCCTTGACGGCAATCGCCTGGCGCCCCATTGCCTTGATCTCGTCGACCACCCGCTGCGCGCCGCTGAGGCTGGAGGCGTAGTTCACGGCGACGTCCGCGCCGGCCGCCGCGAGCGCCAGCGCAACACCTGCGCCGATACCCGAACTGGCGCCGGTGACGATGGCCTTCTGGCCTTTCAGTGCTTGGTAAGTCATGTTGTCTCTCCTGCGTCAATGGGTGATGGTGGAAGATGTTCGCGCTAGCGCCACTCGTCTATCAGTGAGGCTGCCAGCCCGGTCCAGCCGGTCTGGTGCGATGCGCCCAGGCCCACGCCGGTATCGCCGTGGAAGTATTCGTGAAAGCTGATGTAGTCGCGCCACAGCGGGTCGTCCTGGAACTTTGCGATGTTGCCGTACACCGGCCGGCGGCCATCGTCGCCGCGCGCAAAGATCGAAATCATGCGGTTTGCCTGGGTCTGGGCGATCTCTGCAAGGGTCCACTTTTTGCCGTCCCGGGTCGTCACGGTGAGGTCGTCGCCGTAGGCTTTGGCCAGCTTGCGCAGCGATTCGATCATCAAGAACGCTGTTGGAAACCAGATCGGCCCACGCCAGTTGGAGTTGCCGCCCTTGATTTTGCAATTCGCCTCGCCAGGCTCGTACACCACCGAGTTGTTGCCCAGCACAAAGGGTTTCTCGGCATGTGCGGCCGACAGGCTGCGCAGGCCGTATGCAGACAGGAATTCATCCGGGTCGCACATGCGCTCGAGCATGCGCACCAACTGACCCTGGTCGACGATCGTCAGCGCCAGGCTTTCCTTGCCGTCGTGTTGCACCCGGTTCACGCAGTGCTGCGCCACGTCTTGCCGGTTGTTCACAAACCATTCGACGTTGCCCTTGAATTCGGGGAAGTTGCTGATCCAGTCTGCCTCCAGGCGCTCCACCGCGTAGAGCGGGATCAGACCGACAAGCGAGCGTACGCGCAGCTTCTCGAAGTGTCCGTCCGGATACCGCAGCACGTCGTAGAAAAATCCGTCCTCTTCGTCCCACAGGTTGTAGTTGCGCCCCCCGCCCATTTTCTTCATGGCGGCGCCGACATAGATGTAATGCTGGAAGAACTTGCTGGCCAGGCTTTCGTAGGTTTTGTTTTCCTTTGCCAGTTCGAGCGCGATGCGCATCATGTTCAGGCAGAACAGGCCCATCCAGCCGGTGGCGTCGGATTGCTCGAGCGTGGCGCCTCCGGGCAGCTTTTCCGAGCGGTCGAACAAGGTGATGTTATCGAGCCCGAGGAAACCACCCTCGAAGACATTGTTGCCTTCGGCATCGACCTTGTTGATCCACCACGCGAAGTTGATCAGGAGCTTGTGGAAGCATCGCTCCAGGAAATCGCGGTCACCTTTGCCTGAACGGATGCGGTCCATGTTGTAGACGCGCCAGGTTGCCCACGGATGCACCGGCGGGTTGAGGTCCGAGAACTCCCACTCATACGCCGGGATCTGGCCGTTGGGGTGCTGGAACTGCTCGAACAGCATGAACCACAGCTGCTCCTTGGCGAATTCGGGGTCGATCAGGCAGATGGTCACGGTGTGGAAAGCCAGGTCCCAGGCGGCGAACCAGGGGTATTCCCACTTGTCGGGCATCGACAACACGCGCATCGAATTGAGGTGGCGCCAGTGCTTGTTGCGCATGTGGTTGCGCGATTGCGGCGGCGGGTTGTTGGTGCTGTCGCCCTTGAGCCACTGTTCGACATCGAAGATGTAGTTCTGCTTTGACCACATCATCCCGGCGAAGGCCTGGCGCTGAATGCGCTTTTCGTCTTCGCTGGCTTGCTTCGGGTGGATGCCTTCGTAGAAGGTGTCGGCGTCGGCCAGGCGATGTTGGACGATGGTGTCCAATTCGGCGAGCGGATCCTTCAGGGCCTTGCTGCTCAGACGCAGGCGCACTACTGTCGATGCGCCGGCCTTGACGCGGCGTGTGTATTGCAGTGCCGCCTTGGTTCCGGTCTGGGCCGGGTTGACGGCGTCGGTTTCGGCGTTGACGATCGCCCGGTGGAATGCGTCCTTGACGTACTTGCGCGCGGTCGCCGGGTCTTCACCGTAAAGCCGGGCGGTGTTGGTTTCGTTGTCGGTGAACAGCGCGGCGCCGTCGGCCTCGCCGTACAGGTAGCGCCGGCCCAGTTGGTACTTGAACGGCAGGTTGGCGAGCCCGTCGGCTTCACTGTCGTCGGCGCACAGGGTGACGCAGTTCTTGCCCGATGCTGCCAGGCTGATGGTTGGCGCGCGCTTGCGTTCGTCGCCCCAGGCCCAGATATTGCGAAACCACAGCTGGGGGATCAGGTGCAGGTCGGCGTCGTCGGGGCCGCGGTTGAAGGCTTCAATGCGGATGCAGATGTCGTCCGGGCCGGCCTTGGCGTATTCGACAAAAACATCAAAGTAGCGGTCTTCGTCAAAAAGCCCGGTGTCGAGCAACTCAAACTCCGGGCCCGACCCATTGCGGCGGCGGTTTTCGTCGACCAGCCAGGCGTAGGGATATTCCGCCTGCGGGTACTTGTACAGCCACTTCATGTAGCTGTGCGTGGGTGTCGAGTCGACGTAGAAGTAGTACTCCTTCAGGTCTTCGCCATGGTTGCCTTCGGCGGGCACCAGGCCGAAAGCCCGCTCCTTGAGGATTGCGTCGCGCCCGTTCCACAGCCCCAGCGAAAAACAAAGAATCTGGTAACGGTCGGAGATGCCGGCAAGACCGTCCTCGCCCCACCGGTAGGTCTTGCTGCGCGCCATGTCGTGCGTCAGGTGCTCCCACGCGGAGCCGCCGGCGCTGTAGTCTTCGCGCACGGTGCCCCAAGCGCGCTCCGACAGGTAGGGCCCCCACTGCTGCCACTGCTGCCCGATCTTGTTGTCGTTCAGGCGGTCTTTTTCATTTGTGCTCATGCGCAAACTCCCCATGTGGGTCGGGCATCGATCGGCCACGCAGCGGACGGCAGCTTGCACCGGCGTGGACTGGGTCGCATTCAAGGCATCGGCGCATCCGGGGCTTTGTCAGTACGGGGTATGTGCCGCTTGCTGTATGGCACTGTAACCCAGTCGACCGCTTGCAAACGCATTTGTAATCTGATTCACCAAAAGCAATTGCCCGCCACCGCGCGGTGGGTGCGCGCACAATGGCTACCGACACCAACCGCAGGCGCACCCCGCCGGAGCACATCGCGGCACGGTGGAGCCAGCAAGACGGAGCACCATGGCACAAGCACCCAGAACCTCCGGGCCAGCATCGGGCCCTGCCACGGCCCTGCAACCGCGGCGCGCGCATCCCCACCTCTACCAGATCAACACCTGGCCTTGGCTGGACGCGTTGTCGGCCGCAGCGGGGCGTACGGTCCGGCTGGCCGATGTGCCCGATGCCGAATGGGACCGGCTGGCGCGGCTGGGCTTTGACTGCGTCTACCTGCTGGGCATCTGGAAACGCAGCATTGCCGGGCGTCGCATGTTCCGCACCGACCCTGCGGCATTCGCGCGTTTTGACCATGCCTTGCCGGGCTGGACCGTGGAGTCTGTCGTCGGCTCGCCGTTTTCGATCGAGGACTATGCGCCCGACCCGCGCATCGGCGCGTGGTCCGATCTCGATCTGGTGCGGGCCAGGTTGCACGCGCGCGGCATCCGCCTGATGGTGGATTTTGTACCCAACCACACCGGCCCCGACCACCCGTGGATCACCACCCATCCGGAGTACTTCATGCAGGGCAGCGAGGCGGACTTCCACCGCGACCCCGCAGCCTTTCTGCTGATCGAGCCCGCGGGCAGGCCGCCCTATTTTGTGGCGCGCGGCCGCGACCCGTACTTTGCGCCATGGGCCGATACGGCGCAGCTCGACTATTTCAACCCGGCCACCCGCGCGGCAATGCTCGCCGTGCTGCAAGAGATCGGCCGCCACGCAGACGGTGTGCGTTGTGACATGTCGATGCTGGTGCTCAACGGGGTTTTCGCCCGCACCTGGGCGCCATTGCTGCGCGGGCGCAGCGCGCCCGAAGGCGAGTTCTGGACCACCGCAGTGGCGGCGCTGCAACCGGATTTTCTGTGGCTGGCGGAAGTCTATTGGGGCATGGAGGCTGACTTGCAGTCGCTCGGCTTCGGTTTCACCTACGACAAGCTGCTCTGCGACCGCCTGAAGGGTGATGCCGCCGGCGTGCTTGCGCTGCTCAGGGACGATGCCGAGCGCCAGTGCCGGATGGCGCGTTTTCTCGAGAACCACGACGAGGAACGCAGCGTGACGGCCTACGGGCGCGAGCGCCAGACGGCGCTGATGGTGTTGATCGCCACCTTGCCGGGCCTGCGGTTTTTCCACCAAGGGCAATTCGAAGGCCTGTCGGTGCACCTGCCGATGCCGCTCAACGCGGCACGGGTGGAGGCTGCCGATACAGCGCTGGTTGCGCAGTACGCGCAGTTGCTGGGCCTGGTTGACGATGCGGTGTTTCACGAAGGGCAATGGAAGCTGCTGGACGTCACGCCAAACTCGGACGCCTCCCACGGCGCGTTGCTCTGCTGGCGCTGGCAGCACCGGGATGCCTATCGCCTGGTTGTCGTGAACCTCGGCAGCCACCAGGCGCAAGGCCGGGTGTGGATCGCGCATGACCTGGCGCCGGGCCCGCACGTCGACCTGATCGACCGCCTCGATGGCCAGGCCTATCGGCGCGGGCGCGACGATCTCGCGGCAAACGGCTTGTACCTGCGGCTGGACGGGAATCGGGCGCACATTTTCAGTGTGACAGTCTGACGAGCTTGACGAGCTTGACCTTTATCTTCACCGGACGATGTCTTGTAAGTTCGCCGACAGGTAGATGGTTTAGGATGGGGCGACTGCGTCCGTCAGATCCGTCAGATCCGTCAGATCGCCAACAGGTACCAGCCATGCACCTCCCGCCAATGCGCTTTCTTGCCGTCTGGTCGCTTTGGCTGTTGCTGGCAGCCGGTGTTGGCCAGGCCGCTGCCCAGCAAGCGGTGTACCGGTTCTCGCCGGTCAACCAGCACAGCATCAGTCTCACTGCGGCCTACTGGAATCCCATCATTGCCTATGTGTCGGAAAAGAGCGCGGTCAACCTCAGCCTGAAGATCGGCCGGACTTCGGCCGACACCACCAGCTTTGTGCTGGCCAACGAGGTGGAGTTCGTGTTCAGCAACCACCTGTTCAGCCCGCAGCGCGAGCAACTCGGCTGGAAGGTGTTTGGCCGGCGCGACACGCCCGCGCTGCAAGGCCAGATCGTGGTGCCGTCTGATTCGCCGGTAACCAGTCTGGCGCAGCTCAATGGCCAGGAGGTGGCCTTTGCAGGGCCGGAGGCGATCATTATCTACAAGGTGCCGTATGCCTACCTGATGTCCCAGAACATCACGGTCCGGCCGGTGTTCGCGGGCAACCAGGATGCAGCCTTTGCCCAGCTGTTCAGTGGCAAGGTGGCGGCGGCCGGAGGCAATTCACAGCTGGTGGACGCTTACGCCCGGCGCGAGGGCAAGAAGTTCCGGGTGTTGTGGAGCTCCGAGCCGTTCCAGGAACTGGCCCTGATGGTATCGGACAAGGTGCCGGAGAAAGACGCGCGGGCCGTGGCCAGCGCCTTCATCGACATGGCCAAGGACCCGCGCGGTCGCGAAATCCTGCGCCAGGTGTCGAAAGAGGTGGGCCTGCTGGCCGACGCGTATTTCATTGCTGCGAGCGGCGCCGATTACGCCGCCTACCGCCGCTTCTTCCGGTCGGCGCCTGCGGCGCTGCACTAGGGGCAGGTGGTGGCTGGTTTGCGGCGCGCGTGGGGCAAGCTGCTGCGGCTGCCCCTGGGTTGGCTGCCAAGCACCCTGGCGGGCCGCGTCTTTTCGCTGTACGTCGTCACGCTGCTGCTGTTTGTGGGCACCGGCCTGGGCCTGTTCTACCAGTACAAGTTCACGCATCAAATTGACGATCAGCAGTTGGACGCCGCGATGGTGGTGAACTTGGCGGCCAGCAGCTTGGCCGACAGTGCCGTGATCGGCGACTACGACACCATCCAGAAGACGCTGGCGCGCGCCGTTGCCCGGTCGCACTTTTCCCAGGCGCAGTTCATCGACACCCGCGGTGGCGCCATCACAGCCAACAACACTTTCCGCCCCGCGCTGACACCACCGGATTGGTTGCGCGACAAGGTGCAAAAACAGCTGATCGACCTGAACCACAACATTGCGGTCGGCGGCACGGACTACGGCGTGTTCCGCCTGCATTTTTCGGCCGAGCAAGTCGCCAGCGAGCTCTGGAGAATGGCCCTGTTCTCGTTGGCGCTGGCAATTTCTGCACTGTTGGGCGGGTTGCTGCTGATCCGCTTTCCGCTGGTGCGCTGGCTCAGAAATTTCGACCGCGTGCGCGCGCGCGAAGCCGAGATCCTCTCTGGCGCGGTGGCCATCAATGACCTGCTCGACGCCGATGCGCCAATCGAGATCCGCCATACCTTTGACATTCTGCAGCGCGCCACGGGCCGGCTGGTGGCGCAGCGGCAGCGAGCGTCCGTCACATTGAATGCCATCGGCGACGGCGTGCTTTCCACCGATGGCGGTGACCGCGTCATCTATTGCAACCCGGCGGCGGCGCGGATGTTGGCGATGCATGCCGGGCAGATTGTTGGCCAGCACATTCGCACGTTGCTGCCCGGTGCCTTCCACGACGCTGCGCAGGCCCTTGACTGGCAGGCCCGGCGCATCGAGACCACCACGGCCGATGGGCAGAAGGTGATCTTCGACACCACCTGGTCAACGTTGGGTGCTGAATCCGGCAACGCCGCCAGCCATGTCCTGGCGCTTCGCGATGTCACCGAGCAGCACCTGATGGACCAACAATTGCACCAGGAGCTGCAGTTGCGCCAGCGCGCGTTGGAGTCGCTGCGCCAGATACTCAACACCCTGTCGCCCGGGCCAGACCAGGCCGCCAGCGAACTGCCTGCCGACGACCTGGATGCGCTGACCGGCGTCGTGGCGTTGCTGATGCGCGAACGCGAATTCGGCCGCCAGGCCCTGGACAACCAGAAGTTCGCCCTGGACCAGCACGCCATTGTCAGCATCACCGACCTGCGTGGCGCCATCACCTACGTCAACAACCGGTTCTGCGCCATCAGCGGTTTTGCCATGGCGCAGTTGATCGGCGCCACCCACCGGATCGTCAACTCCGGTTTTCATCCGCCAGCCTTCCACGCCGATGTGTGGCAGACCATTGCCGCAGGCAGGGTCTGGAACGGCGAAAGCTGCAACCGCCACCGCAACGGCGGTCTCTACTGGGTGGACGCCACCATCGTCCCGCTGCGGGACCACGCCGGCGTGTTGACCCAGTACATATGGATTGGCACTGACATCACGGCGCGCAAGCAGATGGAGGCCGAGATCAAGGCCTCCGAGGCCTTGGTGCGCCATATCACCAATGCCGTGCCCGGCGTTGTCTACCGTTGCGAGGTGCGCGATGGCCAGACCCGCTTCACCTTCGTCAGCGAGCGCCTGCTTGAAATCCGTGGCATGGAGCCGCAGGCCTTGATCACCAACGGTGCGCTGTCGGAGCAGCAGATCGTGCCCGAGGACCGTGCGCGCTGCGAGCAGGGCGTGCTTGACGCCGCTGCCCGGCGCGGCCCCTGGAGCCACGACTACCGCATCATCCTGCCGGACGGCAAGCTGCGCTGGATCCGCAGCCAGATCAGCCCGGAGCCAGACCTGTCGCCTGTGGGTGGGGTTGTCTTTACCGGTATCTGGCAGGACGTGACCGAGCTCAAGGAAACTGTCGCGCTGCTGAGCGAGGTCACGCAGAACAGCCCGATGGCCATGTTCACTTTTCGGCGCGGCGCCGATGGGGCCGAGTCGGTTTCATTCTGCAGCCCGGCGGTCGAACGTATCTGCGGCGTCACCCAGCAAGAGGCCATGGCCGATGTCAACGCCGTCCTGAACCTCATTCACCGGGATGACGTAGCGGCATTGAACGAAGTCATTGGCATGTCGGTATTGCACAACAAGCCCTGGGCACTGGATTTCCGGCTCCTGCACAAGACCAGCCGCGCCATCAAGTGGGTGCACTCGGAGTCGCAGCCCCGCCGCCTGCCCGATGGCGCCATCTTGTGGAATGGTTATCTGGCCGACATCAGCGAAGCCAGGCTTGCGTCTGAGGAATTGCGCCGGGCCAAGGACGAGGCGGAAGCCGCAAACCGCGCCAAGTCGGACTTTCTGGCCAACATGAGCCACGAGATACGCACCCCCATGAACGGCGTGATCGGCATGACCAGCCTGGCGCTTGACACCCAGCTGAGCGACGAGCAACGCGGCTACCTCGACATCGTGAAATCTTCGTCGGAAAGCCTGCTCACGGTGATCAACGACATCCTGGATTTCTCCAAGATCGAGGCCGGCGAGCTGCTGATCGAACACATTCCATTCAACCTGGGTCGCACCATCGCCGACACCCTCAAGGCCCTTGCCGTGCGGGCCCATGGCAAGGGCCTGGAGCTGGCCTGTGACATCGACCCGGAACTGCCGCTGGCGGTGCTCGGCGACCCCGGTCGGTTGCGCCAGATCCTGGTGAACCTGCTGGGCAATGCGATCAAGTTCACCCACCAGGGCGAGGTGGTGCTGTCGGTGTCACGGGTGTCCACGGCGCTTGGGGGCAATCGGGTCCGGTTCGAGGTCCGCGACACCGGTGTGGGCATTGCCGCGGAGCATCTGCTGTCGATCTTCGACCCGTTCCGGCAGGAGGACAACTCGATCACCCGCAAGTTCGGCGGCACCGGTCTGGGCCTGACCATCTGCAAGCGTCTGGCGCAAGCGCTGGATGGCAGCATCGACGTCACCAGTGCGCCGGGCCAGGGAAGCCGCTTTGGGCTGGTGATTCCGCTCGAGCCAGACCCGGGGCCAGCCGAGGCACCGGCTGATGCGGCGCCGCTGGCCGGCCTGCGGGCGCTGGTTGTGGACGACAACACCGTCAACCGGGAAATCCTGGTGCGGATGTTGCAGAGTGTGGGAATGGCGCCGGTGGCCTGTGCGTCCGGCGCGGCTGCCCTCGACTGGCTGCGCAGGCATGCGGGCGAAGGCACCGTTCCCTGCGAGCTGGTTCTGCTGGATGGCCAGATGCCCGGGCTGGACGGACTTGCCACAGCCCAGGCCCTGCGCGACATTCCAGGCTGCGCCGATATGGCGCTGGTGATGTTGTCGTCGGCCGGCATCAAGGGCGACGCCCGGCGCTCGCGGGATGTGGGTTTTGCAGCCTACCTGACCAAGCCCTTCACCCGCGAAGAACTGCTGTCTGTGCTCCGGCGTGTGCGCCAGGTGCCGATGGCAGCCAATGCACCACTGGTTACGCGGCACCTGGTGGCGGACCAACGCAACAGCCTGGACGTGCTGCTGGTGGAAGACCAGGCCGTGAACCAGATGCTTGCCACCGCTTTGCTTCGACGCTGGGGCCACCGCGTGACGCTGGCTGAAAACGGGGCACTGGCCCTGGAGCGCCTGCAAGCGAAACGTTTCGACGTGGTGCTGATGGACATGATGATGCCGGTGATGGACGGGCTGGAGGCAACGCGGCGCTGGCGTGCGCTGGAGTCCGCGCCCCGAACCCCCATCATCGCCATGACCGCGAACGCGATGCAAAGCGACCGCGATCGCTGCATCGAGGCCGGTATGGACGACTATATTTCCAAGCCGTTCGAGCCTGCGGCACTGCGCCAGATGTTGCAGCGCGATGTGCCTGGTGCCGATGCCGCCTTGAACCATCCGGGTCAGCGCAAGGCCCCCGCAGCGCCGGTGGTGGTGGCTGTGCATTTCGACTACCACCTGGCACTCCGGGCCGCCGACCAGGAGGTGGTGGAAATCATCTCCGCCGCCTTCACGGTGCAATGGCCAAAGGATTTGCACAAGATGCAACTGGCGCTGCAGCAATCCGACCCGCAACCACTGCTGTACGTTGCCCACGCGCTCAAGGGCACACTGTCGATGTTCGGTGCGCGGCCGGCGGTGCAACTGGCCCAGCGCCTGGAATCACTCGCCGAGGATGGCAACCTGCCGCAAGCCGCCCTGACACTGGGGTTGTTGGCAAACGAAGTCGATCATGTGATCGACGCTTTGCGGCGAATCCCCGCGTGAGGCCAGACCATGCACAAGGTTCTGATTGTTGACGACAACGAAATCAACCTGGTCCTGTTCGAGGCACTGGTGCGCAAGCTGCCCGAATGCGAGTCCAGGAGCTTTCCCGAGCCGGTTGCGGCCCTTGCCTGGGCCCAGAGCCAAGAACCCGACCTGGTGATCGTCGATTACATGATGCCCGGCCTGGACGGTATTGCCTTCATCCAGGCGCTGCGGGCCACCCCCGGCCGGGAGGGCGTGCCGATCCTCATGGTCACGGCCAATGAACAGAAACATGTGCGTTACCGCGCGCTCGGTGCCGGCGCCACCGATTTTCTGACCAAACCCGTGGACACGGTGGAATTTCTGGCGCGCAGCAGCAACATGCTGGCTCTGGGTGACATTCGGCGCCAGCTCGCCGACCGGGCCGGCTGGCTGGCCGAGGAGGTGCGCAAGGCGACGCTGGCAGTGGTGCAGCGCGAGCGCGAGACCGTCGTGCGGCTCTCCAGGGCGGCCGAATACCGGGATCCGGAGACCGGTGGCCACATCCTGCGCATGGCCCACTATTCGGAGCTGATTGCGCGTGGCATGGGGCTTTCGGTGGCAGACCAGGAACTGCTGCTGGAGGCCGCGACCTTGCGGCACCACCCGGCGCGTTTCAGCGCGCCATCTGGTTGATGGAGCGCACCATGGCCTTGAGGTCGCCCACCATGCCGGTGTTCGAATAGGTGTGCAACTGCGCCAGCAGGAAAAATGCCAGGGGAACGAGCACCAGCACCAGCACCACCACGATGAACGCAAACAAGCCGGTCGGCATACGTTTGAGCATGTGGCGCAAGCGCTGGCGACCGACCGCGCGCACGCCGTCGGCGCGGCAGTTGTTGCAGATGTACTGGCCGTAGCGGTTCTTGTGGACATCGGCGCGGTGCACGCTGGCGCCGCAGGCGCCGCAGGTTCGGTGGTCCAGGGCGGGCGGGGGTGAAGCCGGTGCTTGCATGGTGCGGCGTGAGGGCATTGGGTCGGAGACATCGTAACCGAGTGCCGGTACTGGGCAACCGGGTACTCAGCGCAACTCCAACTGCGCCAGAATCTTCACCCGGCCCCCGTCTCCAGGCGCCAGCAACAGACCGTCTCCCGAGTCGGTGTTCTGGCCGGTCAGGTCCGCTATCACGAACATGTGCGTGACCCAGACTTCAAAGCTGCCGCGCTGGCGGGCGGCGCCAGCGAGTGCTTGCCGCAACTCCTTCAGGTGGGCTGCGTGCGTCCCGGCACTTTGGCCTGCGGGCGATCCGAGCGCGGGCCAGGGCTGGGCCGACCCGAAGGCCAGAGTTGCGGTATCGATGCACCGGCACCAGGGGCTGGACCGCACGCGCGACGGCCGCAATCCCTGCGCGGTGAACCATGCGCCGATGGCACGCGCCTGTGCACGGCCTTCGTCGCTGAGATTGCGCTGTGTGGCGCAGATGCCCAGTGCGAAACCCGGCGGGTCGAAGGTCCCGGGGGCAAGGGCATGGCGGAATGCGGCGACGGCGCCACCGGCACGAAGCAGCGCCGCGACACCGGTGTCGGCCGAGCGCGCCGGCACGGTCTGCCAGGGCGCAAGGCCGGCCAAGAGGGTCTGTCGTCGCGTGAGTGGCATGGCGTGCCTCCGTGTGAATCGCAATGTCTGGTCGATGGTAGGTGAGCTTGCGGTATCCTGCCAGTGGTGCCGGAAGTTACACTCCACGCACCGGCCTTGGGGCCATATTCCATCAACAGCCTCTGGATGAACACCATGAACCGCTGTACACACACGCCGTCATTTTTCGCCCTGGTGCTGGTGCTGCTCGGGTTGTCGCTGCCAGACCATGCTGGCGCCCAGCCGCCGCCGCCGGGCGTGCGCGAGTTCCCCCTGGCCGCCAAACGCGCCACCCTGGCCGTGACCCGGCCTCCGGATGTGTTGCTCAATGGCAACCCGGAGCGCCTCGCCCCTGGCGTGCGTATCCGCGGGCTGACCAACACCCTGGTGTTGTCCGGGTCACTCGTGGGTGAGACCTACATCGTCAACTACGTGCGCGAGCCACAGGGCCTGATCAAGGATGTCTGGCTGTTGACGGAGCGCGAGGTGGCCGAGAAACGCAGCGGCATGGAGCCGGTTGTCAACTTCACTTTCGGATCGATCGGTGACAAGCCCAAGACCGATGACGGCAAGACGCCGTTCCACCAGTTGCCAAAGTTCCCCAAGCAGTAGTCCGGTTACAGCGGGCCGCCAGGGCCCCGAGCCATTGCCCCGGCGCTGATCCGCCACACCGCCAACCCGACAGCCCCCAAGAAAGCGCAGTTCCCCATGAGCAAGAAAGTATTCATCAAGACCTTCGGTTGCCAGATGAACGAATACGACTCGGACAAGATGGTCGACGTGTTGCGCGCCGCCGAGGGTTACGAGCCGACGCAGGACCTGCAGCAGGCCGACCTGATCCTGTTCAATACCTGCTCGGTGCGCGAGAAGGCGCAGGAAAAAGTGTTCTCCGATCTTGGCCGCATCAAGCACCTCAAGAAGCGTGGCGTGCAAATTGGTGTGGGGGGCTGTGTGGCGAGCCAGGAAGGTGCGGCGATCATCGACCGCGCGCCGTATGTGGACGTGGTGTTCGGGCCGCAAACGCTGCACCGCCTGCCTGAGTTGTTGCGCCAGCGCCAACTGCAGGGCCGCCCGCAGGTCGACATCAGTTTCCCCGAGATCGAGAAGTTCGACCACCTGCCGCCAGCGCGTGTCGAGGGTGCGACCGCGTTTGTCAGCATCATGGAGGGATGCTCCAAATACTGCAGTTATTGTGTGGTGCCGTATACCCGGGGCGAAGAGGTGTCGCGGCCGTTCGACGATGTGCTGGTTGAAATCGCCGGCCTGGCCGACCAGGGTGTGCGCGAGGTGACCCTGCTGGGGCAGAACGTCAATGCCTACCGCGCGCCGATGGGCGACACCACGGAGCTGGCCGACCTCGCCACCCTGATCGAGTATGTGGCCGACATTCCCGGCATCGGGCGCATCCGTTACACCACCAGCCATCCGAATGAATTCACGCCGGCCCTGATTGCCGTGTATGGCAAGGTCTCCAAGCTGGTCAACCACCTGCATCTGCCGGTGCAGCATGGCTCGGACCGCATCCTGATGGCGATGAAACGTGGCTACACCGCCATGGAATACAAGTCGACTGTGCGCAAGCTGCGCGCCATCCGGCCCGACCTTGCGCTCTCCAGCGACTTCATCGTCGGGTTCCCAGGGGAGACCGCGGACGACTTCGAGCGCATGATGAAGCTGATCGGCGACGTGGGTTACGACAGCTCTTTCAGTTTCATCTTCAGCCCGCGGCCCGGAACGCCGGCAGCGGCGCTGCACGATGACACGCCGCACGCCGTCAAGCTGGAGCGGCTGCAGCGGCTGCAGGCGGCGATCGACGCGAACGTGCGGGCGCTCAGCGCCAGCCGGCTGGGCACGGTGCAGCGCGTGCTGGTCGAGGGCGCGGCGCGCAAAAATGCGGACGAGTTGTTCGGCCGCGCGGAGTGCAACCGGGCCGTTGTTTTTGCCGGCCCGGCACGTCTGGTGGGGCAGATGGTCGATGTGCGCATCACCGAGGCATCGCAGCGCGGGCTGCGCGGCGAGGTGCTGGTGCGCGAGATGGCCGGCTGACCCGGGGCGGCGCCCTTAGAAAGGCATCCCGGGCATGCCCTTCATGCCTTTCATGGCGGCCATGCGTTTCATCATCTTCATCATCCCGCCACCCTTCATCTTCTTCATCATGTCCTGCATCTGCTCGAACTCCTTGAGCATGCGGTTGACCTCCTGAACATGCACGCCGGCGCCGGTCGCGATGCGCCGCTTGCGGGTGGCCTTGATCAGCTCGGGCTTGCGGCGCTCCAGCGGTGTCATGCTGTGGATGATGCCTTCCTTGCGCCGGATGTCTTTCTCGGCCCGGTCCATGTCGACCTGGCCGGCCTTGGCGGCCATCGCAGCGGGCAACTTGTCCATCAGGCTGGACAAGCCGCCCATCTGTTTCATTTGCTGAATCTGCGCCAGGAAGTCGTTGAGGTCGAAACCGGCGCCGCTCTTGACCTTGGCGGCGAGTTGCTGCGCGGCCTGCAGGTCGACACCCGAGGTGACCTGCTCCACCAGCGCGAGGATATCGCCCATGCCCAGGATGCGGCCGGCATGGCGCTGGGCGTCGAACACCTCCAGGCCGTCGATCTTCTCGCTGGTGCCCGAAAACTTGATCGGCGCACCGGTGACCTGGCGCACGGAGAGCGCTGCGCCACCGCGGGAGTCGCCGTCGGTCTTGGTCAGGATGATGCCTGTCAGGGGCAAGGTCGCGCTGAAGGCGCGGGCGGTGTTGATGGCGTCCTGGCCCTGCATGGCGTCGACCACGAACAGTGTCTCGACCGGGTTCAGCGCCTGGTGCAGGTCCTTGAGCTCGCGCATCAGCACGTCATCGATCGCAAGCCGGCCGGCGGTGTCGACCAGCAGCACGTCGAAGTAGTGCTTGCGCGCGTAGTCCAGTGCAGCCAGGCCGATGTCCAGCGGTTTCTGGTCAGGTGTGCTGGGGAACCACTCGGCGCCGGCCTGTTGCGTCACGGTTTTGAGCTGCTCGATGGCGGCGGGCCGGTAGACGTCGCCGGAGACAGTCAAAACCTTCTTTTTGCGCTTTTCGATCAGGTACTTGGCCAGCTTGGCGGTGCTGGTCGTCTTGCCCGAACCCTGCAGGCCGGCCATCAGGATCACCGCCGGCGGTTGCGCCGCCAGGTTGATGTCGCTGACACCGTCGCCCATGGTGGCGGCGAGTTCGCGGTTGACGATGCCCACCATCGCCTGGCCTGGTGACAGGGAGCCCAGCACCTCCTGGCCGAGCGCCTTTTCCTTGACGCGGGCGATGAAGTCGCGCACCACGGGCAGGGCCACGTCGGCTTCAAGCAGGGCCATGCGGACTTCGCGCAGCATGTCGGCCACGTTGGATTCGGTGATCCGTGCCTGGCCCCGTATTTCCTTGACGAGGCGCGATAGTTTGTCGGAGAGCGATGAGGCCATGGGTGCTTTGAGGAAGGGGGTGCGTTTGCTTGGGGCTGCGGTGCGCGAAGGAGTCAGTCGAAACGCTAAACTGTAGCCATGATTCTAGCCAGTGACGCCGTTTCCAGTCTGAGCCTGATGGTCGCCGTGGGCTACCTGGTGCCGGCGCTGGCCTTGCGCAACCGGGAAACGGCGGCACGCCTGATCGCGCTTCTCACCTGGTTGGTACACGCGGTGTTGCTGGCGGGCGGGTTTTCCGGCGACGCGTCGCGTTTCGGCTTTGCCTCGGCCCTGTCCGTCACGGTCTGGCTGATCGCGGCGGTGGTTGCCGTGGAGAACCACTTCTATCCGCAACTCAAGATCCGCTGGTCCTTGTGCCTGCTGGGGTCGGTGGTCGTGCTGCTGGCCATGGTGTTTCCCGGGGCGCCCCTGCCGCCAAGCACCTCGGTCTGGCTGCCTTTGCATTGGGCGCTGGGGATTGCCTCGTATGGCCTGTTTGGCGTCGCAGTGGCGCATGCCTTGTACATGGGGCGCACCGAATGGCGCATGCGCCAGGCCGCCAACCTGGGCGGTGGCATGCCGCTGCTGATGATCGAGCGCCTGACGTTTCGTTTTGTTGGCGCAGGGTTCGCGCTCCTGAGCGCAAGTCTGCTGGTCGCATTGGTGTTTCGCGAGGCGCTCTACGGGCAGGGTACTGCGATGCGCTGGGACCACAAGACAATTTTTTCGATCCTTTCCTGGCTTGCTTTTGCGTTGCTGCTGGTCGGGCGCACGCGATTCGGGTGGCGCGGGCGGCGTGCGATGCGCATGCTGTACGCGGGCGCCGGCCTTCTGTTCCTGGCTTATGTCGGCTCTCGCTTCGTGCTTGAAGTCGTTCTCGGACGCATGCCATGAAGTTTCTGCTTGTTTTTGCTGTGGTGTTGATTGGTTTTTTTGTCTGGCGCTCGAGGCGTATCGGCCAGAAGCCGCCAGCCGCGAAACCCGGTCCTGCCAAGGGTGCCAGTGACACCCCCGCGATCGAGATGGTGCAGTGTGCAAAGTGTGGGCTGCATTGCCCCAGCACCGATTCGGTCACTGGAAAACTCGGCGTCTATTGCACGGCGCAGCACCGCCAGCAGGCCGAACCCTGACCAGGCCGCGGATGGCGTCCCCCGAAGCACCTTCCTGGCTGGACTCCCGGCATCCGGCAGGCCCCGCACCCTCCCTGGAGGACCCGATCGAGTTTGTCCGCCTGTGGCGCGGGTTCATGACCGCGCGGGTGACACTGGGCCTGGTGCTCGTGCTGCTGCAGGCGGTGCTCCACACGCTGGGGCAGTCGCACGACTGGCTGCTGACCACCGTGTGCGGCGCATACCTGTTGGCCGCGTTGGGCGCGCGCTGGCTGGGCCGGCCGCGCCGGCTTGGACGCAGCTTCGACCCGCAATGGTTGTGGACCATCGGCGTCGATCTGGCTGCATTCGGGGTGTTGCAGTTCGTGCAGGGCCAGTCGGGCATCAACTACGCCCCGCTGCTGGCCTTGCCGGTGCTGCTGGCGGCGGTGCTTGGCAGCCTGGCGCTGGCAATGGGCACGGCGGCCGGCGCCACGCTGCTGTTGCTGACCCACGCCGGTGTCGTGTCGCTGGGCCAGGCGACAGACGCTGCGCCCATGCTGGCGCAGACCGCGCTGACCGGCGCCGGTTATTTCCTGATCGCATTCCTGTCAACCCAGTTGTCGGCCCGGCTTGCCAGCGAGGAGCAGCGCTCGCAACGCAGCCGCCTGGCGGTGCGTGTGCAGCGTCAGGTGAACGAACTGGTGATCGAATCGCTCAACGACGGCATCATGGTGGTGGGCAGCCCGGGCCTGGTGTGGGCCGCCAACCCGGCTGCGGCCCGCCTGCTCGGGCGTGAGCAGGGCACACCGCTGCTGGCGGCGTTCGATCTTGCATCCGAGCCCGGATGGAGCGAACTGCTGGCGCTGGTTGCCTCCAGTTTTACCGCCAACCAGGGGCAGCGCTCAGGTGTCGTGTTGCGCCATGCTGGCACCGGGCCGCAGCGCCTGCATGTGCGCACCCGCATGACAGACACCGACACTGAATCCGCCGAACGCCTGTGTGTCGTCTTTCTCCAGGACCAGCGCGAGCTCGAGGCGCGCATGCGCACCGAAAGACTGGTGAGCATGGGACGCATGTCGACCGCCGTGGCGCACGAAATTCGCAATCCACTGGCAGCCATCGTGCAGGCGAATGCCCTTCTGGACGAAGACATCGCCGAGCCCCGGTTGCGGCGGCTGACCCAGATAGTGCAGCAAAACGCGCTGCGGCTGGAGGGTATCGTGGACGAAATCCTGAACATCGCGCGGGCGCAGGACCAGCGCGACCCGCACGCCCGCGTCCGGTTGCGGCTCAACGAGGCAGTGGGCCTTGCCTGCCAGGAGTGGGCACTGCAGGTCGGCGACAAGGCGCTGCTGCTGGTGGACCTGTGTGTTGCCAACCCCGTGGTCCTGTTCGACCCGGAGCACCTGCGCCGCGTGTTGATCAACCTGCTCGACAACGCGCGCCGTTATGCGAGCACGAAGCCGCATGCCATCCAGCTGTCCACCAGTGTCTCCAGGGCGCACAGCGTGGTGCTGGGTGTGTGGAGCGATGGCCAGCCGATGGAGCCCTCGGTGGAGCGGCATTTGTTCGAGCCCTTCTTTTCGTCCGAGAGCCGCTCGACCGGGCTGGGTTTGTACATCTGCCGGGAGCTGTGCGAGGGGCAGGGCGCAACCATCGGCTTCGAGCGCACGCGCCGGCTCCGGCAGGGCGTGCCGGCGGACGGCAACGAGTTCCTGGTCACCATGGACGCGGCCGGCGAGGAGCATGCCGCGCTGTTCACATCTGCCAAAATGGCGCAGAGCACGAAGGTACACCAGTGAACACCAGAACGCCGCCCAATGATGTGCAGATCCTCTTGGTGGACGACGAGCCGGATCTGCGCGCACTGTACGAGCTGGCCCTGGTGCGCGAAGGGTATTGCGTGGTGGGCGTGGGCACCCTCGGTGAGGCACGCGAACTTCTCGCCAGACAGCGCTTCGATGTGGTTGTGACCGACATGCGCTTGCCTGACGGGCTCGGCACCAGCCTGCTGCACCTGTGCCGCGACCAGCACCGGACCGAACGGTGTGTGGTCATCACGGCCTATGGGTCGGCCGAGAACGCCGTGGAGTCGCTCAAGACAGGCGCGTTCGACTACCTGACCAAGCCGGTGGATGTGAAGCAGTTCCGCGCAGTGGTCGCGTCGGCCGTTCAGGGTGCACGCGGCGATGCGTGGGCCGGGCGCCGGCATGCGGCGCCTGGCCCGCTCGCGGGCGCCAACCGGCGCCGCACGGACACGCTTGAGGCCATCGGCGAGGCCGCGCTGCAACGGCTGGTGGGCGCGTCGGTGGCGATGCGCCAGGTCAAGGAGCGGGTGGCCAAGGTTGCGCGTTCGATGGCCCCGGTGCTCGTGACCGGAGAGTCGGGTACCGGCAAGGAACTGGTCGCCCGCGCGCTGCATGCCAGCAGCCACCGGGCCGCAAGCCCGCTGGTGGCTGTGAACTGCAGCGCGATCCCCGAGAATCTGCTGGAGTCCGAGTTTTTCGGGGTCAAGAAAGGCGCTTTCACTGGCGCCAACCAGGACCGCGACGGTTTCTTCCAGGCCGCGCGAGGTGGCAGCCTGTTTCTCGACGAGATCGGCGACCTGCCGCTGCCAATGCAGTCCAAGCTGTTGCGCGCGGTGCAGGAGCGCTGCGTGCGGCCGGTGGGTTCGCCGCAAGAGGAGCCGGTCGATGTGCGCATCATCAGCGCGACCCACCGCGACCTCGCAGCCGACGTCCAGGCCGGGCGTTTTCGCCAGGACCTGTTTTACCGCCTCAATGTGATCGACATCCATATCCCGCCGCTGCGCGAGCGTCTGGACGATTTGCCCGCCCTGTGCGAGAGCCTTCTGGCGCGTATCGCCGATGAGTCCGGCATCGAGGTGCCCACACTGTCGCCCAGCATGCTCGAACAGATCTGCCTTGCCCCCCTCAAGGGCAACGTGCGGGAACTCGAGAACCTGCTGCACCGCGCCGTGGCGCTGAGTGAAGGCAACGACCTGCAGGTGGACATCCTGAATGAACACGCGATTCCCGCGCCCCTTTCGATGGCCGCCGAAGTGGCGCGCAGCGCCGACGCGGCACAACCGGCGCCGGTGGGCATTCCTTCCGACCTGCAAAGCCACATGGACCGCCAGGAGCGGGAGATACTGGTGCAGACCCTGCGCGAAACAGGCTTCAACCGCACCGCAGCGGCTGCGCGCCTGGGCCTGAGCCTGCGCCAGATCCGCTACCGCATCGCACGGCTGCACATCGACGTTCCGGCCAGTCCCGAAACCCAGGACGAGCCCGACTGACCCGCTTGCGCCTGAAACGCAGGCGGCATGCGGCCAGGCCGGCAAAAATCCCGGCAAAGCCTCGTCGTTGCTGGTTTTTCCGCTGCGGTGCCAAGCTGGCAAAGCCCTGCCGACCGATCGCCCCGCGCAAGCCCCAAAACCGGCTTTTGCCAATTTGTCGCGAAACCTGTCGGTACACTACCGGTAGTGGCTTGTGTTCGGTCTTGACCCCATATATAGTGTGCGCTGGTCGGAGCTACGCCGGGCTTGCTTTTCAATGGGCCGCCTGCTTGCGAACCGGAAAATTCCAACAATATGCTTGTCAGAGACGAGGAAATAATGCTGATTGCCTTGAGTTCACCCCCCACCTTTCACTCCGGAACCGCCAGCGCACTGGGCCTGGAAGGCGCGCACGGCGCCGCTGCCGTTCCGCTGAGCCAATACCAGATCATCCGGCGCAATGGTGCGGTGGTTCCATTCGAGCCCGCCAAGATCGCGGTGGCGATGATGAAGGCCTTTCTGGCGGTGCACGGCACCCAGGGCGCGGCATCTGCCAGCGTGCGCGAGGTCGTCGACGGATTGACCCAGGTCGTCATCCGCGCCCTGGTGCGTTCGCGCCCGGGTGGCGGCACTTTCCACATCGAGGATGTCCAGGACCATGTCGAGCTGGGCCTGATGCGCAGTGGTCACCACGAGATCGCCCGCGCCTATGTGCTGTACCGCGAAAAACGCACCCAGGAGCGGGCCCGCAAGACCGAAGAGGCCACGCCCAAGGCGCCGGCCCTGCATGTGGTGGACGGCGGGCGCCGCGTGCTGCTCGACATGCACTGGCTCAAGGGCCTGGTCGGGTCCGCCTGCGCCGGCCTGGGCGACGACATCCGCCCGGACCCGATCCTCGCCGAGACGCTGCGCAACCTCTATGACGGTGTTCCGATGGACGAGGTCTACAAGGCGTCGGTTCTGGCCGCCCGCACCCTGATCGAGAAAGACCCCGGCTACACCTATGCAACGGCACGGCTGCTGTTCCACACGATCGCCAAGGAAGTCCTGGGCAAGGATGTGCCCCAGGCCCAGATGGGCGAGGCCTATGTCGAGTACTTTCCCCAATTCATCCGCAAGGGTGTCGATGCCGAGTTGCTCGACGAAAAACTGCTGCAGTTCGACCTCGTTCGGCTGGGCGCCGCGCTCAAGGCCGAGCGCGACCTGCAATTCGATTACCTGGGCCTGCAGACGCTGTACGACCGCTACTTTCTGCACGTGGAAAAGTCCCGCATCGAGTTGCCCCAGGCGTTTTTCATGCGGGTGGCCATGGGCCTGTCGCTCAACGAAATCGACCGCGAAGCCCGGGCGATCGAGTTCTACGAGATCATGTCGTCTTTCGACTTCATGTCCAGCACGCCGACGCTGTTCAACAGCGGCACGCTGCGCTCCCAACTCTCATCCTGTTACCTCACGACCGTACCCGACGACCTGGAAGGGATCTACGATTCGATCAAGGAAAACGCGCTGTTGTCCAAGTTCGCCGGCGGCCTTGGCAATGACTGGACCCGTGTGCGTGCGCTCGGCTCCCACATCAAGGGAACGAACGGCGAATCACAGGGCGTGGTGCCTTTCCTCAAGGTGGTCAACGACACTGCGGTAGCCGTGAACCAGGGTGGCAAGCGCAAGGGCGCCGTCTGCACCTACCTGGAGGCCTGGCACCTCGACCTGGAGGAATTCCTCGAGTTGCGCAAGAACACCGGCGACGACCGGCGCCGTGCGCACGACATGAACACCGCCAACTGGATTCCCGACCTGTTCATGCGCCGGGTGATGGAAAAAGGTTCCTGGACGCTTTTCTCGCCCTCCAGCGTGCCTGACCTGCATGACCTGTTCGGCGCCGCTTTCGAGCGCGCCTATGTGGCCTACGAAGAGAAGGCCGCGCGTGGCGAGATCAAGCCCTCTCGCACCCTGCCTGCGGCCGACCTGTGGCGCAAGATGCTCACCATGCTGTTCGAGACCGGCCATCCCTGGATCACCTTCAAGGACGCATGCAACATCCGCTCGCCCCAGCAGCATGTCGGCGTGGTGCATTCGTCGAACCTGTGCACCGAGATCACGCTGAACACCAGCGACACCGAAACCGCGGTCTGCAACCTGGGCTCCATCAACCTGGTGCGCCACCTGAAGGATGGCGCCATCGACCACGACAAACTGCGCAGGACCGTGTCCATCGCGATGCGCATGCTCGACAACGTCATCGACATCAACTACTACGCGGTCAAGAAGGCGCGTGACTCCAACGTGCGCCACCGCCCGGTCGGCCTGGGCCTGATGGCGTTCCAGGACTGCCTGTACAAGCTGCGCATTCCGTACGCGAGCCAGGCTGCGATCGAGTTCGCCGACCAGTCGATGGAGGCGATCTGCTACTACGCCTATTGGGCCTCGACCGAACTGGCACGCGAGCGCGGCCGTTACTCCAGCTACCCCGGCTCCCTGTGGGACCGCGGCATCCTGCCCCTTGACACGCTGGACATGCTGGCCAAGGAGCGTGGCGGCTACGTCGAGGTAGACCGCTCCTCCACCCTCGACTGGGACGCACTGCGCCGCAAGATCGCAGCCGACGGCATGCGCAACTCCAACTGCGTGGCTATCGCGCCGACGGCCACCATCTCCAACATCATTGGCGTCGATGCGTCGATCGAGCCCTGTTTCGGGAACCTGTCCGTCAAGTCCAACCTGTCGGGCGAGTTCACCATCATCAACAACGGCCTGGTGCACGACCTCAAGCGCCTGGGGCTGTGGGACGACGTGATGGTCATGGACCTGAAACATTTCGATGGTTCGCTGCGTCCCATCGACCGCGTTCCGGATGAAATCAAGTCGCTGTACGCCACTGCCTTCGAGATCGAAACCCACTGGCTGGTGGAGGCTGCCGCGCGCCGCCAGAAGTGGATCGACCAGGCGCAGTCGCTGAATATCTACATGGCCGGTGCATCGGGCAAGAAACTCGACGACACCTACAAGCTCGCATGGGTGCGTGGCCTCAAGACCACCTATTACCTGCGCACCATGTCGGCAACACACGCCGAAAAATCGACTGTGACCGCTGGGCGCATGAACGCAGTGTCCTCGGGCATGGAGCCGCGCTCCGGTGGCGCGTCGCTGAGTGCGCTCGACAAGGCCGCGGTCACGGCGCAGAGCCAGATGGCGGTCGAGGCGGCCACCGATATCAAGTTCTGCGGGATTGATGATCCGACGTGTGAAGCTTGCCAATGATGCGTGTCCGGTTGCCACCCGATGCAATTGAACAACACAAAATCGCGGCGATGTGAATGAACACTTTTCATTTCACGTCGCTGCTCTCATAATTCGCTGATTGGAACCATCTATGCTGACCTGGGACGAAGAAGTCAAGCCCACATCGCCAACGCCTTTGACCCGCGGCTCCTCCGGAAGCCGCTCGATGGACCCACCTCCAAACGCACCTGAAATCCGCATGCTGCACGATGGCGCGCAGCTTGCCGTTGCCGCGGCCATTGCTCCTCCACGGCGTGTGCGTGCCGCCGACAAGCGCATCATCAACGGGCAGACCGACGTCAACCAGCTGGTGCCGTTCAAGTACAAGTGGGCCTGGGAAAAATACCTGGCCAGCTGCGCCAACCACTGGATGCCACAAGAGGTCAACATGACGCGTGACATCGCGTTGTGGAAAGATCCCAACGGCCTGACCGACGACGAGCGTCGCATCATCAAGCGCAACCTGGGTTTCTTCGTCACTGCAGACTCACTCGCCGCCAACAACATCGTGCTGGGCAGCTACCGCCACATCACGGCGCCCGAGTGCCGGCAGTTCCTGCTGCGCCAGGCGTTCGAGGAGGCCATCCACACCCACGCCTACCAGTACATCGTCGAGTCGCTGGGGCTGGACGAAGGCGAAATCTTCAGCGCCTACAACGAAGTCGAATCGATCCGCAACAAGGACCAGTTCCTGATCCCGTTCATCGAGACGCTGACAGACCCGCATTTCAAGACCGGAACGCTGGAGAACGACCAAAAACTCCTGAAGTCGCTGATCGTCTTCGCATGCCTGATGGAAGGCCTGTTCTTCTATGTGGGTTTCACGCAGATCCTGGCGCTCGGGCGGCAGAACAAGATGACGGGTGCCGCAGAGCAGTACCAGTACATCCTGCGCGACGAGTCCATGCACTGCAATTTCGGCATCGACCTGATCAACCAGATCAAGCTCGAGAATCCGCTGTTGTGGACGCCGGCGTTCAAGGTCGAGATCAACGCGTTGTTCACGCAGGCGGTCGAGCTCGAATACAAATACGCCGAAGACACCATGCCGCGTGGCGTGCTGGGCATGAACGCCTCGATGTTCAAGGGGTACCTGCGTTACATCGCCAACCGCCGCGCCACCCAGATCGGCCTGGAGGCCTTGTTCCCCAACGAGGAAAACCCGTTTCCATGGATGAGCGAGATGATCGACCTGAAGAAGGAGCGCAACTTCTTCGAGACCCGTGTGATCGAGTACCAGTCGGGTGGTGCCCTTTCCTGGGATTAAGCGCGACACATGTCCATGGCTTTACCAATTTCACAATCTGGCGCACGCACCATTGGGTGCGGTGCCGGCTTGTGTCACCGAGTTCATGGTGCTGGGATTCAACCCAACACCATGGATCGCTTCATGCACTCCAACTCGCATGAAGTGCTCTTTGTTATTTGATCAAGGAGAAAATAATGGCAACTGCAAAAAAACCGGCCGCAAAAAAGGCCGCACCAGCGAAGAAAGCTGCACCGGCCGCAAAAAAGGCTGCACCAGCGAAGAAGGCGGCACCGGCCAAGAAAGCCGCCGCAAAGAAGGCGGCGCCTGCTAAGAAGGCAGCCCCGGCCAAGAAGGCTGCACCTGCGAAGAAAGCAGCTGCAAAGAAAGCTGCCCCGGCCAAGAAGGTAGCGGCAAAGAAAGCTGCTCCGGCCAAGAAGGCCGCTGCAGCCAAAAAGCCAGCAGCCAAGAAGCCAGCAGCCAAGAAAGCAGCCAAGAAGCCGGCTGCGAAGAAAGCCGCGAAAGCACCCGCTGCCCCTGCAGCGCCTGCCCCCGCTGCACCCGCAGCCCCTGCAGCTCAGACAACTCTGAACCCGCAGGCGGCCTGGCCGTTTCCAACAGCCAGCAAGCCCTGAGCGGTTTCAGCGGTTGGTTAGTCAAGCCCGGTGTCGAAAGGCCCCGGGCTTTTTTCATTCAGGCAGGTGGGCGTCGGCCAGCGCAAAGTTGTAGTTCTGGGGCCCGCGATGGGCGATCTTCACCGAGCCCAGCTGGTTGCCGAGTGCGGCGCAGCGCTCCAGTGACCAGCCCTGCTCCAGGCCGAAGAGCAAGGCGCCACGGTAGGCATCACCGCAACCGGTAGGGTCGACAACGGAGGTGGCCGGAACCGCCGCCACGTGGGTCTTGTGGCCGTCCACCCAGACATCGCTGCCTTCTGCCCCCAGCGTGACGATCAAGCCCTTCACCTGGCGCGATATCTCGGCGTTGTCCCAGCCGGTGCGCTCACTCAGCATCTTGCCTTCATAGTCGTTCACGGCAACCCAGGTGGCCTGACCCACAAAACTGCGCAACTCCGCGCCGTCGAAACGCGGAAGTTGCTGGCCCGGATCGAAGACAAAGGGAATGTTGGCCGCAGCAAACTGCTCGGCGTGCTGGAGCATGGCGTCCCGACCGTCGGGAGCGATGATGCCGAGCTTGATGTCGCTGCGCGCAGTGATCCGGTTCTGCCAGGCCTGTTCCATCGCGCCGGGGTGGAAACCATTGATCTGGTTGTTGTCGATGTCGGTGATGATCATCGCCTGGGCGGTGTAGGTGTCTGGAACGGAGCGCACGAATTCGCAGCTGATGCCTTGCCCGGCAAGCCGCTCGAGATAACCACCACCGTCCTGACCGACCGTGGCCATCGGCAACGGTGTTCCGCCCAGGAGCTTCAGTGCATACGCGATGTTGCCGGCGCATCCGCCGAAGTCCCGGCGCAGGGATGGCACCAGGAACGACACGTTCAGGATGTGGAGCTGGTCGGGCATGATTTGCTGTGCAAATCGACCCTCGAAGTTCATGATGGTGTCGAACGCGAGCGAGCCGCAAATGATGGATGCCATGGAGTGTCTTGGTGGGGGGAGGGATGGTTTCAGGGATAGAAGGCGAGCAGCCGGTAACCTGCGATGCGTTCCATGTTTTTGGCGAGCTTGACGTTCAGCGTCAGGGCGCCGCTCCAGCTGGAGTCCGTGGGCAGCGCAGGAGTCGGGGCGCCGAATTCGTCGGGCCGAATCACCCGCCGAACCAGCGTCTGGTCCTGGGCGTCTGTCAGCGACAACTCGATCGAGGGCATCGCGACATCGAGCGTGGCGGTGTTGCGCAGTGAAAATTCGAGCCGGTAGTTCTCGGCGCGCAGATTGGCAAAGGAGGAACTGTCGATCACGATCGATTCGATCTGCTTCAATGGCCCCAACTCACATTGGGCAAGTGCGCACAAGGCGACAAGCACAGGGCGTGTCGCGGGCTCGATCTGGGCAATCCGGTTGCGTTCCTGGATCAGGAGTTGGGCCGCCAAAGCGGCTGCCAGGGTAGTCGCGAGCAGGGTGAGCAGCATGCGCACCGACCGTCGTTGCCAGAAGGTGTTCGTCGACGCCCCTGCCTGCAGGAGCGAAACTTGGTGTGCCGGGACAGCCGATGTCTCCTGGGGCCAGGTGTCGGCGACGGGCGGGGGGTCGGCCCGTCGGGGTTCTTGCGCGACAAATCGGGGGGGGGCGGTTGCAGCTTCGTGGGCTGGCTGCAAAGGGGCTGCTGCCCGAGGGGTGCCAGGTGGCGCGAATGGCTTGGGCGCCTGTTGTGGCTTGGGTGCCGGTTGTGGCTTGGTTGGCGGATACGCCACTGCGGAAGACGCGCGGCCTGCCTCGGGCAGCGGGCGCGGTCGGGTCAGCAGCTGTTGCGACGCGCTGAAAATCTCGGCGCATTGACCACAACGCACCCAGCCCTCGGAAATGCGGAGCTGGTCTGGCACGACCTTGAACATCGTCTCGCAAGCCGGGCATCGTGTGATCAGACTCATCGCCAGCGGATTGTAGTAGTGCGGCCCGGCGCGTCAGAGCTGCGCAGTCATCAGGATCCAGCCATCCCGGGCGGCAGAAACAGTGAGCCTGGTGTACGGTGCGTAGGCGTCGGCCAACTCCTCCTGCTGGCGCTCCAGGATCCCGGCCAGCACCAGGCGCCCACCGGGTTCGACACGGGCGCACAGCAACGGCGCCAGGATCTTGAGCGGGGTGGCCAGGATGTTGGCCAGCACCGTGCGGTATTGGCCAGTGGCGATGTCCGGCAAGCCACAGCGGATGCTGACGCCGTTGGCGGTCGCGTTCTGGGTTGCGGCCTCGACGGCTGCAATGTCGATGTCCACCGCGTCTACCCCGTCGCCACCGAACATCGCTGCCGCTATGGCGAGAATGCCCGAGCCGCATCCGTAGTCCAGCACGCGGCCCAGCATGGCGTCGCCCCGCCCCTGGGCGATCCAGTGCAGGCACATGCCGGTGGTGGGGTGGGTTCCGGTGCCAAATGCCAGCCCGGGATCGAGGCGGATCACTTGGCGCGCGCCCGGTGGCGGCGCGTGCCAACTGGGCACGATCCAGAAATCCGGGGTGATGGGAACCGGCGTGAATTGCGACTGTGTCAGGCGAACCCAATCCTGTTGCGGCACCGCGGCAATGCCTGACACCCGGCACTGGGCAAAAAAGTCCTGGGCGGCGAGTACGTCGGCGGCATCCTGCGCCAGCACCTGGTTGCTGAACAACGCACGCACCTGCGAGTGCCGCCAGCCGATCTGGACGGGGGCCATTCCTGGCTCGCCGAACAGCGCCTGTTCGGCGTCGGTCAATGCATCGGCGTCCTCGACGCTCACGCTCTGGGCCTCGAGGGCCTCCAGTGCATCGGACACCGCTTCCAACTGGTCTTGAGGCACCTGCAGGCTCAACTCGAACATCGGGAATGTCTCAGCGTTTATGGTGGCCGAGCCACTCTTCCAGGTAGTGGATGTTGGTCCCACCCCCCATGAACTTGGCATCGAGCATCAGTTCGCGGTGCAAAGGGATGTTGGTGTTGATGCCCTCGATAACCGTTTCGCCGAGCGCCGTGCGCATCCGCGCGAGCGCCTGGTCGCGGGTGTCGCCATGCACGATGATCTTTCCGATCATCGAGTCGTAGTTGGGCGGCACGAAATAGTTGGTGTACACGTGTGAATCAACGCGCACGCCGGGGCCGCCGGGGGGGTGCCACATGGTGATGCGCCCAGGTGACGGTACAAAGCTGTAGGGGTCTTCGGCGTTGACGCGGCACTCGATGGCGTGCCCGCGGATCTCGATCTGGCGCTGGGTGAACGGAAGCTTTTCACCGGCGGCCACCATGATCTGCGTCTTGACGATGTCGATGCCGGTGATCAGTTCGGTCACCGGGTGCTCCACCTGGACCCGGGTGTTCATCTCGATGAAATAGAACTCGCCATTTTCATAGAGAAACTCGAAGGTGCCTGCACCCCGGTACCCGATCTTCTTGCAGGCGGCGACACAGCGCTCCCCGATGCGTTCGATGAGTTTTCTGGCGATGCCCGGCGCGGGCGCTTCCTCGATGACCTTCTGGTGCCGGCGCTGCATGGAGCAGTCGCGTTCGCCCAGGTAGACGGCGTTCCTGAACTTGTCCGCCAGGATCTGGATCTCGATGTGGCGCGGGTTCAGGAGGAACTTTTCCATGTAGACCGACGGATTGCCGAATGCCGCTCCAGCCTCTGCCTTGGTCATCTGCACGGCGTTGAGCAGGGCGGCTTCGGTGTGTACCACCCGCATGCCGCGCCCGCCGCCGCCGCCGGCTGCCTTGATGATGACCGGGTAGCCGACAGTGCGCGCAATGCGCCGGACCTGCACTGGGTCGTCCGGCAACTCGCCTTCGGAGCCCGGCACGCAAGGTACACCTGCCTTGATCATGGCCTGCTTGGCGGACACCTTGTCGCCCATGATCCGGATCGATTCCGGAGATGGGCCGATGAACTGGAAGCCGCTTTTCTCGACCCGTTCGGCAAAGCCGGCGTTCTCGCTCAGGAAGCCGTAACCCGGATGGATCGCTTCGGCATCCGTGACTTCAGCCGCCGAAATGATGGCTATCATGTTGAGGTAACTCAGGGCGGATGGCGCGGGCCCGATACAGACGGCTTCTTCGGCCAATTTGACGTATTTCGCCTCGCGGTCGGCCTCCGAATACACCATGACGGCGCGAACGCCCAGTTCACGGCACGCGCGCTGGATCCGCAGCGCAATTTCGCCCCGATTGGCGACCAGGATTTTCTTGAACATGGGTGTCGGTGCCCGCGCTTACTCGATCACGAACATCGGTTGTCCGTATTCGACCGCCTGGCCGTTTTCACACAGGATCTTGTGCACCTTACCCGACTTGTCGGCTTCGATCTCGTTGAGGATCTTCATCGCTTCGACGATGCAGATGGTCTCGCCAGCCTTGATCGAATCACCGACTTCCACGAAAGGCTTGGCGCCCGGCGAAGCCGAGCGGTAGAACGTCCCCACCATCGGGGACTTCACGACGTGTTCGGTGCTGGCAGCGGGCGGCGGCGGCTCGGCCACGACAGCTGCCGCCACGACTGCGGCCGGTGCATGGGCTTGCATGGCCATTTGGGGCGCATACTGGGCCATGGGTACACCCACCATGCCCTTGACGATGCGCACCTTGCCTTCTGCCTCGGTGATCTCAAGCTCTGACACATTCGAGTCCGACACCAGGTCAATCAGAGTTTTCAGTTTTCTCAGGTCCATGGGATCTCCAACGGTTGTTTTCTTTAGTCCTGCGAATTTACCCTGATTTGCCGCAAAAAGCGCGCATCTGTCAATATCTTTGGGGATATTGCGCGCCTTGGCACATGTGCGAAGAATTTTCAAGGGGCTGCCGATGCTGGCGCGGGGCGGTGTGGCGGGCCCACTGGGCACCAAAATACTACCGCAGACTGCCCCACACCCGCAGATCCGGCTCCGTGACGCGCCCCATTTTACGGTGCAGCACATCGCCGGCACTGCCCAGCACCACGGTGAAAGGCAGTCCGCCACCCAGGTTGCCCAGCCCCTTGCTCAATTCTATGCCTGCCATTCCAGCCATCGCCACCGGGAACCGGACCGGAGCGCGGCGCAGAAAAATCTGCACTGCAGCCGCCTGGTCGACGGCCAATCCGAGAACTTGCCATCCATTGCGCGCATGTTCAGAAAAAAAGCGATCCAATAGCGGAAGTTCTTCGACGCAGGGTGGACACCAGGTGGCCCAGAAATTCAGCAACAGCGGTCTTCCGGAGAAATCCTGCATTCTCAAACTGGAATCTGTTGGCGTGTCGAAGCTGAGTTGCCACAGCGCCGGTCGCCCGGCCTCCTGCAGTGCATTCTGTCGCCGTTGCCAAGCCGCCAGACCGACACCCAAGAGTGTGGCACCTCCGGCCACCGCGCCAACCAACCAGCGCCTGCGGTTCACGGGGACAGCGCCGTCACCAGGCAAAGTGGACTGACTCTGGTCTTGTGGGCTCACAGGTCTTCTCCGCGCAACAGCCGGGCCAGAGCCTGTGCATCGCCCCGTGGGGGCCGGCCTTTTGCATCCGGCTTCAATGCGCCGCGCAGGTCGTCCAGGTCGTAGACCTTGAGGTGCACGCCGATCATCTGACCGAGTCCGGGGCAGTGGTCATGAACACCCAGCACGTCCACCGGTTCGCCGCGCATGCCGCTTGCCGTCCGGGTTTCGTAGTCGGCGCGATGGTCTATCAGCATGTGCTCGGCCGATTTGGAATCGTCGCAAAACAGGTCGAGGTGGATATCGGAGTTGCGGGTTGCGGTTCCGTGCCACACGGCCCCGCCCAGGTGGGGACGAAACCGCGCCATCCGCTCCATCCACTGCGCGGCCAGTTGCCGCAAGGCGGCAAGTTCGCCCGGCTGGGTGTCGGCGCAGAACAAGGCGACGTACGCGTGGACAGCGTCGTCGACCTCGTCGTTGCCAGGCAAGGCAACCCTGGCGGACAGCCCGAGCAGTTTGGCGGCCCGGCGTTTGGCCGGGCCATATTCGAGCCCTTCCTCGACCACCAGCCGTGCGGCCGTCGATGCGATCTCTGACTTGGGTTCGGTGCGCATGCTGTGCATAGGCTTGCATTGTGCCGCCCATTCAATGCCGTCGTGCATGACCCTAAAATTTGGCGATGCACATACACATACTTGGCATCTGCGGCACCTTCATGGGTGGGCTGGCTGCGCTGGCGCGCGAGCAGGGGCACACCGTCACCGGCTGCGACACCGGCGTCTACCCGCCCATGAGCGACCAGTTGCGGGCGCTGGGGATAACCCTGGTGGAGGGATATGGCGTCGAACAAATTGGCCTTCGGCCGGACATGTTCGTCATCGGCAACGTGGTCAGCCGTGCACGAACCAGCGATGGGTCCCCCCGTTATCCCTTGATGGAAGCCGTTCTCGACGCCGGCGCGCCGTACACCAGCGGGCCGCAGTGGCTGGCAGAACATGTGCTGCGTGGGCGGCACGTGCTGGCTGTTGCCGGCACACATGGCAAGACCACGACCACCGCCATGCTGGCCTGGATTCTGGAGTCCGCCGGCCTGCGTCCGGGCTTTCTGGTCGGTGGTGTGCCGATGAATTTCGACGTTTCGGCCCGGCTGTCCGCGCCAGTTTCCGGCACACCCGCGCCAGAATCGGGCAGACCGGGGCCAGGGGACTGTTTCGTGATCGAGGCCGATGAATACGACACCGCATTCTTCGACAAACGCAGCAAGTTCGTGCACTACCGGCCCCGCACCGCGGTGTTGAACAACCTGGAGTTCGACCACGCGGACATCTTTGACGACCTGGCCGCTATCGAGCGCCAGTTCAACCACCTTCTGCGCACGGTGCCGGGATCGGGGCCCCACGGCAGCGGGCGGGTGGTCGTCAATGGTCTGGAGGAGAGCCTTGCGCGTGTCCTGCATGCCGGATGCTGGAGCGAGGTGCGCAGTTTCGGCGCCGCTGTCAGCGACTACACGGCCGCAGGTGAACCCCATGCGTTCGACGTTTTGCTGCACGGACACCTGGCCGGACGGGTCGAGTGGCCCTTGACCGGTCTGCATAACCAGCTCAATGCCCTGGCAGCCATTGCCGCCGCTGAACATGTGGGTGTCAGCCCGGCGGTCTCTTCACAGGCGCTGGGTCAGTTTCGCAATGTGCGCCGGCGCATGGAGGTGCGGGGAGCCGTGGCGCTGCCGGGGCCGGAGAACGCGGGCCGGGCGCCAGTCACGGTCTACGACGACTTCGCCCACCATCCAACCGCGATTCGAACCACGGTCGATGGCTTGCGCCGCCGGCTTGGCCCGACCGCCCGCATCCTGGCGTTGTTCGAGCCCCGCACCAACACGATGAAGCTGGGGGCCATGAAGGCCCGGTTGCCGTGGAGCCTGGAGCAGGTCGATCTGGCGTTTTGCCACACCGCCGGCCTCGGGTGGAACGCCGCAGAGGCGCTCGCGCCGCTCGGCGCCAAGGCGCGCCTGGCTGGCAGCATCGACGAGCTGCTGCGGCAAGTGGTGGCGGCAGCGCGGCCGGGTGACCACCTCCTGTGCATGAGCAATGGCGGCTTCGGCGGCATCCACCAGAAGCTGCTGGCCGCCTTGCACACCGGGCAGACGGAGTTCCCGGCCGGGGCGAGCTGACCCCCGGCGGCGCGCTGCTCCGGGCTGGCGTGTCAGCGGCTTTTGCCGCGCGCCTGCACCGCCTGCGACAGCACCTCGAGCAGTTCGAGCGATGCGTCCCAACCCAGGCAGGCGTCGGTGATGCTCTGTCCGTACGCCAGCGCGCTGGGGTCGTCTTTGCCCGGGGTGAATTTCTGGGCGCCGGCCTGCAGGTGGCTCTCCACCATCACACCGAACACGCTGGTGGAGCCGCCGGCAATCTGCTGCGCCACGTCCTTTGCCACATCGAGCTGGCGTGCATGCTGTTTGCTGCTGTTGGCGTGGCTGCAATCGACCATCAGCGTCGCAGGCAAGCGCGCGGCAACCAGGTCCTTGCAGGCGGCCGCCACGCTGGCTGCGTCGTAATTCGGGGTTTTGCCGCCGCGCAGGATCACGTGGCACTGGCTGTTGCCGATGGTCTGCACGATGGCGACCTGGCCGCTCTTGTGCACCGACAGGAAATGGTGCCCACCCGCTGCCGCCTGGATTGCGTCGGTGGCGATCCGGATGTTGCCGTCGGTCCCGTTCTTGAAGCCGATCGGCGCCGACAGGCCGGACGCCAGTTCGCGGTGCACCTGGCTCTCCGTGGTGCGCGCGCCGATGGCGCCCCAGGAGATGAGGTCACCCAGGTACTGGGGTGAGATCACGTCCAGGAACTCGCTGCCGGCCGGCAGGCCGAGGCGGTTGATTTCGATCAGCACCTGGCGCGCGATGCGCAGGCCTTCGTCGATGCGAAAGGTCTCGTCCAGGTAAGGGTCGTTGATCAGGCCCTTCCAGCCCACTGTGGTGCGAGGTTTCTCGAAGTAGACACGCATCACGATTTCAAGCGTGTCGCGGTATTTCTCGCGTTGCGCGCGCAGCTTGCGGGCGTATTCCAGGGCTGCCACCGGGTCATGGATGGAGCAGGGCCCGATCACCACGAGCAGGCGCGGATCGGTGCCGGCCATGATGTTGTGGATGTTGTGGCGGGTTGCCGTGATCAGCCGTTCGACCGGCGTGCCGCTGATCGGGAAGAACCGGATCAGGTGGTCGGGGGGCGGCAACACGTTGATGGCCTTGATGCGTTCGTCATCGGTCTGGCTGGTGCGGTCGGACATGGCACTGTCGCGGCGCCAGTCGGAGGCCTGGTGTTCGTCCTGGGCAGTGGATCGCATGTGCGTGCTTTGGGTGTTCATGGGTCGGTACCTGGTAGTCACAAGGAGTTGGAGTCGCAAAAAAAAACCGCCGGGAGGTCCGGCGGTGTTGAAAAAATCTGGTGCAACCTGTGGATGCGTCTAGTTTTCCCCACCGCCATCAAATGGTCTGCCCGCGCGGCTGGTCAGGCGGTGCCGCCGACCGTCAGGCCATCGATGCGCAGCGTCGGCTGCCCGACGCCCACCGGGACGCTTTGTCCTTCTTTGCCGCAGGTGCCCACACCGCTGTCAAGTTTCATGTCGTTGCCGATCATCGTGACCCGGGTCAGTGCGTCCGGACCGTTGCCGACGATGGTCGCGCCCTTCACCGGGTACAGCACCTTGCCGTTTTCGACCCAGTAGGCCTCGCTGGCCGAGAAGACGAACTTGCCAGAGGTGATGTCGACCTGGCCACCACCAAAGTTGGTGGCGTACAGGCCGCGTTTGATGCTCGCCACGATTTCCTGGGGCTCCTTGTCGCCGGCAAGCATGTAGGTGTTTGTCATGCGTGGCATCGGCACGTGCGCATAACTCTCGCGCCGACCATTGCCGGTGGGCGCAACCCCCATCAAGCGCGCGTTCATCGCGTCCTGGATGTAAGCTTTGAGGATGCCGTCCTCGATCAGCACGTTGCGCTGGCTGGTATTGCCTTCGTCGTCGACATTCAGTGACCCGCGCCGGTCGGAGATGGTGCCGTCGTCGAGAACGGTGACGCCCTTGGCAGCCACCCGCTGGCCGACCTTGCCGCTGAAGGCGCTCGAACCCTTGCGGTTGAAATCGCCCTCCAGCCCGTGGCCGATGGCTTCGTGCAGCAAAATGCCCGGCCATCCCGGCCCGAGGACGACGGTCATTTCGCCGGCCGGAGCCGGGCGGGATTCCAGGTTGGTGAGCGCGGCCTTGACCGCCTCGTCGACATACCGCGCAATCATGGCGTCGTCAAAATAGGCCAGTCCGAAACGGCCGCCGCCACCGGCGCTCCCGACCTCGCGCCGGCCCTTTTGTTCGGCGATGACCGTCACGCTCAGGCGCACCAGCGGGCGCACATCGGCCGCCATCGTGCCATCGGCACGTGCCACGAGCACCACGTCGTATTCGCTGGCCAGGCCAGCCATGACCTGCACCACCCGTGGATCGCGTCCGCGCGCAAGTTTTTCCACCTTGCCGAGCAATTCGACCTTGGTTGTGCTGTCCAGGGTGGAGATTGGGTCGAGGTCGGGGTACAGGGAGCGGCTGCTGGCGACTTTGCGCGACGGCATCCGTGTCTTGGCGCCGGTGGCCGCCGATGAGATTGCGCGCACCGTGCGTGCCGCATCGAGCAGCGAAGCATTCGAGATGTCGTCGGAATAGGCAAAAGCCGTCTTCTCGCCGCTCACCGCACGGACCCCGACGCCCTGGTCGATGCTGAAGGAGCCGGTCTTGACGATGCCTTCCTCGAGGCTCCAGCCTTCGCTGCGGGTGTACTGGAAATACAGGTCGGCCTCGTCGACCTTGTGGGCCTTGATCTCGCCCAGCGCACGCGAGAGGTGGGATTCGTTCAGGCCAAACGGCGTGAGCAGCAGGGCCTTGGCAATAGCCAGGCGTTCAATGGTGGGTTCGCGAGAGATCATGCGGCATTTTAGGCCGCCGGGGATTCACCCGTTCTGCGTGCGCCATTTCAGCAAGGCGGCGTCATCGAGATCCGCCATGCCGCCGGCACATGCGCCGGCGAACATGCTTTGCGCCACCTTGCCCAAGGGCGTTTCAAACCCTGCGGCCTGCCCCGCCTGGACCGCCAGGCGGGTGTCCTTGGCCAGCAGCGTCATGTGGGCGCGTGGTGCGAAGTCACCCGCAATGGCGCGGCGCATGCGGTCGGACCCGATCCAGCTCTGGCCGCTGGATTGCTCGATCACATCGAGGGTGAGGGCCAGGTCCAGGCCCATGCAGCGCGCCAGGGCCAGTACTTCGGCAGCGGCGGCCAGGTTGATCCCTGCGGCCAGGTTGTTCACCAGTTTGGTCCGCGCGCCGTCGCCGGGCCGCGCGCTGATGCGAAACACGCGCGAGGACAGGGCTTCGATCAGGCTGCGGTGGCGCTCGAACACCATGTCTTCACAGGCCAACATCAGGCTCATGCTGCCATCGCGTGCCCGCGCGGGACCGCCAGACATGGGGGCATCGATACAAAACACACCCTGGGGCCGCAGTGCGAGCGCGATGTGTTCCACGTCGGCCGGGGCGATGGTCGGGCACAACAGCACGGTGTGGCCCAGCCGCACGCTTGTCGCGACCCGCCCGTGCCCGAACAGCACATCGCGCACCTGGTCGGCATCGACCACACCCAATATCGTGCTGCTGGAGGCGGCCGAGGCTTCGGCTGCGCTGGCATGGGCCCGCGCACCGGCGTGTGCCAGCGCCGCGCACTTGTCCGCGACCAGGTCGAACACATGCACCGGCCAGCCTTGCGACAAGAGGCGCTGCGCCATGGCGGCGCCCATGTTGCCGACCCCGATGATGGCGACCGGGAAGCGTGTTTCGCTCACGATTGCACCAGCCGTTTGGATTTGGCAATCGACATCAACATGCCCAGCGCCAACCCCAGGGTGACCATGGCGGTGCCGCCGTAGCTGATAAAGGGCAGGGGCACGCCGACCACCGGAAGGATGCCACTGACCATGCCCATGTTCACGAAGGCGTAGGAGAAGAACATCATCGCCAGTGCCCCGGCCAGCAGGCGCGAAAATACGTTTGGCGCCTCCAGCGCGATCGTCAGGGCGCGCAACACGAGGAACAGGAAGGCGGCTATCAGCAGCAGGGCGCCCAACAAGCCGAACTCTTCGCCGAAGGCGGCAAAGATGAAGTCGGTTGTCCGCTCGGGGATGAATTCCAGGTGGGTCTGCGTGCCCTGCATGAATCCCTTGCCCCATACCCCACCGGAGCCGATCGCGATCATGCCCTGGATGATGTGGAAACCCTTGCCCAGCGGGTCCTTGCCGGGGTCCAGCAGGGTGCAGATGCGTTGTTGCTGGTAGTCACGCAAGACGAACCAGCGCACGCCGTCGGCACACAGGTCGGTCTCGAAAACCACCAGCAGGGCGATACCGATCAGGGCCAACAGAACCGGTGGCAGCATCAGCCGCCAACTGAGGCCAGCGAAAAAAATCACTGCGAGGCCGGACGCAAGCACCAGCAGCGCGGTGCCGAGGTCGGGCTGTTTCATGATCAGCCCGACCGGCAGCGCCAGCAGCACACCGGCCACGGCGAAGTCAAGGGGGCGCAGTTGCCCCTCGCGCTTCTGGAACCACCAGGCGAGCATCAGCGGCATCGCGATCTTGAGGATCTCGCTGGGCTGGATGGTGACCCCGACGTTGAGCCAGCGCGTGGCCCCCTTCTTGGTGATGCCGAACAGGGCCACCGCGACCAGCAGCGCCAGGCCGGCAACGTAGAGTGGTATTGCCAGCCGCATCAGGCGCTGTGGCGGGACTTGCGCGACCAGGAACATCAGGCCTGCGGCAATCAGCATATTGCGGCCGTGGTCTTCGAAGCGCGTGCCATGGTCGAACCCGGAGGAATACATGGTCAGCAGGCCGGCCATGGCCAGCACCACCACCACCACCAGCAGGGGCAGGTCGAAACCCACGAACCAGGGCGCCAGCCGTGTTCGCAGGGACGGATTTTCGAAGACAACAGCCATGCCCCGGATTATCCCAGCAAGCCGGCGGCACCCGGCTTCTTGCAGCCAGCCAGCCAGGCTTGAGATTGCGGGGACAATCCAGCCCATGTTCCTATTGTTCGAAGAAGCCGGAAAGTACATGGCCGGTCGGGTGTTGTCGGAGGCGGATGCGTCAGCGCAGATCGAACTCGACAGTGGCAAACGCGTCAAGGTGAAGGCGGCCAACATGCTGCTCAAGTTCGAGAAACCAGCCCCGGCGCAGTTCGTCAGCGCGGCGCAGGCCCTCAGCCAGACCATCGAACTGGAGTTGGCCTGGGAGTTTTCACCAGAAGAAGAGTTCAGCTTTTCCGAGCTCGCGCGCGACTATTTCAGCGTTGCGGCCACGCTGGAGCAGCAGGCCGGCATGTTGTTTTGCCTGTTCGAGGCGCCGCACTACTTTCGCCGCGCCGGCAAGGGGCGATTCCGCAAGGCGCCGGCCGATGTGATTGCCCTGGCGTTGGCTGCAATTGAAAAGAAGAAGTTCGTCCAGCAGCAAATCGAAGCCTGGGTGGCCGAACTCGGAGCCGGAACCTGCCCTGCGCCGATCCGCGAGCAGCTCTACAAGATACTGTTCCGGCCGGACAAGAACGCGCCGGAATACAAGGCGGTGGTGGAAGCCTCCCGGGCCACCCACACCGCGCCGCTGGACCTGCTCCAACGCGCCGGTGCCATCGATTCACCCTACCAGTTCCATTGGCGGCGTTTTCTTTTCGACAATTTTCCCAAGGGCATCGGGTTCCCGTCGCTGGAAGCCCCGGCCATCAAGGACGACCTGCCCGTGGCGGCAGTCCGGGCGTTCTCGATCGATGACTCGGCCACCACGGAGATCGACGATGCACTCAGCGTGCAGGGGCTGGGCACGGGCACGGTCGTCGTGGGTATCCATATCGCCGCGCCAGCGCTGGCGCTGCACCCTGGCAGTGAGATCGACCAGCTCGGGCGGGCCCGGTTGTCCACGGTGTACATGCCGGGTTTCAAGATAACGATGTTGCCCGACGCGGTGGTCCAGGCTTACACCCTGCAAGAGGGGCGTGACTGCCCGGCGGTATCGCTGTACCTGGCGCTGGACGAGTCGACCCTGGAACTGCGCGGCAGCGAAACGCGGCTGGAACGGGTGCCGATCGCCGCCAACCTGCGCCATGACCAGCTCGACGCGCTGGTCACCCTGCCCTGGCTCGAGGACCTCGCCTCCGAGGCGACGGCCGACCCGGCTGCCGTCCAAAGCATGGCGTCGGCCCTGCGCCCCGAGCTTGCGTTCCTGTTTCGACTGGCACGCCACCGGAAACTGGCGCGCGAGGTGGTTCGTGGCAAACCCGAGACATTCAACCGGCCGGACTACAACTTTCGCCTGCTTGGCAACCATGGCGCCGAGCCCGACGGCAGCGAACAGGTCAGCATCTCGGTGCGCCAGCGTGGCGCTCCGCTGGACCTGATCGTCGCCGAGGCAATGATCCTGGCCAACAGCCATTGGGGCGCGTGGATGGCGGAGATGGGTGTGCCGGCGATCTACCGCAGCCAGGCCAGCATGGCACCCGGTGTCAAGGTGCGCATGGGCACCAAGGCTCTGCCGCACGCCGGTATCGGTGTGGCGTGTTACGCCTGGAGCACGTCCCCGCTGCGCCGCTACACCGACCTCGTCAACCAGTGGCAGATCATCGCGTGCGCCCGCCACGGCAGATCAGCGGCGCTGGCGGCGCCGTTCAAGCCCAAGGACGCCGAACTGTTCTCCATCATTTCCGCTTTTGACGCAGCCTACAGCGCCTACAGCGGCTACCAGGGGGCGATGGAACGTTTCTGGACCCTCAAATTTCTGCAGCAAAACGGCGTCACGGACCTGGTGGCCAGCGTCTTCAAGGAAAACATGGTCCGTGCGGAAGAACTGCCGCTGGTGCTGCCGGTCTTGGGCGCACGTGATTTGCCGCGTGGCGCGCGGGTGCGTGTCAAGCTCGGGGACATCGACGAGATCACCCTCGATGTGGTGGGCACGGTCGTCGAGCGGCTCGATGTCGCGGCTGGCGCTGTGGCGGGCGTGGACACCAGTACCGACCCGAACGAGGACGATGACGAGGTGGTTGCCGGTCCGATCGCGATCGCGGTCGATATGGCTGACGCCGCCACGCCCGCGGGCGATAATCCGGCTCCGTGAACCTGCGTTCTTTCAGCACCCTCCATCTCGCACTCGGCGCGTCACTGGCCGTGCATGCGGTGGTGCTGGCGGTGCGGTTTGTGGACCCGGAGCGATTCAACCGCGTGTTCGAGGACACGCCGCTCGAAGTCATCCTGGTCAACGCGCGCACCAACGAGAAGCCCGACAAGGCGCGAGCCATCGCACAGGCCAGCATGGCCGGTGGCGGCGATCTCGACAAGGGCCGCGCCACCACGCCGCTGCCACCGTCCACTGTCACGAAAACCGGCGCCACCATCGAAGAGCAGACCCAGACCACGGTCCAGGCTTTGCAAGAGCAGCAGATGGTGCTGCTGGCGCAGGTGCGCAACCAGATTGCGTCGCTGCCGCCCCCCGAACCCCGGCGCACCGGCCTGACCGCCGAGCAGCGGGCGCGCGAGGAAAAACGCCGCCAGCTGGTGAAGCTGCTGGCCGAGATCGAGCGGCGCATCAACGAAGAAAATGCGCGGCCCAAGAAGCGCTACGTGAGCCCCGCCACGCGCGAGGAGGTGTATGCGGTGTATTACGACAAGCTGCGTCGCGCCATCGAAGACAAGGGCACCGACAACTTCCCGTCCGCCGGTGGCAAGAAGCTGTATGGCGAGTTGACCATGCTGGTGACCGTCAATTTCAATGGCTGGGTGCTGGCGACCGAGATCGTCGACAGCTCGGGAAATCCCACGCTGGATCGGCGCGCCGAAATGATTGCCCGCAGCGCGGGGCCATTTGGCGCCTTCAATGAGGAAATGCGGCGCAGGGCCGATCAGATCCTGGTGGTGTCGCGTTTCAAGTTCACCCGCGACGAGACCCTCGAAACCAAACTTACCCACAAATAGATGCGTCCGCTGCTGCGCTGGTTGGCCCTGCTGGGTGTTGCATTTCTCGCGTTGCAGCTCTTTTTTGTGGCGCGTATCGCACTGATGGTCGTGGTGGACCCGCAATCGACCACGTTCGAACGCTCCGAGGCCTGGCGCATCCTGAACAGCAAGGGCGCGTTGCCCTGGCGCCAGCAGTGGGTGCCCTATGCGCAGATATCCGACCACCTGAAACGCGCGGTCATCGCGTCGGAAGACGACGGTTACACCATGCACGACGGCGTCGACTGGAATGCGCTGGAAAAGGCCTGGGCGAAAAACAGCCGCGCCGAGGAGCAGGCCAGCCGGCGCGCCGCCGCCCGCAAGGGCCAGGTGGCAAGCCCGAAAGTCGTGGGTGGGTCGACCATCACGCAGCAACTGGCCAAGAACCTGTTCCTGTCGGGTGAACGCACGCTGCTGCGCAAGGGACAGGAACTGGTCCTCACCATGCTGCTGGAGGCGCTGCTGGACAAGCGCCGCATCCTGGAGATCTACCTCAACAACGTGGAGTGGGGCGAGGGTGTGTTCGGTGCGCAGGCCGCGGCCGCGCACTACTACCGCAAGAGCGCATCGGGGCTGAGCGCAGCCGAGGCCGCCCGCCTGGCCGTGATGCTGCCGCGCCCGAGGGTTTTCGAGAAGCTCCCGAACTCTGCCTATGTCGCCGGCCGGGCTGGCACCATCATGGCACGCATGGCGGATGCGCGGCTGCCCTGAGCGCCGACCGTTGGCGTCTGTACCACCGCTGTCATGCTGGCCAAGTTGATGGGACCGTTCCTGCTGGGCTTGATCCGTGTGCTGACCGGTGTTTTTCCATTCGGTGCGCTGGTACTTCCAGCTGTGAGCGGCTGATGCGCATCCTTGGCATCGATCCCGGCTTGCGCAGCACCGGTTTCGGCGTGGTCGACATGGACGGATCGCGCCTCTCCTACGTGGCGAGCGGAACCATCAGCACGCTGCACCTGAAGACGGGTGCGCTCCCGGCCCGCCTGAAGGTGCTGTTCGACGGTGTGCGGGAGGTGGTGCAGCGTTACCAGCCGACGTCGGCATCGGTGGAGATCGTGTTCGTCAACGTGAATCCGCAGTCCACCCTGCTGCTCGGGCAGGCGCGTGGCGCCTGCATCACCGCCCTGGTGACGGCGGACATTGCGGTGGCCGAATACACCGCGCTGCAGATGAAACAGGCGGTGGTCGGTTACGGCAAGGCGCAGAAAGCGCAGGTTCAGGAGATGGTGCAGCGCTTGCTGCAGTTGCCAGGCCTGCCCGGGCCTGATGCGGCCGACGCGCTGGGGCTGGCAATCACGCATGCGCACGCGGGGCGGTCGACCGCGTTGCGCACGCAGGCGCTGGCGGCCGACCGGCAACGCCTGCCAGTGCCACGGCGCGCGCGTCCCTGATTTCGTCGTCCGCGGTCTTCAGTGGCGCGACAACTGCCCGTCCGTGGACAGGGCGTGGTTGACATGCCGCGGCACCACCAGTTCGCCTTGTGCGTTCGGGATGGCATCGATGCGGATCACCGGTGCCGTGCCGCGCACGCCGCCGAAGATGGTTGCGAATGCGGAGTCCGCCGCGTCGCGGCCGGTGCCAAAACGCACAAAACCCATCGGGATGGCCACACCCGAAGAATCGAAGATGAACCAGCGGTCTCCCACATACACCTCGACGTAGGCGTGAAAATCGGTCGGCCCCAGCAACGGATCGGCGCCATAGTCGATGCCGGTGGCGAAACGCGCCGGTATGTTCACCGCGCGGCACAGCGCGATCATCAGGTGGGCGAAGTCGCGGCACACCCCCACTTCTTCGATCAGCGTGTCCACCGCCGTGGTATTGCCGGTAGACGAGTTGGACTTGAAGTTGACGCGTTGCAGGATCCAGTCGCGGATCGCCTGCACCCGGCCGTAACCTTGCCACAGGTGGCCGAATTCCTTGACCGCGAACTTGTGCAGGCGGTCCGACTGGCAGTAACGGCTGGGGTAGATGTAGGGCAGCACTTCGCCCGGCAAATTGGCGACTGCGACTTCGCTGAGTTGTGCCGGCTGGCCGATGAAATGGTCCAGGTCCACCGTGGCGTCATAACGCACCGTGAGCGGGCCGCCGAACGCGTGCAGGCGCAGGTAGCGGTTGTGGGTGACAGGGTCGGTGTACAGGTTGGTGGCAAGCGCCTGGCTCATGCCCAGCGACTCGTGCACTACGATCTGGTGCGCGGTCTGGGCGGCGTGGATGTTGAAGATGAAATCGCAGCCGGGTGCGTCGATGTCGTAGTGAAGTTCGATGGAAAACTGGAGACGGACCATGGGTGGCGCTTTCGAGGGGGGCAACATCAGAGGGGAAGACCCCGGTTGTCGCGGGGGCCCGGGCCGCCGCGACCTGATTATGCGGGTGGGGCGTTCCGGGCCGTGTGCGGTGTCGCACAGATGGTGTTGCCCGACTTTTCTGGCAAGGCCTTGCCCTGCATCTGCTGGGTTTACGCCAGGCGTTCGAGGATCAGCACCGCGAAGAACCCGAAGGCCGCGATCAGCGTCCACTTCAGCACCAGCAGCCCGATGCGCTTGTAGCGTGGCTGGCCGGTGGCGGCATACAACGAGAACGACACCACCGCGCCCAGCAACAGCATCAGGATCAGCCAGCGGAACAGCAGCATGGGTTTGAAGCGGTGGCCCGCTTACCAGGCCGGCGCCAATTCGGCGAAACCGCGCGGCGCCGCCTGCGTGTCGTCGAAGCGCACGATCTCCCAGGCGTCCTTGCGCGCGAGCAGCGCACGCGCCAGCTTGTTGTTGAGGTCGTGGCCAGAGCGGAACGCGCTGTAGCTGGCCAGCAGCGGCTTGCCCAGCATGTACATGTCGCCGATGGCGTCGAGGATCTTGTGCTTGACGAACTCGTCGTCGTACCGCAGGCCGTCGGAATTGAGGATCTTGTAGTCGTCCATCACGATGGCGTTGTCCAGGCCACCACCAAGCGCCAGGCCGTTGACACGCATGGTCTCGACATCCTTGGTGAAGCCGAAGGTGCGGGCGCGGGCAATGTCGCGCGAATACGATCCCGTGCCCATGTCGAACTCGACCCGCTGGCCGGTCGAATCCACGGCAGGGTGGTCGAACACGATCTCGAAGCTCAGCTTGTAGCCGTGGTAGGGGTCCAGGCGCGCCCATTTGGCCGTGGCGCCATCACCCTCGCGCACTTCCACACGCTGCTTGACGCGGATGAACTGGCGCGCGGCGTTTTGCCATTCGATGCCGGCACTTTGCAGCAAAAACACGAAGGAGGCGGCCGAGCCGTCAAGAATAGGCACTTCTTCGGCCGTGATGTCCACGTACAGGTTGTCGATGCCCAGCCCGGCGCAGGCCGACATCAGATGCTCCACTGTGGCCACCTTGGCCACACCACTCGATGCGGTGGTGGCCATGCGTGTATCGGACACCGCGCCGGCCGACATCGGTATGTCCACCGGCACTGGCAGGTCGACCCGGCGGAACACGATGCCGGTGTCGGGCGCAGCGGGCCGCAGGGTGAGTTCCACCCGCTGGCCGCTGTGCAGACCCACACCGACGGCGCGGGTCAGGGATTTCAGGGTGCGTTGCTTGAGCATTCCCTGATTGTAGGAACTCAGTCCATCTGCTTGCGCAGGAACGCCGGGATCTCGTAGTCGTCCATCCCCCCGCTCGACAGCGCATCCACCTTGGCGGCGGCCGAGGTGCGCCCACGCCATACCGCCGGTGTGCCCAGGTTGCCGTAGTCGGGCTGCGCAATGCCGGGCGCGCCCATGCCCGATGCCTTGCCGCCTTGAACGGTGTTCGTCAGTGTCGGCACAAGGAACGGCACGTTGTCGGTGCCGGTGCGCTGCAGTACCTGCAGCACCGGCAGCGGCGGTGCGGTGCGGCGCGGCTGACCCTGGCGGCTCAGGCCGGTGGCGACCACGGTGACGCGAATGTCCTCGCCCAGGCTGTCGTCGTAGGCGGTGCCGTAGATCACCAGCGCGTCGGGGGACGCGAAGTCGCGGATGGTGTTCATCGCCAGCTTGGATTCGCTGAGCTTGAGCGAGCCCTTGCTGGCCGTGATCAACACCAGCACGCCCTTGGCGCCGGACAGGTCCACGCCTTCAAGCAACGGGCAGGCCACAGCCTGTTCCGCGGCGATGCGGGCGCGGTCCGGGCCGCCGGCGGTGGCGGTGCCCATCATGGCCTTGCCGGGTTCACCCATCACGGTGCGCACGTCTTCGAAGTCGACATTCATGTGCGCCGGCACGTTGATGATTTCGGCGATGCCGCCCACCGCGTTCTTCAGGACGTCGTTGGCATGGGCAAAGGCCTCGTCCTGGGTGATGTCGTCACCGAGCACTTCTTCGAGTTTTTCATTCAGGACCACGATCAGCGAGTCGACGTTTGCCTCCAGTTCGGCCAGGCCGGCATCGGCAATGGTCATGCGCCGTCCGCCTTCGAAATCGAAGGGTTTGGTGACGACGCCGACGGTCAGGATGCCCATCTCGCGTGCCACGCGGGCGATCACCGGAGCGGCCCCGGTGCCGGTGCCACCGCCCATGCCGGCGGTGATGAACAGCATGTGCGCGCCGTCGATGGCATTGCGGATTTCCTCCACTGCCTGCTCGGCGGCGTCACGGCCCTTGTCGGGCTTGCTGCCCGCGCCCAGGCCGGTGTGGCCGAGCTGGATCGTCTTGTGCGCCGCACTGCGGCTCAGGGCCTGCGCGTCGGTGTTGGCGCAGATGAATTCGACACCGCCCACGTTGCAGCCGATCATGTGCTCCACCGCGTTGCCCCCGCCCCCGCCCACGCCGATCACCTTGATCTGGGTGCCGAGGTTGAATGCGTGTTCTTCGATCATTTCTATGCTCATGTTTTTCTCCTTGATTGCAGTTGCCGATGTTGTCTTCTGTGTCATGTCTGTTCTGTGTCTGGATGCCGTTGCGCCCCTATTCAGGCGGCCCGGCGCAGGGCCATCGGGCGTGCGGGCTGCCGCGGGCGAGCCAGGTTTTCCAGCCGGCGGCAAACGGGTTCATGCGGTATGTTCCAGTCATCAAAAGTTCCCCACGAACCAGTCCTTGACCTGGCCGAAAGCGGTTTTCATCGAGCCGTTCTTCTGCGCCACCTTGAAGCCGCGCATGCGTGCGGTCCGGGCCTCCTCGAGCAGACCCATGACGGTCGCCGCGCGGGGCTGCGCAACCATGTCGGACAGTGCGCCCGCATATTTCGGGATGCCGCGACGCACCGGCTTGAGGAAGATGTCCTCGCCCAGTTCGACCATGCCCGGCATGATGCAGCTGCCACCGGTGAGCACGATGCCACTCGACAGCACTTCTTCGTAACCCGATTCGCGGATGACCTGGTGCACCAGCGCGAAGATCTCCTCGACGCGCGGCTCGATCACGCCGGCCAGGGCCTGGCGGCTCAGCATACGCGGGCCGCGGTCGCCCAGCCCCGGCACTTCGACCTGGGTCTCGGCGTCGGTCAGCAACTGCTTGGCGTACCCGCTTTCCACCTTGATTTCTTCCGCATCCTTGGTCGGTGTGCGCAGCGCCATCGCGATGTCACTCGTGATCAGGTCGCCGGCGATCGGGATCACCGAGGTGTGGCGGATGGCCCCATTGGTGAAAATCGCCACATCGGTGGTCCCGGCGCCGATGTCGACCAAGGCCACGCCGAGCTCGCGTTCGTCGTCGGTCAGCACGGCCAGGCTCGATGCCAGGGGGTTGAGCATCATCTGCTCCACCTCCAGCCCACACCGGCGCACGCACTTGATGATGTTCTCGGCCGCACTCTGCGCGCCGGTCACGATATGCACCTTGGCCTCGAGCCGGATGCCGCTCATTCCGATCGGCTCTTTCACATCCTGGCCGTCGATCACGAATTCCTGGGGCTCCACCAACAGCAGCCGCTGGTCGGTCGAGATGTTGATCGCCTTGGCGGTTTCCACCACCCGGGCCACATCGGCCTGTGTCACCTCGCGGTCCTTGATGGCCACCATGCCACTGGAATTGATGCCGCGAATATGGCTGCCGGTGATGCCGGTGTAGACCCGCGTGATCTTGCAGTCGGCCATGAGTTCGGCCTCCTTGAGGGCCAACTGGATACTTTGAACCGTGGCGTCGATGTTCACCACCACGCCGCGTTTGAGGCCATTGCTCGGTGCCACGCCCAGGCCGGCGAGTTTGAGCTCGCCACCCGGCATGACCTCGGCCACCACCACCATGACCTTGGCGGTTCCGATGTCCAGTCCTACGATCAGGTCTTTGTATTCTTTTGCCATAGTTTCACCTGTTGCCAGTTCGTATCGATTGCTGCTGCACTATTTCTTGGGTCCACTGCCGACCACTGTGCGCACGCCGCGCAGGCGCAATGCGTAGCCGTCCGGATGGCGCAAGTCAGCCGTCTCGACGGCGTCGGGCTTGCGGCTGTAGCGTGCGGTCACCTGTGTCAATGTGCGCAGGAAGCGCGTGGTGCGTGCAAGCACCTCGTCGTTGGAGCCGCGTCCCAGCTCCACGACGGCGCCAGTATCGAGCCGCGCTACCCAGCTTCCGTGGTTTGTCAACTCGAGCTGGTCCAGTCTGAAATCGAGGATTTCGAACACCGGCTGCAGTCGCTGGTATACGGCCAGCACCTGAGGCGCCTGGCTGGCTGGGCCCACCATGCGTGGCAGCATCTCGTGTTCCACCTCGCCGGCATTGGCCTCGAACACCTCGCCAAAAGAATTTAGCAGCCGCGAGTCGCCTTCGGCACCCCAGTAGGCGACCGCCTCATGTTCCTGCAACACCACTTTGAGGCGGTTCGGAAAGTCGCGTCGCACCACCGCCTGGCGCACCCAGGGAACGGCCTCGAAACTCCGCCGCGCCTGTGCCAGGTCCAGGGTGAAGAAACTTCCGCCCAGCTTGGGCAGCACGTTGGCGCGCAAGGTCACCGCGTTGTTGTGGGACACATCCCCCACCACCGTGATGGCCCGGATCGCGAACAGCGCATGGTTGCCAACCCAGCCGGCGAGCGTGCCCAGCACAAGCATGCCGAACACCACGAACAGGACTCTGGCCGTGATGTTCATCAGGCGCACGTCAAAGGGGGGCATCAGTCCGGCGTTCATTTGCCTCCCGGAGTTGGGCGCGCCGGCGCAGCGGCTGTTGGCAGTGCCTGGTCCAGCGTTGCCAGCTCCAGGATCCTGACACACAGAGCCTCGTAGCCGATGCCGGCGGCGCGCGCCGACATCGGCACCAGGGAGTGCCCGGTCATGCCGGGTGAGGTGTTGATCTCCAGCAGGTAGGGCTGGCGCGACGCGCCATCGATCATCACATCGACCCGGCCCCAGCCGCGGCAACCCAGCACGCGGTAGGCCTTGAGCACCAGGCGCTGGATGTTTTCTTCCTCACCGGCGGGCAGTCCGCAGGGCACCAGGTATTTGGTGTCGTTGGTGAAGTATTTGTGGTGGTAGTCGTAGTTGCCGTCCGGGGCCTGGATGCGGATCACCGGCAGGGCGCGCGCGTCGTCACCGCTGCCGATCACCGGGCAGGTTACCTCGTCGCCGCTGATGAACTGTTCACAAAGAATGTCGGCGTCGAGGTGGGACGCCTGCTCCACGGCGGCTTTCATTTCCGAATACCCGTTCACCTTCACGACCCCGATCGACGACCCCTCGCGCGACGGTTTGACAATCAGGGGCAGGCCCAGCGTGTCCGGAACCGCCAGCACCTGCTTCTGGTCGAAGCTGCCGCGGCGCAACAGCTGATGGCGCGGCGTCGGCAGCCCTTCGGACAACCAGACGCGTTTGGTCATGACCTTGTCGATGGCAATCGATGAGGCCATCACCCCGGAGCCGGTGTAGGGCAGGCCGAGCAGTTCCAACGCGCCCTGCACCGTGCCGTCTTCGCCGAAGCGGCCATGCAGAGCGATGAAGCAGCGTGCGAAACCGTCGCGGCGCAGTTCACCGAGTTCACGCTGCGCCGGGTCAAACGCGTGCGCATCGACACCACTGGCGCGCAATGCCTGCAACACGCCCGTGCCCGACATCAGCGAGACTTCGCGCTCGGCGGACGCGCCACCCATCAGCACCGCGACTTTTCCGAACTGGCTGCGGTCGGTCGTCATGCTTTTTCCCCTTCTGCCGCCAGTTCGAGCACCTGCGCCGGAACGTTGCCGATCGATCCGGCGCCCATGCACAACACCACGTCCGCGTCGCGTGTGGTGTCGCGGATGGCCTGCGCCATGTCCTGGATGTCTGCCACGAACACCGGCTCCACCTGAGCGGCCACGCGCAAGGCCCGGGCCAGCGAGCGAGCGTCGGCCGCCACGATCGGTGCTTCGCCAGCCGGGTAGACCTGGGACAGCAGCACCAGATCGGCCTCGCCGATCACCCGCACGAAGTCGTCGAAGCAGTCACGCGTGCGGGTGTAACGGTGCGGCTGGAACGCCAGCACCAGCCGGCGGCCCGGAAATGCGCCCCGCGCCGCGGCCAGGGTTGCGGCGATTTCGACCGGATGGTGTCCGTAGTCCTCGATCAGGGTGAAACTGCCGCCGTGGCGTGCGGCGACCTCGCCATGGCGCTGGAAACGCCGGCCCACACCCTTGAACCCGGCCAGCGCCTTCTGGATCGCGGCGTCCGGCACGTCGAGCTCCACCGCCACCGCAATGGCTGCCAGTGCGTTTAGCACGTTGTGACGGCCCGGCAGGTTCAGCACCACCTGCATGTCGGGCCGCGTGACGCCGTTGCGCCGCTGCACCGTGAACACCATCTGCCCGCCGTTGGGTCGGGCGTCGACAGCGCGGACCTGCGCGTCTTGGCCAAAACCGTAACTGGTGACCGGACAGGTGAGGCGGGGCAGGATGCTGCGCACTGCCGCATCGTCGGTGCACAGTATGGCCGTGCCATAGAAGGGCATGCGGTGCAGAAAATCCACAAAGGCGGTTTTCAGGCGGTTGAAGTCGTGGCCGTAGGTTTCCATGTGGTCGGCGTCGATATTGGTCACCACGGCCATCACGGGCAGCAGGTTCAGGAACGACGCATCAGACTCGTCGGCCTCGACCACGATGTGGTCGCCCTGGCCCAGGCGCGCATTGGCGCCGGCGCTGTTGAGGCGCCCGCCGATGACGAAGGTCGGGTCCAGGCCGGCGTCAGTCAGCACACTGGCCACCAGGCTGGTGGTGGTGGTCTTGCCATGCGTGCCGGCGATGGCGATGCCCTGTTTGAGCCGCATCAGTTCTGCCAGCATCAGCGCGCGCGGTACCACCGGAATGCGCTTGCGGCGGGCCTCGACGACCTCCGGATTGTCGTCGCGCACGGCGGTCGATGTGACCACTGCGTCGGCTGCGTTGACGTGTTCCGCCGCGTGGCCGACATGGACCGTGATGCCAAGCTCCCGCAGACGTTCCAGCGTGGGGCTGGCGGCGAGGTCCGAGCCGGTGATGGTATAGCCCTGGTTGGCCAGCACCTCGGCAATGCCGGACATGCCCGCGCCGCCGATGCCGACGAAATGGATATGGCGCACAGCGTGTTTCATGCCGGGGCGAGCTCCTCGCAGGCGGCCACGATGTGTTCCGTGGCGCCGATCTTGCGCATGGCCCAGGCCCGGTTGGCGCAGGCCAGCAGCTGCTCGCGTGTCGTGTGGCGCAGTGTTTGCGCCAGCCCCTGGGCCGTGAGCTCGGCCTGCGGCAGCAACCAGCCAGCGCCCTGGTCGACCAGGAAGCGGGCGTTGCGGGTCTGGTGGTCGTCCACCGCACTGGGGATCGGAACGAACAATGCGGCGGCGCCGACGGCAGCCAACTCGGTGACCGTGCTGGCGCCGGCGCGGCAGATCACCAGGTCGGCATCGGCGAAGGCCTGTGCGGTGTCGTCGATGAAAGGTGTCAACGTGGCCTGCACCCCGGCAGCGGCATAGGCCGCGCGCAGTGCGTCGATCTGGGTGGCGCCGCCCTGGTGGGTGACCAGTGGCCGCTGATTTGCTGGCAACAGCGCCAGCGCACCCGGTACCGTGTCGTTGAGGATGCGCGCCCCCAGGCTGCCACCCACCACCAGCACCTTGAGCGGGCCGCTGCGTCCGGCAAAGCGGGCCTCTGGTGCCGGTTGGGTGAGAAAGTTGGCGCGCAGCGGGTTGCCGACCCACATCGCCTTCGCCAGCACTTGCGGAAAAGCGGTGAACAGCCGGTCGGCCACCCCTGCCAGCACGCGGTTGGCCATGCCCGCGACGGCGTTCTGTTCGTGCAGCACCAGCGGCTTGCCGGCCAGCACGCCCATCATGCCGCCCGGGAACGTGATGTAGCCACCCAGCCCGACCACCACATGCGGGCGCACCCTGCGTACGATCTGGAGGCTTTGCCAGAACGCGCGCAAAAGGCGCAGCGGCAACACGGCCAGGGTCAGCGCACCCTTGCCGCGAACGCCTGAAAAATCGAGACCCTCGAACGAAAACCCCTGGCGCGGAACAAGCTGGCTCTCCATGGTCGGCCTGGTGGCGCTGCCCTTGCCGCCGAGCCAGCTGACAATCCAGCCGCGTTCGCGCAGCGCCTGCGCCACGGCCAATCCCGGAAAGATATGGCCCCCGGTGCCCCCGGCCATCACCAGCACGCGGCGCTGCGTGGTGGGCGCCTGGGCGGTGCCGCTGTGCGGGCTGTTGCGCGTCATGCCCGTCCCCCCTGCATCAGTTGACGGCTCTCGATGTCGATGCGCAGCACCACCGCGATGGCTATCAGGTTGACCAGGATGGCCGAGCCGCCGAAACTCATCAAGGGCAGCGTGAGTCCCTTGGTGGGCAAGGCGCCGAGGTTGACACCCATGTTGATGAAGGCCTGGAAACCCATCCAGATGCCCACGCCCTGGGCCACCAGCCCCGCGAACACCCGGTCCAGTGCGATCGCCTGGCGCCCGATGTGGATCATGCGGCGTGTGATCCACAAGAACAGGCAGATCACGGTCAACACGCCGACCAGCCCAAACTCCTCGCCGATCACGGCCAGCAGGAAATCGGTGTGGGCTTCCGGCAGCCAGTGCAGTTTTTCGACACTGCCGCCCAGGCCGACGCCGAAAATCTCGCCACGACCGATGGCTATCAGGGAATGCGTCAACTGGTAACCCTTGTCCAGTGCATGCTTCTCGTTCCAAGGGTCGAGGTAGGCAAAAATACGGTCGCGCCGCCATTCGCTGAAGGCGATCATCAGGCCGAAGGCCACCAGCAGGACGGCAGCGATCAGGAAGAACATGCGTGCATTGACGCCGCCCAGGAACAGGATGCCCATGGCGATCACTGCGATCACCATGAACGCGCCCATGTCGGGTTCCGCCAGCAGCAGCAAGCCGACGATGGCCACCGCCATCCCCATGGGCGCGACAGCGCGGAAGAAGTGCTCCTTGACCTCCATCTTGCGCACCATGTAGTCGGAGGCGTACAACAGCACCGCGAACTTGGCCAACTCGGACGGCTGGAAGGTGAAGGGGCCGAGCACCAGCCACCGCCGCGCGCCGTTGACGACCTTGCCGATGCCCGGGATCAGGACTGCGATCAGCAGCACCAGCGATGCGACAAACAGCCAGGGTGCAACTTTTTCCCAGGTGGACACCGGAATCTGGAATGCGATCAGTGCGGTCACGAACGAGACGCACAGCCACATCGCGTGGCGTACCAGGAAGTGGGTCGGTGAATAGCGCGAGAGGCGCGGGTTGTCCGGCATCGCGATCGACGCCGAATAGACCATCACGAGGCCCCAGGCCAGCAGCGCCACGGTCACCCATACCAGCACCTGGTCGAAACTGGCCAGGCGCATCGGGGTGGACGACATCCCGGTCGCACGTGATGCCCCCAGGCGTACAGGCAACCGGTCTGACGCGGCCCACGACAACCAGCCGGCCAGGCGTTTGAAGCTGCCCTGCGCAATGCTCATCCTGCTGCCTCCAGCTCGGCGCCCATGGCATGCGCCAGCGCATGCACGGCGTCGACAAACACGCGGGCCCGGTGCACGTAGTTGTCGAACATGTCCAGGCTGGCGCAGGCGGGAGACAACAGCACCGCATCGCCTGTGCGCGCATGTTGCTGCGCCAGCGCCACGGCCTGCGGCAGTGTGTCGGCCGTGAGCAGCTCCACGCCAGCGCCTTGCAGGGCCTGGCGGAGCAGTGGCGCGTCGCGGCCGATCAGCACCACCGCGCGGGCGTATTGCCCGACCGGTGCCGCGAGCGGCGAAAAATCCTGTCCCTTGCCGTCGCCACCCAGAATCGGCACCAGCCGGCGCTCCACGCCGAGCCCGTTGAGCGCCGCAACCGTGGCACCGACGTTGGTGCCCTTGCTGTCGTCGAAATACTCCACGTCCTGGATGACACCGATGGATTCGACGCGGTGCGGCTCGCCGCGGTACTCGCGCAAACCAAACAGCACGGGCGCGAGCGTGCAGCCTGCTGCGGCCGCGAGTGACAGCGCCGCCAGGGCATTGGTGGCGTTGTGCCGACCACGGATGCGCAGCGCCTCGGCGGGTATGAGGCGCTGGATGTGCAGTTCCTCGGCGTCCTGGCCCCGGCGCAGCTTGATGGTGGGGTCGAGGTCCATCGCCCGCACGAGCCAGGACATGCCGTTGACCCGCTCGATGCCGAAGTCGCCCGGTCGCTGTGGCATGCCGGCGCTGAAACAGACGCAGGCGCGTTGCGGCCGGCCCTTGGCGGCTGGCGCGCGCAGTGCCATGACCAGCGGGTCGTCCTGGTTGAGCACCATCAGCCCCCGCTGGCCGAACACGCGGGACTTGGCGCGTGTGTAGCCGGCCATCGAACCGTGCCAGTCGAGGTGGTCCTGGGTGATGTTGAGCACGGTGGCGGCGCTGGGCTCGAAACTGGCGGGCGCACCCGCCAGGCCCGGCATGCCGTCACCGCCCGGCGCGTCGGCCAGCTGGAAACTGGAGAGTTCGAGCACCCAGACTTCTGGCAACGCGTTGGCCTCCAGGTGACTTGCAAGTGTGTCGAGCAGCGTCGGGCCGATGTTGCCGGCGACAGCCACCGATTTGCCGGCACGGGCCACCAACTGCCCGGTCAGCGCAGTGACCGTGGTCTTGCCGTTGGTTCCGGTGATGGCGAGCACCCGCGGCTGGTAGCCGCGGGCCTGCTGCAATTCGTGCAGGCCCTGCGAGAACAGGCCCAACTCGCCGGTCACCGGAACACCGGCGGCCTGCGCGGCGGCGGCCAGTGCCGCGATTGCTGTGGGAGCCAGCCCAGGGCTCTTGACGATCAGGCTGGCGGCTGTGTCGTGCAACAGGGCTGCGTCGAGCGCCCCGCTGATGAACCGGACCGCCGGATGTTCCTCTTGCAGCGCGGCAAGTTGCGGCGGTTCGGCGCGTGAGTCGGCCACCGTCACCTGGGCCCCTGCACGTGCGCACCAGCGCGCGCTGGCCAGCCCGGACGCACCCAGGCCCAGGACGAGCACGGTACGGCCGAGCAGGAACTGGGGGGCAATCGGTGGGATCGCGTCCATCATCGGGTTCAACGGAGTTTCAGTGTGGACAAGCCCACCAGGCACAACAGCATGGTGATGATCCAGAACCGCACCACGACCTGGGTCTCCTTCCAGCCGGCCTTCTCGAAGTGGTGGTGCAACGGGGCCATGCGAAAGAAGCGCCGACCCTCGCCGAACTTGCGGCGGGTGTACTTGAAATAACCGACCTGCACCATCACCGAAACCGCCTCGGCCACGAAGATGCCGCCCATGATGGCCAGAACGATTTCCTGGCGCACGATGACCGCGATCGTTCCCAGCGCGCCACCCAGTGCCAATGCGCCCACGTCGCCCATGAAGACCTGCGCCGGATGGGTGTTGAACCACAGGAAGGCCAGACCGGCGCCGGCCATGGCGGAGCAGAAGATCAGCAATTCGCCGGAGCCAGGAATGTGCGGGAAGAACAGGTAGCGTGAAAACACCGCGCTGCCGGTGACATAGGCAAACACGCCCAGCGCCGAGCCCACCATCACCACCGGCATGATGGCCAGGCCGTCCAGGCCGTCAGTCAGGTTGACCGCGTTGCTCGCGCCCACAATCACCAAGTAGGTGAGGATCACAAAGCCCAACACCCCCAGCGGGTAGCTGACCTCTTTGAAGAAGGGCAGCATCAGGCCGGCCTTGGGCGGCAGGTTCACGTCAAAGCCCGAGCCCACCCAGTTCAAGAACAGCTCCATCACCCGGGCGTTGGAGCTCTCGGAAATGCTGAACACCAGGTAGAGCGCGGCCAGCAGGCCGACCAGGGATTGCCACAGGTATTTTTCACGCGAGGGCATGCCCTCAGGGTCCTTGCGCACCACCTTGCGCCAGTCGTCGGCCCAGCCAATGGCGCCAAAGCCCAGGGTCACGATCAGCACAATCCAAACAAAACGGTTGGACAGGTCAAACCACAGCAGTGTCGAGATGGCGATGGCCAGCAAAATCAGCACGCCGCCCATGGTGGGTGTGCCGCTTTTGACCAGGTGGGTTTCCATGCCGTAGCCGCGCACGGGCTGGCCAATTTTGAGCGCCGTCAAGCGCCGAATCACCCAGGGGCCAGCGGCCAGGCCGATCAGCAGCGCTGTCATGGCGGCCATCACGGCGCGAAAGGTCAGGTACTGAAAGACCCTGAAAAACCCGAACTCGGGTGAGAGGCTTTGCAGCCACTGGGCCAAGCTCAAGAGCATGAGGCCTCCATGTTGTGGTGTGCGCTCAGCGCGGTGATGGCCTGCACCACCCGCTCCATGCGCATGAATCGGGACCCCTTGACCAGCACGCTGGCGGGGCCTGGCAGGCGCTGCAGCACGGCGGCCAGCAAGTCCTCTACATTGGCAAAGTGCTGCGCACCCACAAAGACGGGCAGCGCGTGGCGCATCAGCTCGCCGCTGCACAGCAGCAGCTCGATGCCGCGCGCCTGGGCGTAAGCCCCGGCCTCGGCATGAAAGGCCGGACCTTGCTCGCCCACCTCGCCCATGTCGCCCAGCACCAACAGGCGCGGGCCAGGCAATTCGGCCAACACGTCAATGGCCGCGCGCACAGAGTCTGGGTTGGCGTTGTAGCTGTCGTCAATCAGCGTGAGCGTGCGCTCGGGGGCGGCAGCCAGGCGCAAGGCAAGCGCGCGTGAGCGGCCCTTGACGGGCTCAAATTGGGCCAAGCCCTGCGCAATGGCGGCCAAGGGAATCTGAGCGGCCAGCGCGCAAGCGGCGGCGGCCAAGGCGTTTTTGACGTTGTGGCGACCGGCCACCTCCAGCGCAAAGTTCAAATCGCCCGCAGGCGTGCGGGCCCGCACCTGCCAGCCCGAACCCTGCCAAGTGGCTTGGGCGGTGAGGTCGGCCTCGGTATCCAAGGCAAAGGTGAGCACGCGGCGTGCGCCAGCGAGCTCGCGCCACAGCGGGGTGTGCTCATCGTCGGCCGGGAACACGGCCACGCCATGCTCAGGCAGGACCGAGATGACGCTGCCGTTCTCGCGGGCCACGGCCTGCACCGTGGCCATGAATTCCAGGTGTTCGCGCTGGGCGTTGTTGACCAGGGCCACCGTGGGCTGGGCCATGTGGGCCAGGCCTGCAATCTCGCCCGGGTGGTTCATGCCCAGCTCGACCACGGCCAAGCGGTGGTGCTCGCGCAGGCGCAGCAAGGTCAGCGGCACGCCAATGTCGTTGTTGAAGTTGCCCTGGGTGGCCAAGGC
>CAMAWD010000016.1 GCA_945861785.1 Rhodoferax sp. OV413 | reverse complement strand
GCCCAACAGGCCGCGCTGCACCTTGTCAAGCCGCTTGGCCAGCCGGATGCGGGTCATGCCATCCTTGATGCTTGCAAGCCAGTCATCAAATTCAACTGTGCGCTTGACCGCAACCATGTGCTCTATTGTAATCACTTGTTCACAAACAGCACAAGATATCTTTGGTAGCCATACTTGCAGGGGATTGGGGAACTCAACGCCATCGGCCTTTTCGCGGTCATCCATAACACTCGGGAATAGGATTTTCAAACGCCATAGGACGCCCCAGGAATGGGCCTGAAAAAGCTCCCGGCCGAGCCCGCAGAGGGCCAAAGTACGCAAGTCTGGGCGGATTGAGTACGCAATCCGGGCGTCTGCAGGCTCGGGGCTGGCGAGTTGGCAGGTCTTTGAACGTTCACGGCGCGCAGGATTGGACCCGGGTCTCACCGGCGCCGTTTTTGCGACGCAGGGGTAAACTCGATCACCGCGTTTCCAGCGACTGAATACTTTGCCATGACAACTATCACCATCGAATTGCCCGACGACGTTGCGCAAAGCGCACGTCAGGCGGGATTTCTGAGCAGCCAGACCCTGGCGTCCGTGGTGCGGGAACTGGTGCGCGAACGAGCGGGTCGCAAGTTGCGCGACGCCATAGACGCATTCGATGCTGACCCGGTGCCAGCGGATGAGTTGACCCCGCAAGACATTCAGCTCGCCATCGATGCAGCGCGCCGTCATTGACACCAACATCTGGGTCTCGGGATTGATTTGGCACGGGCCGCCGCGTTTATTGGTTTAACGGATCCTTTCGCGGCAGTTGCACAGCATCGTGTCCTCGGAAATGGTAGCTGAGTTCCAGCGCGTTCTCAACTACCCGCGAATCTCCAGCGTCTTGCTCAAGCGCGGACTTGTGGCTGCGATCTTGCAATGCAAATCAGATTGGTCTCGGAGTTGGTTGTGTCGTCACCATTGCCGACACCCGTATGCCGCGACCCAGACGACGACGCCATCCTTGCAACCCGCTCCTGGATGGACGACTCAAGCATCGCGTCCAAATCGAACATTTCGAGGTTCCTGAAGGGCCGGTGGAGTTTTAGCGACACTTTGCCGTGGCCGTGAACCACAAATGCCCGCTTTCCGCCAAGTCGACCGGCTGCTTTGGGCACTACCTGCCATTCGGGCAATTTTGGCGAGAATCCGCTTTCAGTCTATTGGCGCCAGTGGCCCGGGAATTTGGCGCTTGTTCACTCGACAGGCTCCAACAGACTGGATCCTGCCGTTCGATATTGCGTTCTGCCTGCTCCACAGCGGGTGTTGATGGTGGGGGCTGTGCGGTCAGCAATGTGGCGACGAAATCGATGAACATAGCACCCGCTTTCGGCCATCAAGAGTGTTCCGACATCGACGGCTTCAGCCTGCACGCGGCCGTGCGGGTCGAAGCACACGAGCGCAAGCTTGGGCCGTGCGATGGCGTTTGAAATTTCTGTTCCCTCTCACGCCGCTTCCGACTTGTCCTGCGAAGCCAGCGCCGCGCGCTGCATCATGTTGATCTTGCTCTGCTCGATATGCGCGCTCATGAACACCGCCGCCGAGTGTGAGTCGCGGTGTTCAATGGCATGGATCAGGTGGCTGTGCTCGTCGATAACGCGCTGGAAACCTAACTCGCTCTGCCCGTACCGCTTGAGCATCACGGACACCAGCAGCCAATGGTTGTCCACGATAGGCAATGCACCCGGGTTGCCGGCGGCATCGTTGATGATGGCGTGGAACGTCCGGTTGAAGGTGGGCACGATCCCATAGTCGCCTGCAGCCACGGCCGCTTCGAGCTTGGCCGCCGCATCGTGCAGTTGCCGCACATGGTCGTCCGTACGGCGGATCGCGGCGCGGCGCGCCAGCATGGTTTCGATGGCGCAGCGCATGTCGAAGATGTCCTCGATGAAGCCGCCGTAGATCGGCCGTACCCACGCGCCGCGGTTGGGCTCGATCACCACCAGACCCTCGCCATGAAGGATGCGCAGCGCCTCGCGCACCGGCATGTGGCTCACACCATAACGCGCCGAAAGATCGTCGATGAACAGGCGCGACCCGAGCGCGAATTCGCCCGCCACGATGTCGTTGCGCAAGAGGTTCTGGATATCGGACATTCAACGGTCCTCAGTTAACTTTGATATATCTTAATGAAAAAAATCGATCTCTATAGCTACAAACGGTTCAAAGTTGCAGTTATAGTCGCAACGTTGATCAAAACTATCCACGGTTCGGTTTCCGGCAAGGCCGGCCCGCCGTTGTGCAGATCCTTTGCAAAACCATGAACGAGCCCGAGGCAGACAACATTTCGCAGCGCCAGCAGGCACGCCTTCTGCGCGCCGTGGATGACGTGGCCACGGCGCTGCAGGACCTTGCTTGCGGCACCACCGTGCGGGCGGGGAACGAAGCCACAGTGCGCGAGGTCACGCTGCGCGACGATATCCGCATCGGGCACAAGTTCGCAGTGCGCCCCCTGGCCTGCGGCCTGCGCATCCGCAAGTATGGCGAATTCATCGGGCGCACCACAGCGGCAGTGCCGGCCGGTGGTTGGGTCCACGATCACAACCTTGAAACCGCCGCACGGCGTGACGGCGCGCAGGCGCTGGCTTGGTACCAGAACGCCGAAACGGCGCGGGTACTGCGCGTCTTGGGCGACACGCGTTGCCACGTCGGCGAGAACCCGCTGTTTGATCAAGCGCACAACCGTCTGTACTGGATCGACGTGCGCGAGACACCGGCGATCCACATGCTGGCGCTTGGCACCGGCCAGCAGACGAATTGGCCGCTGAGCGAGGACATCGGCTCGATTGCACTGGCCAGTGAAGGCCGTCTGCTTGCGGCGCTGCGCAGCGGCTTTGCGTATTTCGACTGCAACAAGGGCACGCTGCGGCCCATCGCCGACCCCGAGTCCCATTTGCCGCTGAACCGGCTCAACGACGGCCGATGCGACGCGGCCGGACGCTACTGGTGCGGCTCGATGAACCCCGAGTCCGGTACCGCCGACGGCAGCCTCTATGTGCTGGACCGCGATCTGCGCTGCCGCAAGGTGCAGGGCGATTTCCTCACGCCCAATGGCATGGCCTGGAGCCTGGACGGTGGCACGATGTACCTCGCTGACACGCGGCGCGGCATGATCTACGCATACCCCTTCGAGGCCATCAGCGGCAGCCTCGGCGAGCGCCGCATCTTCGCGGACCTTGGAGCTATGCCGGGTGGGCCAGACGGCGCGGCCATCGACACCGAGGGCTGTCTCTGGTCGGCGCAATTCGACGGCGGTTGCATCGTGCGTTACGCCCCCGACGGACGCGTGGACCGCGTCTTGCGGCTTCCCGTGACCAAGCCCACATCCTGTGGCTTCGGCGGGCCCGGCTACCGGCAGCTTTTCGTGACCACCGCCACCCGGGGCCTAGGTGAAGAAGAACTGCGCGCCGAGCCGCTGGCGGGGCGGGTGCTGGTACTGGATGCCGGTGTCGCGGGCTTGCCGCCGGTGCCGTTCATGGCGCGCGCAGTGGCTACGGAGGGTGCCTCATGAACCGCACCACCGCCTCCACCTTCGGAGGTTATCGCCGTGCGGATGGCCGCGTGGGTGTGCGCAACCATGTGCTCGTGCTCTCGCCCACGGGCCTCACCTCCAGCGCGGCGGCGCGCGTGGCAGCGCTTGTGCACGGAACGGTCTGCGTGACGAGCGGCTATGGGCGCGGCCAGGTCGCCGCCGATGCGAAGCTGCAGTTCGACACCCTGCTGGGCCTTGCCTGCCATCCCAACATCGCCGCCACCGTGGTGCTGTCCGCAGGGCCCGATGTCACGGCCCACTACGTGGATGCCATTGCAGCCAGCGGCAAACCCGTCGCCGGCTTCTCGCTGCCCGATGTGCACGAAGACGCACTGGCACTCGTCGATGCGGGCGTGCGCGCCGCTGCGCGCTTCGTGCGCGAGGCGTCCCGCCTGAAACGCGAACCATGCGCCTTGCAGGAACTGTGCATCGCCGTCGAATGCGGCCATTCGGACGCCACCTCCGGCCTCGTCTGCAACCCTCTCACTGGCATGCTCACCGAAGCCGTTGCGGCGGCCGGCGGACAGGCCATGTTCAGCGAAACCGTGGAGTGGACAGGAGCCGAGCATCTGCTCGCACGCCGCGCCGTGAATGCCGAGGTGGCGGACCAGATCGTGCGGGCCGTCCTCGAGCGCGAACGCATGGTGCGCGAATCCGGCGGCGACATCCGCGCGCAGAACCCCGGCCCACAGAACAAGGCCGGTGGCCTGACCACCATTGAGGAGAAAGCGCTCGGAGCCGTATCCAAGGGCGGCAAGCAGCGCATCCAGGGTCTGCTGCAACCGGCGCAGCGACCGCCCGGGCCCGGCCTCTACCTGATGGACACGCCGTTCTTTTCTCCCGAGTCGATCACGGCCATGGTGGCCAGCGGCGCGCAGATCGTGCTCTTCACCACCGGCGCCGGCAACAGCTATTGCAGCCTTGTCGCGCCGACGATCAAGATCAGCGCTAACCCGCAATCCTGCGAGCGCCTGACGGAGCAGATCGACATCGTCGCCGCAGGGGTGGTGCTAGGAACAACCTCGCTGGAAGCGCTGGCGGACGAAGCACTGCAGCAACTCCTCGGCGTGGCCTCGGGCGCGCTGACCTTCGGCGAGATCATTGGCGAGGGCAGCGAGGTGGTGAGCCGCATTGGCCCTTCAATGTAGATGTTCCGTTCCTCCATGAACAAGCAAGCCCAGACCCAGAGACCACGCAGCCTGTGGGGCCCGCTCGTCTACTTGCGCACGATGCTGGTGTTCGCGCTGTTCTGGGCGGGCGTCTCATGGTGGACCGCAAACCCGATCCTGCTGCCGTCGCCATGGGCCGTGCTCAACGCCGCCGTGGAACTGGTGCGCGATCTGGAGATATTCGAGCACGTGGGCATCAGCCTGGGCCGCATGGTCCTCAGCATCGGAATCGCATGCGTGCTGGCGATTCCGATGGGACTGGCCATGGGTCTGAACCGGCGCTTCGAGCGCATCGTCGAGCCGCTCTTCGATATGCTGCGGCCAATCTCCGGCATCGCCTGGATACCGCTGGCACTGTTCATCTTCGGCATCGGCAACGCGCTGCCGGTGTTCATCATGACCTATGCGGCCTTCTTCCCGATCTTGCTGGGCACGGTCGCGGGGGTGGATTCGGTGGACCGGCGCCTCATCAACGCCGCCCGCACAATGGGCATTTCGCAACGCGCCATCGTCCTGCGAGTGGTCATTCCGGCCGCATTGCCGGGTCTGCTAGTGGCGGTGCGCCTGGGGCTGGCGGTGTCGTGGACGGCCGTGGTGGCGGCGGAACTGATCGGCGCGCCCAGCGGACTGGGATACGGGGTGCAGTGGTACCGCGAGCTACTCATGACGCCACAGGTGATGACCTTCATCGCCACCATCGGGCTGATCGGCTACCTGTGCGACACCGGCATCCGGTGGCTCAACCAGCGGCTGACGCCCTGGGCCGTGGAACGCAAATGACGTCTGCGGCACTTTCCAGAAACGATCCGTTGTGGCAACGCATGGCCGTCGGCGCGCTGTTGCCCATTGCGCTGTTGATCATCTGGCAAATTGTGGGCATGTCATTCGGCACACCGCGCACGCCGCTGCCAACGCGCATCGTGGAGGAGGCGGGCGTGCTGATTTCGTCCGGCGAGCTGACCAGCGCCATTCTCCAGAGCCTGCGCCGCGTGCTCAGTGGTTTCCTCATCGCCTCGTTGATCGCCATTCCCCTGGGTTTGCTCATGGGCTACGCGCGCGCGGTCGAGCGCAACGTGGATCCGCTGGTGGAAACCTTCCGGCCCATCGCGGCCATCGCGGTGCTGCCGCTCGCCATCCTGTGGCTGGGCACGGGCACGGGCGCGGCGGTGGCCATCGTCGCTTATGCGGCCTTCTTTCCGCTGGTGGTCAACACCGTGGCCGGCGCGAAGAACGTGAGTCCGGCGCTGGTGCAGGCGGCGGCCACGATGGGCCTGTCTCGCTTCACGACCATCCGGACCGTCATCGTGCCGGCGGCGCTGCCGTCCATCGGCGTGGGCCTGCGCATCGCGATGGGCGTCGGCTGGACGGCCATCGTGGCGGCGGAACTGGCCGTGGGCGCCAAGGCGGGCGGCGGCGGCTCGGGCGGCATCGGCCAGATGATGTTCGTGTTCTACGCCTACAGCATCGAGCTCAACCGCATCATCGTCTGCATGATCGCCGTGGGCATCGTGGCGCTGCTGCTGAACCGGGTATTGCAACTGATGATGAAGAAACTCATGCCGTGGGCGACGCAATGACATTAACTCCGATCAAGCTTCGACTCGACCACTTCGGCAAGCGCTTCCCGGTGGCCGGAGCGCCGGATGCGGTAGCGGTGGACGACCTGAGCATGGAGGTACGCCAGGGTGAGTTCCTCGTCATCGTGGGCCCCTCGGGCTGCGGCAAGACCACGGTGCTCAATGTGCTGGCCGGTCTGGACCAGCCCACCAGCGGCGCGGTGACGATCGACAATCGGCCGATCACCGCACCAGGGCCCGACCGGGGTGTGATGTTCCAAGACTATGCGTTGTTTCCATGGCAAACCGTGTGGGGCAACGTCGAGTTCGGCTTGCGCTACGGCCCTGCGGGTAACGGGCTCGACCCCGAAGCGCGCAAGCAACGGGTGCGCCGCGTGGTCGATCTCGTGGGACTCGCCGGGTCGGAAACCAAGTATCCGCACCAGCTCTCAGGCGGCATGCGCCAGCGCGCCGCGCTCGCGCGCCTGATCGCCAACGAGCCGGACGTGCTTTTGATGGACGAGCCGCTCGCCGCCCTCGATGCGCAGACCCGAATCATCCTGCAGGACGAATTGCTGCGCATCTGGGGCCAGGACCGTCCGGCCGCCGAGCGGCGCACCGTGGTCTTCATCACGCACGCCATCGACGAGGCGGTGTTCCTGGCCGACCGTGTGGCCGTGATGACATCGCACCCCGGGCGGCTGAAGACCATCGTCGACATTCCCCTGCCTCGCCCACGCGGCGATGCCACCCGCGGGCTCCCCGAGTTCCAGGCACTGACCCAGCAGATCTGGAGCCTGATCCGCGACGAGGCGTACCGCGCCACCGTCACCTGACCCCCCAATTTCAACGAAGGAGACATCACCATGGACTCGAAGCAACGCATCAACCAAAGCACCAGTGGCATTTCGCGACGCCACATTCTCACTGCCGCGGGCGCGGCGGCGGCTGCGCTATCCGGACCGGCCCTCGTGCACGCACAAGCCCGCAAGGCCATGACTGTGTCGGTCGGCCGGCAGCCCTGGGCCGCAGGCAACTCGCCCGTCACCGCCTACATGATGAATAACAAGACCTTCGAGAAATTCGCCTCGGAGTCCGGCTACGACCTCACGGTGGATTACCGCGACTACCCCTCGGCCGCGCCGATGGTCGAGGCCTTCGTGTCAGGCAACCTGCACTTCGGCATGTGGGGCAACACGCCCATCGTGCGGCTGCTGGCGCAGAACCAGCCGATCCAGTTGCTGACCGTGGGCGAAGGGCACTTCCGCTTCGTTCTTGCAACGCGCAAGGACTCGCCGATCCGCAACATCGCCGACCTGAAAGGCAAGACTGTGGGAGCCCTGCTGGGCGGCGACCCCTACAACGTGTTGTCGCAGATGCTGCGCCTGGAGATGGGCAACCCGGATCCGAAAGCGCTCGGCATCAACGTGGTGAACACGCCCACGCAGGCTCAAGCCGCAGCGATGCCCACCGGCATGGACGCGGCCATCGTGATCCACCCGGCCTTCCTCAAGGCTCAGGCCGAACTCGGCACCGTGGGCATCATGAACTCTTTCGGCTTTACCGAGAGCCATTACAAGGGCCCGGCCGGCGAGGGCGCGGGCATCCTGCTGCCCAACGTGAAGAAATCGGCCTTTTTTCCGGACGGCTACTACCTGCACCGCTCGTTCTGGATCTGCAGTCCCAAGATGATCCAAAGCGACCCGCGCCTCGTGACCGCCTTCATCCAGGCGCAGCAGGACGCGGTGGCCGCACTCACGCCGATGGACAAGGGACAGGTGTCGCAACTCGCACTCAAGTACTGGGAACTGGCTCCGGCACTGGGTGCCAAGGTGGTGGCCGACGACGTGTTGTTCACGCGCGGCTGGTGCTGGCCCACGGAGGGCGACGCGACCGCGTTGCTCGAAACATCCAAGACCATGGTGGACGGCAAGCTCATCGCCAAGCCGTTGACATGGGCGCAGGTCAAAGGCGGTTTCGCTGAAGGTGCCGCGTCCGCCAAGGCGGCCTACGACAAGACCGGCAGCAAGCCCGACATCGCAGGGTTCCAGGCCAAGGATGCGGCCGACCTGCGCGGCCTGCCCAGCTGGATGAGCGACCGTTGGGTAGAGCGCACCTGAACTTTGACTGTATAGAAAGATTGGGAGAACCATGATTGCAGGCTTCATAGGACTGGGAACGATGGGCGGGCCAATGGCGCGCAACATCCTGAAGAACGGGCACGAGGTCGTCGTGTTCGATGTTGTGCAGAAGGCGGTGGATGCGCTGGCCGCTGCTGGCGCGCGTGTGGCGGCCTCGCCGCGCGAGGTGGCGCAGCGGGTGGACTACGTCATCACGATGCTGCCGGATTCGCCGGACGTGGAGCGTGTGTTCGGCGGGCCCGACGGCGTGCTCGCGGGTCTGCGGCCCGGCTCGGTCTGTATCGACATGAGCACCATCGACCCCGACACCACGCGCCGAATCGGGGCGCAGGTGCGGGCCAAAGGCGCGGAGATGATCGACAGCCCGGTCGGCAAGACGGCGGACGCCGCAGTGGCTGGCACGCTGACCCTCATGGTCGGAGGTCCGGCAGAGGTTGTTGCGCGCTGCCGGCCGTTGCTCGATTGCATGGGCTCCGACTTCTTCCATTGCGGCGACCTCGGCGCGGGCCAGAGCATGAAGCTGCTCAACAACCTGCTGGCGCAGACCATCGGGTCCGCATCGGCGGAGGCGATGGTGCTGGGCACGAAGGCCGGCCTCACGCTCGATCTCATGACCCGCGTGCTCAGCACCACAATGGCCTGGAACAAGCAGCTGGAAGTCAACATGCCAAAGAAGCCCCTCAAAGGCGACTTCACGCCGGGCTTCATGCTCAAGCTGGCGCACAAGGACTGTCGCCTCGCGCTGCAGATGGCGCACTCGCTGGGCGTGCAGGCCCCGATCGGACGCGCCACTTTCGCGGGGCTGGAGGAAGGCATGCAGGCCGGCCTGAAGGACCTGGACGTGGGCGTGATGCTGAAGCTACGGGAGGAGCAAGCGGGCGTGACCGTGCGCATCTCGCAGGCGTGAGCGTGTTGCCGCGCACTCCAGGCTCCGGCTTCGACCCTGCGGCGACGCGGTCGCTGCGCAATGGTGTGGCTGCGGTGTCGCAGTTGGGCGTTGGCTGTGCCCCCTTCGGTTGGCCGCATTCCGACACGCGCGATGGCGACGTGGGCGATACGTTCAAGGCGCTGTACGCGAACGGACAGCGTTACTTCGACGTCGCACCTTTTTATGGCGCAGGTCTTGCCGAACACCGTTTGGGCGCCTGCCTGCGCTCCATCGACCGGCGTTCGATCACTTTGTCGACCAAGGTCGGGCGGCTGCTTGACCCGGTGGAGGGCGGCGCCGCATCGGGCGGCACCAGCCATCCGTTCCAGGTACGCTACGACTACAGCTACGACGGCACGATGCGCTCGCTGGAGCACAGCATGCAGCGCCTTGGCACCAACGCCATCGACATCGTGCTGATACACGACGTGAACAAGCGCTGGCAGGGCGACATGCTTGAGCAGCGTTATGCCGAGGCCATGACCGGTGCGTACCGTGCCTTGGAGGAACTGCGCGCAGCAGGCGTGATCGGCGCCATTGGCGTCGGCGTGAACGACTGGGGAATCCTGCAACGCTTCGCGGGAGATGGCGATTTCGACTGCTTCATGCTGGCGGGGCGCTATACGTTGCTCGACCACACGGCGCTCGATACCTTTCTGCCGGACTGCGCACGGCGCGGCATCGGCGTGCTGATGGCAGCACCCTTCAACTCCGGCATCCTTGCCACGGGGGCGAAGCTTGGCGCGACCTTCTTCTACGCGGAAGCGCAGCCGGAGATCGTTGAACGCACACGCCGCATCGAGGCTGTATGCGCACGGCACGGCGTCGCGCTGGCTGCGGCAGCACTGCAGTTTCCTCTCGCGCATTCGGTTATCGCGAGTGTGGTGACGGGTATGTGTAGCAAGGCGGAGGCGATCAGCAATCTGGCCCACTGTCGAGCCGACATCCCAGTGGCGTTCTGGGACGAAATGAAGTACGAAAGGCTGATCGCGCAAGGAGCGCCTACACCTTGAAATCAAACCCACGGGTGGAGTTGAAGTGGACACGATCGTCGCAAGTATTTCATGCCGCCGCAAGATGACTTCGGTGCCCGCTTGCTTTGCGAACATGGATCCTGCCACTATTTCATAATTTAGCTGGCGCCTCAATGGGTTGCCAGAATAGGGAAGAGGGTCGGGCCAGTGCAGCTAGATTTGGCTGGATATACCTATCAGCGCCGCCGATGCATGAGTGAGAAATTTCGAATAGACCGGCTACGCCTCACTGGAGCGGGCCAGGTCAAGGAAGACGAACTCACAACCCGAAAGGCTGCCTTGGCTTTTCTGACCTTGTGCATGAACAGCCGGTTCTCACTTTCACCACGGTCAACTTTGGGCACCATGCTCGCATTCTCGGATGTCAGGTGTTTGGAAGTTCGGTTTTGAAATCAATCCAGTGTCCGCTATCGCGAATCAATTTCAGCCGGTTGTGCGTCGCCATAAATAGCAGCCCATCAGCCAATCAATTGGCCAATGCAGTCACTTGTCGTTTCCCCAGTCCAACATGTATTCACGTGTCCGCCCTAACAACGCATGACGTAACCCATCATCGATCCACGCCCCTTCGAAGGCGTTGATCATCAACTGCGCCATCTCCGCAAACGTGAAGCCGCCAGCGACCATAACCGCTGGCAGCATCTTCCCCATGGTGCCGCTGGCAAACAGACCTGGGTCGTCGGTATTGAGTGTTACCTTCAGGCCTTGGTCATACATTTTTCGAATTCGGTCTACGCGGCGTGGCGCGGTATCGATCTGACGCCAGGTCGGGCAAGTAGTGAATGTAATGCCACGCGCGCGCGCCTCGTCAACCAATGCAGGGTCCTCGATTGCGTTGATGCCATGATCGATGCGCTCGACCTTGAGGATATCCAGACACTGGCGGATGTTTTCACGGGTTGCAGGTTGGTCGACGTCGCAATGCGCGGTCAGGCGATAACCTTCGCTGCGCGCCAGGTCATAGACCGCGCGAAACTTGGCAGGCGGGTTGTATAGTTCGTCCGAGTCAAGGCCAATGCCCATAATTTGGTCACGAAATTTGCGTGCCTCTGTCAATGCGCTTACCGCGGTGTCGACCGGGCGGTCACGATTGATGCAAAGGATCAGGTTTGTCTCCACGCCCAATTCCTGGCGACCGATTCGCCGCCCTTCGGCCAGTCCCTCCATCACCGCCGCAAGCGCCACACCCCGACTTGTATGGGCTTGCGGATCGAATGAAAGTTCAGCGTACAAAACTCGCTCGTCGCGACAATTGGCCAGGTAATCAACCGTGAGATCGCGAAAATCCTCTGGCGTACGAAGTACCTCGATGCCTTCATAGTAGGCTGCAAGAAACTTCTGCAGATAGGTCGGTGCATCCGGAGCCTCGAAATCCATCGACGCTGTCAGTGCGGTGATGTCGGCGTAGGGCAACCGGATGCCATTGCGCGCGGCTATCTCCCAGCGCCGCGTCGGTGTCAGGGTGCCCTCGATATGCACGTGCAATTCGGCCTTGGGCAGTCCGGCAATGAAGTGGCGGGTACGTTGATCGACCTGAGTGAATATCATGCAAGGCTCCGTGCTGATGGCGGGTGAGTCTTATTCACTGCGCGCGAACACATCGAGCCCGACGGTGCGTTCGACGACAAAGAAAAAAACGAGGGTGATCGCCATGATGATGGATGAGATTGCCGCCGGCGTTGGATCAGGCGTGTATTCGATCTGTGACATCAGTTCGACGGGCAGTGTTCTGGTGGTCGGCCCGACCAGAAACACTGCGACAGTGACGTCGTTGAACGAAAACGTGAAGGCTATGATGGCGCCGGCCACGACCCCAGGCAGGATCCCCGGCAGGATCACGTGGAGAAATGCCTCCCAGGGCGTGGCACCGAGACTGAGCGCAGCCTCCTCAATCATCCGGTTGGCCCCAATGAAGCTGGCCAAAACCGGGCGCAATGTGAACGGCAGGGTTACAACAGCATGCGCGATCACAAGGTTTAGAAACGAAAATTTCTGCAACCCGAACTGCAGCACCAGATGAAACAGTGCGAATCCGATCGCCACGCTGGGAATGATCAACGGTCCCATCAGCACAAATTCGAGGAATTTGCGGCCAGGCACACCGCGCCGACTCAGCACGTATGCGCCGGCGGTGCCAAGCAGAATCGCGAGCACCGTCGACGCCAGCGCCACCAGCGCACTGGTGAGGAGGGATTCACGAAACCAGGAACTCGCGAGCGCGTTGGCATACCAGCGAAGCGACAACCCCTGCGGCGGAAACACCGGGAACTCAGTCGCCGTGAACGAGACCGCCACAGCCACAACGATCGGCGCGAGTAAGAAAACGATCCAGAAGCAAACCAGGCCGACAACGAGAAGCCGCCAGCCATGCAGCAAGATGCCGCCATACCAGGCCTTCACGCGACCTGCTCCCCGGTGCCACCATCTCGGGAAATAACCCGGTGCAACAGCAGGAAGGCGATGCCGATGATCAGCAGGATCCCGGCGACCGCCAGTGCGCGCGGCATGTCGAAGCTGACGAATGCATAGCGGTACAAGAGGCTGGTCATCACGGGCGAGCGTGTGCCACCCAAAAGCCATGGTGTGGCAAACGCGGTCATTGCGAGCGCGAAGACCAGCAGCGTACCGGCGGACAAGCCGGGCAGGGACATCGGCACCATCACCCTGAAGAAAACGCTCGGCGGGTTCGCCCCGAGGCTCTGCGCTGCCGCCTCCAGGTTTGGATCAATGCGCTGGATTACCGCCAAAAGTGAAAGCACCATGTAGGGGATAAGCAGATGTGCCTCGCCGAGGATGATCGCCAATTCGCTGTGCAGCATCTGCAGGGGTGTCGCGATCAGCCCAAGACCCATTAGCGTCTTGTTGACCAGGCCGGTTTCACCAATCACAATGTTCCATCCGAAGGCTCGGACCACCGCCGACAGCAGAAACGGAAATATCACGCAGGCCATCAAAAGGCTGCGCGCGCGCTGCCCGCTGCCCGCGATCGCGAACGCCAGGGGATAGCCCGCCACAATACTGAGGAAGGTGACCGCGATGGCAATCTCGAAAGTACGCACTAGCGCCTGTTGCGCTACCCGCGCACCGAGCACGGTTTCATAGGCCTGTAGCGAGAACCCCTGCTCGGGAGACTGCACGCTTTCGAACAGGATCACCATGCTGGGTACCAGCACGACCACAAACACGATCATGCCGACCAGAATGCCCAAGAGCGACACCGGCCGCAGTTTCATAGGTTGGGTGCCACATCGAGTCGAAGCAGGCTCATGGGGGCGAGACAGACATCGATTTCGGCGCCTACCTCGAAGTCGGCGACGCAGGTTGCGATAAGTGGCTGGTCGGCCAGTGCTGTCGCCACCCTGTAGAGGCTGGCGCCACCATGGTAGTTGACTTCGCGAACCACTCCGTCGATGCGATTGGGTTGGTTAAGCGGCGAACTACCACGAGGCAGCAGCAGTACGTCGGCTGCGCGGATCCCGATCATCAATCGCTCACCTGCCCGCGCATTTGCATCCGGTGCAAGCTGCAGCAGTGACTCACTCATAGTCGGGCGAACCCTCCTGTCGTCGGTAACCACCGCGCTCAGCAGATTGTCAACGCCCAGAAAACCAGCGACAAATGGATGGCGCGGCTGTTGCCAAAGTTCGCGTGGCGTGCCGCTGGCTACCACTACCCCCTCGTTCATGATGACCATGTGGTCTGACAGCGAGAGCGCCTCTTCCTGATCATGGGTGACCAGAATAGTCGTGACCCCGGTTTCGCGCTGGATGCGCTTTAGCTCCAGGCGCATCTCGATGCGCAGCTTGGCGTCCAGGTTGCTCAGCGGCTCATCGAGTAGCAGCACTGCTGGCTCGATGGCCAGCGCGCGGGCCAGTGCGACCCGTTGCTGCTGGCCGCCAGACAGTTGGCGCGGATAACGCTGGGCAAGCGCACCCAACCCAACCAGATCAAGCACAGCAGCGACGCGCTTGTCGAGCTGCGCCACCTTCTTCTGCCGTTTCAAGCCAAAGGCGACGTTGTCGAATACGGTCATGAACGGAAACAGCGCATAGCTTTGGAAAACAATGCCCAGACCACGCTGCCACGGCGGCATGTCGTTGGCGCGTACGCCAGCAATCACGATGTCGCCACGGTCCGGGGTATCGAAGCCGCCAATCAGCCGCAGCGTTGTGGTTTTTCCACAGCCGCTTGGTCCGAGCAGGCTGACAAAGCTTCCCTTCGCCGCCGCCATCGAAAGATCACGCACGGCCCAAGTCTGTCCATACCGCTTGGCAACCCCAGACAGGGCGATTGCACTCATTTAACTAGAATCACAACAGCTGGCGTCGCGCGCTCAAGCACCCGGCTATTTCGCAACAACTTTTTCTTCGAACTTGTCAATCCAGAGCTGGCGTTGCACGGCGATTTTCACCGGGTCGTAGAACTTCAGGCGCGCAATCCGGTCCGGGCTTAACACCTCGTAGGGGATACCTTCGGGGATCTTTGCGGTTTTGGTGACCGGCATTTCACCGAAAGTCGCAGCCATCTGGGACTGCACGCTGTCAGACAGGTAATAGTTCAGGAAGCGCTCGGCTGCAATCTTGTTCTTGGTGCCTTTGATGATGCACGCCATATTGACAACCCCGATCGCGTCTTTTTCAGGAAAGGCGAATCGCAGAGGCACATTGGGATCGCGTTTGACGAACGTGTTGAGCATTGGCGCCACCGATACTTCGCCGCGGTTGACCCAGTCGAGCACCTCGAAGAGCTTGAAGAAGCGCGCCCGCGCCTTACGGTCGGCCATCGCCTTGATGCCAGGATCCACGTTGTCGATTGAGCCGCCGTTGAGTTCGGCCAACTGGACAAGCATCGACGGTGCGACCGAAAACGCGATGTCCATGAATGCCTGCGGTGCCTTCAAGTCATTTCGCAACAGGTCGCCCCAGGCCTTGGGAGGTGTCGGAAAATGGTCCTTGTTGTAGGCCATGCCGATGCCCAGTACGGTGATCGCCGGACATAGCTTGTCGCCCAATGGGTCGCGTGCGAAATCGATCAGGTTGGCCGCGTTCGGCACCTGTACCGGATCAAATGCTTCAAGCAGCCCGCGCGACTTGGCAACTGCCATCTGGTGATCAGTGATGAACATGAGGTCCACCCCGCCGCGAGCTGCCAAAAGCTTCGACAGTCTCTGGTTAGCGGGTCCCATGTCCACGGTGACCTTGATCCCGGTCTGCGCGACAAACGGGTCGACTGCGACCTTTTTCCAGGTCTCGCCATAGCCTCCACCCCACACCGAAATCGTTAGCTCTTGCGCCCTCGCGGGCAGGCCAACGACAAATGCAAAAGCCAAAGCTGACAGACCTAGACCCCTAAACACACATGCGACCATGATTCATTATCCGGTTGATTGATTTTGCTGCTGAGCGAAGCAGAACTGCTGCAGCGCGTGCAGCACCAGCACTGTACCAGCAGTGACGGTCTGCCGTTGACAAGTTGTCCGTGCGCAGGGGTCGGCAAGAAGCTTGTTGCGGATACCGTCCAATGCGCAAGCCAGCAATTTGGATGGCAGCTTTGGCCTCCTGGACCGTCAACGCGAATTTCCGGTCCTCACTTTGCTCACTGACTCCTTCGGGCACAAAGCAGGTTCCGACGACGGGCTGGTCCCAGGCAATCAGATGGGGCAGACCTACCTGGCTGACCCCAACGCTGACGGGGGCGAACCGCGCACCCTGCGGCCACTGCAGCTGGCAGCCATCACTTGCCGCATCGCCAACGGCTAAGCGCGCCGGGCACAAGGTATTGACGCTGCGCGGCGCGATGGCGCGCGAGGGCATGGCGCGGCAGCTTCTGTGTTCCGACATCGACGGGTTCAGCCGGGTGGTGCCGCAGGGGCCGCCCGAGGATGGGCAAGCGCCAGGCGTTGCCGCATCCGGCGTTCAGTGCGAGGCCGGGACCGTCTGAAGTTGGGCCCGCACGCATCAGTTGGGCACGGCTGCTCAAGCAGGTGTTCGATACCGACATGCAGCGCTGCCCGAACTGCGGCGCCGGGGAGCTCAAGATCATCGCCGCCATCCTGGAGCGGCCGGTGATCGAGAAGATCCTTGCTCACCTGGGGTTGGATCCGCCGCCGCCGCCCAAGGGCAGGGCGCGCGAGGCGGGGCCCAATCTGCGGGCTCGGCCGAGAGCTTTTTCAGGTCGTTTCTTGGGGCGTCCCATGGCGTTTGAAAATCCTACTCCCGCACCAGTGGTCGTCCGGTCGCTCGAAGAAAGACCAGTTGGAGCGCAGCGCCCATGCGGCTGTCCGTACGAAACCGCTCTTGAATGGCCGTTATATCGGCGTTGCTGATGCGAAACGAGTGCTCGACGTCTAAGTCCGAAAGGGACCTGGGGAGCTCAGTGGCTCCCACGAATCGCAGGTGAATGGGACGCACAGAGTTCCCCCCGGCGGTGGCGACTCGTCAGCACTATATCGACCTGAAGGGCGATGGGAATGCTGGAAAACTACAGACCACACGCTCGGAACACGATTCGAGGGTTTACCCGGGCTTCAAGGCGCGACAATCTGCCCGGAAAACAAGATTACCCCAATCTGGCGGCTCTATCTTTTGTTCATATTCCTGTGCAGCCAGGATGCCACGCACAGGGCCTTGGCGTCGTCAAAGCGTGGTGCAATCACCTGAAGGCCGATCGGCAATCCCAACCGGCCTTGCAGCACCGGGATCGAAACACACGGTGTATACAGCAGGCTCCAAGGGCTGTTCATGATCCAGTTGCCAGTGGTCGTATTGCCGGCGGGAGCTTCACCTGTGGCGCTCAGGGTAATCGCCGCGTCATAGCCGCGCAGCAGGCCCGGCAATTCCTGGCGGCCTTTTATGCCTTTCTCGATTGCGTCCTCATATTCTTCGACTGTCAAACGGGAGGCGTTTTCGAACCGGATTTGAAGCTCGGGGCTGATCAGCCCGAAATTGCGCACGCGCTCATCCGTGAATGCGCGCCACATTTCCATGTCATGGATGATCCGGGTGGCCGCGGCCAGGTCCTTGAATGAATCCGGCAAACGGAAATCATCGACTCTTATTCCCTTGGCCCGCAACTGCTCGCTGAATTTTTCAAGCGCGCTTTGCGCGTCGCTGTCCGCCTTGTCCCAATCGGGTCCGCGGCACAAGGCAAGCGCCACCGGTCCCTCGTAGCCGTCGAGCTCGGCGGGCGCTGTCTTGCTCAACACCCGGTAGACCAATTCCACATCCGTTACCGAGCGGCCAAAGATGCCGACGGTATCGAGCGACTCCGCCAGGGTCTTGATGCCTTCGCAACTGATCCGCCCGTAGCTTGGCTTGAAACCGACCACGCCGCAATAGGAGGCGGGACGAATCACCGACCCCAGCGTCTGCGTGCCGAGCGAGATCGGCACCATGTTGTCGGCGACGGCCGCTGCGGATCCGCTCGACGATCCACCCGGGGTATGGCCGGTGTTGTGCGGATTGCGCGTCACCGACGGCGGGGAGGATGCAAATTCCGTGCTGACGGTTTTACCGAAAATAATGGCCCCGTGTTCACGTAGTTGTGCGACCACGGCGGCATCCGCCGCTGGCCGGTTTTTATCGTAAATGGGCGAGCCGTAGCGCGTCGGCATGTTATGCGTGTCGTAATTGTCTTTTATGCCGACCACCAGCCCATGCAGGATTTTCTTCGTCGGGTTGCTGTCGCAAGCCTGCGCTTCCAGCAGGCGCGCGCTTTTATCCAGATACTGCCACGCATGGATGGTCGGCTCGCGCTCTTCGACTCGGTCCAGGCACGATTGCACCAGCGCGCTCACGCTCAATTTGCCGCCCGATATCACTTCCAACGCCTCATTCGCTGACAATTGGTTCGGTACGTTCATTTGTCCCTCTGTATCTGATTTCGTATTCAGTCCAGTCTGTGCGCAGCGCATCAGACGAATCGGTCCGGTGCCCTGGTCGGCCACGGGCGAATCTTCTCAAAGCTGGACGCGACCGCGAGCACCAGTTCATCGTCAAAACGGCGGCCGACGATTTGAAGCCCTATTGGCAGGCCGTCCCTGTTGAAACCGGCCGGCAGCGAGATCGCCGGTTGCCCGCTGAGGTTAAAAGGCGCACTGAACGGGGTCCAGCCATAGAATGAAACCGCCTTTCCGGCGATCGTCCCGGCCGTCTCTTTGCCGATCGCAAAGGGCGCGCAGGCGACAGTGGGCGTAATTACCAGGTCATAGTCTTGGAAGGTGGCGCAAACCTGCTGCCACCAATCATTCCGCGCCAGCCAGGCCCGGTAATACGCGTCCGGCGCCAGCCGCTGCCCCTGCGCCACGAAACCAAGCAGGGTATCCTCGATCAGTTCCGGGCTTTCCCTGGCCAAGTCGCCGAGACGGTTGGCCACGCCGGCAACAAACAGGGTTTGCCAGATCTCCATCGGCGAAGTCCAGTCGAGCGTGTGTTCGGTCACTGCATGACCGAGCTCGCGAAACGCCGGCATTGCTTTGCGACATACCGCGACGACTTCCGGATCAATGGATTCGGCATAGCCGGGGTCCGGGCAAAACAGGATTTTCATCGGTGCCGGGCTGCGCCGGATCGCGCCAGCAAAAGATAAGCTTTTCAATGCCGGCGCCCAGGAATAGGGGTCACGGTGGTCCGCCACCACCATCGCATCAAGTGCGAATGCGGCGTCCTCGACGGTGCGTGCAATCGGGCCGATATGCTGCAGGCTCCAGTTGTTGCCGGTCGGGTAATTGGGCACCAGCCCGTGGGTCGGCTTGAAACCGACCGTGCCGGTGAAGGATGCCGGCACCCGCAATGAACCACCGCCGTCCGTGCCGATATTCACGGGCGCCAGCGCCGCCGATGCAGCCACGGCTGCTCCACCGCTGGAACCGCCGGGAGTCAGCGCGGGATTCCACGGATTCAACGTGGGCTTGAACAACTTGTTCTGTGTTACCGCCATCCACCCGAGTGCCGGGGTATTGGTCTTGCCAAGCAAAATGCCGCCCGCACGTTTTACCGCCGCGACCACGGCCGCGTCTTCGCGCGGCACGACATCACGAAACAAAGGCGAACCAAACGTGGTGGTGACGCCGGCTGTCTGCAACGTGTCCTTGACCGAAAACGGGATTCCATACAGCGGTGGCAGCTCGTCGCTGGCGCCACTGGCGAAACGGTGTTCCGCTTCACGCGCCGCCTCAATTGCAGTCTCCGCTGTAACCAGCACATAAGCATTCAAGGTGGGATTTAGCCGGCTAATTCGCGTGAGATGCGCGTCCACAACCTCAAGCGGAGACAGCTTGCGCTTGCGATACAACTCGCCGAGGCGGGCTACGGAAAGGTGGCAGATGTCGTCGCCGGTCATCGTGGTCCCCTTATTGCCTAGTGTAGTGATGCATTCTGTTTGGAACTTAAGCGGCTGTTTGCGCGAATGACCTTCTGCAGGATATCGCGAGCGCTCTTGGTCCAGATGAATGGCTTGGGGTTGATGTTGTGATGGTCGATGTATTTGTCGATGGCGGTGACCAGTTCGGGCACGCTGGTAAACACCCCGCGGCGCAGTCGCTCGGTTGTGATGTCGCGGAAGAACCGCTCGACCATGTTCAGCCACTCGATATGGGTGTGATGTTGCTGACCCTGGCCAATGACCTGGCCATCCAGCACGTTGAGCGCGGCAAACAGCGTTGTGGTGCCATTGCGCTTGTAGTCGTGCGTCATGGTGGCCCCGCGACTCTTCTTCATCGGCAACCCGGGCTGCGTGCGATCCAGCGCCTGCACCTGGCTCTTCTCGTCGCAGCACAGCACCAGCGCGTGCTCGGGCGGGGACATGTACAGGCCCACGATGTCTTCGAGCTTCTGGACAAACAACGGAACGCGCGAGACCTTGAAGCCGCGCAGCAAATGCGGCTTCAGGCCGTTCTTGCGCCAATGAAGCGAGATACTCGCCGCACTGCCACCCAATTGAGCAGCCATGGTGCGTGTGCTCCAGTGCGTGGCCGCTTCGGGCTTGCTCTGGGTGGTCAGCTCCACCAGACGCGCCAAGTCCACCGTGACCGGTGGCGCCCCGCGCGGCAGGTCGCGCTCAATGCCTTGCAGGCGCGACTGGGCGTAGCGTTCACGCCAGCGCGAGACCTGAACTCGTCCGATGCCCAGCTCGGCGGCAATGTCCTTGACCTGCACCCCTTGCGAGGCCAGCAGCACGATGCGCGCTCGCTGTGCCAGCCTCACGCTGGTCAGTTTGGAGCGAACCGGCTTCGTCAGCTCGGCTCGCTCTTCGCTCGTCAAAACGATCTCCGGGCAACTCGCACTCGCTCTCTCCACGTCGTTCACAGTAGACCACTGGGGACACGAAAGCACGTTAAGTTCATTCAAGATTGAATCTCTACACTAGCTGAAATATTGTGGCTCACTTGACAAGACATTTTGCATTTCAGATAATTTATAGTCAAATTTGCAATGTTAGTAAACCGTAAAACTTGCTGAATGCTGAAATTTTACTCCTGTTTTTTTCCTCAATACTCTTTTCAAGGAGTTGATTGCACCGGCATAGTCCCCTCAAGCCAATGAAGGTCTCCAACGGCGCCTGGTGTTGATGCTCAGAGGGAGATTGCTTGCACGCTAGGAGGCTGTCGAGCTTCCCTCCTCCGCGTGAGGGTGTGCAGCAAAGCCAATGAGAGCCCATCGATGCGTCGTTTCGTTGCTGTTGACCGAGGCACCGCCTATCTGCCGCAGTCATTCGTGGACGAATGGCTGCCCGAGGATCACGTGGCGCGCTTCCTCGATGCAAGTCGCGGCTCGGCAGCCCATGAGTCGGCGGCGCTGCTAAGCCTGCAGCTCTACGGTTACACCGACAAGGTGTTCAGCGCGCGCAAGATTGAGCGGGCAGTGCCGGGCCTCTATCAATCAGACAATTGCTTCGCAATAAAGCCTTGCCGGCCCCATGTCATTCAACCAGAAGAGGTACAGCATGTCAGCAAGTCGAAAGAATTACGATTGGATCATAGCGGGCGGGACGGTCGTGGATGGAAGCGGGCAGCCCGGCTACGTTGCGGATGTCGGCGTGGTGGGTGAGCATATTGTCGATATCGGGGACTTGAGCGGCGAGCAGGCGGCCCGGCGTATAGATGCCACCGGGCTGGTCGTTGCGCCGGGATTCATAGATGTCCATACGCATGACGACGCGTCGCTGATCATTCGGCCGGAGATGCGAGCAAAGCTCAGCCAGGGCGTCACCATGGTTATTTGTGGGAATTGCGGCATTAGCGGCGCCCCTTATTCCTATGTGGGCGATCCGCCGGGCCTGCTGCGCCTGGTATTCAAATCCGACAAATTCATCGCAAGCTCGCTGCAACAATACATGGCGAAGGTCAGCGCGGCGGAACCGGCGATCAATGCGGCATTCTTAACCGGGCATGCAACGTTGCGCATGAATGTGATGGGTGAGGGCGAACAACTCGAGCGGGCCGCGACCGATAGCGAAATCGGTCAGATGCGCGCGCAGTTGATTGAATGCCTGGAACAGGGTTCGCTCGGCCTCTCCACTGGCCTGTTTTATCAACCAGCACGCGCCGCCCCGACACAGGAAATCATCGAAATTGCAGCCCCGCTCAAAGACTTCAACGGCGTCTATACGACCCATATGCGGGATGAGGCCGACCAAGTGGTCGAAAGCCTGAATGAAGCCTTTGAAATCGGGCGCGCGATCGATGCGCCAGTCATTGTTTCCCATCACAAGTGCCAGGGTCCCCAGAACTTCGGCCGCAGCGTGGAAACGCTGGCAATGTTCGAGGAAGCGCGCAAACAGCAGCAAGTGTCGCTCGATGTTTACCCGTACACCGCCTCCTCGACCGTGCTCAATGAGGCCATGGTGCATAACTCGATCAGCACATTGATTACCTGGTGCGAGCCGCACCCGGAGTACTGCGCGCGTGAATTGACTGAAATCGTCCGGGAAATGGGCTGTTCACTGACGGAGGCGATCGAGCGGCTGCAACCGGCCGGCGCCGTGTATTTCAGCATGGATGAAGACGATGTGAGGCGCATTATGTGCGCGCCCGGCTGCATGATCGGATCGGATGGATTGCCGGAGGACGAGCATCCGCATCCACGCCTATGGGGCACCTTTCCCAGGGTGCTAGGCAAGTATGTGCGTGAACTGAAGATCATGTCGCTGGAGGAAGGCGTGCACCGGATGACCGGCCTGTCCGCGCGGCAGTTCGGCATTAAAAACCGGGGCTTGATCGAAGCCGGCAAATTCGCAGACCTGACAATCTTCGATCCACGAACCATTGTCGACAGCGCCACTTTCGAGCAACCCACGACACCCGCAACCGGCATCGCCTATGTGATCGTCAATGGAAAAATGGCCTGGGAAAACGGCGCTAATACGAACAACCGTGCCGGCAAGGTGTTGCGCCGCCAAGATCTTAACAATGATCTCAACAATCAAAGCTTCGCTGAATAAGCGCGGTCAAATAACCCCATTCTCGGCACTTTACCTGACCCGCAAGCTTGTGTTCGTCTGCGAGAACACTCCCACAATGTTCGCTGAACAGCGGGGCCGTTCAGCCTCCTGGTCCGTCGGCTTAATCGGCGTTGCGTTGAAGCCGGCGGCTCTTCTTGGCACCGTTGTTGCTTGCCGGTAAGCATCCCATGACTTTGCCCATGTATCAAGCAGGGGAATTTCACAATTACGAAGTTTCAGGTTAAACTAAAATTTCAAATAGCGAACATTACCAACTATGGCTAAGAAAGAAAAAGAAAGTCTGCGCGCAGACGCATATGACCAGATTCTGGAGGCAATCATCTTTGGGGACCTGTCGCCCGGCTCGCGTACGGATGAAAAGATGCTGGTGAGAAGGTTCGGTGGCGGCTTGGCCAGTGTGCGCGATGCGCTGTTCCGCCTGTCGCTGGAAGGCTTGATCATGCGCCAGCCGCGTATCGGCACTCAGGTTCCCGAATTGGGGCTGACCGCTCTGCACAACGTATTTGAAGCGAGAACGATGATTGAAGGCGGCTGTGCCGCGCTGGTGGCCGAGCGCGCGACCGCGCAAGATATCGCCGCCATGCGCAGCGCGTTCACAGACTATGAACAGGCGATCGAACAGCGGGATTTTCGCAGTTTGGTGCAAATGGACCGCAAGTTCCATCGCGCGATTGCGGCTGCAACGCAAAACACCGAGCTTGAAAGACAGATTATCCAGTTACATAACATCTCGTCGCGCTTCTGGTACTTCGGAATCCGCCGCCTTGATGCAAATGCAGTGCGTGCGGATATCCAAGGGCATCAGCGGGTCATCGACGCGATAGCAAAGCGCGATGGCCCGGCCGCCACCCGTGAAGTACGCGCAGTTTTGGGACATTTCCCTGAAGACGTCCGGCTCTTTCTGGCCGGTAGTTTAACTTTGACCGAGGAGCATGTGAATGGATAAGGTACAGCTGGTTGGTGGGACGGAAAGCGATCGGCAGAAGGTTCTCGAAAAGCATGCCATCTACATTGCGGCGAATGGAAAAATGGATTGGGAAACGCTGCGCGACCAACTCTGGAGCGACGCGTCGGAAGGCACATTCTTCAACCTGAACGGCCATACCTACAAAGGCCGCGAGCATTGGATCGAGTTGTGGAAGTATTACAAGAAGAATCTCCAGACCGGCGACTGGACCCCGTTCGACATGGGCGGTGTCATCAACGAAGATCTCGCCGTGGTCTGGTGCCACCGCAATACCCACATCAAATGGGTCGGCGGCGAAAATCGCGCCGACGGCAAGATGCACGATGACAAGGAGTTCCATTCGCGCTCGACCATGGTGTTCCGCAAGGAGAAGGACGACTGGCGCGTGATCCATGTTCATTTTTCGGAGTTCAACGAGGGCCCGCGTCCGGGCGGGATATGAATTCGGCAAAGCTAGGAATGGTTAAAACTTTTACGGAGATCTAAAAATGAGTCTTACAAGTATTCTGCGAAGAGCTTCACGCGTTACAGCGTTGGCATCCGCAATCGTCGTGACGCTGACCGCGGGTGTGGTGAAGGAATCGGTCGCGCAGGAGATCGTCATCGGGGTCGTTGTGCCAGTGACGGGCGTGCTGGCTGCCTACGGCACACCCTATGCCGAAGCTGCAAAAATCGCGGTCGACGAAGCCAATGCCAAAGGCGGCGTCAATGGCAGACAGCTGAAGCTGGTGGTCGAAGACTCGCAGGCGTCGAACACGGTCGCCATCAACGCGGTCAACAAGGTGCTGCAGTTGAACCCCGTGGCCATCATCGGCCCCGGCCTGGGCACCCAGATCATGGCCCTGATGCCCACGGTCGAAAAAGAAAAGGTGCCGCTCATTGCCGGTCCAGGCACGCGCCGGGTTACCCAGCAAGGCTGGAAGTATTTCTTCCGCAGCGCCGCGCATGACGCCATCGATAAGGAAACCTGGACCCGCTTTTTGGTGGAAGACCTGAATAAGAAAAAGATCGGCATCATGCACGTCGCCAACGAGTGGGGATTCTCGGGACGCGACAACACCACCATGTTCCTGGAGAAGTTGTACAACCTGAAACCGGTCTCGGTCGCAGCCTACCAGACCACTGACAAGGATTTGACCGCACAGATATTGCAGATGAAACGCGATGGCGCGGAAGCGATCGTGGTGCAGGGACACCCGGTGGACGAGGCGCTCGCGATGCGGCAGCTGCGCCAGCTCGATATCCAGGCAACGGTTATCGGCTCCGGGACCACCTGCGTCGCCTTCTTGCGCAACTTGGTTGTTCCGGCGGATATCGTTGGCCGCTATTGCCAGGCACCGGCACTGATGCCATCCTATAGCGACAGCGCCAAGGTGAAGGAATTTGTCGCCGAGTACAAAAAGCGGCTCGGCATTCTGCCCGATTCCTATGTGATGCTGACCTATGACACGACTGCGATGCTGATCGAAGTCATGAAGAAGTATGGCGTCGACCGGGAAAAAATCCGCCAGGGACTCAGCGAAATGCCCTACACCGGTATCACCGGCACATTTAAGGCCGACGCCGAGCACAATCTTTGGCACTCCGCAGTGGTGATGGAGTTCCAACCGGAGAACAAGGTCAAGGTCGTGCGCCGGCATGAAGTAAAGCCTTGATGAAATGAACACGATGGCAGCCATTGCGGGTAGTAAAAGTGAAAGGGTCAGTAGTTGCGCAATCTGAAGTTTAGATCGTGGACACCTATGATCCCCCTCGGGACTCGCAACAGCACTGGGTTTGGGAGCCTGATCGCGTCAATTCAAATCGGACTCTACTGAGGGGTATCAAGATGATGCAGGTGCTCGCCTCCGGCGTGGCGATGGGGTGTATATATGCCTTGGTTGGCCTAAGTTTCATACTGATCTTCAATGCAACGCATGGGTTGAACTTCGGACAGGGGGAGCTCGTCATGCTCGGCGCGTTCGTCTTTTATTCGATGGTCAACACGAATGCTCCCTATTGGGCTGCCGCATTGGGGGCCATAGTCGCCATCGGGGCGTTTGGCTGGGTTTTCCAGCGGCTCCTGTTTTACCCGCTGCGCAAGCGGCCGTTTCTTGCGTTCGTGATTGCCACCATCGGGTTCACCATTTTTGCGCGCAATCTGGCCATGCTGGTTTGGGGCCCCGATGCGCTCAAGGTGCGCTCGTTCTTCAAGACCGATGTGGTCCGGGTCTTCGACGTTGTGCTGACGCCGGAGCACCTTTTCATTATTGGTGCGACCATGGTGGTGCTTGCGCTTCAGTATGCGCTGTTCTTTCACACCGATCTCGGCCGGCGGCTGCGCGCCTCGGCCCAGAACGCGGACATGGCGCAGCTGATGGGCATCCACCCCAACCGCATGATCGCCATCACGTTCGTCTTGTCGGGGATATTGTGTGGCATCGCCGCGGTGCTGGTGGCCCCGATCTTCATGGTGGATACCGAGATGGGATTCAACCTGATTCTAAAAGCGTTCATCGCAGTGATCATCGGCGGGTTCGGCAGTATCCCGGGCGCGGTCGTTGGCGGAATCCTCGTGGGGCTGCTCGAAATCCTGGTCGCGGTATTCATATCGACGGCGTATAAAGATGCGATTGCATTTGCCGTGTTGATACTAATTCTTATCGTTTTACCCCAAGGTCTATTTGGGGAAAAGATCAGCGAAAAGGCGTAGGGTATGCACAAACGTCTGCTCATCGGTATTGCGATAATCGTCCTCCTGGCGGTTCCGCTCGTACTGCCGAACAGCTACACCATCCGCATTGCCAACATGGCGCTGATCTTCGGGCTGCTCGCTGTCAGCCTGAATATCATCCTGGGCTATGCAGGACAGATAGCGCTAGGCCATGCCGGCCTGTTCGGCATCGGCGCCTATACCGCCGCGCTGATCACCACCGGCGGCAGCGGTTACCTGTTCTGGCCGGCGTTCATTGCCGCTGGCTTCGTGACGGGCATCGCCGGCCTGATCATCTGCGTCCCGACCTTGCGCCTGAAAGGACACTATTTCGCCCTGGCCACGCTCGGCTTCGGCGAAATCATGCGCCACATTTTCTTCAACTGGCAGGAAGTCACCCATGGCATGGACGGCATCGGCAATCTTCCCAAGCCGTCCGTAGGCTTTTTCGAATTCAGCAACGATGTGCGCTTTTACTATCTTAGCGGCGTAATACTGGCCGTCGTGGTATTGCTCACTCACCGGATCGCGCGGTCCAAGTACGGACGCATGTTCACAGCCATCCGTGATGCGGAGATGGCCGCAGGCACGAGCGGTGTGGAAGTACCGCGGCTGAAGATCACAGCCTTTTATATCAGTGCCGTGCTGGCCGGTTTCGCGGGCGCGCTGTATGCCCACCAGATCGCATTCATCAGCCCGGATTCGTTCACGTTCGAAGTAACCGCGCAAGTGCTCAGCATGGCGCTGATCGGCGGCCTGGGCACTGCGGTGGGGCCAGTGATCGGTGCGGTGACGGTGACCGTCTTGCCGGAACTGCTGCGCGTATCGAAGGCCTATTACCAGCTGATCTACGGCGCCGGTATAGCCGCAATGGTCATTTTCCTGCCGGGCGGCGTGTGGGGCCTGTTCAAAACCAGGTGGGCGACGTGGCAAGGCGCGCGCGAACCGGGCGGGGAACCGCTTGCCGAAGCGACTGCGAGTCCATTCGACGCCCACAGCCTTGCCGGTACCGTCGGCAGAACGTCCAAGCCGCAGGCGGGAGCAGTCCTGCTGGAAGTTAATAATGTGACCTGCAGTTTTGGCGGCCTGGTGGCGCTTGACAACCTGACGGTGGCAATACGACAAGGCACCATCCATGGTCTCATCGGGCCCAACGGAGCGGGCAAGTCGACCTTCATCAACGTGGTAACGGGAATCTACAAGCCGACCGCTGGCAACTTGCGCTTTGACGGCGCCGAGATCGGCGGCCTGCGCTCCTGGAAAATCGCGAAACTGGGTCTGGTGCGCACCTTCCAGAACCTACGACTGTTCAATACGCTGACGGTCATGGATAATGTCTTGGTGGGCTGCCGCGCGGAACACAAGTCGGGCTGGATCGGCGTGATGCTGGACAGCAAGACGGCGCGCAAGGAAGAAGTGGAGCTGCGCCAGATAGCGGAGGAGGCGTTGCGCTTCGCCGGCTTATGGCATCTTCGCAATCAGCTAGTACGTACTTTGCCGCACGGGCAGCAACGCTTGGTCGAGCTGGCGCGCGCGTTTGCGATGCGCCCAAAACTGATCATGCTCGATGAACCCGCGGCAGGCATTAATCCGGCTGAAGTGGAGCAGTTGATCAAACGGATCATGCACTTGCGCGATCTTGGCATTACGGTTCTGCTGATCGAACACAACATGCCGCTCGTGATGCGTATTGCCGACCACATCACGGTGCTCAACTTCGGCCGCAAGATCGGTGAAGGCACGCCGGCAGGAATCCGCGACGACCCGGAAGTGATCCAGGCCTATCTCGGGCATGGAAAGACGAAGAAGGAAAAGACCCTTGCCGCTGCTTGACATTGAAGGAATTCGAACCGCCTACGAGAACAAGGTCGAGGTGCTGCACAAGGTCAGCATCACAGTGGAAGAGGGTGAATTGGTGACCCTGATCGGCTCCAACGGCGCCGGCAAGTCGACCACTCTGAAGGCTATCATGGGACTGACGCGCATCACCGGCGGCGCGATCCGCTTCCAGGGCAGGGACCTGCACAACGTGTCGACGCCGGACATAGCCTCCCTCGGGATTTCGATGGTGCCAGAAGGCCGGGGTGTATTTCCCAGCTTATCGGTGTACGACAATCTGCGTATCGCCACAACTACCTGGCGCAAGACCGGCGAGTCGTTCGAAAGCGACCTGGAAGCGGTCTACGGCCTGTTTCCCGTGCTTGCCAAGCGACGCAAGCAGCTCGGATGGTCCCTGTCCGGCGGCGAGCAGCAAATGCTGGCGATCGGGCGCGCGCTGGTGGCGCGGCCGAAACTGATGTTGCTCGACGAACCTTCCCTCGGCCTGGCGCCGATCTTGGTGGAGCAGTTGTTCGAAACGCTCAAGCGCATCAATGACCAGGGCGTCTCGATCCTGCTGGTGGAACAGAACGCCTTCATGGCCCTGGAGATTAGCGATCGCGCCTATGTGCTTGAACGGGGCGCGATTACGGCCCACGACCGCTCCGGAGTCCTAATGGATGACGAGAGCATAAAAATTGCCTATTTAGGAGGATGACATGGCGAATTTGCCAAAGATTGGAATGCGGTTACACGGCGGCTTGTCCGCAAAACACTGTATCGAAATGGCGCAGGTGGCAGACATCAATGGCTTCGCCTCGCTCTGGTTTGCGGAGAATCCGTTCAACCGCGGCGTGCTGCCGGCGGTGACCGGCGCCGTGCTTGCCACTAAAAACATCACGGTCGGCGTCGGCTGTTTCAACCCCTATAACCGTCATCCGACCCTTATTGCAATGGAGATGGGCGCACTGGATGAGCTCGCAGAGGGCCGCACCGCGCTTGGCATCGGTTCCGGAATCGCCGACCGCATCGGCCGCATGGGACTATCGTATGCCAAGCCGCTGAGCGCGGTGCGCGATGCGATCACCGTCGTGCGCGGCATGATGCATGGCGATTCGGTGACCCATGAGGGCGCCGTATTCCCTGTCAAAAATGCGAAGTTGGAATTCGCCGCGCCGCGCCCCGATTATCCGATCTACATGGCGGCGATGGGCGAAAAAGCCGTGACGCTAAGCGGCGAGATCGCGGATGGGCTGATGATCTCCAATATGTGCCCGCCCGGCTACACGGTGGGCGCGGTCGAGCGCATGCGCGCGGGCGCGGCGGCGGTCGGCAGGGCGGCGCCGGCCACGGTGGTGCAATATGTACAGTGCGCCGTCGCTAAAGACCGTGCCGCCGCGCGCAATGCGGTGAAACTGTCGATGGGCAAAATGCTTGCCGAATACTGGGCCTTGGGCGAACGCTCGCAGGTGTACCGCGATTCGATGTTTTCCCAAAGCGGCATTCCCGACCATGATTTCATTGCGGCGGTGAACCGGCTCAAGGCCGGTGACAATCCTGTCGACGTGCTCGATGACCGCTTCGTCGATGCCTACTCAATCTCCGGCAATATAGATGATTACTTGGCCGGCGTCGCGCGCTTTGCGCAAGCGGGCGTCACCGAACTGGTGGTCACCTTCGTCGGCCACAACCCGGTCGACGACATCCAGTATCTCGGCGATGTGTTGAAAGGGCAGAAAAGATGAAACTGGCATGCCGGGTAAACGGAGCAAAAGTCGAGGCCGAGGTCACTCCTAGAATGCTGCTGTCCGACTTCATACGTCATGAACTGCGCCTGACCGGCACCAATGTCGGCTGCGAAATGGGTGTTTGCGGCGCCTGCACCGTTATTGTCGATGGCGAGTCGATCCGTTCTTGCCTGATGTTTGCGGTGCAGGCAAACGGTAGCGAAGTGCAAACCGTTGAAGGACTTTCGACGGGCACCAAGCTGAACAAGATGCAGCAGTCGTTTCACGAAAATCATGCGCTGCAATGCGGCTTCTGCACGCCCGGCATTCTGATGACGCTGGAAGCACTGGCGGCCAAGGGCGCGCTGCCGGCAACCGAATGGGAAGTGCGGGAAGCGCTGTCGGGCAATATCTGCCGCTGCACCGGGTATCAAAACATAGTCGACGCGGTGTTGACGGTGAAGCCTTGAAACCCGCCCTCTTTGATTATGCGCGTCCCGATACGCTGCAGGAAGTGCTGGCCCTGCTGGGCGAGCACGGCGACGATGCAAAGCTGATCGCCGGCGGCCAAAGCCTGGTCCCGGTGATGAACCTGCGGCTCGCGACCCCCGCCCTCCTGATTGATCTGAACGGCGTGCAGGAACTGGCCGGGATCCGGCATGAAGCCGACATGCTGCACATCGGCGCGATGACGCGCCAGCGCGAGCTGATCGCCAGCCCGGTCATCGCGGAACATGCCCCCTTGCTGGCCCAGGCGGTGCCCAATATCGGGCATGTCCAGACCCGCAGCCGCGGCACCATCGGCGGCAGCCTGTCCCATGCGGACCCGGCATCCGAACTGCCGTTGTCGATGGTGACCTTGAATGCAACTTTCACCATAAGCAGTGTCCGCGGGCAGCGCATCGTCGCGGCCCGGGAATTTTTTCAGGGTGCGATGGCGACCGCTCTTGCCACGGACGAGGTGCTGACCACGATCAGCTTTCCGGTTGCGCCGCAGGGAACACGCGCCGTCTTTCGCGAACTGGCGCGCCGTCACGGCGACTTTGCGATCGTCGCCGTCGCCGCGCAGTTTTCGTCGGGCAGCCTCACCGTGGCGGTTGGTGGGCTGGAGGCGGTGCCGCGCTATTGCGTTAGCCTGATCGACGCGCTGACCAGAGACGGCTTCGACCGCAGCCGGCTGTCCGAATTTATCGATGCCGAACTGGCCCAGGTGGAGCCGCTGGTGGATATGCATGCCAGCGCCGGCTACCGGCAACATCTGGCGCGTGTGATGTTGCATGTATGTTTAACAGAAGTTCTGGGGGCGTAGCGATGTCAACAAATGTCCATTCCCCATTGCGAAAGGAAGACGCGCGCCTGCTGCGCGGCCGCGCGAATTTCGTCGACAACATTCACCGCGACCGTATGGTGCACGGGGTTTTCCTGCGCAGCCCGTTCGCACACGCCAGGATCGTTTCGATCGATGCATCGGAAGCGTTGGCCGCGGGGGCGCTCGCGGTTTTTACCGCCGCCGACCTGCCGTTCAACGACAAATCCTGGATCACCCGTTATTGGCACCCTGACATCCGTGGCGGCATGCCGAAATTGCTGGCGGATGATCGGGTGCGCTATGTCGGCGAACCAGTCGCCTTTCTGGTCGCGTCCGACCGTTATGTAGGTGAAGACCTTCTCGCGCTGGTCAATGTCGAATATGACGCGCTGCCGGTCGTATCGACGGTCGATACCGCGGTCGCCGCCGATGCGCCGCAACTGCATGAAAGCTGGACCGGCAATGTGGCGGCAGCCTTCGAACATGCGCGCGGCGACGCCGCGGCAGCGCTGAAATTGGCGCCGCACCGGGTGCAACGGAAATACAAGTTCCCGCGCCAGATCCCGCTGCCGCTCGAAACGCGCGGCATCGTCGCCGAATACGACGAGGAACGCGCATCTCTGACCGCATGGATGTCGACGCAGGCGCATTATCATGTGCGCCAGAATCTTGCCCACCTGCTGGAACTGCCCGAATACCAGGTGCGAGTGATCGCCGAAGACGTCGGCGGCGGATTCGGAGCAAAGTCGCGTTTTTATCCGGAAGAAGTGATCGTCAGTTATGCCAGCCGTATGCTGTGCCGCCCGGTCAAATGGATCGAGGACCGACTCGAAAACTTCCAGGCAACCACGCATTCGCGCGCGATCGATATCGACCTGGAAATCGCGTGCGACAGCGAAGGCCGCTTCACCGCCTTGAAGGCGCTGGTGATACTCGACATCGGGGGCTATACGTTCACGAGCGGAATTGTGACCGCTGAAGTCGCGTCGGCGATTGTCACTAACGCATACCGGTTTCCGAATTTCGAGATCAAGGTGCGCTGCGTCGGGACAAACAAGACCCCGATTGCCACTTACCGCGGTGCCGGCGCGCCTGAGGGCGTATTCCCGATCGAGAGCTTGATCGACATCCTGGCCAAAGAGATAGAGCTCACCGCGCATGAACTGCGGCGCCGCAACCTGGTTCAGCCGAGTGATTTCCCTTACGACTCCGGGACTTCGGTCGGCGGCATGAAAGCGATTTTCGAGAGCGGTGATTATCCCGAACTCATGCAGGCGGCGGTGGACGAGAGCGGCTATTCGGAGAAGGTCGAAGTGTCGGCGGACGGCGAACGCACCGCGTGGGGTATGGCCTGCGCGATGGAGTACAGCGGCATCGTGAACTTCGAAACCGCGCTGATCCGCATGGATACGGCCGGAAGACTGACGGTCCATTCCGGCATGACGAGCCAGGGCCAGGGTCAGCTAACCACCTATGCGATGATCTGCGCCGAGACACTGGACATGGATCTGGATTGCATCACAGTGCGCATGGGCGACACGCAGCTGATGGCTGCCGGACGCGGTGCATTCGCCAGCCGCGGTGCGATATTCGGCGGCAATGCGGTGCTCGGCGCAGCCCAGGCCTTGCGGGTGAAAATACTTGACGGCGCGGCGCGTTTGCTGAACTGCGACGCGGCGCTGCTGACGGTCACCAAAGGCATCGTGCACCGCACCGATGGCGACCCGGCCAGCATCCCGGTGGGACATATCGCCAGGGCGATCCTGCCAGGCGGCGCGCTCTTCACGGGCACCGAAATAGCGATGGAAGCGCAGTATGTGTACTGGGCTGACCAGCCGATGACCTGCGGCATGTCGATGCATATAGCCCGGGTCAAGCTCAACCCCCGCACTGGCTTTTTCCAGATCCTCGATTACCTGGTCGCGCACGATGCGGGGCGCGAAATCAATCCGATGATCGTCAGGGGCCAAATTGTCGGCGGTGTGGTGGATGGCATCGGCGGCGCGCTGTTCTCCGAAATCGAATACGATGAAAATGGACAGCTGCTGACCGGGTCGCTGGCCGACTACGCCGTTGCAACCGCTCCTGATGTGCCGCGCATCAGCTTGATTCACCGCGAGACACGCCCCACTACCAATCCGCTTGGCGTGCGCGGCATCGGCGAAGGCGGGCTGATTGCGACCGGCGCAGTGCTGGTCAATGCCCTCGCCCGGGCAATCGATGCGCGGGGTACCGGCCATGAAAAGCCGCTGCTCGCGCTGCCGCTCAGGCCGGAGCGCGTATTCAACGCGTGCAGGATTGCCGGCCTGGATGTGTCTGCGCCAGCCGGGACGCCCCGCTAGCATGATCAGTCTCGATCCGAATAGCCCTAAGTTTCAAGATGTCGCCACGCCGGCACTGGTCATCGACTGCGGCGCGCTCCAGGCGAATATCGCATCCATGCAGGAAACTGCGGCGCGGGCTGGAATTTTTCTCCGGCCGCATGCGAAAACCCACAAGTCGCTCGAGATCGCACACCGGCAGCTTGCGGCCGGCGCGATCGGCATTGCCTGCGCTACCGTGGCCGAGGCCGAGGCGCTCGCATCCGGCGGGATCGACAACCTGCTGGTCACCGCGCCGACGATCGGCGGCAATAAACTGGCTCGGCTGGTTGCGCTGCAGCGGCGCTCGCCATTGACAGTCACAGTCGATCATCTGGCGCAGGTCGATGGGTTTCAAGCGCTGCTGACTGCGGCCGATCCGCCTCTGGCTGTGCTGGTGGATATCGACGTCGGCCAAAAACGCACCGGCGTCACCAGCACCGAGGCGGTTGTTGAGTTGGCGCGTCACATCAGCAGCCGGCCGCAGCTTCGCTTTGCGGGGATTCAAGGCTTTGCCGGTCAAGCCCAGCACATCCACAACGCAGAAAACCGGCGCGATGCGGCGGCCATGGCAGCCGCCATCCTGGCCGATGCACGCGATGCGCTGAAAGCGGCCGGCTTTGCGGTGGGCATTGTTTCAGGCAGTGGCACCGGCACCAGCGAATATGACTTCTCCGATACGCCGTATACCGAATTGCAGGTGGGCTCCTACATATTCATGGATGCGGATTACGGGCGGGTGGTCAAGACCGATGGCAGCCGTCTGCCCTTCCGCAATTCCCTTTTTGTGCTGGCTACGGTGGTCTCCGCCAACCTCCCCGGGCAGTTCACCGTGGATGCGGGGACGAAAGCGCTTGCATTCAACGGCCCAGCCCCTGACCGCATAATCGGCGCCCCGCAAGGTTCGACCTACAGCTTTGCAGGCGACGAGCACGGGATCATTGCCTTGCCCTCGGGCACCGCCGCGCCGGCGCTCGGCGCCCGCGTATTGCTCGGCGCAACCCATTGCGACCCTACCGTCAATTTGCATGCCGCATATCACGTGGCGGACCGTGACGGGTCCCTGGCGCTATGGCGCGTCACCGGCCGTCACGGCGCAGCGCAAGCCACGGCCCCGCCCCACTAGCCTGCATCCAACCTTGTAGCAGGGGCTTGCGAAGCCCAACGCTTTTCACCGCCTCTGCGGCATATGTCCGATGTTCTCGTTACAGGAAGAATGCCAATGGAAATGAATGGTGAACAATTGATTGCAGTGCCACTGCAGCAAGTCTGGGAATCGCTCAACGATCCCGAAATGCTTCGCACCTGCATACCCGGGTGCGAATCGATTGAAAAAATATCCGACACCGAGTTCCGGATGAAAATGACCGCAGCGGTCGGCCCGGTGAAGGCGAAGTTTACCGGCAAGCTGATGCTCGAAGACCTGAATCCGCCTCACTCCTACCGCATCCAGTTCGAAGGATCGGGCGGCGCTGCGGGCTTCGGAAAAGGCAGCGCGGCAGTCGCGCTGATGCCGCAGGGCAGCGCTACGAAGCTGAGCTATACCGTGGCTGCGCATGTAGGGGGCAAGCTGGCCCAAGTCGGGTCGCGGTTGGTCGACAGCGTTGCCAGAAAAATGGCGGATGAATTTTTTCAGCGCTTCAAGGAAAAAATCGGCGAGTCTTCGGTCGAGCCGGCGACCGTGCTTGAGCCGCCCGCCTCCGGGCCCGTCCCGCAAACGGCGGCAGCGCCGACACATCCCGCCGCTGCCGCACCCGCGGACATCAGTGGGACAGAAAGCGCGTCCAAAAGCCAGACGCCACTCGTCAGGCCCGGCTCATCCCGATTGTGGTTAATCGTTGCAAGTATTGGGGTACTGCTCGCGTTGGCCTATTTTTTGACGTGATTCGCTACAGAAAAACGGTCGGCTGCATTTGACGAACCATTAAAGGGGAGACGACCATGAGCAGCGCCGTTGATTGCGCTTATAAGGTTCAGGGAAAAGGGCCGGCGCTCTTCGTGATTCACGGGCTTGGCGCGCGCAAGGAAAGCTGGGACAAAATTGCTGAATCCCTCCAATCCAGGTTCACCTGTATCAGCTACGATTTGCGCGGCCATGGTGAATCCCCGTTGGGGTGCGGCGAGTTCACGCTTGACGACTTGGTGAGCGACCTGGAAGCGCTGCGCGCGCGCCTCGGAATCGCCCGGCTTCATCTCATCGGACATTCGCTTGGCGGCATGATCGGTCCGAGTTATGCGCGGCGTTATCCGGACCGGGTGCTTTCTCTTGGCCTGATCAGCACGGCGGCATTTCGATCGCCTGCCGATAGCGCAGCGTTGCGCGGCGTTTTCACGGCAATGAAGGAAAAAGGCATCGCGGCGGTGCTTGATACGATGCTGAACGGATGGTTCAGCGATTCATATGCGCGTCAACGCCCGGAAATGGTCGTGTCGCGTAGGAAGGAAGCCCTCGGCACCGATTCCGGCGTGTTCCTCAATGTATTCCGCATTTACAGCGAGACCGAAATGGCGCCTTGGCTGCACCAGATCCAGGTTCCTGTGCTGGTATGCACCGGAGAATTCGACGGCGCCTGCAACCCCGGACTCAACAGGCAAATCGCCGCGGCATTACCGGATTCGGAACTGGTCATTTTTGATGACCTCAAACACTCCGTTCTGGTCGAAGCGCCGGAGCTTATCGCGACCCATGTCGCTGATTTTCTGCGGCGGCGCACGCCGCATACGTAGCATCCTATCCGCAAGATGTTGGCTAAACGTGAAATCCCGTCTGGAAGCCGCATGTTCCCGGCGTATGCGGTGAGATTTGAACTCACGGACGGTTGCCCGTTGCCGGTTTTCAAGACCGTTGCAATCGCCGGGTGTCGGCTTCCATGATGCCCAGGTCGGCGCCCACGTAGGGGGAAAGATCGATTTTGTTGATGACGACACAGGTGGTGGGATCGCTCAGGTCGGGGCTGAAAGTCGCGGCCAGGTTGTCGCCGCCGCTTTCCACGAATACGATGTCGGCGTCGGGGAAATCCACCAGCATCCGATCGATCGCTTCCAGGTTGATCGAGGCGTCTTCGCGTATCGCCGGGGATGCTGCCGAAGCTCCCGATGATCATCGCGATGAAGCCTTTCAACCCAACCATCGAACCCATCTCGGTGGTCACGAAGCATGAGGCCAGGTTCTGACAACGCACCGATGTCCGAATGAGAAACCGACTCATGCCAACCACGCGGTGCAGGTGCTGGCAGCGCGTGCGCGCATCCCAGCCAATCCATTGATCTCGATCACGCAGTTGCAGCGCCGCTGCGCCGACCCGAACCCACCAAGCCAGCATGCTCCGAGCCGATCAGATAGCGCATTTGCGCGCCCACCAGAGGTCCGGCGCCTTGCGGGTGTTCGCAGAGCATCCACTCGTTCCACACGCGCATCTGCGTGAGGTCCTCGACCTTGATCAGCGTGAGTCCAAAACATCCTTGGTTTGCTGCGGAACGTCGCGCGGGGCCTCCACGGGCTCACCCAGACGCCGTGGACTCTTGGTGACGCTGCCACCTCGATCAAGCGCTGCGGGCAGCACGAAGTGACCGGCACGCCCCAACTCTCGCAGCGCCTTCACACAGCCTCCGGTCTGGGCGCGCTGTCGGGCAACAAAGCAGTCAAAGTGCTGACACACCGACTCGGCAACCGAAGATCGACTGCGATGTTCCTTCTGCGCCAACAGCCCTCGCACCACATCGTTGGAGGCCGCCTGCTTCAGCGTTCGTTTGATCTCGTTCTGTGCATGCATGCGAAACGATAAACGGCGCGGACAAATTTGTTCAGCGATTTCTCAAGGGTAAAGGGCAGGCCTAGCCGCTTCGCAGTGGCAATCGCCTGCAGCCCCTCGACACCGACACCAAGAACAACGACCCGCGCGGCTTCCAGTGCGAAGCTGGTCACGCCAGCCGCGGCTAAGTGCTGCAGGCCATTCGGATCGAAGGGGTTGAGCATGCCGACCAAGGTGGCGCCCGGCTTCATCATCGCGAAAGGGTCACATGGCATCGGTGATCTCCGCACCGGCGGCCTGGTAGGCCTCGTCCGTGACGCTGGTCGACAGGCCCGACTGGGTTTGAACGCGCAAGGCATGCCCGTGGGCCCTCAGCTTCCTGGCCGTTTCGGGGGTGACGGCCACACAAGTTTCTCCCGCCGTTGTTTCAGCTGGAACGCCGATGATCATCCTTGTTTTTTCAACTTTCTTAACGCCGTTCTTCAGGCCACCAGCATCTTGCTGCAGTGGTCGTGCATCCGCAGGTTTGCGATGTCGTCGAGGTCGTCGCGCAGGCAAGTACTTCCCACGATGCGGGGTCCGAATCCGGCCTGCGCCAGAAGTCGCACATGCGCGGCGAAACTTCCTGGTCCATAGCAAAAACGAATGTCGCACGCCGCCGGCACACGCATGAAGTTCGTGCCCTCGGCCACGCGATCGGGCACCACTAATGCCTCGTGCGGGCCACACCCCGCAAGCACTTCGCGCAAGACCGTGCCACTTACACCGGATAGATCCACCGGCAACACGGAGATCGACCGCACGTCACGCGTGAGCAGTTCTGCCCTCGCCTGCTCTAGTGCTTGGTTCAGGCTTGGCGGGAGGCGTTCGCGCACGAATCCCACGCCTTCTCTTCGCACAATCTCCTCAACTCCCTTGCACGGCGAAACGACGAATGTGCGCTCGCTTCCGAACGCCTCGACCGCCGCACGCACCGTCCGAACAAGTTGCGCGAGATTGAGCGTGTTGCGCTGCGACGCGCTCAAGTACTGCGCCAGCCTCGACTTCCCCGTACTCAGACCCTTGGCGGGGATCACGACAACGTCAGGTTGCATGCTTCGCTCCGCAATGCGCCAACAGCTCAAGGCTCACGCGCGCCAAACTGCGGCTGACCTCACGACCGACCATCATGGTGTCGCAGACCGCCACATGCAAACCACGGCGCCGCAGCTCGGGTTCGAATTCGGCGTCGCGATTGTCGATCACCATTCCATCGAGAAAATCTGCGTAATGGTCGGCGATGGCCAGAACGTCGCAGCGCTGGCCGAGTTCAGTCAACATTTTCGCGAGCGGCCCCTTGATCGAAGTCCCGCCTACAAGCGGACTCACCGCCACCACTGGCAACACGCGGCGGCGCAGCAAGCCTCGCACGCCTGCCAAGCTCAGGATCGGGTCGATGCTGACAAAGGGGTTTGAGGGGCACAGGATCAAGCCACGCGATACACCCTGCTTGAACGTATGGAACCAGGCCGCCGAGGGCGTCGCTCGATTCACTCCGGCGAATCGAAATGCTGCAACTGCCGGCTCGCATCGTTGGCGCACGAAATATTCCTGAAATGAAAGTTCGCCACTTTCCGTGACCACCATTGTGTTCACGGGGTGATCCGTCATCGGCACCAGCCGGCATGCGATACCCATGCGGCGCGTAATTTCTGCTGCCGCATCGGTCGCAGTAGCCCCGCCCTTCAACAGTGAAATCCGCAACAAATGAGTGGCGAGGTCGCGGTCACCCAGGCTGAACCACGTGTCTACGCCGAGCGCGGCAAGAGCGTCCCTGCACTGCCACGTCTCGTCAGCGCGACCCCAGCCGCGCTCGGTGTCGTTCAATCCAGCCAGCGCGTATGCCACGCTGTCGAAGTCCGGCATGATGCGCAGCCCCAGATAGTCGAAATCGTCGCCGGTATTCACCACGATCGTCAGGTGCGAAGGCTGGACGACATCTGCGAGTCCGCGTGCGAGCTTCGCGCCACCGACGCCGCCAGAGAAAGCGTGGATCACGGAAACAGGTCCTCCTGCGGGCTGCGGATCAGGTCCGCGGCACAACCGTAACGCTCCGCAGACACGACACCACGCGCGAGCACAACGGCAATGCCTTCGCTCGCCTGACCCATTACCAGCGACGCAGCGGCTGCGATCTCGTCCGCAGAGCCAACTTCGGTGGTCTGCAATTTAAATCCGTGCCGGTCTTCTCGCCCACGCAGGTCGAGGAGGCATGGCAACCCGGCCGCGCCGATGGCGGTACCAATCGTGCCGCGTCGCCAGGCGCGACCGAGGCTGTCATTGATGATCACCGGCAGGTGCACGCCGAATGCGTCGAAAGCCGCGACGTGCAAGCGCCGTGCGGACGCATCCGGGTCAATAGGCCACAGCAGCACGGACTCACCTGCTCCCTCCTGCTGTACGTTCGAGCGGTCGATACCTGCGTTCGCGAGCACGACGCCAGTATGGTGGCGTACTATGACGACGTGCGGCGTTGCGCGAACAACCGCACTCGATTCCGATAGCATGAGTTCGAGCAAGCGGGCGTCTTTGCCAGTCTGCGTAAAAAGTTCCTGCGCCTTTGCAGATGGAGTGACCGTGTCGAGGCGCACGACGCGGCCCTCGGCCTTGGACACCACCTTCTGCGCGAACACGAGTGCGTCACCTTCCATCGGTTGCACGCCTTCTTCGGCGCACATCTCACGCACCCAGCCCACAAGGTCGTCGCCTGCGCGGATTTCGCGCTGGCTTGCGAGACCGAAGAGCTGGACGTGCCGCATTGGACCGAATGTGCGCGCTTACCGCAGGCCGGTGATTCGGATGCCGGCGGCCGGGACCTTGTAAGTCTTGTTCAGGTGGATCAGCACCGAAGTCAGCGCTTCCGCCACCACCGAATTTGCCAGCGAGCCCGCGTCGATGGCGACCAAGCCCATCTGTTGGATCAATTCCTTCGTGGCAGCCTTTGCCTCAGGGTCGTCAGCGCAGACCAGTACGTCACAGTCAACGGGATTTGTCTTGTCCATCAACGCATGCGCCGACACGTTCTGAAAGGCGGACACGACGCGAACGCCTGCACCCAGCCGCCGCTGCAACGCTACGGTACAGGATCCTTCCGCGGGGAGTTGCACGACGGAGACTTTCGGCGGCTTCAGGGGCACGGTCACGTCAATCAACACCTTGCCCTCGAGTGCGGGCCGTACGAGTTCGGCGGTGGACACTTGCGCTGAGTAAGGCACGGCAAGGACGACCATCTCTGCCTGCTGCGCCGCTTCCAGCAAACCTGTCCCGGTAACGTTCCGAGAGCCAGCGAGGGCGTTAAGTTCCTCGGCCTTCGCCGCGGCGCGAGCGCTATCGCGCGAACCGATGACAACCTTCCTGCCGGCAAGCGCCGCGCGCAGGGCAATGCCACTTCCTTCATGGCCAGTGCCGCCCAGGACGGCGATAGAGCGTTGCGAATCGTTCATGGAAGTTCTTTCAGTGAGCGCCAGAGCACGCCGAGCCGGGAGGCGCGTGCTCGGCAATGACGGGAATGCGAATGTGCCGCGACGCCGGCTTCTCGACACGTTGGTAAAGCGTTGTGCGCTGCTCCGACACTCGGCCGATCTCGTGCAGCAGCGTCTCGATCTGCGATGCCGTGACGCCCTGACCCCATTCGGCGCCCGCGGCACGCGAGATGCTTTCGTTCATGAGCACGCCGCCGAAATCATTGGCGCCAGCCAGCATCGTGCGCTGCGCGCCCTGGGGACCAAGTTTGACCCAAGAGGTCTGAATGTTTGATATCAAGGGGCTCAGCACGAGACGCGACACCGAGTACATCAGCACCGTCTCACGCCAGGTCGGACCACGTCGAGACTGGCCGCGCTTGTAGATCGGGCTGTTGACGTGCACGAACGGCAGCGGCACGAATTCGGTAATACCCCCTGTTTCCGCCTGCAGATCGCGGATAGCGAGAATGTGCTTGGCCCAGTGGCGATAGTCTTCGACGTGACCGAACATGATCGTGGACGTCGTCGGCAGGCCTGCCCGATGCGCTTCGCCGACAATGCGAAGCCACTCGGCGGTTGTCACCTTGTCGGGGCAGATGATCTGACGCACATCGTCCGAGAGGATTTCGGCGGCGGTTCCTGGCAACGAGCCAAGGCCCTGCCGCTTCAGTTCCTGTAGAAATTCGGCTGTGCTTACGTTCAGTGTTGTCGCGCCGTGCAACACTTCCAGCGGCGAGAACGCATGGACATGCAGTTCGGGCAATGCGGCCTTCAGCGCCGACACCAGACCCAAGTAGGTATTGCCGTTATACGCCGGGTGGATGCCGCCCTGCATGCAGACTTCAGTGCCGCCTTGCGCAACCGCTTCACGCGCGCGCTGCACCACCTCTGCCGCGCCGATGTTGTAGGGTGTCTCGGTCGGCTTGTTGCCGCCCGTGCGCTTCGAGAAGGCGCAAAAGCTGCATCGGTAGGCACAAATGTTCGTGTAGTTGATATTGCGGTTGATCACGTGGCGAACTACGTCGCCGGCGTGCTCTTTGCGCATCAGGTCTGCCGCATTGACGACCCGAGCGTAGTCGTTGCCTCGCGCCTGGAAAAGCATCGCAACCTGGTTTGCGCTCAGACGCTGCCCGCTTTGAGCGACCGCGACTATGTGGCCGATCTCGGTTGGTGTGTGCACCGCCGGTGCATGGGTGGGCACAGCGGGTGGCGCCACTTTCGAGCTGCCCGCGAACCAGCGGTCTTCACGCGCGAGCCCAAAACCGTCCGATGGCATCAGCAGCTTGCGTTGATGCGCTGGATCGATCCACTTTGCATGTTGCCGTACATACGTCGGGTACACCGGCAGTCGCGCCGCCAGTACGAAGCCGCTCGCATCGAGCGCCCTGCGCAACGCGTCGATCTGCGGCCACGCCGCTTCTGGATTCACGTGGTCCGCCGTTACCGGCGAGATGCCACCCAAATCGTTGATGCCTGCCGCGATCAAGGATTGCACATGCCCAGGGCGTAGATTCGGCGGTGATTGAATCGAAATGTCCGGCTGCAGGATGTGGCGGGCCGCGGCGATGGTCCACAGTTGCTCTTCTAGCGTGGCTGCGGGCGTAGCCTGCATCGGTGTGCCAATCTTTGGGCAGAAGTTCTGGACTATTACTTCTTGCACGTGCCCGAACTCGTCGTGCAGGGCGCGGATGTCACGCAGCGTCTCGAGCCTTTCCTCATGCGTCTCTCCGATGCCGACCAGCAAGCCGGTCGTGATCGGGATGCTCAGTTCGCCCGCATCTCTTAGCATCTGCATGCGCACCTGCGGGTCCTTGTCCGGGCTGCGGTAATGCGGCATGCCCTTCTGCATGAGGCGCGGCGAATTCACCTCGAGCATCAAGCCCATTGACACACTCACCTCACGCAGTGCTGCTAGCTCGTCGCGGCTTAGTACCCCCGCATTGACGTGCGGCAGAAGCGACGTCTTCGTGGCGACTTCGCGACACGCGGCGATCAGGTAGTCGATGGTTGTTCTATAGCCGCGAGCTTCAAGCCAGTCGGCGGCGTGTCGGTATCGCAACTCGGGCTTGTCACCGAGTGTGAACAGTGCCTCGTGACAGCCGGCTGCGTCGCCCGCCTTAGCGACAGCCAGCACTTCCTTGAGCTCCATGTACGGCGTTTCTCGCGCCACCGAATGGTCGCGCGAGAACGTGCAGTACCCACACAAGTCCCGGCACAATTTGGTTAGTGGAATGAAGACCTTCGGCGAATAGGTGATCGTGTCGCCCCACTCAAGGCGTGCGATAGCGCCTCCACGGCGCGCGAGGACGGCCGCGTCGATGCTTAGCAAGTCATGCTCAAATTCCGGTCGGCTCATGGCCCGCTCCTTGTTCACGTCGTTCTCAATTGCTTCCAACACTTGACCGAGGGGCCGTTCTCCTCACTGAAAGCAGTCATCGGGATCACCCTTGTCAGATGTGGGGCTGACCGCAAAGGTTCGTCGGCGACTCGTACTTCGCTCGACAAAGTTCAATTCAGCGTTAGCTCGTGTCCAAGCTTGTCTCGTTTCGTCTGTAAGTAGCTGAGGTTGTGCGGATTTGCCGTGACGGGTGATGCAATACGCCGCGCGACCCGCACGCCAGCTTCTTGAAGAGCGATCACCTTGTCTGGATTGTTGGTAATCAAAGCCATGGATTGCACGTTGAGTGCACGTAGGATGCCTGGCCGCAGACTCGAAGCTGCGAGTGTCCACAGGCAGACCCAATTCGAGATTTGCCTCAACCGTGTCGCGGCCACATTGCTGCAGGGCATCCGCCCTAAGTTTGTTCACCAGACCGACTCTGCGTCCCTTTTGGCCGCGCAGATAGATGACAGCGCCGAGGCGCGATGCTGCCACGTGGCGTAGTGCATCGCACAACTGCCCGCCACAGTCGCATCGGCACGACCCAAAGATATCACCGGTGAGGCACTCGGAATGAACGCGAACATGCACATCCCCAGCCCCGGAGAGATCCCCCCGGATCAACACTGCGTGGTCCTGGCCATCAGCAGAGCGCAACACCTGCATTTCGAAATCACCAAATGCCGTTGGCATCCTGGCGGAAGCCAAGCGCCGCACGGCCGTGTCGCAAGCGAGGGCCGCTGTCAATAAAAATCCTCGCCCCAATGGGCGAGGTATTGGAACCCCTGGGACAGAAGAGGGGACGCCGCAAGCTGCGGGGAATTTACCCGCCTTGATTCAATGATTGAAAATAGAAGAGGCATTGTTCGCAAAAGTGTTCCGATAATCGGTACGATGTTCCGTTGCATGGCATTCTAAACGTGCCGGTCACTCGCGTCAACTCTCAGCCTTGTCCAACGAGGTATGAGCCCGAAGGGGGAATCTGAGGTCCGTTGGGATTGGGTTGATCATCGCAAGGATGGTGATTAGCATGGACGAATCAAAGCTGTCAACGATTGAGCAGATCGAGGCATTCCTGGGCGCGAGCGAGCAGGTGGCGTTTACGGCGCACGAAGGCGACACCGAGCGCTACGCGCACATCAGCAGGGTCCTGCGGCCGCTTCGACTATCCCCGGCGCAACATACGCGAGCGAGGCGTGCTGCTGGCCTACCTGCGCCACACCAGCGGCCACAGCCGCTCCCAGCGCACCCGGCTGGTGTGGCAATGGGAGGGCTTGGACCCTCAGCCGCCGCCCAAGGGCAGGGCGCGCGAGGCGGGGCCCAATCTGCGGGCTCGGCCGAGAGCTTTTTCAGGTCGTTTCTTGGGGCGTCCCATGGCGTTTGAAAATCCTATTCCGAGCTTCTTCGCGCGGCTCAACGTTCACGGCAGACAGGGCTGTGCCGTGGAACCCCGCACCACGAGATCGACGTCGATCGTCGTGACTCTTGCGATCGGCTGACCATGCAGCAATGCGACCAGCCGATCGCCCGCGGTACGCCACATGGCATCGGTGGGCACGCGCACGGTCGTGATGCCTGGTTCCAGATGGTGGGCGAGTTCGAGATCGTCGAAGCCCACGATCGACAGCGCACGCGGCACCGGAAACCCCAGCCGCTGGGCTTCGAACAGTGCACCGGCGGCGAGCACATCGTTGCCGCAGATCACCGCGGTTGGTGCCGGCCGGGCGTCGAGCAGCACCCGCAGTCCGTCGCGTGCGGCGTCGAGCGTGTAGGCGCGCTCGATCAGGCGTGAAGGAGGCAGCGTCAGGCGGGCGCGCTCGAGCCCCTGGCGCACTCCCTGTACACGGGCACGCGCACGGTCGTTGTCCCGGGTCTGTCCGGCCAGCATTGCGATGTCGCGGTGCCCGAGATCAAGGAGGTAGCGCACTGCCTGGGCCATCGCAGCGGCATTGTCGAAGCCCACACACACCGCTTCTTCGTCGGGTGGCGGCACGCTCATCACGTGCACGGTGGGCATTCTCCGCTGTCGCAGGAATCTTCGCAGTGTCTCCGACTGGCCGACGCCACACAGCGCGATCGCATCGACGCCCCTGGCCACCAGGTTGACGATCTGCTGCGCTTCGCGTTCGGTGTCGTAGCCGCTGGTGGCGAGCAGCAGTTGCAGACCATCCTCGCCGAGCCGCTGCTGCAGGGCCTCGATCGCTTTGGCAAAGATCGCGTTGTCGATCGTCGGAAAGATCGCACCGACGGTTCCCGTGCGCTGCAGCATGAGGGCGCGCGCGCCAGCGTCTGGAACGTAGCCGAGCTGCGCGACCGCGGCCTGCACGCGTGCTCGAAGCGGCTCACGCACCGACTGGCGGTTCAAAACGCGTGACACGGTTGCTGTGGACACGCCAGCGGCGGCGGCGACGTCTGCGATGCGTGGTCGACCTGGCGGCGGGGCCGAGGGGAGTCGGATGATTCGGGCCATGGAGCGACTGTACGCGCTTGCAGGATAGACCCGTTGCGGTTGTATTGAACCTGCGCCACTCTCGGCCGGAATAGAGATATTCCCTTTGCTTTATTGACACAAAAACCAACGCGATATAAACTGTAAGCGCTTACAGTTAGTGGCTCAGTTCAGAATTAAACCCGCGATGAGCATCGTCTATTTGAAGTCGGCAACCAAGGCGCTCGCCACCGAGACCGCCACCGCACAGGAGGTGGTTGAAGCGATGCTGGCCGAGACTGCAGGCCGCGGGGAGCCCGCTGTGCGCGAATACGCAAGGACGCTCGATGCCTGGGAGGGCGAGGTGGTCCTCGCACGCTGCACGACCGTCTTCCTGGCGAGTAGTGCCAGCGCCTACGTCACCGGTCAGACGCTGATGGTCGACACTGGCTACACGGCGCGGTGATGAACCGATCCAAAGCGAACGACTCATGAAAGCCCTTGTCTACACGCAGCCCCTCGAAGTCCAGCTCCTGGAGCGGCCGATGCCCGAGCCGGCGCCGGGCGAGGTGGTGCTCGCAATCGAGGCGGTTGGCATCTGCGGGTCTGACATGCATGCGTGGCATGGTCACGATCCTCGTCGCAAGCCCGGACTGGTGCTTGGGCACGAATTCGTCGGGCGCATCGCCTCGTCGAACGCGCCCGGCTTCGAGCCGGGAACGCGCTTCACGGGCAACCCGCTCATCACCTGCGGCGTGTGCGAGTACTGCATGCAGGGACGTAACAATCTGTGTGCGAACCGCACCATGGTCGGCATGACCCGCCCGGGCGCCTTTGCCGAGTTCATGAGCCTGCCGGCGGGGTCGCTGATTGCGATGCCCCAGGATCTGGACGTCCTGCGTGCGGTGGTCACCGAACCCGCGGCCACCGCCTGGCACGCGGTGAATCTGTCGATGCGATCGCTGGTGCGGCCGCTACACGAGTGTCGTGTGCTCGTGATCGGCGGCGGCGCAATCGGCATGACCGCGGCGCTGCTGCTGCGCCACATCGGCGTGGCCGGGCTGGTGGTCACCGAGCTCAACCCCCTGCGGCGCGTGGCCATCGCCCGCCACGTGGGCTGCGATACATGCGACCCGGGTGCCGAACCGCTGCCCGAAGCCGCGTTCGACTTTGTTATCGATGCCGTCGGTGCCAGGGCCACGCGGATCCAGGCCCTGCAGGCGGTCAAGGCCGGTGGTGTGGTGATGCACGTGGGACTGCAGGACTGGGCCAGCGAAATCGACATGCGTCGGCTGACGCTGGCAGAGATCGCGCTGCTGGGAACCTACACCTACACCACGGCCGACCTGCGTGCCACGGTCGATGCGTTGGCCCGCGGGGTATTCGGCGACATGGCGTGGGTCGAACAGCGCCCGCTCGCCGAGGGACAGCGCGCCTTCGCCGATCTGCACGAAGGACGCAGCGCTGCGGCCAAGATCGTGCTGAGGCCATGAACGGCACTGGCCGCGCCCCGGTGCGTAGGGCACTATCGCGGCGGATGCCGTGGCCCGCTCACCGGCCGACGGTTACACCGTGTTGTATGGTGGCTTGACTCCGCTGGTGGCATATGCGGCAGCTGGAGGCACTGTCCCCTACGATCCGGCCAAGGCCTTCACGCCGGTCGGTTTGGGCTCCTTGGGTTACCCAGCCTTCGTCGTCAACTCGGCCTTGGGCATCAAGATGTTGATGGCTCCCTACAAGGGACCTGTTATGGTGGATTTGATTGCCGGCCATAGTCAGACTTCCCTTGGCTTTTCTGCGGAACTAGAGCCTCACGTCGCGTCGGGAAAACTCACGGTGTTGGCTTCGTTTGCCCCGAAGCGACTGCCCAAGTTCCCGAATACACCAACCTTCGCAGAGGCGGGTTTCCCGAATATGGAGATGCCGGGGTGGAATGCGTTCTTCATGCCTGCGGGCGCACCCAAAGAGGCGGTTGATCGCTTCAACGCGGAGGTCATCAAAGCCATGACAACTCGACCAGAAATGGTGGAATGGCGCACGTCGGTCGGTGGCGTCTACGAAGCGTGGACAGCCGAGCAGTTCGCTGACTTTGTGCGCGCTGAACACATCAAATGGCGCCGCATGTCGGACGACCTTGGCATCAAGGTGACGCCTTGAAACTGACCCACATACAAACCTACCGGGAGACACTACCATTCTGACCGAAATTGATCGCGTTCTCATTGCAACGCCTGACGCCGCCAAGGCAGCCCTGGCGTGGAAGGACCGCGTCGGCGCCATTGAAGTGTCGAAAGACACTGCAAAGGCCTTTGCCGCAAATCGAATCACACTGCGCGCGGGAACGACCGACATCGAGATTCTCGAACCCGATGGGGCGGGGCTTCTGGCGGACGAACTCAAGCGCCGCGGCCGCGCGCACCTGTTTGCAGCCGGTGTCTCCAGTCCCGACCCCGCCGCAGTGGCCGCCACCGCATTGAAAAATGGCACCAGCAATCACGCAGAGGGAAACCGGCACACGATCACGCTGATGGTGGAGGGCGCCCCAATCCGTTTTGTCGTGTCTCCCGAAGCCAAGCGTGAACGTGCTGGCCTGCTCGATTTTCTCTACGAAGCCACCGTCCTTGCAGAGAACCAGGCCGGCGCGGTTGAGCAGATCACGAAGACCTTTGCGTTGAATCCGAAGAGCTTCACTGAAATCACCTCAGAGAAGTTCGGGTACACGGGCGTTCTGACCCTGTTCGAGGCGGGCCGATTGCACCGCTTCGAAGTCATCACACCGACCAACATGGAAAAAACCATGGGCCGGTTCTATCGGCGCGAAGGTTGCAGCTTCTATATGGCATTCGCCGAGAGCGCTCGCATGCCCGAGATCGAAGCGTCGGCTCAAGGCATCAACATCACCATCGACCGGCCTTCGTCTCGCACCGCGTCGAAGTCATCCGATCAGAATTGGCTGCACCCGGCTGCGATGGGCGGCATGATGTTGGGTGTTTCGCGTCCCACCATGGCGTGGCGATGGTCCGGGCAGCCTCAACTTGTGGAAAAAATGGATTAACAACAACGTACTCACCGTTCAGGACCACGGGCGCGTTCGGGTTCTGACCTTCAGCCGTCCCAAGCAGCTCAACGCGATGAACGACCTGCTTTATGACGCGGTCGCGGAGGGATTGGTTCGAGCGCAAGCGGATTCGAAGATTGCGGCGGTCATCCTCACAGGCGAGGGCCGCGCTTTCTGCGCAGGTCAGGATCTGGCTGAACTGGCTTCAAGGCCAAAATATCCGTCAGGCGAACGCCACGGATTTCAACCTTTCATCGAAGCCGTGGCGACATTCGCCAAACCGCTGATTGCAGCGGTAAACGGTTTGGGCGTCGGCATTGGCCTGACCATCCTGCCTTATTGCGATCGCGTGATCATGGATGAGGGGGCCAGTCTGCGTGCTCCCTTCGTCAGCCTGGGCGTGACCGCAGAAGCCGGCAGCACCTTCATGCTCGCTCGAATGATCGGCGCCAATCACGCGGCCAATGTATTGCTGACGGGCAGGTGGGTGTACGCCGGCCACGCACGCGAAATCGGCCTGGCCAATGAAGTGGCCCCTGCAGGCAAGGCGCTCGAACAGGCGTTGAAATATGCAGACGCATTCCAGAACGCGCCAGTGGCTTCGCTCGTGGCAACCAAATCGCTCCTGGTCGAAGCGCGCCTCGAAGCCGGCCGAGACGCCCGTCGCCATGAGTACGTTCTTTTCCACCAACTCGAAGGCGCCCCCGCCAACCTCGAAGCCCTGGCCGCTTTCCGGGAAAAGCGCCAACCAGACTTCTCAAGACACTGAGGTCTCAGCGAATGGAGCTTTCTGCGAGTTCACACGACTGCACGGAGGATCGTGTTCTCAAACGCCCAGCAATGAACAGGTCCTGCCGGATGCACAGCCGCTGCCAATGGCCAGGTGTTCGCGGTGCGCAACAACGAGATCTTCCTGATCAGCCAGCCCTCGCCCCGGTGCACTCGGCCGACGGGTTCAGCCGGGATCCTGTGTAAAGGCGTTTTGATGGCGCATTACGCGCGCTCGCCGGTGTTGTCGGTTGACTACCGCATGCCGCCCGACCATCCGTTTCCGGCGGCCCTGAACGATGCGGTAGCAGTGTGGCAACAGCTGCTCGAAGAGCATGCGCCGCAGCGCATGGCGGTGTTCGGTGCCTCCGCGTGCGGCGGGCGTCACCGCGCAGTTGGAAGTGCATGAAGCCATGTCGCGCGCGGAATACGCTTATGTCTTTGACAGCGCTGAGTCGAAGATTGTTTTCGACGAGATTGCGATGTTCTTTGACCATCATCTGGAACGTTAGCGACGGCTGCTGCTGGTCGGTTGGTGCGCGATGCCAATAACGGCTCCATCTTCGGCATCGACGTCGCCTGCGCCACCTGCCACGTCCAGGTGGAGCCCGAGTGATAAGTCAAGATCTTTCGGACCCGTCGCGTTGCGTCGAGCGCTTCATCGTTTCGTCCTGGGCCGACTACGTGCACCAGCGCTAGCGCGCGACGCTGGCCAACAAGTAGCTGGAGCAGCGCGTGCGCGCCTATGTTCTTGCGGGCGACGCGGTCGGCATGCAGCACTTCGTCGCCGAAAGGTGGGCGCGCCGAAGCCGGAAACACGCGAGTTGCTGCATGCGCGACAGCCCGAACGAAAAGCCACTACTAGACTGCCCGCAGAAACACCCTGCGAGCCGCACCATGATCCAGAGCATCGTCGCCACCATCCGCGCCAAGGCCGGCCAAGAAGCTGAGCTCAAAGCCGTCGCGCTGCAGCTGGTTGCTGCAGTGCGTGCCAACGAGCCCGGCTGCCTGCTCTACACACTGAGCCAGGGCGACGCGCCCGGCAGCTTCGTCTTCATGGAGCGTTATGCCGACGAAGAGGCGCTGGCTGCGCACCGCGGTACCGCCCATTTCAAGACCCTGGGGCGTGCGATGGGCGCGTTCATGGACGGCGCACCCAGCGTGCAGCGCATGGTCGAGATCGGCTGAGCCGCCCTCAGCCACTCCGGCGCGCTGTACGAAGTGGCGCAACGCATCGCCACCGCCACGCTGAACCGGCCTGGGCGGTTGAACGCCTGCACCGCGCCCCTGGGCGAAGCGCTGCGCGCCGCGGGTTGATTGCCGAGCACGGCATCAGCCAAACGCTGCCGCGGCTTGTCGGGCTTTCGGCGTCTCCTGTTTCGCGTGGGTCATATTCAGCCGGCTTCGCGTTGAGTGCGTACGGTCATGGGCCCGGCGCTGGAATCGCGCGTATGCCGGCGGACCCAACGGGGTCTATGGATGGCTCAGCGCTGCCTCCACCAGGCCTCGGGCAATCACCTTCAAGGCCAGCGTCTCCTCAGCGCCTTCGAAGATCGACAACACGCGCGCATCCACGAAGTAGCGGCTGACATCTGTCTCTTCGGCATATCCCATGCCGCCGTGTAATTGCAGCGCCTCGCGCGTAAGCCATTCGGCCGATCGGCATGCCAGCAGCTTGACCAGGCTCGCTTCGACCCGGCCCCCGCCGGAGTCCATCACTCGGGCGATGGCATAGGTGAGGTGCCGACACGCAGCCAGCCTGGCGGCCATGCGGGCCAGCTTGGCCAGCGTCAACGGGTACTTGTTCAGTGGCGCGCCGAACACCTGACGGTCAGCGCTGTAGGCCAGCGCCGCGCGCAGCGCAGCCCACATCACGCCGCAGGCGCGTGCGGCGGTTTGCAAGCGCCCGCCCATCATCCCGGCCATGGTGAAGTAAAAGCCTTTGCCCAGGCCCGTGGCTTCGCCGATGACATGGTCGTCGGGCACGAACCAAGCCTCGAACGACACCTCGTACGAGTGCATGCCGCGGTAGCCGATGGTGGGAATCGCACGGCCGCGCAAGCGCCCGCCATCGCTTTGTTGGTGGTCGAAGGCGTGGGCCTCGGTAGGCGGTTTTTCCACCAGCAGCACGCTCAAGCCCTTGTAGCCCAGGTTGCGGTCGGCATCGGTGCGGGCGAGCACCATCAGCAGGCCCGCCTTGCCGGCGAAGGTGCACCAAGTCTTGGCGCCGTCCAGTCGCCAACCACCGGGCACTGGCGAGGCCTTGAGCTGCAGACTGGCTACGTCGCTGCCAGCATCAGGCTCGGTAATGGCGATAGCGCACAGCGGCTGACCGGCAGCAATTTTCGGCAGCCAATGCTGCTGCTGCGCAAGCGTGCCACCGACCAGCAGCGCTCGGCTCAAGATCTCGGGCCGGGTGATCAGGCTGCCCGCAGCGCCAAGCGAGCCTTCGCTCAGCGCCTCGGTCACCACCACCATCATCTGCGTGTCGTCGCGGTCATCCGGCGCGATGCCTCCCAGGCGCTCGGGAATGCTCAGGCCGAACACGCCCATCTGGCGCAGGCTGTCGATCAGCGGCTCGGGTACGGTGAGGTCGTGCCGGTGGATGGCAGCGGCCTGTGGGGCCACCACATCCATCGCAAAACGGTGGAAGCTTGCCCGCGCCATCTGCAGCGGCTCGTCCAGCGGGACAACGGCCCAGGTCTGGCCGCCCTCGTTGGCGTGCCGCACCAGTCGCGCCCCTGCGGCCGCCAGCGCCTCGCCAGTGCCGGAGGCCTGTCGCAGCGCGGCCCATTCCGGCGCTGCGGACATCGCCCGCAATGCGCCCAGGTCCAGCCCCAGCGCCAGGTACACGGTCTCCAGGCGCGGCAGGCTGGCGCTGATGGCATCCACCGCAAACACGGCGGCCAAGGCGGCCTCTACTGCTGCGGCCTGCGGCGCCACTTCCCTCAAATAGGTTTCGGCCGCGAGCAGGTCGGCGCAGGTCCAGGCCAACTCGTAGGCCTCGACCTGATACTTGTCGAAGAGGGCAGCGTCAACCTGCGTACCGCCTGCGGCGCAGCGCTCGGCCAACGAGGCGACGGCGGTGTCAAATGCGCCGCGCAGCCGCGACAACAGCATCAAGGGCACCTGCACGGGTGCCGGTAGGTCGGTCATGAAAGTCCCTGCAATATCCATTCGGCGGGCAGGTTAGCACAGCTTGACTGGCTGTACGGGCGTTGACGGTCGTTGAAGCATTGTTCATTCGCTGCACCGGCAGCCAGCCGCAGCACGGCGGCGACTGCAAAGGGACTTTGGCGCGGGCACAATTCGCCGATGATGGCACCCAGCGTCGAGTCCCCGTCTGTGAACGAGCCCGCTGCCCTGGCCCAAGGTCTGGGCCAGTTGCTGCCGTGCCAGCCCAGCGTGTACAGGCTGCAGCGGCTGACGGCTGGCGCCACCCAGCAGACCTGGGCCTTCGATGCGGTGCACGGCGACGGCGCTGCGCAGCGCTTGATCCTGCGCCGCTCGGGTGGCGGCGTGCGCAACGGCACCGCGCTCAGCCTGACGCCCGAGGCAGCGCTGGTGCAAGCCGTGCATGCCGCCGGCCTGCCGGTGCCTGAGGTGGTGCAGGTGCTGGCCCCACGCGATCGGCTGGGCGAAGGCTATGTGATGCGCCGCATCGACGGCGAGACCTTGCCGCGGCGCATCCAGCGTGACGCACACTTTGCCACTGCGCACGGCGTCCGTCACGCGCGCATCGCGCACCAAATCGGCGGCGCTCGCGGCGGCTTGGTCGACGAGCGTTCTGCAGGCCTCCAGTTGCGGCCATGCCAGCAGGCCCGCGTAGGGTCGGTCCTGCCCCGCCACCAATGCGTCCAGCAGCAGCGGCGAAGCGGCGGCAATGGCGGCCGTTCGCAACGGACCGACGTTGACGAAGGTTCCGGTGGTGAGTTTGAAGTCTTCGGACACCCGGCCACCGAACACCAGGCCCGGCGTCGGGTCTTCGGGGTCGACTAAGCTGCCCGCGTCGCAGATCTTGTAGAAACCCTCCTCGTCAAAGGCCGCTGCGGTGAGGTCGGGCCGCCGGTAGTAGCCGGGCATGACATTCGGGCCTTTCAGGCGCAGTTCGTATTGGCCAGGCTGCGGCAGCGGCACCAGCTTGAGCGCGACGCCGGGGAAGGGCAGGCCGATCAGGCCGACGCGTTCGGTGTCCCAGTAGGTGCCAGTCGAGGTGGGACCGGTTTCCGTGAAGCCCCAGCCGGTGTAGAACACGATGCGTTCGCCGCAACTGCGCACCGCCAGTGCGGCAAAGCCGGCCGGCACATTGCCGTAGAGGGTGGGTGCGATCTCGCGCAGGTTGCGCAGCGTCTCCTCGAGCTGACCAGCGCCCGCTGAAAAGTCGGGCCGTCCTGGACCACCACCAGCGCAGGGTCGACCAGGTCGAACAGGTGCTTGAGCTTGACATGGTCCTGGCTCACCAACGCATACGCGGGCGAGATCGGCGCCACCGGCAGTCGGGCCTGCATCGCGGCGCTGCGCCAGCCAGGTGCGCTCGGGGTGCTCTGCGGCCCAATGGGACAGCCAATGTGGCAAATGCGGGGCGGGGGCCTGCATCGGTACGCGTGAACGCAGGACGATCTCGCCATTGCGACGACGTTCGACCTCGATGTCGCGCGGGGCCCAATGCACTTTGCGAAACGGCGCGCCGGCGTATGGGCGTTCGTTGGATGACATGGCCATGGCGGCGGACGCTTCGCGCTTGGCGTTGGGCTGCGACACCCTGCGACATGGCCTGTGACGGGCCACGCCGGCAGACTTGACGATTAAACGTTTTTCCTATTGCCAAGGAGGCCCTGACGATGGACTTCAATTCGGTGAGTCAAGGCGCGATCTCGCAGCGGATCATGCAGGCCGACCGAGCACCACTGCGCATCTAAGGGAACGCGCCAAGCGGGCTCGGTCCAGCAGACTGCGACACCCCGCGCCGGGTCGACCCAGCGCCCGGATGCGGGCACACCTCGGTGCGTGACCTCGACGCCACCCTGGTGCCAATGAAGTTCCAAGTGCAGGCGATCGGCGTGGGTCGATACGTCTGCCAGCCGCCAGGCAGCGCGACCGATGAGGCACAGGTGTGCGGGGCCCTGATCTGCCGTGGTGATTACAAAGCCCAGCCCCATCAAGGTGCCGTAACCCGCCGCAATCAGCACTATCGCTGGCGTGCAAGTCGCACCGCACCCGGCCAATGCGACCCGATCGGACAACACGTTGGGCACTTCATCACCATCTACGGCGAGCCGATCTACAACCAGATCGGGAGTGATCGTGCCATCGAGTTGGTGCACATGGGGTCTGTAGATAAACACGGTGGATCCGATCGTGCTGGCAGGTGCCGCGGCTGTCCGTTAAGGGGTGAGCAGCCGATCGATGACATCGCCGGTGAGGCGCACGTCGCCAAAGCTCTGGTAGAAGGAAGTTAGACCTGCAAGATGGTCCTCGTCGTAGCGTGCCGCGCAGGCATCGGCAACCATGACAACACGGTAGTCGAGCATCATCGCGTCGCGCGCGGCAGACTCGCAACACATGTTCGTTGCGGTGCCGACCACGATCAGGTTGCGGATGCGCCGTGCACGCAGCATCGACTCCAGATTCGAGCTGCCAGACACGAACGGCGAGAAGCGTGTCTTGGACACGAACAGGTCGGCCGGCTGGCTTTCCAGCGCGCCATACAAGCGATGCCCCTGCGCACCTTCGGTGAGCTGGTCCCGATGCCGGGCCGCCTTCTCGAGCGTGAAGAAATTGTCGTGGTAGATCGACCACAGACTGCCACCATCCTTGCCGGCGGTCATACAAACCCACGCGACGGTTCCACCGCCTTCTCGCAGCGCCTTGGCCAGGCGATTGATATTGGGAACGATCGCGCGCGCGGTGGCAACCTCGGCCACATAAAAATTCTGCATGTCGATCACCACCAGCGCCGTCTCGGCGGGGTCGAAATGCTGAAATATTTCAAGCCTGCCACGTTTTGCCAGGACCCGGTCGATCACGTACTGTGGCCAGACGAGTGGATGCACCTTATCGACTTCGTTCATTTAGCGCTCCTGCCCAGTCGGCGCCCAGGTAATCATGCGCAACTCACCGAGCTCCCGCACGAGCTTAGTCCAGTTCTCGCCGCCGTCGCTCGAGCGGAACACCTGGCCGAAAATTGTGCAGCAATAGATCAGCAAAGGATCGGCGACATTGGTACCGATCGACCAGATCGTGCTGTTCACGGGCTTGGGCAAGCCGGCGTCTGCCCAGGTCTCTCCCCAGTCGCGGCTGCGCAGTAACATTCCGGTTTCGCCTGAGGGCCGATCACCGATGGCAAGGAACAAAACGCCAGTGCGGTCCGCGCGCACAACCATGGCGCGAAAGTAAGGCCACGGAGCCTGCGGAACCGGGACCGGATAGAAGTTGCGGCCCTCGTCATCGGACCGGTGCAGGCCTTCTTCAGTTGCCACCAGGATCCGCCTGCCGCCGAGTTCGTCGATCAGCGCCACTGTGTGAACGTCGTCGGTCAGAAGCCCGTTGCCCAAACGCTCCCAGGTTGCGCCGCGGTCCCGACTGCGCCAGATGGCGTCGATTTCGATTGTGATCCATAAGGTATCGCGGTCGCGCGGATCAAAGTGGATCGACGTGACCCGCGGCGTATTGATGAAGCTGCACTCGACCGCGTTGCCAAGCGCCAGACGGCTCCATGTCTGGCCCGCATCGATGGATCGATAGACACCGGCAGGCCGCGTACCGGCCAAGATGAAGTCCGGATCCCATGGGGCCTGCTCCAATTGAAGTACCTGCAGAGAATCCAATTCGGATGGGAGGTGAATCCACTTGTTTTCAACGGGATCCCAGCGGTAGATGCCTTGATCGGTTCCGGACAACACCACCCCTGGCTGGGCCGGATGCGTCGACACGCACCAACACCGCGACTCGTTGTAGATGCCACCAAGGTGGGTATGGGCACGCGCCCACTTCTCCCCCTGGTCCTGGCTGAACCAGACCGAATGTCCGACCGAAGCAGCATAAGCTTTGGTATTCATGAGATCGATTCGTGCATTGGCAGGTGTGTTCGCAGACACCATTCTCAGGCCGATGCTTGCGACGGGCATATGCAAAAACGGACGGCGACATATCGAATTTGTTTATCAGCATCCGCTTATCATCGAGTTCCTCCATCACCGTCTGGAATTGCGGCCCGAACCGATGCCCGTGGAAATCAACCTGCGCCATCTCAAGGCGTTCCTTGCCGTAGCCGAGACCGGCCGTGTGTCGCACGGTGCCGCCAGCATCTATCGTGCGCAGTCGGCGGTGACACGCTCGGTCCTCGAACTTGAAGCCGGTCTCGGCGTGCCATTGTTCGAGCGCAGCGCAGCGGGCATGTCGCTGACAGTCTATGGCGAAGCGTTGCTCACCCGTGCGAGGCGCACGGTGGAACAATTCGAACTGGGGCGGCGAGAAGTATCGGATTTGTTGGAGCGGCCCGTTCCTGCGACCGCATCGATCTTTTCCTTGCTGGTAGGCGTGCGCAGGCTGGCCGCGCTAGTGGCTCTCACTGAACTGCACAACATGCCGGCCGCGGCCAGGAGCATCGGTGTCACACAGCCAGCGGTCAGCGCAGCGATCCGCGAAATTGAAGGGGGTCTTGGAGCAACGCTCTTCGAAAGGTCGTCACGGGGGTTGTTGCCTTCGCGTGCCGCCTTGGCACTAGCGCATCGGGTGCGCCTTGCTTTGGACGAATTGCGCCAAGCGCAGGAGGAGATCGCCGCACTTCAAGGCGTCATGAGCGGCAGCGTTCGTGTTGGAGCCACGCCGTTCGGACGCACCGCCATCTTGCCGCGCGCTGTTGCCAGGCTGTTGCGGCGCCATCCCGCAGTTCGTGTATCGGTCACCGAGGGCCCTTTCGACACTTTGGCCGTTGATCTGCGGGCTGGCCGACTGGACATGATCGTGGCGGCCATGCGCCCGTTGGTGGCCGGCTCAGACTTCGCGGGTGAGGCCCTGCTTGAAGACCAGCTCTCGCTGATCGTGCGCGCCGGGCATCCCCTCACACGCGTGAGGCCGTTATCTTTCCAAGAACTTTCCGATGTCGATTGGGTTCTCGCGCGACCGAGTACACCCACACGCCAATTGTTCGAGAAAGCTTGGGCGCAGCACCATTCGACCGCCGCGAAAGTCGTGGCTGAAACCTCGTCACTGGCGATGAATCGCGGGCTGCTGATGGAGAGCGACGCTGTCACAGCCTTGTCGCGGCACGAAATCGAATACGAACTTCGCTTCGGCATGTTGGCCATGCTGCCGATCGACATGCCCGAACTGCGCCACCACATCGGCCTGATCTGGCGCGCCCAGTCGATTGCAGCGCCAGCGGCCGAGGCGTTAATGAAATCGATCCGCGAAACAGTGTCGGACCTCGATCCGCATGACCCGAGCGAGAGCGAGTCCATGCTGCGCCGCTGATGCCGCAAGCGTTGTCTGCCGTTGCCAGACCTCAGGCCGCTGCCGTCGTGCCGAGCGCCAGCGCCATCGTGGCATCAAGAAGAGGGTGACCGGGAGCGACCACGTCCTCGATAGCCGCATAGTGGTCACGGCCGGCCAACTCGTAAACTGCCGTGTCGATCTCTCGGGATCGGCACGCATGGAAGAAGTCCAGGGTTTGCCGCTTGAACTCAGTGCTTTCGCCGGCACCATAGGACACCAGCATGCTCGGCGAGTCGCGACGCAAGTGCATCAGTGGACTGCAGCGAACGGCCTCCTCCCTGCTCATCCGCAGCGCGCTGTTGAGCTGGGTGTGCAGCAGCGGACGCAGGTCATAGATCCCGCTTACCCCGCAAACCCCAGCAATCAGGTTGCTGCGTACGCCTAGGGACTCCCAGTCCGACAGCGCAGCCATTGCCGCCAGGTGGGCGCCGGCCGAGTGTCCGACCAAGGTCAGGCGGTCAATGTCGTAGCCGAAACCCGGTGCCCTGTGAACTAGCCAGGAAACCGCCTCGCGTATTTGCAGCACCATCTGGTCCATGTTCACGGCAGGACAAAGCTCGTAGGAAACACCCGCGTAGGCGATGCCGCGCCTGAGAAATTCGGGTGCCAGAAAAGCTCCGCCCTCCTTGCCGCTAGACCGGAATTGCCAGAATCCGCCATGCAGGTACACCACCAGGGGGCCACGTTGCGCCTTGGGCAGTAGCAAGTCCAGCTTTTGGCGCGGCTTGGCACCCCACGGAATGGCCAGCAAGGCCCCAGCACTCTGTCGCACTGCTTCGCCCAGGCTTCGATGCCGTTCCAATGTTTCCTGGTAGTCGCGGGCCCACGCGCGAGTGTTGTATTCATGGTCCAGCGTGCCCGGGCCCGCGCCCGTCCCTGCCCCTGGCCATGCATCGAATGGCTGCCCGTCACGCTTGCTGGGTGTTGTCATGGCGATAGATTGTCGCTGCAAGAGCCGCGTTGCGTCGCTGCCCAACGCAAGCGCGGTCGGTGGCTTCAGACGCTCGCCACATGAAAGATTCCCTCGACCTCGACCGGCTGGTTGGCCACCAAGCCGGCAACTCCCAGGCTCGAGCGTGCATGGCAGCCAACTTGTGGCCCGAACACTTCAAAAAATACGTCCGAAGCGCCGTTGATCACCAGGTTGTGTTGTTCGAATTCGGGCACGCAGTTGACCATACCCGTGATCTTGGCCACGCGCACAACCCGATCGAGGTGACCGAGATGGTGCTTGAGGGTGGCCAACATCTTGATGGCCAGCGCCCGCGCAACGGCATAACCCTGCTCGACGGTCAACTCCCTGCCGAGCCGGCCGCGGCGGACCAGGTGTTGATCTGTCAACAAGGCTGCGCCATGGCCGGAGAGATACAGGATATTGCCGATCAGCACGGCCGCAGTGCGATTGACCCCGGGCAAAACCAGCGGATCGGGCAGGACGATGCCCATGGCCGCGATCTTCTCGTCGATCTGTCCCATCAAGCCGCTCCTTCACCATCGCAAAGGCGTAGGACGGATCTGGTCAGCGGGTGCGCAGCGTCCGTCAGCACTTCGATGGCGTCGAAGTGGTTACGGCCGGTCAGCACGGATTGCTGAACACGCACACCGTGGTGCTCCAGCGCCTCGGCAAAGCCGGCTGTCTGCTGCAGGAACGAAGCGCTCTCCAGGCCCCCGACCGCCAACAACATGGGCGGCGCATCCTTGTTGACGTGGTCCAGGGGACTGTTGCGCGCGGCGCATTCAGGGTCCATGCCCAGCGCTAGATTGAAGGATGTAGCGAGCAGCGGGCGCAAGTCGTACAGGCCGCTGACGCCGCATGCGCCAGCAATGGACCGGGCCGGGTGCACCGACTGTTTCCAATCGGTCAGGGCCAGCATTGCCGCCAGGTGGGCACCGGCCGAATGACCTACCAGGACGGTGCGCCCGGGCGAATAGCCCAATTGCGGCAACTCGCTCCAGATCCAGGCGATTGCCTCGCGCAATTGCTGCACCATGCCATCCATGCCAATCTGCGGGCACAAGGTGTACTGGACCGCAGCGAAGGCGCAGCCATGCGCGACAAACCCCGGCGCGAGAAAGCTTCCGCCATCCTTGCCGGAGGCCACAACCTGCCAGAAGCCGCCATGGATGTGCACCACCAGTGGGCCTGCAGCGGCAGGCGGCAGGAAGAGATCGAGCTTCTGGCGCTCCTGCGCGCCCCAGGCCAGGTCGATTCGCACACCGGGCGCGCAGCGCGCCGCCTGCCCGCTTTCGCGGTGCCGGGCAAGCGTCTGGGCGTAGTCCGGGGCCCATAGTCGGCTGTTGTACTCGTGTTCCGGAGATCCTGGAGCCGTATCGGCGGCATCCAGGGGTGCACTGGTCGTGCCAGTGTGGTCGGCAAGGGGCTGTTTTGTCATCGCGGTAGTCCGATTTGGGTGCGTCGACTCTGCCGGCGCACCGGTTTACAGACAATGTATCAAGGAGGGTTGAGCACCTTCCATGGGTCCTTTACTGCGTCGAACTTGTCGAACGCGATATTGCCCATGCCGTCGCCGACTTTCTGAACACGCCGGATGTACTGGGTCTGGATGATGTCGCGTTCGACCGGGTCGATCTGGATCGGACCGCGCGGGCTCGCCGCTTTCCATCCCTTCAGCACATCCATGGCCTTGTCGCCGTCGATCTTCCCAGCGAGTCTCTGGACTACATCGGCAATGGCATGCATACCGTCATATGCGGCAGTTGACGCGAAATTGGCCATGGCCGTCGGGCCGTACTTCTTTCTGAATGCCTCCAAATATCGCTTATTTTCAGCGTTGTCGAGATGCGGAGAATAGTGGTACGAGGTAATCATACCGAGCGCCGACTCGCCGATGGCGGCAAGGTCGAGTTCGTCCGTCTCGCCGGTGCCCATCAGCTTCACTCCGTCCTTGGCCATGCCATAAGAGACGAAGGTCTTGACGAAGGACACCGAAGTCGGTCCCACCGGCATGAACACGTATACGGCGGCGGGCTTCGCGTCGCGAATGCGTTGCATGAAGGGCCCGAAATCGGTCGTGGCCAGCGGGATGTTCACCTCGCCGACGATTTTGCCGCCGAGTTTCGAGAATACCGTTTTGAACCCGTCGCGTGCGTCATGCCCTGGCGCATAGTCGGATACCGCGACGTAGGCCTCCTTGACACCGTTCTTTGCGGCCCATTCCGCCATCGTGGTGGCGCCCGACCACTGCGTGTGGGAAACCCGCGCAAAGTACGGCGAGCGGCGGGTGATCATCCCGGTGGCCGCGTTGAATATCACCGTAGGCGTCTTGCTCTGGGTAATGACGGGTGCGATGGCCAACACACTGGGCGTGAACACATATCCGCCCAAAATCTGCGCCCCATCTCGCACGATCAGCTCCTGGGTCACCTGGCGCACCCGCTCCGGGCCGCCGGACTCGTCGCGATAAATCACCTCGATTCGACTGTTACCTGCCTTTTGGCCAATCTCGTCCAGATACAGTTCTACGCCGCGCTTGAACTGCTCGCCGTAAACGGCATTGGGGCCGCTGAACGGCGCCACGATACCCACCTTGACGACGTCCTGGGCGGACGCCAGTGGCAGCACCAGGGCGGATGCGACGACAACAAACCAACGTCTCAACATAGCAACTCTCCTTGAAGTTAAGTAAAAGAAAACGAAAGCCTCAACTGCCCACTCCGAGCAAAGAAGCCAGACGGCCTGTGTCAGCCGCAAGCACATGACTTGGTCCGTCATAGGCCACCTTGCCGCGGACCAGAGCGACCGCCCTGGGCGCGAACTCCAACGCCAGCATCGCGTGTTGCTCGACCAGCAGCATGGTGATCGCAGTCTCCGCACGCAGGCGCTTGAGTGCCTGCACCAGCGTATGCACAACGATCGGGGCCAGCCCTTCGAGAGGTTCGTCGAGCAGCAAAACCGACGGGCCTCCCATGAGGGCCCGTGCCACTGCGAGCATTTGCTGCTCGCCGCCCGATAGCTGATTACCCCGGTTTTTGCGGCGCTCGGACAGCCGCGGGAACAGGTCGTAGGCCCGATCCAGCGTCCACTGCCCACCGCGTCGGGCTACCCCCAGGTTTTCCTCCACGGTCAGCGACGGGAATACCTCCCTTTGCTGCGGGACCACCGAAATTCCACTACGGGAACGCCGCCAGGTCGGCCAGTCGTTGATCGTGGCGCCTTCGAACCGAAGATCACCCCCGGTGTGCGTCGTGAAACCCATCATGGTTTCCAGCAGCGTGGTCTTGCCGACGCCATTGCGACCCAGGATTGCCACCGTTTCACCGGCGGCAAAGGACAGTGAGACCTGCTCGAGCACGACTGTCGGTCCGTAACCCGCAGTGACGTTCCGGAGCTCGAGCTGGGTGCGCGCGGCGTCAGGCATGTGTGTGTCCTGGGCTGTTGCCGAAATAGACCGACTGCACCAGGTCGTTGGCGGCGATCTCCTGCGCGCTCCCATGCGCAATCACGCGCCCTTGGTCGAGCACGGTAATATGGCTGGCGAATCTGAACACGATGTCCATGTCGTGTTCGATGATCAGGATGGCAATCTCGGCGGGCAGCAGCGCCAAGTTCTCCAGGATGCGCACGCTATCGCGCTCCGGGACGCCTGCGGCCGGCTCGTCGAGCAGCAGCACCTTCGGCTGCAGGGCCAGCGCAAGCGCAATCTCCACCAGGCGTTGCTCGCCATAGGCAAGTTTGCCCACGATGCGATTCGCATCCGAATCCAGTCCGAATTGCCGCAGCAATCGCAGCGACTCGTCGAGTACCGCGTCATAGGACCCCAATGGCCGCAGCAGGCGCCACGCGAGCTGGCGACGTTCGCACACTGCAAGCGCCATATTTTCGAGCACGGTCAAGCCCATGCACAGAGTGCTGATCTGAAACGTGCGTACCAGTCCGCGTTGCACGCGACGCGCCTGGGCCAGATGGGTCACATCCTCACCGGCGAGCAGCACGCGTCCGGCACTTGGGGCGAGGCGCCCGGTCACCAGATTGACAAACGTGGTCTTGCCGGCGCCATTGGGGCCAATCAATGCATGCCGGGCGCCCGGTTCCAGGCTGAACGTGATGTCGGACGCCACCACCAATGCGCCGAACTGCCGGCACAATCCGATGGTCTGAAGCGCGGCCGTCATGATCAGGTTCGGCCCGCGACGCGCGCCACCGACAGCTTGTCCCACAATCCGAGGAAGCCGCCTCGCGCAAACATCACCAATGCGACCAGCATCGCGCCGATCCAGAACAGCCAGTAGGTCGGGTCCAGGCGAGCGAACCAGTCAGCAGCGATCATGTAAATCGGTGCGCCCACGAACGCACCATACAGACGCCCGGTGCCGCCAAGGATCAGCATGATCAGCACCGCGCCGGAGAGCTCAAACGACAGCACGTTCAGCGCGACGAACTGGTTCGTCTGCGCGTTCAAGGCGCCGGCAACGCCAGCCAGCATCGCTGCCAGACCATAGGCAACGACCTGTCGCTGCCGCACCGGCGTTCCGATCGCTTCCATTCGCTCCGGATTTTCACGAATCCCGACCAATGACCTGCCAAATGGCGACATCACCACGGTGCGCACGAAAACGAAAGCGATAAATGTTACCGCCACGCAGTACAGGTAGGTCGTGCGACCGTACAGATCCCACTCGAACAGGCCAAACAACCGGCCAATGGCTACGCCCTGCAGCCCATCGGCTCCCCCGGTGAGCCAGGCCGCCCGATTGGCAGCCTCCGCAAGCATCAGAAGGATTCCAAGGGTCAACATCAGGAGGGTCAGTCCGCGCGTGCGCAGCACCAAGGCCCCGACCGCAATTCCCGCCACACCGGCGAGGGCCGCTGACACAAGCAAGCCCATCAGCGGGTCGTGGATGGCGAGGCGCACCGACAGGATGCCACTGCAGTAGGCGCCAATGCCGAAGAAGGCAGCGTGCCCCAGCGTCACAATGCCTGCGTAGCCAAGCAACAGATCCAGCGACAAGGCAAACAGCACCATGATCATCACCTGCGTCCCGAGTTGCAGATGTCTCGGGAATAGAAAGAAGGCCGCCAACGCAATCACCCATGGCGCAATGTCGGCCATGCGGATCCGATGGCGGGTCGCCAGTGTCGACGGGGCGTTGTCTGGCCTGGCGCTCATTTGATGCCGAACAGCCCGCTTGGGCGCCACAACAGTATGGAGATCATCGCGGCAAAGATGAAAAAGGCACCAAACTCGGGCAGAAAGTACTTGCAAACCGTATCGCCCACACCTAGCAGCAATGCGGCCAGGAACGGGCCGTGCAAGGTTCCGAGGCCACCCACCGACACAACGATCAGCACATAGTTGAGCTGGTCGAACGCATACGACGGGCGAATCGGAAGCACCTCGGCACCGATTGCGCCGCCCAACGCCGCCAGGCCGCTGCCAAGAGCAAAGGTGAATGTGAACAGCCGGTCGGTGCGCACGCCCACTGCCTCGGCAATCCGGCGGTTATCGACGGCGGCGCGCAACTGCGCGCCTACCGGAGTCTTCTCCACGACCAGCCAGATCGATGCAAACAGCACAATTCCAGCCGCGATGATGGCGACGCGATAGGCCGGGATCGACCCGGATGCCAGCTCGACCTGTCCTTGCAGTGCTTCCGGAATAGCGATGTTGAGCGGTGAAGAACCGAACAGGAACTTGGCGGTAGCCATCGAAATGAACACAAGACCGATGGTGAACAGGACCTGGTCCAGTTCCGAGGCGCCGTACAGGCGGGCGTAAAACCAGCGTTCGATCGGCACCGCCAGCAGTGCAACTACCACGCTTGCGAACCCCAGTGCGAGCCAGAAATTCAACCCGAGCCGTTGCATCGCCCAGATCGCCGCGTATCCCCCGGCGCAGGCAAATACACAGTGCGCGAGGTTGGCGAAGCCCATCAGGCCCATAGTGAGAGACAGTCCGATCGCGATGATGTACAGGATCATCGCCGACGCGATGCCGTTGATCAGAATGCTTGGGAGGGCCTGCATGGAACATGGATGGAACGACCGAGATGTTACCCACGGGAGCGCGCCACAGGCCAATGCCTATTGCTGCAATTCCCGCCTAATTTGCTTATCGAAGGGGTAAAGGGTTCACCGGTCGATAAGCGAATTGGATATTCCAAAGGAGCATTTTGGAACACAGCCTATTGGACGTTAGGAAAGAATTCGGTTCTCTGGCAAGCCAAGTTTGAGTTTGGTGGTGGACTGGAAGAAGCCGAAGTGAAGACAAGACTGGTCTGACTGTCGACTGCTGCAACACTCGCGGACCGAGCAAACCCTCTGATTACGACGCGCAAAGGAACTACACAATGACCACCCCCTCACTCGAGGACAAGATCCGGCAGTCCGGCAACCCGGTTGACATGCTGCGCAACGCGCAGGTTGGCCCCTATGTGTTCCCGATCAAGAGCGAATTCACCAATTGGCGCGATGAACAGGAGGCCTGGCGCAAGACGGCGGTTCTTCTCGACCAGTCGTACCACATGACCGACCACTACATCGAGGGTCCGGATGTCAAGCGACTTCTGTCTGACCTCGGCGTCAACTCGTTCAAGAACTTCGGGCGCGACAAGGCCAAGCAGTTTGTCGTGTGCAACTACGACGGATATGTCATTGGTGATGCCATCTTGTTCGGACTGGAGGAATACAAGGTCAATATCGTGAACCGTCCTGCCGCCGGTAACTGGGTCGAGTTCCATGCGGAGACTGGTGGCTATGACGTCACGGTCGATCGCGACGACCGCAGTCTTGTCAATACTGGCCAGCGCAAGGGCTACCGCTACGAGGTGCAGGGACCCAACGCATGGAAGATACTGGAAAAAGTGAACGGTGGCCCGATCCCGGAGATCAGGTTTTTCAACATGGGGCAAATCAAGGTCGCTGGCCGACCGGTGCGGGCGCTGCGCCATGGGATGGCGGGTGCCCCGGGCCTTGAACTCTTCGGCCCATGGGCGGAGGGTGAGGAAGTCAAGGCGGCAATCCTTGAGGCTGGACAGGAATTCGGTCTGTTGCAGGCGGGGGCCAAGACCTACTCCACCGTGGCGCATGAATCGGGATGGATCCCATCGCCAATGCCTGCCATCTATACCGGTGAAAAAATGAAGGCGTATCGTCAGTGGCTCAAGGCCGATGGCTTCGAGGCCAATGCCTCCCTTGGAGGCAGCTTTGTCTCGAGCAACATTGAGGACTACTACCTCACGCCATGGGATCTCGGGTACGGTCACATACTGAATTTTGACCATGAATTCGTTGGACGTGACGCACTGATCAGACTCAAGGACAGACCGCATCGGCGCAAAGTGACGCTGTCGTGGAACAACGACGACGTGATCCGGATCTTTTCAACTTTGTTCCAGAAAGGTGACCGGGCAAAATTCATGGATATTCCCGCATCGCACTATGCGACTCTGCCTTACGACATGGTCACCCGGGCAGGCAAGATGGTTGGCATTTCTTGCTATCCGATTTACACCTCCAATTTCCGCCGTTGGATATCGCTGGCCATGATTGACGAAAGCGTCAGCGAACCTGGCACAGATATCACGATCGTCTGGGGGGAGCCGGACGGCGGATCACGCAAACCCAATGTCGAACGCCACGTGCAGACGGAGGTACGTGCTACGGTGGGACCATGTCCGATATCCGACGATGCACGTGAGAACTATCGTACTGGCCGATAAAGAGAGCCATCGCATAACAATTCCATGGGGAAAAACGGAATTCGAAATACAGGAAATTTGACTGAGCCCTGTGGGCAGAAGCCGATGCTCGGAGACAAGTAGTAGGCGGAAAATGTGGCAATGAGGGAGACGGGCGCGCCGTATGCCGAAGCATTGGGAGTCGCTGCCATGCTGATGGCGGTTGGATACGCGTTGTACGACACAGAGATGGCCGCAGACGTGCTGGGTTCGCCACTCACGGAGCTATTGAAACGCGCGGCGATGTCATGAACTCCAACAGAAATCCTATTCCCAAAGTCGGCAGATAGGTCAAATCCGCATCGGTGCCAACAGACGAAAGGGACAATCGCCGCAAACAGGGGAAATATGGCAGCAATGCGTGCTTCACGGCTCAGGCCGCCGTATCACAGAAAGTCGCCCAATCGGACATCAGCCCTCGGCGCTTGTCGAACAAGGTGCCGCGTGCATAGGCGGCCTCGGCCTGGTCCTTGAGCTGATGCGCCAGGGCATGCTCGACGACTTCACGCGGGTAGGCCGTGGTCTCGCCAGCCCAGTCGCGAAACGTCGAACGAAAGCCATGTTCGCCTGGGTCAAGCCCAACGGAGAGATCAAGGACATGACCTGCCGCGTGGCGCTGCTGCGCATGCAGTCTGACGGCTTGATCACCTTGCCGCCCTCGCAACTGCTCAAACCAGGAAGCAAGCCCCATTTCCCGCCCACCCCACTGAGCGATCCCCAGGCATCGGTGCAGCAGCCCGTACACGAGCTTGGCCCCTTGACGCTGCGCCCGGTGGGCGGCACTGCGCCCTCGCGCCTGTGGAACGAGTCGCACCGCCAGGTGCGGCAAGAAATCCACCAGCCACAAACAACCCATCCCCATCAAAGATATCTGGCTGTACCCACTGCGCAAGAACTTCGCCAACGTGCTTTGCGCATAGCCGGCAGGCTACGGGTTCACCGAATGTTTACGGCGATGTTGGCACCGTTGGCCAGGAAACCGAAGATCAAGCGTGACGCAGTCGTGCTGAATGACATGGGTATGCGGTGATTGCGCCCATCAAAAAATGCATATTTTGCGGTGAATAACTTCACCTTGCGGTGAATTCCAGCCATAATTTCCGCATGATTGGCGGATATAAACGGTACATCTGGCAGCAAGACAACTGGCCACACTGGGCGTATGACCTGCAAAGGCTCGCCCGCTTGTTGGCGCAAGTACACCAGGCGCAGGGCAATTTACTCGGTCGCATGCACGATCTGGGTATGGACTTGCGCGATCAGGCCACCCTGCAGGTGTTGACCGAGGATGTGCTCAAGAGCAGCGAGATCGAAGGCGAGATGCTCAATGCGGAGTCAGTTCGCTCATCGCTGGCCCGGCGCCTGGGTGTGGACATCGGTGCACTGGCTGGTGCTGACCGTCACGTCGAGGGCGTCGTCGATATGGTGCTCGACGCCACCCAGCAGTATCAGACCCGTCTGACGCCCGAGCGGCTGTTTGGCTGGCATGCAGCGATGTTTCCGACCGGCTTTAGTGGACTGCGCGTGATCCGCGTCGGCACCCTTCGCGACGATGCACAGGGTGCGATGCAAGTGGTCTCTGGCCCCGTGCACCGGCGCAAAGTGCATTACGAGGCGCCGCCTGCTGCCTCGCTTGATGCCGAGTTATCTGATTTTTTGCTTTGGCTGGACGTCGATCAGCAGGACGACCCGGTCATCAAGGCTGGCCTGGCCCACCTATGGTTTGTCACCATCCATCCCTTTGAAGACGGCAACGGGCGGATGGCACGCGCCGTGGGCGACATGGCACTGGCCCGGGCCGAACAGTCATCAAAGCGCTTCTACAGCCTGTCGGCCCAGATCCAGCGTGAGCGCAAGGATTACTACGACATGCTGGAGCACACCCAAAAGGGGACGCTCGATGTAGGCGATTGGCTGGAATGGTTCCTGGGCTGCTTGCTGCGCGCCATACAAGGTGCGCATGAGACGCTCTCGGGCGTACTGGTTAAGGCCAATTTCTGGCGGCGCTGGGTTGGCACTTCCATGAATGAGCGCCAAATCAAACTGCTCAACAAACTGCTGGACGGTTTTGAAGGCAAACTCACCAGCAGCAAGTGGGCGGTGATCGCCAAGTGTTCACCAGACACCGCGCTGCGAGACATTACCGATCTGCTCGGTCGCGGTGTGCTGATGAAGTCCACATCCGGTGGTCGCAGCACCAGCTACGAATTGAAACCAATAACCTGATTCACTGCTCGGTTGGCGTCGTCTCTTCGATGATGCCGCAATTGATCACAAAGCCAGCCAGGTAGGGCAGACCGCGCGGGATGCCGTATTGCTTGCTGGTCTGGCGTCCAAACGTCCGGCCCATCCGTTCTGTGATTGCGGAGTTGACCGCATTGGCCAGGGCCTTGCCCTTGCGCAAATGGTTTCGAACCTCGTCAGCAAAGTGGCGACCGTGGCGGCTGTCCAGGAAGGCGCGTGCGGCGTCAAACTCGCATTCAGTGATCGTTGCAATGGCTGGCAGCGCGATCACCCATGCTGCTGGTGTTTACTCTTGCGTCGTTCCCCAGTAGCCACGGCGTTCTGATCGAGGAGATGGGGCAGACCTGGCTGGCTGAGCCCAGCGCCGACGGGGACGAAGCGCGCACCCAGCGGCCACTGCAGGTGGCAGCCATAACTTGCCGCATCGCCAAAGGCTAAGCGCGCCGGGCACAAGGTATTGACCCTGCCCGGCGCGATGGCGCGCGAGGGCATGGCGCGCGAGCTTCTGTGTTCGGACATCGACGGCTTCAGTCTGCACGCGGCCGTGCGGGTCGAAGCGTACGAGCGCAAGCGGCTGGAGCAGCTGTGCCGCACCATCACCCGGCCGGCGCTGGCAGACGAGAGAGTGCAGCTCAATGATGCAGTCCAGGTGGAGCTCAAGCTCAAGACCCCTTGGCGCGACGGCACCACGCACCTGGTGATGAGCCCGCTGGAGTTCCTGCAGCGGCGAAGCCGATACCGCCCAAGTTGGGCCCGCACGCATCAGCTGGGCATGGCTGCTCAAGCGCGAGGCGGGGCCGCACTTCGCTGCTTGAGCCGCTTGCGCTGTCGGACACCTGTCGCCACGGGCTGCGGCTACCCTGCAGCCGCCGGTGGCGCTGCGTGCTGTGTCGGCAAGCCATGGCCAACATCAGGGTCAACCCTGAGACCAGGGCCCAATCCTGCGCGCCGGAAACGTTCAAAGACCTTCCAACTCGCCAGCCCCGAGCCTGCAGACGCCCGGACTGCGCGCTGAATCCGCCCGGACTTGCGCACTTCGGCCCTCTGCGGGCTCGGCCGGGGGCTTTTTCAGGCCCATTCTTGGGGCGTCCTATGGCGTTTGAAAATCCTATTCCCTCCGGTGCATGTGTGATCGACGCAGATGGGCGATCAGGCATCTTGCTGGTATTGGCAATGGAAATTATTGAAATTTTGAATTTTTTTTTGAATGATGGAGCAATTAGGCTTCCGACTTGCTGAATTTCGATGTATCGTTGCACAACGATTTTGCGCAGGTCTTGGTGTGATGATCAAGTTGTGGGAGTTGGGCGATGTTCGTAGGTCGCCAGTGCTCGGTACTTTCCTAGATGGGTCTTGTCTCTGTTGGCCTGACAGTCAGGTCAATGGCGATGCGAGAAATGCCGAGCGGACATGTGGGGTGGTGGAACTAAGCAGTTGCCGCTATTTTTGGTTTTTTATTGAAAGACAAGTCATGACAATTTCTAACAAGTTCAGTCGAAATATTCTGGCGCTTGCCTTCGCAGCGAGCTTGGTTGCTTGCGGTGGCGGCAGCGGCAGCAGCGTTTCAGGCGCCGTTTTGAAGGGCGTTGCAGCAACTGGTGCGGCGATGGCCAATGCGACTGTGACCGCGACTTGCCTACCCATTTCAGGCACCGCAAGTGTCGTGACAACCAGCACGACTGATGCGAATGGTGCTTACGTCGTCACAGCGGCGAATGGCAAGCCACCTTGCATAGTCTCCGCTGTCAGAACTGTTGGCACTGTCGTGACAACATTGACTTCGATTGCATTGGCCGAAGGCACTGTGAACATCAATCCGATCACCAATCTTCTGGTGCAAGGGCTGTTGGCTGGCAAGAATGCACCTGACTTGCAAAGTTTGTTGTTGCCGGCTTATGCGCCGACAACCAGTGACGTTGCCGCCGCACAAGCTGCTGTGCTCGTTGTGGTGAACGCAGCCTTGGCTGCCCAAAACTTGCCTCCGATTGCGGCCGGTACCGATTTGGTGGCAGGCGGATTCGTGATAGGCAGCGCTGCCGACGTGGCATTGGATAACTTGTTGGTCATTGGTGCCGTGACAGCAACCGGTGCCGCTTCTTCAGCGCTGCAAGATGCTGCTGTTGCAGCCGTTGATGCCGCAGTGCCGACGAACCCGGGTACGCCAACAGGCGGAACTGGCGGAACTGGTGGCGGTTGAGTCTTCGCTGACTTGACGCTAACGCGTCACCAAAAAACGGAGGCCAGGCCTCCGTTTTTTTGCTTTTCTCTCCGGAAATTACTTGAACTTATTTTCCATGCCTAAGCAAGCTTTCTGGCCGCTCTGGGTTGCTGCAGTCTTTGCCATGCCAGCCGCAGCGCAACTGGCCCCCGGCGGATTCACCAGCGCCATCAACACCCCGAATGCCGATGTGGTGCCCTTCGGGGCTGCGGCTGCAGCGCTGACTAACAATAATCCGGATTGGACCCGCAGTCATCCAGGTGTCGGAGCCTTCGGGTCGATCAATGCCGGCTTCGGCCTGTTGCCTGGCCTGGAACTGGTGTCGAGACTGGCATTCGAGGGTGACCTGCAATGCAATTCTTGGATCCCGCCATGTCCATCGAGTACGCGTGATTTGTCGGTGAGTGCGAAATACCAGTTGCCTTTGCGCTTGCCTGTCAATACGAGAATTGCTTTCGGTGCCATCGACTTTGGCGGCTTGGCTGCGTTGTTCAAGAGCTACTACGGCGTCGCGACCAGCAGCTTTGGCGCCTTGGACCTGAGCCTGGGCTATGCCAAAGGGGGTGCAGCCTACTCGGCTACGCCGTTGAATGGCGTCTTTGGCAGCGGGCAACTGCTGCTGAGCGAGCGCTGGAAATTGCTGGCTGACTATGATGGCCGTGAATGGCGGGGCGGGGCGCGTTATGCCTTGCCGCTCACAACGAGTCTTGATTTCGAGGCTTCTGCCAGCCGCAAACTCACGCACCGCAGTGATCAACAGGCTTGGCAGCTCAGTGGCGGCCTGGTTTATTACTTTGACCGCCAGGCCAGGGTCAGCGGCAGCGGCAAGTCCGTCGTCGCGGCTCCGGTTTCGGCCTTGAATTATTCAGCTTCATCTCCAACAGTCATCAAGACCGCTGCGCCGGTCGAGGCGCAGCCCTTGGCGCCGGCGCAACCGGCTGCAGTTGCACGAGCGTTGCAACAAGACTTGGCAAGCCCCAAGAGTGCCGAAATCCGGGCCGAGCAGTTGGCGTCCCAATTGAAGAAACAGGGTTTCTCATCAATTTCCATTGGCTTTGACCATGAGAGCGGCTGGGTTGTACAAGCTGAACCGCTGGCCTGGCGAAAGAACCGGCTTGATGCCTTGGGCGTGGCATTGGCTAGCTGGCGCCAGGTGACGCTGCCCGATGAAAGCCTGCGACTGGCCTTGACTTATCTGCAGGACCCGGTTTTGACCGTCAAAACCAATAGTTATTGCCTCGAAGAATTCCTTTCCGGAGCTTCCTGGTGCGATGGCTACCAGGCGCTGACGCTGGCTGATGGCCGGGAGGCGCGGGCACCGAAACAAGGCTGGCTGATTGCACCCAAAGCATTCTGGGAAGCCATCAGGCCTCAGCTCGAGGTCGGTCTGGCATTGAGCCAGCGCGTTGGCACCGAATATGGCTTGTATGACTATTCACTCGGACTTGACCTGGGCTGGGAATTGCCGCTGGCAAAAGGCCTGTTATGGCAAGGTCAGGCAACGGCCCCGCCTTTTTCGCAGACCGCTGATTTCCAGAAACAGGCCATCTTTGGCGACCAGCGCATCCGCAATCGTGTCGAGAGCAGCCATTTGTCGTACCAGCGGCAACTGCCGCTCGGCATCTGGGCGCAGGCCAGTGTCGGCTATGTTCAGCATAGCGATCATGGGGGGCAAATCGATCTGGCTTGGCTTAGCCCGGGAGGTCGCCTGCGACTGAGCAGCATCAGTGGCTATTACCAGGGCGACAATACCCGGGGCTTCACCCTGGACACCATCATTCACAAGACCGGCTTGGCTTCGGCACGCTACAGCATGATCGAAGGTCAGTGGTTTCTGGAAGCCCAAGCGGGTCAGTTCTACAACTGGGACCGCGGCGTCAGACTGACAAGCCACCATTGGTTCGGTGACTACCGCCTCAGCTTGAATTATCGAAATACCGAGGCCCTCAAGCCTTTCCCCTTGCCCAGGAGCAAGTTTGTCGGCTTTGAGTTGACAATTCCTTTCGGTCCCAAAGCATCTACATCGATCGGCCCGGCGACAGTACGGGGCCGAGATCAATGGCCTTACGGGATTTCGGTCAAGATCAGCCCTGACGGCTTCTATGCCAATGGTTATGCAATCGTGTCGACTCTGCGCCATGGATTGGCCGCTGACACGCTGGACAAGGACCGGGCCGGTCTGGCCGACATGGAAGCCAATATCTACAGGGTGAGGGCGATCATGAGGGAAATGGCAGCGATGCCGGAACCTAAATCCCCGCTTCCCGCTTGGCGTTAAGGCCTGATATCGGGCCGCGGGGCTCTTTACGAATAGTCGCTGATTGGCGGGCAACTGCAGGACAGGTTTCGGTCACCCCAGACGTTGTCGACGCGGCCTACCGGCACCCAGTATTTCTGCCGGCGCAGACCTGGACCCTTAACCGCCGCCCAAGGGCAGGGCGCGCGAGGCGGGGCTGCACTTCGCTGCTTGAGCCGCTTACGCTCGTATAGCCTTGCATCCGCCACAGGTTGATGGTTGCACGACATCAGGCAAAGCCCGACGCGGCACGACAGGTACGGCACCCGAGTTTTGGGTTACGACAACGCACATGCGGTGAAGCCGCCGAAGAAGTTCAAGTTCGCAGGGCAGCGTCTGCCCTACGACCATCGTCACAGGACTTCGAGCGACAAAGGCGTTCCCTACGCGTTCGAAACGGCAGATCGGCTTTTGACTTTTGAAGGACTTCTTCGCAGAGGTGGATCGCGTCATCAAGGAAGCACAGACCAGCTATGCGTCCAGCACCTCGGGGATCGTGGCCAGCACCTTGCCGAACTCGTAGAGGGTTTCGTCGGTGTGGCTTTCCAGCGTGAGCTGCACGATGACCGTGTCTTGCCAGCCCAGCCGCGCACGGTCGATGTCAATGCTCCAGCCGCTTGCGCTCGTGTGCTTCGACCCGCACGGCCGCGTGCAGACTAAACCCGTCGATGTCGGAACACAGGAGCTCGCGCGCCATGCCCTCGCGCGCCATCGCGCCCCGCAAGGTCAAGACCTTCTGCCCGGCGCGCTTAGCCGAAGGCGATGCGGTAAGTGATGGCCGCCGCCTGCAGTGGCCGCAGGGTGCGCGCTTCGTCCCTGTCAGTGTTGGGGTCAGCCAGGTAGGTCTGCCCCATCAGTGTTTCTGTCCGTCCCGACCGCCAAAGCGCTGCGGGAACTGCAAAGGACATGGGACACCACTCCCGTCTTGTGCCGAGGTCTTTCTGATTGCCGCTGCGGCACGCGGCATTGGCACCGATGGCGCTTGCTGCTGCAAGTCGGTTCATCGGGTTGGGCCATCGATCCCATGGCTCTGGGTGCGCCAGATTACGCTTCGGCTGACATGGCCCGCGGGGAGCGGGCGGGTGGGGATCGCGTTGCACGGTCTGCTTTTTTTACGCGCGGTGAGCCCGTCACTTGGGGCTGTCAATTGCGGCAGCCGTCGTAAGTCGTTGTCGCCTGGGGCAATTTTCGCGTCGTCACTACTGGCTGGCGCCGCTTCGGTCTGGAGGGGCCAGATCGATGGCGCAGTTGGCCCTCGGGACCGGCTGTGATGCCGGTTGGGGCAGTGTGGGCGCATGCAATCAGATTGCTCCGGGGCTGTCAGCACTGCTGACAGCATTTCCCGCAGACATCGAGCCAGGCGGTTTACCCACCGCCGCGCTACTCTTGCGCGAGAGGCGCCGATCGCGCGGCCGTGGACAAGCGTTTTCAACTGCAGTGGCAAATTTGACAACCACGGCGGCATATAGTCACGTTACTACAATCGTGCATGGAGGTGCCCCATGACCATGACAACACTGTCTAGCCGCGAGTTCAATCAGGATACAAGCAAGGCCAAGAAGGCCGCCAAGGTCGGGCCGGTGTTCATTACCGATCGAGGCAGACCGGCCCATGTGCTGTTGAGCATTGATTATTACCAGGCCCTGGCTGCGCCAGCCGCAAGCATCATCGATTTGTTGGCGTCACCAGGCGCTGAAGCGGTAAGGTTCGCCGCACCGCGTGTTCGCAAGCTCGCGAAACCGGTGGATCTGGCCTGATGTTCTTGCTCGTCACGAATGTCGTTTCGGAGCTTCGCAAGGCCAAGTCCGGTAAGGCCCGCCCTTCTGTAACTGCGTGGGCGGCCCGCATACCAGCCGGCAGCTTGTACGTGTCCTCAATAACGTTGCTCGAACTCGAGATGGGCGTCCTCCAACTCGAGCGGCGAGACGCGGCGCAGGGCATGATCATTCGCACGTGGCTGGATGGTCACGTTCTTCCGGCGTTCGCCGGACGGGTAGTGGCGGTCGATGCGGCTGTGGCGCTTCAATGCGCTCGGCTGCACGTGCCAGACAGACTGAGCGAGCGCGACGCGATGATCGCCGCGACTGCGCTCGTTCACGGCATGACGGTGGTGACGCGCAACCTGGCCAATTTTGAGGCGAGTGGAGTGCCATTGCTCAATCCTTGGCTTCCATAACCCGCGCCAAAAGCGGGACGCGGCACGATCGGGCTGTTGCAGACTGGAGTCAAAGCGTAAGCGCGGCCAGAGCCTTCGCCGCGTCATGCAGCTGCGACGGCGGAAGGTGCTCGAAGAATAAACTTCCTGTAAAAATAAAAACATCCCAACCAGGCTGCCTCCATCGCACGCGTATGGGCTGTCACATCCCAGGCGGGGTACGTTAACAGTCGCTCGCGCAGCGTGCGCTTGAGCTGGAGCAGGTCCTTGCGATCCTGTCCTTTGGCAACCGCAATGGCGACATAGGCATCGTCGTCGTTCGCCACCCAATCGGTCAGCCCGGCCGCTGTCATGAACGAGGCCCCCATGCGCGAGACAAAATGGCCGCCGGCTTTCACCACCACGGGCGCGCCCATCCACAGCGCCTGCAAGCTGGTAGTGCCGCCGTTGTAGGGCACGGGGTCGAGGGCGATGTCCACATCGGCATACTCGGCCATCATCTCGGCCAGCCCCACCGGGCCGCGAAACTCCACGCGCTGCGGGGCAATACCCTCGGCGGACAGGCGCGCGCTGAATGCCGCGATGGCCGCCGGGTCGGAAAAACTCGGCGCCTTGAGCAGCAGTCGTGATTCGGGCAGCGCGGCCAGAATGCGTGCCCACAGGCGCAGGGTGTGTGGCGTCAGCTTGGGCACGTTGTTGAAACTGCCGAAGGTCAGCGGTCGTTTGGCCTGCGCCGGGGTGAAGGTCGGATAGGGGTAATCCTCCTCGGGCGCGTAGCAAAACACCGTGCCGGGCAGGCGCCAGACCTTCTCGCTGTAAAGATCGTCGCTGCCATCGGGCGTAACCCCGGGTGTCGCCACGGGAGTCACCACCGCATCGCCCAGCAACCAGTCCATGTTCGGCACCCCGGTCGAACCAGGGTAACCCAGATAGGTCATCTGTACCGGCGCCGCGCGCTGCGCGAACAAGCGCATGCGGTTGTGCCCGGTATGTCCCGACAAATCCATCAGCACATCAATGGCATCCTCGTCGATGCGCCGCGCCAACTGGCTGTCGTTCAAGGCAGTCGCCTCCACCCAGTGCTCGGCGCGGCTCTTGGCCAGCAAGGTCTGGGCGTCGCTGGAAATGCCGGTGAAATAAACGCTGAGCTCGATGCGCGAGTGGTCCAGCTCGCGCAGCACCGGCTGCATGAAAATATTGACCGGGTGCTGGAAATGGAAATCCGCCGTCACCAACCCCACGCGCAAGCGCCGCGCAGAAGCGACCGCCATGCCTTCCTTTTTGCCATCGCCATCGCCATCGCCATCTCGCATCGGCGGCCGCACAAAACTCTCCCGGCTGCGCGCGCCAACGCCCAGCGCGGAAAAATTCTCACGGTGGATGTGTGCCACCTCTTGCGGGCTCAAGGCATCGCTGTACAGCGCACACATGGCAATGCTCGAGGCAATGCCCACATCGTCCGGATGCTCGGCGTGGTAGCGCTGGTAAATCGCCAGCGCCTTGTCGGCCTCGCCCAGGCGGCTCGCCACGGTGGCGCGCAGAATCTGCGCCTTGGGCATGGAGGCCAGCGCCTCGGCCTGCTGCAACAGCGTCTGGGCCTCGCCCATCTGCCAGCATTCCGCCAGCAGATGCGCCAGGTTCCAGTGCGCCCAGGGGCTTTGCGGATGCAGCGCCAGATTGCGTCGCAGAATCGCAATCGCCTCCTGCCACAGATTGAAGCGGAAGGCGGTTTGCGACAAACGTGCCAGCGTGGCCTCGCGCGTGGCGGTGCTCGCCTCGGTCAGCAGCGCCATCGCCCGCTCGCGCTGGTTGTCACGCAACAACAGCTCGCCAATATCAATCAGCACTTCCGCCGCTTCATCGCGCCCGCGGGCGGCATCCGGGTCTTGCAGGGCAAAGTGGCGCGCCTGGCGCAGCGCCGGCAGCGCGCGTGCCAGGTCGCCTTGCTCCAGCCGGTATTGGCCAGCGCGGTGCCAGGCCTCGCGCAAGGTCTGCGGACCATTGCTGGTCGTCGCGGCTGCTGCGACGGTGGCCTGTTGCAGGCATGCCTCGCCTTCCTCAAAATTGCCCTGCATTTCCAGTGTGCGCATCAAGCCCAGCCAGGCCTCGTAGCGCGCCGGCTCGGCAGCGATGGCGCGGCGATACGCCGCATCGGCCTGGTCCATCGCGCCCATTTGCCGGCACAGGTGGCCGGTTTCCAGCCAGCCGCTGTAGTGGGTGGGTAGCAGCCGCAACAAGTCGGCAAAGGCCGCGCGTGCCGCCATGAGCTGGCCCTCTGCCTGACCAGACAGCGTGCCCGGCCGAGATGGGCATCGGCCAGCGCCGGGGTGGCGGCTGCGGCGGCCGCGTAGGCCTCCAGCGCCGCCTGCCAGCGCTCCTCGCGAAACGCTGCATTGGCGGCATTGAAGGCCAGTGCCGCTGCTTCGGGAACAGCTGTCTCAGAAGCAGCAGGCTCAGTATCGGCATCAGCAGAAGTCGGCGCTGGTGAGATGGCATGCCCTGTAGCGGGTACCGCGTCATCTCTCACCCCAAACGGCAAAGGCCACTTGTCCCGGTACACCGCCAGCGCCGCAAGCCACGCCGGCGAAGCGTCATCGCCGATGCTGCCGTGCGTCACCCCAATCGGCGCCACACCCAGACGCAAACCGCGCGCGCGGGCCTGACGGCAAAAATCCAGATCGTAAAAATGAAAATCAAAACGCTCGTCAAAGCGCAGTCCGGCATCCAGCAGCGTGTGCCCGCGCATTGCCAAAAACACCCCGTCGAGCAACTCCACCGCCTGCGGGCTTGGGCCATACACGTGTTGCCAGAGGCGGCCGTCAATCTGGTGGCGCATCCGCCCGGCTAAGGCACTTTGATCGAACCGCAAGCCGCCCTGTTCCGTCGGCTGCACATGCCCGGTGGCCCAACTCCGGTGCGCCGCCACCGGCCGCACCGCGCCGGCCACGCCGACCATATCGAACTGCTCCGGCCCAGGCCCCAGCGCCGCGTCCAGCCGCTCCACCAGCCAGGGGTCGTCCAGCGCCAGGTCATCGTGGCAAAACAGCACAATGTCTTGCGGTTGCACATGGGCGATGGCACGGTTGTAAATCGCCGGCAGCCCCTCGCGGTTGTCGAACTTCACCTTCACCCGCAGTTGTGCCGTGTCGCTGTGCAGCGACAGGCTACGGGCGAGAAAAGACCCGCGCACAAAGGCCTGCTCGCTCAGGCGGGTGGCCGAGACAATCAGAAGGGATATCGCAGGCGGAGCGTCCGCAGATTTCAGGGTAGTCATGTCAGTCATTTCGCTAGGTGATCGTTCCCCGCAACGCAGCGAGTCAATCAATCTTTCGTTGATCAGCGGCCTCATAGACCTCATTCTGGTTGCGCTTGCCAATCGCCACCGGCGCCATCGGATTTCTTTTGAGCTCGGATACGCTCGCCGTTGCCTCCGCACAAACCACCTTCACCATCAAATCACGCTCACGCCCTGTTGGACAAACACCGTAGGCAGGCTGGTATTGCACGTTCATCGCAGTAAGGTTCGTAACGAGTGAGGCAGATGCAATCAATACCGTGAAGCTACTGTTTGCGCGGCGGGGCCATCAGTTCGGATCGACCGATTACTGCGCGAGGCTGCTCGGGAGGCTCGGCGTCGGAGAAGCCGGCCGCAGCAATCGCGGCATCCAGACCCCGAAACGAGGCGGACTTCTTCGGGTCGCGCAGCGATGCCATACCTTCATTCCACGCATGCAACATCTGCTTGGCAAGCGGGCGCCAGCGCGACTCGTTCATGGCCGCTTCGATCACCTCCGTGCCGACCTCTACCGCCGATTCGCACAAGCGATCGACCATGTCTGCGTATTCCCTTGGCGAAATTCCCAGCCGCGCGTTGAAAAAGCGCAGCAGTGCCTTGCCCGCCGCCCAAGTCTGCCGGCCATCGATGGACAAACCCGGCGGGTTGTTGGCATAACGTGGATACGCCTGGGTGGTCACGATGTCATAGACCGGTGTGAAACCCACGTCGCCGAGGCGGCTGTAATGCAGAGCGATATTCTTGGCGTGGCAGTCCGCATTGCGTACCACATAGTTGGTCAATACATGCCAGCCGAACTGTTTTAACTGGGTGCGCACTTGCGCGGGCGGCAGATAGGCACGCGTTGCGTTCAGCACCTTCTCGGTGGTGGTTGCATATTTTTCGTGCGGGGGTAGGCCCAGCAGCCCGCAGGCATCCTCGAGCCCATGCGTAGGCATGCCCTGCTCATCCACGTCGAAGCGTTCGACCACCAGTATTCGGCCATCGTCAGACATGCGAGTGCGTGCCACCGGCACAACATTCAACCGTTGCAGCACACGCATGCTGTAGTACTCGTTGAAGCCGAGGTAGGGGGTGCTGTCGTCAGAGCCCTTGATGATGTGGCGATGAGTACGAAGCGTAGGCTTGCCCAGGGGACCCATCGCTCCAAGCGCCTCGTCGAGCGTATCTTCTGGCGCAAGGAACTTGGGAATTACGCCCGAAATCGATGCGCGGGCGTAGCGGCGCACCAGCGATGCGAAGTGCTCGGTGGTATTTTCTGCCTTCAGCAGGCTCTCGATCTGCAGGGGCGCCATCTCCCCGCCTGGCTTACCTCCCTCAGGCGTGACCGTGACACGGCCGATGCCAGTGCCCCCCACGACCGCCAGCAAGGACAAATCCGTACCGTCGAGTAATGGCCCGAACTCCTCGCGAATGATGTTCAGCAGATAACCTTCCGGCAAGTTTTGCCGAAAAAATGGATGCAGGTCACGTGGCCAACGCCAGGGTTCATCACGCACCGGCATGGTCAGGCTGACAAAATCGGCCAAATGGGTGTCGGGCAGATACTTCAGAACGTACTCGTCACGCTCGCGGTAAAGCTGGGCGACGGTCTTGCCGCTGACCTGAACATCGAGCTTCACGGCGAGTCACCTCGGCGCTGCTCGGCCAGGATATCTTCGACCGTGCGCACATGCCCATGCTTCACCAGTTGCAGGTCGTAGCCGCTGGCCTCAAGGAGGCGCACTAGCGCAGACACACTCATATCTCCCTTCGCCAAGGTTTCCATGCGCGCCACAGTCGTGCGCGAAACACCCGCCCGCCGGGCGAGCTCATCCTGGCTCAGCCGCGCTTCACGGCGAGCGGTCTTGAGCATTTCGGCAACATCGGAAAGTGTCGTCACTGTAGCTCCGGGGCGTATAAATATCATTTAACTGCCATTAATGTAGCCCTTGAGCTACAGAAATTCAAGGGGCAATCCAACAAATGGCAATCCAATAAAAGTCGCCCTGGCTTTTCTTATCGCCTACATCGCACGGCAATCGCCGCAAGGGTTTGATGGTCAAAAAGGGCTCCAGCCCCCGTGGAATGTGCGCAAGAAGCTATCAAAAAAATAGCGAGTCCAGCTACTCAGACCCACTCGACCTTCAGCCCCGATTTCCCTGCAGCTTCGCACTGTCGCACGTCAGCAGATACAAAGACGTCCGCCTGCAATGCCACCGCACTACCGATATGAATGGCATCCATGCCGCGTAACACATTGGATTCCAGACTGGTGATCGACCGTGCCAGTACCGTTGGGGTCAGGTCGCATACCGCGGCATCCTCGATATCTGCCAGGAGCAAGTTTTTCATTTGCCGATACTGGACATCATCGATCTTGCCCTCACGACGCAAGCGACAGAACGCGGAAATGATTTCCGGCAGAGCTATCGCAGACAGCCCGATTTCCGTTGCCTGATCGCACCACACCAGGACTTTGTCGGTGCCAGTCTCACTGACGTAGCGCTTGGCGAAGGCAGAGCTATCGAAGAAGACGCGCACTTTGATCGTCCTTAGGCACCTGATGCACGTTCTTCGAGAATCATGCGGCTGATAGAAACGCCGTCCAACACCAAGGGCTGGGCTTTACGGCGTTTCCACGAAGGCAGATTGGCGGCTATCGGAACGATGTCAGCAATGGGCTTGCCGTTCCGTAGTACGCGTACAGATTCTCCCGACTCGACAACGTCAAAATATGCTTTGGCATGGTTGCGAATTTCGGTGAAGGTAGCCTGTCTCATTTCAGTCTCCCAATGTACAGAATGACGTAATTATGCGCGTACATTTTTCAGTCGCCCCGCGCCACGCTTAACCAGCAAGGCAACCACCCCCATCAAACCACGCTCATCCCCTGCTGGACATACACCGTGGCGAGGCTGGTGACTTGCGCTCACCCTGCAATCATCATTTGACGCAGCCTACGCTTAGTCACAATGGTGTAGCAATGTGCACAATTCTGCACAATTCTGCGCAATAATGCATCAATAGTATGAATTAATCACACCATTGACACCAACTTGGGAGGCTACGGCATGGGAACCCTGCGAAAAACCATCACCCTGACTGACCAGCAAGACAGCTGGATCAAGGCGCAAATTCAGGCCGGACATTACACCAACGACAGTGAATACATACGGGATCTGATTCGGCGTGAACAGGAACGTAGTCTGGAGATCGAAGCCACCCGTTCGGCACTGGTTCAGGGCGAGGCCAGTGGCGAACCGAAGCGCTTTGATATCGTTGCGTTCAAACAAAAAATGCGCACCGCTCATGACTGAGTATCGGCACATGATTTACTTTCGCATCACAGACTATGGGATTGCCGTCATTCGCATCTTGCATGACCGCATGGATGCGCCGCGCCACCTTTGAGGACCGCGGCAACCGCAGAACAAGCGCCTGACGGCCGGGGTGACGCGCTCATAAGCCAAATAGGGCTGTAGCCCCCGTGGAATGTGCGCAAGCAGCTGTTAAAAAAATAGCGAATGCAACCACCGTCCAGCAAGGCAACCACCCCTATCAAATCACAGCCATCCCCTGCTGCACATACACCGTGGCCAGGCTGGTGTGGTTCCAGGTGTTAAAGATCAAACTCTCGTAGCTCAGGGTGCCGCTTTGCGTCCAGCCGGTGGTGCCCGCCGCATCGAACAAATCGACCGAATCGCCGGCCGCGCCTTTCACCAGCAGCTGATGCCGGCCGGTGGTGGCGAAGGCATTGCTGGCGGACATATCGATCACGTCCTTGCTCGTCAAGGTGAGTTTCTGGCTGAGGCTGGAGGTGATGAGGTCGATGATTTCGATGGACTCGAGGCGCGAGAGGCCGATGGCGTCTTTGCCCTGGTTGTCGATGGTGGTCAGGTTGAGGTCGTTGCTGACCTGGATCGTGTCCTTGAACGCCGTGCCAGAGCCGCCGTCGATGCGGGCATAGACGCCGTTGTTGAGGCCGTCGGTTTGCAGGGCAGAGATCATTGCCGCGTCAAGCACAAAAATGTCGCTGCCGCTGCCGCCCAGCAGCACGGTGGCACCCAGCGCTTGGAGAGTGTCGTTGCCGGCATTGCCCGCCAGGGTCTGGCCGGCGGCGCTAGCGGCATAGGTGTCGTTGCCGGTGGTGCCGAGGTAGTCAACAGCCGTTTGCACAAATGCGCCTTCGGTGGCGCCGAAGATCACGTAGCTGCAGCCGGCATTGGAGAGCGGCGCCGCCGGGTCGGAGCTTGGCGCCCCGATGATGAGATCGGCCAGGCCGTCGCCATTCACGTCCCCGGCCGCCGAGACGGAGTAACCGCTGCCCACCAACTGCAGGCGCTGACTGACGCCGTCCAGGAACTGGAGGAACGCGGCACGCTTCCGCACGAGGTTCTGCAGCAGCTGGAGCCCGGCGCCAGCATGGGCGGTGCACGGCCCAAGGTGACCATCGAGGACGACAACCACATCTGGCTGACCAAGTTGCCGGAGAAGAACGACCGGCTGAACATTCAGCGCATCGCGTACGCAACGCTGGCGCTCGCGCGGTTCGTGGGCCTGGACGTGTGCGGAGCGCGCCTCGAGAAGGTGGGCAGCCGGGACGCCCTGATGCTGGCGCGTTTTGACCGGCAAGGGCACCCAGACGCCAAGGCCTACGCGCGTTTTGGCTTGGTCTCAGGCCTCACTGTCCTAGATGCCGAGGACGGGTACGCGCGCGACAATTGCCGAATGCCAAACGCCGTCTCCCTGCTGCGCGCCGCGCGCCTCGCCCGCAGCACCAAGCCATTTTTGGCCCGGGGCGGTTTCAAGCGGGAGCGCTGTGTGGGTTGCCGCCTGGTGCCAAGCCACTGCATGTGTGCCCTGCGCCCGTTGGTTCCGACGCGCGCAGGCGTGTGCCTGCTGATGGCCGATATCGAACCGCTCAAGCCGAGCAACACCGGATGGCTGGTTGCCGATGTGGTGGCAGACACTTTCGCCTTCGGCTGGGCACGCACCGAAACGGCCCCCGCGCTTGTGACCTTGCTGAGCGACCCACAGTGGCAAGCCTATGTTGTTTTTCCGGGGGAATATGCGGCACCTGGTCGGGTCGTGCACACCGCGCTGCTGCCTGACCCACCCGGTGCTGCGGCGGCCAGGCGCCCGCTGTTCATCCTGCTGGACGGCACGTGGTCCGAGGCCCGCAAGATGTTCGGCCGAAGCCCTTGCCTCGCGCAATTGCCCGTGCTCAGCCTGCAGCCAGAGCAGATATCGGCATACAAGCTGCGCAGATCCCGCCGCGGCGACCACTTTTGCACCAGTGAGGTGGCGGCGTTGTGTCTTGCACTTGCCGGCGAACACGTCGCCGGGCAAACGCTTGCGGCCTACCTGGAGGTTTTCACGCACCACTACCTGCAGGCAAGAAATCAGTTGCCAGTGGCGTGGGAAGGCGTGGCCCACCAGCGGCTGCGCGAGGTGTGTGCTTCGTTGCCACAACGCGCTGCTGCGCAAGGCATGGCGCGCTGAGATCAGGCTGGCACGGATCAGTCGCCGCGCTGCGGGCGAACATCGGCTGAGTGCTGCAGCAGTGCCTTGGCCGCTTCGACCCGAAGCGCCAGCGGCGCGGAGTCGTCATGCATGACCTGAAGCAGAAATTGCCTCGGCTCCCGATCGACGGAACCAGCCGCGGGTCGGCCGTTCGCGGGCACTGCCCCGGTGCTGGCCGCAACCGCCGCAGTCGATGGCGACCGGTGCCGCGATGGCCCGAGCTTCTCGACCGCCGCATCGAACAGCGCCTGCTTCATCACTTCGACGCCACGCAACAAAGTTGCCTGGCCTTCTTCGTTTGGCGGAACGTCGAGCCAGGGTGAGTCGGCAAAGACGGGTGCAAGGTCAGGCGCAACGAAAGCCGACCAGTTTCCGGTTTGTTCCTGGCACGCTGGTACCAGCGGGGCATGGCGTTCATGGCGCGGCGCCGATGTATCGAGCGCAGGCATCAATCGAACCCGGCTGGGCTCGGTGTCTGCCAGAAACTGCAGCCGCAAACACCCAAGAAATGCATGCGCCTGCGCGGCCTTGATCGGTTCTTCAAGCGAGAACCAAAGCTGAAGACTGTCCAGACCAGAGACGGCAACCGCCGGGGCGGGCAGGCCAAGTTCGGTCTGCACACCGCGCCAGACTCTGGACAGATCCTCCCAGCTTGGCGGGCTCGCCAGTTCCATCACCATGGCGCGGACCCTGCCCGATGGATCAAGCAGCGACGATGGCTGTTCGTCAGTTTCAGTCCGGCCCGGTGCTTGTGGGAGGTACAGGCGATTCAACTCTGATTGCAAACGGTTCATTGTTGTGGGGGTTGGTTTCAACCGGGATGGTACGCGGCTCTGATCGAGTGGGCTGCCGGGATGGGATGCGCGGGCGCACATCCATCACCACCAGCACCTTGACGCGTGTGTCGCCGGTCTTGGGCAGGCCAGTTGTGTCGTATGCCATGGTGAAAATGGCGATGGCAAGGGGCTTTTGTCTGCCCAGTATGACCCGCCACCGCGGAATTTTGCTTGCGCGAAGACGGTCAACGGCGGGCCGAATGCGCCTTTTTTGTCGTTTGGAATGGATTTTCATTCCAATATGAACGAACTTCATGTACCCGCGCACCCTTTCAAAAAAGGTTCACACGGGCAGTGACAGTTTTCCTGTTTTGATGGTGACCGGTCCGCGGCAGGCAGGTAAAACCACCTTGCTCGAAATGTGCGCGAAAGAGAGTACGCCGGCGCAGCGGCGGGCTTACGTGACGCTCGACGACATGGATGCGCGCGCATTGGCCCGGCGTGACCCTGCGCTATTTTTGCAAACCTGGCCGCCGCCGCTGACCATTGACGAGGTCCAGTACGCACCCGAGTTGTTCAGTGCCATCAAAACCATGCTTGATCGGGACAAGCGCAACGGCCTGTTTTGGCTGACGGGGTCACAAAAGTTCCAGTTGATGCGTGGCGTCACCGAAAGTCTGGCGGGGAGGTATCACGACCATGAACACCCTCACACTCAAGATTTCAGCCGATCAGGAGCAGGCATTGCTTCAAATGAGCAAGCAGGCGCACCTGAGCAAATCAGAGTTGGTCCGCCGAGCGATTGCAGCGTACATCGGGCAGCGAAATGCGGCCGGCCCATTCGTGTCGGCGCTGGACCGGGCTGGCGACTTGGTCGGTTGTTTCAGTGGAGGCCCTCCAGATTTGTCGTCCAATCCGCGGCATCTGGATGGTTTTGGGGCGGTTTGATCTGCGCGCGAAATGAGCGGCCATGTGATTCTGGATACGGGTCCTTGGGTTGCATTGCCTTGGCGACACGCACCATGAATGGGCAAAGGCCCAGTTTTCGCAACACGCCGGGCCATTCCTCACTTGCGAGGCGGTGGTGGCTGAAACTTGCTTTTTGTTGGCCCGCGCCGGATTTGATCCGGGCCGCGCCCTGGCACTGCTTGAGCGGGGAGTCGTGCAAGTAGCGCTTTCGTTGGCAGATCAAGTGGGCGCTGTGCGGGCCCTGTTCCAGCGTTATGACAACCTGCCTGCGTCGCTGGCTGACGCTTGCCTGATCCGCATGACCGAATTGCATGAGCCCTGTCGCGTATTGACGCTGGACAGCGACTTCACCGTCTACCGCCGGCACGGCCGCAAGGTGATTCCTGTTCTGTCGCCCAACCTGCAGCGCGAATTTATTACCGCGTCCGGTAAGCCCAGAAACGACAAAGCCAACTGAGAACAGTTGGCTTTGAATTCTGGTGGTGGAGTACCGGGCCTCCAAGCGTTCCGGATCGTTGTGCGACACCAGATCGAGCACGTCTTGCGCGCCGAAGCGGCCGACCCAGGAAGGTGGTAAACGGCAGCAATTCAGCCGAAATGGCTGTAAACAGCTGCCTGGCTATTGAAGTTGCCTGACTTCTCAAAAGGTATCACTTATAATGATACCTATCAAATGTTGTGATACGTTACGATACCATGACTAAAACTGTAGCCCCTGCCGACCCCTGGCACTATCCTCGGCCGGAGCTTGCCAAGAAATACTTAGAGATATTCGACATCGGTTTGAACTCCGCGAGAGGTCTGTTTGCCAAACGCCGCATGGGTAAGTCCGAATTTCTTGAACAGGACCTCATCCCTGCGGCTCAGGTCGAAGGTTACCTGACGGTGTATTTGAACTTGTGGGATGCTCGCACACACCCGACTCCCTCACTTGTTTCTGCGCTCAGCCGAGCTATGGAGCCAACGGGGCTGCTTAAGCTGGTCAAGCGGTTAAACACGCCACTGAAAAAGGTCAAGGCCTCGGGCAAGGTCCCGGGTCTGGCTGAAGGGTCCCTTGAAGCAGAGCTGGCCGATGACCCCGCCGTTGCTGGACCTTTGTTGAGCGAGCTATTGCGTGGCTTTGACAAGCCTAACCAGCGGATGCTGTTAGTGCTGGATGAAGCACAGGTACTGGCCTCTCCGATGCATAGTGAGCTTGCGCATTCCCTGCGAGCGGGTTTGGACCGCAGGAAGCAAAACATAAAGGTGGTGTTTGCAGGCAGTTCCGAGCCCACGCTAAGACGTATGTTTGGACGCTCTACGGAGCCGTTCTACAACTGGGCACCTCTTGAGCCGTTTGAGTTGCTCGGTACTGAGTTTGTCAAAGTAATGGCACGCAAGGTGAACAAACTCTCGCGTTACCCCCTGACCGATAAAGACGCTTTAGCGGCCTTCCTGGCTTTGCACAACACGCCCGAGTTCTTTCGTCGCTACTTGAATCGGTACCTGGCCTACGCTGAGCTTGGGTCGACGGCCGCACTTGACGACACCCAAAAGCACGTATTCAACGGGGCCAACTTCAGCGATGTTTGGAAGAAGTTATTGCCTTCGGACCAAGAGATTCTGAAGCTACTCGCACAAGGGGTTACAGAGCTGCACTCTGAGCCAGTTCGCCTCCAGTTAGGTAACGCACTGGGCTTAGACAAGCCCGTCAGCAAGAATACGCCGCAGCACTCGCTTCGCCGTCTCCAAGCCGAGAATTTGGTGGCCAAACTCGATTACGGCAACTATCAGCTCCAAGATGATGCTTTCGCTGAATGGATACGCAACCTCGAACTCGACAACTGAAGAAAATTATTCCTTCAGCAAAAATGCACTTCAATCGAAGCCAGGCCCAAGCGCCGACGCGAGCGCTGTCTTGCCAGGATTCACTTGTTCGATCGCTTCCAAAGACAGGCCATTGTTAGCATCTCCGCTTAGCATTGCGGCTTTTACCGAGACTTTGAACAGATGACGACGCATTCAAAAATGTCAGACATCATGAAGGATTTGGCGATGATGTGTTTTCGCGAAACCAGAAATGTGCCATCCTCAGAAGCCGTGCATACCGCACTCTTATTGGCAAACGTAGCGTGGAACAGGGCCTTGGGTCGAGACGTACCAGACTACGAAGATCTATTGATGGTCTTCACTCGCTCAGAGCCAAAGCTCTGGTCAGAGTTTCGATCAGGTAACACGGAGGCGCTCATCGAGACCATGCGTCAAGCCAAGCAGCAACTTTATCCACAGGATCGTCGAGTCGTTCTAATTTGCGGAATGCGCGAAAGCAATGTTCGCGTTGAGTGGTGCGATGAGAAAGACTATCCTGATGCCGCAGAACTCGCCAATAAACGCATCGCCGCGCTGTCTGAATACTACGCGGTGCCGTTGCAGCATTCGAAGACAGTCAAGAAAAGGTAGCTATTCAGTCAGGCATCGGAAAATCGGGCTCAATAGTTACAGAATTCTTGAATCGTCCAGTCTGGACGGCTGCTGTTTGATCGCTGAGATAGACATTTGAGATCTGCCTCATCCTAGCCCGGTCCTCAACAATGTGGCGCAGTTTTGATACCCTTGGCTCGTGAGCACGTTGAGATCTAAAGCGGAATACCGGCTCCCTTGGTTTGGGCCAGTCCCGCTACCGCTTGCGTCCGGTTCCGTCAAGAAATTGTGCTTTGCCAAATTCGATGCGCTTGAATCCTGCTGCCTTTAGGGGGATGCCTTCCTCCATATGTTTAACCAAAGCGCGATTGGTCATGGCCGGCTCATACTGTGGGTCGATTGCAAGGGCGCGATCCAACTCAGCCAAAGACTGTGCCTTGCATCCCAGTTGGGCGAGACACAATCCCAAGTTGCCATGAACGGGTGCATTGCGGTCATTCTTCGCCGCACTTGCACGGAAATCAACCAAGGCACCTGACCAGTCTCCTTGCTCCAAGAGCGTAAATGCATGATCGAACAATTGCTGTGAGTCAATATAGCTGTCCAGATCAATGCCTTCGTGTTTACTGATGGCCATCGCCATATCGTCCAGAAACAACCGAGCTTGCCTTGCGGGGGCATCGTTTGGGTCTCCCAACTCCACAACTTTACGGTAGGCGTAGACGGCCTGGGCTATTTTGAACTGCTTCTGATAGGCCATGCCCTTATTGAAGTGAGCTTCGACGAAATACGGATAAATTGTGATGGCCTTGTCGAACCATGTGACGGCTTCTTTGTGCTCACCTTTGACGGCATGAAGCACTCCCATTGCGTAGATCACCATGTGATTTACCGGGTGCTCCCGAAGCAGCCGGTTCACCTGCACCCATGCCGCGTCCGTTTTGCCTCGTTCACAAAGTTCCAGCGCAGAATTCACGGCCTGTTCGACTTCCGGATTCAACTCGATAATAAAATGACCGTCAGGCGGTGTCGTGCGCGTTATCCGCTGACTGCGGCCAGCGTGATACTGTTTCGCAGCGCTGTAATACGAGCAGCCTGCGCATGTCTCATTGCGCATCTTTGCGCAACAGACACTGCAAATTACCGCGTTATCGTGGCGTAAGCAATGCCGCTGTGCTTTTTGCTCGTTGCAAAGTGGACAAGGATTTTTCATCGGGAATTGTGATCGATAGCTATTGAATGCGAAGTTCGAAACGAGTGGGGCCTTGAATGTTGGGGCAAGAATCATACGGGTCCAACTTATTGTTGATCGCAACTGTAACGCCTGACGCTGTGCTCATCCAGGCCCGTAACAAGCTGATGTCTTTTAATCAACCCCGCCTCCAAGCGGCATTGGACAGCTACGGCAACATGGCCACTCGCAAACACGTTCGGGAGTGGCTCGTGAGCGTAAGCACGCTCAATGATGGTCGCGGTGCAGATGCGCACGGTGTTGATCGGTGTCCCAGCCGATCCATTGGTCTCTGTCTCGAACATTGAGTGCTGAGGCGCTGAAAGAAAAACCACCGAGCCAGCCGTGATCGGAATTGATGAGGTAGCGCAGTTGGCATCCCACCAGGGGGCCAGCACCTTGAGGGTGCTCGCGCAGCATCATCTCGTTCCAGATTCGCATCAAATCAACACTGTCAACCTTTACCAGTGCGAGCCCTTGCACAGAGCTGACAAGCGCGGGTACATCGACTGGGTCGGCCACGGCAACTCCCAGGCGACGCGGGGTTTTGATGGATTTAGGCATCCCAGAGACAGGCAAAATGAAGTGCCCGGCGCGCTCCAATTCCCGCAGCGCTTTGTTGCAGCCGCCGATTTGCAGACCTTTGCGTGCATCAGAGAAGTTGAAATGCAGACACAGCGCCTTGGACAGCGAGGTAAGGTTTTTTGTAATTGTTGCTGGCGAGATGACTGCGAACGATGTCAATCGATTCGGGTTGCCCAAGGGTTCGCTTGATCTGGTTTTGTTGCTGCATCTTTGCAGAATAAACAAGACGCTATAAAAAGTTCAGCATTATTTTGGGGTACATGGCAGGGCTACAGGCCTCATCCCGCCCGGCTGCCGCTCCTTCTTGCGCATTGCCCACGGCTATCTGCTGGGGCTAATGCACCAGCGCGCTGACCGATGACTTGTCCAAGTCGATGGTGAAAAAAGTTCAAAACCGCTACGGGGTTGAGATATAGCCCTGGGAACATCGCCAGATTGCCGTGCTTCGCCCGCAATGACAATTTGCCCTACGCCAGTTTCGCCAAAAACATTTTTGGGTTTTCAGAAAACTGGAGGAAATTATCAGGGGTCAGAATCACCGAGCGGGCTTCTGGAAAGTGCTGGACAAACGCCTCCAGCCCTTTGGCTGATTTCTTGCGGCCCGATTTGACTTCAATGGCGTAAAGCTTGCCCTGATAACGGTACACAAAATCGACCTCAGCGTTTTTCTCACGCCAATAAAAAAGCTCACCTGGCAGTTGCATCAGCTCGGCCCCCACGGCCAGCTCAAAAACACGTCCGCGCTGTTCGGGCTCTGCCAAGGCGCGCGACCCGGAAGTCATGGTGTGAAGCGCCGGACAGGCCGGGAGAATTTTTGGACTGGAGCCGCGCGTCAGCCAAGCCTTGTTGCTGTACTTTTCCAGCGCGTTAATCAGGAAAGCACCCGCATACAACTCCAGGTAATACTTCACCAGATCCGTGTTGCCTTTGTCCTGCAACTGCCCCAACAGCTTGGTGTAACTGATCTCTTGGGCAGGGTAGCGACACAGGATCTCGAATGCCTGCCGAAACAGCGCCGGGTTGGCCACCTTGCGGTTCTGCAAAATGTCTTTGCCAATCACCGCCTCCACAATGGCATCTTTCAGGTAGGCGTACCAGCGGTCGTAGTCATCTTCAAAGGCCACGGCGCCGGGGTAACCTCCATACAAAAGAAAGCGTTCCAGGTCGTAGCCAAAGGCCTCTTTCAGCTCGGTAAAGGTCCAATGGAAAATACGCGTCAACTCAAAGCGGCCCGCCAGACTCTCCGTCAACCCACTTTGAATTTGCAGCGAACCCGAGCCCAGCAGCACCACCCGCAACCGTCCGGGTTGTGCATCCCACAACGATTTAATGGACTCAGACCAATTGGGTATCTTCTGAATTTCATCAACAACCAACAGCGCGCCATCCCCCGCCAGCAATGCCTTCTGCCATTGCTCCAAAAGCCAACTGCGGCCAGAAACCAGAAGGTCATCGGCATTGGCATAGTGGTAATTGCCCGATGCCCGCGCCAACAATTGCCGCAGGCCAGTTGTCTTGCCCACCTGCCGCGGCCCCACCAAAACCTGAATCAACGGTGCTGCGGCAGCAAGACGTTTTTCAAGCTGCGAGACAAAAGTACGTTCGTATTGGGCCGACACGTGTCGAGTATATGCAATTTGCAAGAGGTATCTAGTAAAAATACTAGACACTAGCCTGCCCCACATAAAAACCTGTGGTCGGGCGTGCTCAATTTTTGGTTTATGGGCCGGGTATTTGAGCGGGCGCGGTCATGACAAAAGGGGGAAACAGTGCTGAGGACTCAGCACTTACTCTGGGTACTGGACGATTGGGTGGGGTCATCTGTGCCCACCAGACCACCCGCCAACGTCTCAGGCATTGCGGGCATGTCGGTGCAGCCAGGGCATATCCCCACCCAGGAAGCCAGGCGCTCAGCAGAGCCGAAGTTTTGCATCTCCGCGCTGACCTCCACCAGCAGCATCGCAGCGCCCATGCGGTCGATTCCAGGAATCGTCTGCAGCAGCACGAGTTGGGGTGCCCAGGCGCCGAGCCCCTGGATCAAGGCCTGCTCGAAGCGTGCGATGCGTGCCTCCAACTCACCGTTGTCACAGGAGCCGCGCCTCTTTCCCTTGTGCACCGAGCAGCGCCACAGCCTTCTTGTCGAATGAAACAAAAGTTTCCCCGCCAAGCCAATTGCCCTCGAAGGCGATCACACCATCCGCAAAATCCCCACCTGCACTGAGCACCTCCAACCCCGCCTCGACTGCTGGCCGGTTCATTTCTACGTTTTCGCTGGCCATCAGCGCGCGAATCGCGCTAACGACGTCGTCACTTTCAATGTTGTAGACCCTGCGCAGCACCCAAACAAACTCACACAAGCACGGCAGCGCAATGGCAATCAACGCGGCATCGGTCAGAACCTTGGTGGCGATGCTGGCTTGCGCCGGGTCATCGCGCACGCAAGAGCGAACCAGCACGTTGGTGTCAACGGTGATTTTCATGCCTTGCCAGCCCAAGCTCGCGCTGTTGCCTCATTGATCTCTTCAATGGTCGCAACCTTCTTTGTCCGCTGCGCCAGCAGTCCGATGAAGCTGTTTATCGTGCCGGTCGTCTGGGCTGCCTTGAGCATGCCTCGACCATCTGGCAGTAAATCGAGTTCGATCTTTTGCCCTGGTTGAATACCGAGGTGCCGCAGTACGTCTTTTTTGAAAGTCACTTGTCCCCGGGCGGTCACTTTCAATATTGTCATCGCTTGGTTCCCTTGCAGTTTTGCAATAGCCACAGTGTAAGGCGAAATTGCATTATTTACTCAATTCCTTGCAGCGCGCCAAGACGGAACTGAGCCTGATGCAGCCGTTTCCGCCCCCCCCCGCGTCAGGGTAGTTGACGCCGGCCACGGATGACTTTCTGGTGTTGCTCATCGCTTGATCCCCCTATGCAAAGCTCGCCACGTCCAGCTTGAAACGCTGTGGGCCAGCTGGCAGGTTTGCCTGGGTTGAGCGGGGACTGGTGCAAATAGCGCTTTCGTTGGCAGATCAAGTGGGCACCGGTGCGGGCCCTGTTCGAGCGTTATGACAACCTGCCTGCGTCCCTGGCTGACGCTTGCCTGATCCGCATGACCGAATTGCAAGAATCCTGTCGCGTATTGACGCTGGGCAGCGACTGCACTGTATACCGCCGGCCCGTCCCGTGCTCGCGCTTGATTAGCCCGAGCTGGAGACCAATTTTGTTTGAAAGTTCATCATGATCGCCAATAACTGACTTGCGGCCTGGGTGGCGGCTTGCAGGCGCTCAAACCGCTCCGGCGCGCTGTCTGGATAGTCGTGCGCAAATTGGTTACGCACTTGTCGCAGGGCAAGCCATTCGTCCGCGCTGGCTAACCAGCCGAGTTGCTCAAGGCGGGTGAAGCGGTCAATAGCGGACATGGGGCCTATGTCTTCGCCCAAGGCTTTCAGCACGGTTGGCATCAGGCGCGCACCCATGTCATCTTGCAGTCTGGTGTAGCGGTAGGCAAATTGGTCAAGCAAGCGGCGGTCTGCTTTTGAGAGGTGGCTGTAGTCTTCAGCGCCAAGCCCTCGCAACTGCAAGTCTTGAAGGGCATCGGTCAGTGCATCGGCGTGGCCTTGGCACACGCCAAGAATTTGCTGCAGCGCCAATTGTTCGGGTGGGTGTGTCATTGAATTTGTATGCCGGTGGTGTGGGCCACGGTCACAATGGGTCTGGAGTCGCCAGGCTGCTCTATCACAAGGTCTATTTTGCGTTCGCCCAGCAGGCGTTCAAGCATGCCGAGCATTTTGATTTTCTTGGCAAATGGCTGGTTTGCTGCAGAGGGTGGCGGGCGCACCAGCAGGTCAATGTCGCCGCCTCTTTTGTTGTCGTCCACACGTGAACCAAATAACCACACCGCTGCTCCTTCTCCAAAAGATGCAGTGGCCGCCTGACAAATGGCCTGAATTTGATCAGTGGATAGACGCATGGGGTGGTCTAGATGCTGTTTTGTTGCATTTTGGTGTGCCGCTTTGACCACCGCACCGTACTTGTCCACGATCATGGCCCCGCCGCCTTCAGCGCTTTGGTACACCGCGTCGAGAGTCCGGTTGGCCAGCCCTAGATGCGGGCGCTCGCCATTGTAGAAGGCAAAGTATTTCGTCAAGCCGATCAGGAACTCACGCACCATGAATGGGTGCCCGGCGGGCTCAGCGAGTCTGCCCGAAGAGAAGCGCAGCTTCAGTGCCGAGTTTGCAGGCTCGATTTGGTATGGCGATGTGATGCACGGCCCCCGCTTGCCGATCCAAGGGCAACTGCGCAAGACCTATTTGGTGTCCTTGATCGAT
>CAMAWD010000015.1 GCA_945861785.1 Rhodoferax sp. OV413 | reverse complement strand
GAACTCACTGCGTTCACTTCGTTCTCTGCGTTCGGACAACCGCGGCCAAAATGATGACGAAGTGCGCTGCGCGCACCGACCCTCGAGCTCCGCTCCTCGGCGCTCCAGAAATCGCCCCCACCGGGCTGCGCCTGCCGCGACGCTGGGCTTTTGGTGTTCGGGAGGTCGGGGTCCGGGTTTCCCTGCACTCGACCATGCATGCAGGCGCGACGGACAGCTGCACCGGGAAACTGAAGGCAGTCGCGCATGCTGCAGAGTCACGCGCACCAGGCTCGGTGGTCGCGTCCGCGCACGTCCGCGCCCCGAGCACGGGGACAGGGGTCACACGGGGACAGGGTCACACGGGACAGGGGTCAGCACGGGACAGAGGTCACACAGGACAGGGGTCAGGTCTTGTTTTGCCATATTGCAATGCAAGACCTGACCCCCGCCCCCGTGTGACCCCCGCCCCCGGTGTGACCCCCGCCCCCGGTGCAGCCACCCGTCACGCCTGCTGATAGGGTGGGTGCGCGCTGCAGGGAAGTCCGGGCCCCGACATCCCGCAAACCAAAGGCCCAGCGTCGCGGCAGGCGCAGCCCGGCGGGGGCGATTTCTGGAGCGCCGAGGAGCGGAGCCCGAGGGTCGGTGCGCGCAGCGCACTTCGTCATCATTCTGGCCGCGGTTGTCCGAACGGCGAGAACGAAGTGAACGCAGTGAGTTCTGCGGCCCGACCCTCGGGCGAGCACCACAGGGAAGTCGGCGCGTTCAGCGCCCGACCGCTCCAGTATGAGCCCCCGCCGGGCTGCGCCTGCCGCGACGCGCGCCAACGCCAACGCCAACGCCAACGCCAACGCCAACCCAGACCAGGCAACGAACGACCGCAAAGGGCACATTGCCGAACGCCACGAGCGGCTTCTGACTGGCATTGAACCGGACCACCAGATACCGGACTGTCGTGTAGACCCGCAAGCAGTCTGGTCCAGCCGGACAACTTTCTCGGTACCCGACGTTCGGGTTGGATGCTGGCTAAAGGAAAAAGTGTAGACCCGCATTGCAGCGGCTGCGGTCATCCGCCACCGCCCGGCTCCTGGGGCGATGCCGCTGGCCGCGGGTTCTCGAAGCAGGCACGGCACAGCGGCCAGGTCAATGCCACGGCGACGAGGCCGCTTAGCGCGCAGGTCAGCGCGGCCGTCGGGGCGCCCAGGCGCTCGGCGAGCCAGCCAATCGCCAGAAACCCCAACGGCCCGACACCGATGCACATGGTCGTCAGGCCCATGACATCCGCGCGTCGATCCGCCGGCGCGCTGGTGTACACCAGCGTCGACTGCATCACCGCAAAGCCGGCCTGCGCGACGCCGATGGCGAACAAAATGGCGCCGGTCAGCAGCAAATGATGGCTCCAGGCGAAGGCCACCTGCAACGCAAGAAACAGCAGCACCGCCCCCAGGTACACCGGCCCGTGGCGCAGGTGCCGCGCGATCGAGGTCAACGCCAGCGCGCCCAGCAGTGAGCCGATACCGTCCAGGCTGGCCAGCAGGCCGACACCTTGCGCGTCAAGGTGAAGCTGGTCCCGGCCGATCACCGGGATCATGCTCAGGACCGGCCAGCCGAACAGGTTGAACAAAATCGTGATCCACAGGGTTGCCTGAAGCCGGCGCGATTCGCGCGCTGCGTAGAGGCCGCGCAGCAACAGATCGCGGATCGTGGGTTTGGTGGCGGCGTCCCGCGTTTGGGGCGGATCGGCCAGGCCGCCCAGGGCCACAAGCACCGGCAGGTAGAGCAGCGCCACGCACAGCAGCACGGCCTGCAGGCCGCCACGCGCCAGCAGCAGGCCGCCCAGTATGGGGCCGATCAGGCGGCAGGCATTCGCGACCACGGCATCCAGCGACATGACCTGCGCCATGCGCCCGTGGCCGGCAAGATCGCCCATCAGAGCGCGGCGCAGGGGCATGTCGCCCGCCCAGACGATGCCATTGACGAAACTGGCCGCCGCCAGGTGCCAGACCTCGATGGCGCCGAAGGCGGACACGATCAGCAGCAGCAAGCAGGTGGCGAACAGACCGGCATGCGTCGTGATCAGCAGCCGGCGGCGCGACATGTGCGAGGCAAGTGCGCCCAGCGCCAGGCCGAACAGGGACAGCGGCAACAGGCGCAGCATCATCAAACTGGCCACCCACAACGCGGATTTGGTTTGGTCGTAGGTGAACACCGCGAACGCCAGGATCTCGAGCCACCGGATCATTGACATCAGCATGCCGACGGCCCACAGGCGGCGCAACTGCGGGTCGCGGTGGATCGGCGGTGGGGTGGGGCGTATGGGATCGGTCAAGAGGCGTTGCATGGGGTTGGCGCGTGCGAGCGTTCAGTGACGCCCTGTGGTTGTCCCATGGGGGTCCTATCGTAACGCAGCAAGTTGCCGACGTACTCGCCGAACAGGATGCCTCTGTGTGGCGGCCTTTTGACCATCGAACATAAGACCGAGGGCTCTTTGCGAATTTCCGCCCAACATCTCAGTGCATCCAGGCAGGTTTGGATTCGCGTGACTCAAGCCCTTTGTGCCGCTCGGCGCGGCGCGTGGTCAGGTTCCTGCCAGAGGGCCTCAGGAGCATGGTCCGCCAGGTTTCTGCCACCGATGCCGCGCAGCCCCTGCAACTGGAGCGTCGCCACAACCGCCGCCGCATCAATCTCCTGCACCGCACAGCCAGTGGCGAGCGCCTGTGCTGCCGCAACCCCGCAGGCCTGCCCCATGGCGATGCACTGGGGCATTCCGCGCACCGAAGCGAACGCCACCGGATCGGCCGAAATCAGGCGCCCTGCAAAGAGCAGGTTTCGGGTCCGGCGCGGGATCATGGTGCGCAGGGGGATGGTGTAGTAGTCGCCGCGTGCCACGGCCGCGTCGTGGGTCATCTCCGCTGCGGTTCGCATCACATCGTCGATCGGGTTGTCGCACGCAACAATGCCATCACCAAAACGCTTCGACTGGGCCAGGTCGTCTGCCGTCAGCCGGTACAGGGCTTCAAGCTTTCGCGTCTCCCGCACACCCACCGTGGGCCCCAGGCCCCACATCTGCGCCCGCTCGAACCCCGCAACGCAGTCGATCAGGAACCGCGCCACCTGCGCGCAGCGCCTGCGCCCCTCCTGCGCGGCAAGCGCCACCGCATCCGGATCGGTGCCGTCAACGCCTCGGATGGTGACCGTATTGCAAAAGACGCTGCCGGGGTGAAAACCCCGCATCAGATAGAGCTTGACCAGGTCGGGGTGCAGTCGACCCTGGGCGATGCCCCGCGCCGCGTGGCTGCGAAAGTAAGGATCACCGTCCGCAAAAACACGATCGCAATCAGCCCCGTTCATGTGAAAGGAAAGCGTGACCGCCATCATGTTGCCCACGCCGTCGCCAACCGTGTAGGGCACCCCGGCACGCGCAGAGATGTCACCATCGCCCGAGCAATCGATCACCATGCGGGGGCGGATATGGAACTGCCCCCGTCGATCGGTACAGGCGACGCTGGTGATCCGATCACCCGCCAACTGCGGGGTTCCGACGAGGCAGCCCAGATGCAAACGCACCCCGGCCTGCGACAGCATCTCGAACATTGTCAGCGTGGCAAGTTCGTGGTCGTACTGCACTTCAGGGCCAAAGTTTTCCAGCACACAGGGACGAACCTCGGCCGCTGGCGGGGCCATGGCAGCAAGCCGCTCGGTCAGTTCCAGAAAAATGCCGCCGATGCTGCGGCCCAGTGGATAACCGCCGCCCCACGGCATGCCGGGGCAAAAGGCCATCACGCCACCCACCTTGGTACCGGCTTCGATCAGGTGAACCGAAAGCCCCGCGCGAGCTGCAGCGATGGCGGCACCAAAGCCCGCTGTACCGGCGCCGACCACCAGTACATCGCAAGTTATGTCCGGTCTCGGTTCGGAAGTTTTCGAGTCACCCATGAATTTCCAATGCTTTCAAAATCTTGTGCGGTGTGTGCTGCCATCTCCGCCGCCGAGACCCGCCGGCTTCGAAAGCCCGCAGCGCAGTCAGGGCAGTCGCTTTTGCATGCAAGGCCTTGTTTTACGCTGACATCAGCGACAAGCTCGGCCAGGGCGCGTTGTTCAACCTTCCTGACAGGAAAATACCACAGACCGGCCGAAGAAGAGCGGATCTTCATGTTCGTGGACATGAAGTCATCGACTGGGTTTGCCGAACGGCTCGCGCCAGACGCAGCTTTGCAGATCAGGCCCTTGGGGCGAAATGCGCTGCGCGGAAAAGACGAAAAAGTGGCACTGTTCACGCTCGACCGGCCCTGAGCCGGCGCTGGTATCGTGTGCTTCCGGAGCGACATTGGATTCACTGGGCGCCAAAATGGCTCAACCGTCCGCTGTTTGGCCCGGCTGTGTCATGATGGCGGCAGGGATACCCAAGGAGAACCGGTGATGAAAATTCGCTCGATTTTTTTCGTGTTCTTGCTGGCCTTGTCTGGCACGCTCACGCAGGCCGCCAGCAAGGACGAACTCGACGCGGAGGTGCGCGAGGCAATTGCTGCCTTCTACCAGCACACCAGTGCAGGCAAGGAGCTGGCTGGCAAGCCGGTGTGGACGGCAGCGTGGCGCTGGCCACTCGGGGCGCGGGCGGCGCCGTTGACAGCGACACCGCCAAAAAACCGATCATTGGCTTCATCTTTTCCAACAAGGGCCTGATGTACAACCTGACGTTTGAAGGTTCCAAGATCAGCCCGATCAAGAAATAGACCAGGCCGGGTCCACCGACACCGAAGTTGGTGGGTCGGCAACAGTTGCCTGCCAATACCGGGGCCTCGCATCCAATGCACACACACGCCTACCTCACCCCCTTCGAACGTGGCAATGGCAACCAGACCACCAGCTGGGCCGACTGCGTCGCGTGGTACGAGCGACTTGCAGCCGACTTCCCGACGGTGCTGCGTTTTTCCCAGATTGGCGAGTCTGACAACGGCGTGCCTCTGCATGCCGGCCTCGTCACGGCGGACGGCGTGTTCGACCGTGAGCGACTCAAGGCCGACGGGCGTTGTGTGTTCTTCAACAACAACGGCATCCACCCCGGTGAGCCCGAGGGCATCGACGGCTGCATGGCGCTGGTGCGCGATTTCTGCACCCAGCCGCAGCGCCTCGCGGCGCTGGGCGCCACCGTGTTCCTGTTCATCCCGGTGTACAACGTCGATGGTTGCCTGAACCGCAACACCAGCTCGCGCGTGAACCAGCTCGGGCCCGAGTCCTTCGGGTTCCGGGCCAATGGCTGCAATCTCGACCTGAACCGCGATTTCGTGAAATGCGACAGCCTGGCGGCGCAGGTCTTCAACCGTTTCTTTGCCGATTGGGACCCGGACGTGATGGTCGACACCCACACCTCCAACGGAGCCGACTACCAGTACACCATGACGCTGATCCACACCCAGTCGGACAAGCTCGGTGCCCCGTTGGGCACGTTCTTGCGCGACGAGATGGTGCCGGCGATCTACCAGGACATGCAACACCGGGGCTGGCCAACCAGCCCGTACGTGCACCCGGTCAAGGACACCCCCGACGACGGCATCACCCACATGCTGGATGCGCCCCGGTTCTCGACCGGTTACGCGGCGCTGCACCACACCATCGGCTTCATGCCCGAGTCGCACATGCTGAAACCTTTCGCCGACCGTTATTCGGCGATGCGTGCATTGGTGGAATCCGTGCTGGCGTTCACAGTCACCCACGCCAAGCAGATCCCTGCGTTGCGTCGACAGGCGCGGCTGGCCGCCATGCGGCGGGGCAAGTGGCCGGTGTTGTGGCGCATCGACGAAAGCCGGCCCACGCCGACCCGATTTCGCGGATTCAAGGCCGTCTACAGCCCCAGCAAGCTGGGCAACTACACGCGGCTGTCGTACGACCGCACCCAGCCCTGGGAGAAAGACATCGCCTGTTTTGAGCGCTGTGTCGAGCAAGTGGTGGTGGACGCACCACGGGCCTACCTGGTGCCGCGCGCCTGGCAGGCGGTGATAGAGCGCCTGCAGTGGAATGGGGTGGTGCTGCGCCGGCTCCAGGCCGACCAAGCCATGCAGGTGCGCGCTTACCGCATCCTGTCGGTGGTTTCCAGGCAGCTGCCATACGAAGGGCGCATCTTTCATGACGCGGTGGAGGTCGCAGCAGAGTTTGTCGCGTATGGTGCCCGGGCTGGTGACTGCCTTGTCGATCTTGACCAGCCCCGTGCCCGGTATGCGGTCGAGACGCTGGAGCCGCAGGCGCATGACAGTTTTTTTCGCTGGGGCTTCTTCAACAGCGTGCTGGAAAAGAAGGAGCGGTATTCGGACTATGTGTTCGAGGACACAGCCCTGGAGATGCTGCAGGACGAGCCGGCGCTGCAGGCCCGCTTCGACCAGTGGAAGCTTGCCCATCCGGAGTTGCTGGCAGACCAATCGGCGGTGCTCGACTTCATCTTCTCAGCCGGCCGGCGCCACGAGGAACCCGGGTGGATGCGGTACCCGGTGATGGGTCTGATGGACCGCCATCTCTGACCTGGATCAAGCCGGGCGGGTCGCGCGGTGCAGTACGCTCCCCCCATGCACGCTGCAGAACAGATCCGCTCGGCCCTCGCGCACGTGGCCGAATTGCGTGGCGTTGCCGACGGCGCGCCCATGCTGCGGCAGGCGCTGGTGGGTATCCGCGATTACCAGGCCCGCCGGTTTGAATCCACCTACGCCGACCTGGCCGCCGACAGCGTACAAGGCCCGGCGACTGCGTTCTTCCTGCAGGAGCTTTATGGTGGCAAGGACTACGCAGACCGCGACGGGCAATTCGCCCGCGTGGCCAACAGGCTGGAGCAGACCTTGCCCCAAGAGGTGGTGGCCACAGCAGCGCTGGTGGCGCAGCTGCACGCCACCAGCGAGGCGCTGGACCACACCATGGCGCAGACCTGGCTGGAGCTGGTGCCAGACCTTGCCCGCGCGGGCGCGCCGGTGGATGCGCGCAGCTACCTGGCCGCCTGGCGCGCCGTGGGTCGGCGCGACGACCGGCTGTGGCAATTGCAGACCGTGTTGTCGGTGGGCCAGACCCTGTCGCGCCTGACCCGCAAGAAGGCGCTGGGCTGGATGCTGCGGCTGATGCATGTGCCCGCCCAGGCTGCGGGGCTGGGGGCCCTGCACCAATTTTTGGTGCTTGGTTTTGACACTTTCGGCGCCATGGCCGCGCACCCTTGTGGCGCCACAGAGTTTCTTGGCACGATCGCGCAGCGCGAGGCAGGCTGGATCCAGGCCTTGTTCGACGACGATCCGCGCCAGGCACAGCAAAAATTGGAGCAGTTGTTGCCCAGTCTGTCATCCAACCAAGCAGTTCGCGGGCCTTGATCGCCAGCGCCCACAAGCGCCTTCACCCTTGACCAGACTGGCGCCAAACGGCCAGCCTACGGCGCGACCTGCAACTTCTTCCAGGCCTGGAAGCCCCCCGCCACCGACAAGGCCTTGGGGTACCCCAGCGAGCGCAGCAGCGATGCTGCCGTCAGGCTGCGCCTGCCACTGTTGCAGATGCACAGCAGCAGGTTGTCGCGCGCATGGTGCAGTTGGTTGATCATGGTGAAGAAGGTCTTGGCGTCCATGTCCTTGGGCTGGCCGGCGTCCAGGATGTCCTGCTCGTCCTCGGTCAAGGCGTCGCCCAGCATGACCTTGACCTCGAACATCGGGATATGCACCGTGCCAGGGATCGCCCCCTTCATCTCGATCTCGAAGCTCTGGCGGATGTCGATCATCGTGGCGAGGCCGAGGCGGCACAACTCCATGGCCGCTGGCAGCGTGATCTCCAGCATGGCCTGGTCGTTGGAAGGAGGGGCTTCGTTTGTGTGCATGCGTCTACTGCGTTGCGAGATGGCCGCGGAAGCACGGCTGGTCAGGGAATTCTCCCATTGTTTGTCGGCCCTATCCAAGTGCTTTTCGGCCGCCGCATCGAGCGGCCGCAGATGCATACGCCCCACGGCGGCCGCAACTGCGCCGCTGGGAATTCGCCGTCGTCCTCAGCGCTGCTGCCATTGCATGGTGGCAACGGCGCCTGCCACGATGCTTGCGACTGCCAGAAACGATCCAAGCGCCAGGGTGGACAGCCCCGACATGCCTTGCCCGACCGTGCAACCCATCGCGGTGACACCGCCAAACCCCATCAAGACTGCGCCGGTCAATTGGGTCCGCAAATCCTGCAGGGACGCGAAGCCTTCCCAGCGGAATTGCCGGCTCACAACGGCATAGGCAAACGAGCCCAGCACCACGCCCGCCACACTGGCAATACCGAAACTGATGCGCAGGGACTTGTCGGTCCACAACACGAACAATTCCAGGCTGTAGGCCGTCGGGGCCACGAAACTCATCGACTCCAAGGTGCGCGTATTGGTTGCGAAATAGGCCATCTCGAGGGTCTCGGGATTTTCCCCGTAACCCAGGTGCCCCGTGAGATACCAGCCTGCCACCACCAGCAACCCCAGCACCAGTGCGCCGATGACCTGGACCTGGTTGCGCCGGAAGCGCGCATCGGTGAACACGAAGGCCAGCAGCAACACGCCGACCCCGCCCAGCGTGGCAAGCAGCGCTGTGGGCCCTGGCAACCCGGTGAATTTCGCCACCAGCGTACCCAGGCCCGGATTGGCCAGGCCCAGCGTCGTCAGGTCGATGGCAACCGGGTCCAGGTAGCTGCTGCGCCACTGGGCGAACAGGCCCTTGAGCGTCATGTAGGCGGAAATTGCCAGAAACACCAGTACCACCAGGGAGCGCAGGCTGCCGCCGCCGAGCCGCACCAGGTTCTTGTTGGTGCAGCCGGCGGAAATCGTCATGCCCACGCCAAACAGGGCACCTCCAAGCAGCAACGACAGCCAGGGCAGCACGGGGCGCTGGTACACCGATTTGGTCAGGTCGACCTGACCGAAATAATGCAACAGGTTGGCGCCGATGATGGCAACCGCGACCGCCAGCAGCCACATGCGCATGCGGCCCCAATGGCCGATGTTGACCACGTCGGAGATCGCGCCCATGATGCAGAAGTTGCCCTTGTTGGCGACAGCGCCGAAGATGAATGCCAGGACGAAGCCGCCCCACACGACGACCAATGCCGGGTTGATCGCGTTATCCATGGCGGGCTCCGGCGGACATCCACCAGGGTGTGGCATGCCCGATGCTGCTGGCCAGCGTGGCCGACTGGCCGGGATGACGCAGCGGCTTCATGACTTTTTGAGGTAAAAAATGAACCTGCCGGTCTCGCGGCCTTGTTGCAGCAGCGCGTGGCCGGTCTGCTCGGCAAATGCCGCCATGTCGCTGACCGAGCCTGGGTCGGTGGCGATCACGCGCAGTACCTGCCCGGACGCCATGTCGGCAAGCGCCTTTTTGGTTTTGACGATTGGCAATGGGCAGGCCAGGCCAGCGGCGTCAAGTTCCTTGGTGAAATCCATTTTGTGTTTCGTCCTCGAAGGATCGTGCCAGCGCGCGCCATGCGCCTGGTAACGATTGTGCGCACGATAACCGATCTGCGACCGCCAGCCTGCGCCGCCCCGGCCCCCAAGCGAACCGCGGCAGCCCAGTTCACGGACGGCAGCCAGGTCGCCAGCTTCGAACAAATGCTGCACAATGGTTTGAGAAAAACAGGGGAAGCAACTGCTCTTTTACGGCAATTGCGCCAGAAACAGGTGCATCGCAAGGAAATTGCCCCAGAGCTTTTTTTCGGCTTCTTTGATTGGTATATATTTCAGGTCCACTCACCGCATGACGCGCGCCATGCTCACGCAGGCACTGGTTTCGGTGCCCCTCTTCTGACACCGCAAGCCTGCTCCATGCCCCAACCACCCACCATCAGAACCGTCATCGTCACCGGAGGGGGCCGCGGCCTGGGCTGGGAGATGGCAGACGCCCTGGTGCACGCAGGGCACCGCGTGCTGATCACCGGTGCACGTGCGCCGGCCGAACTCGCACAGGCCTGCGCCCGCTGGAATGCGGGGCACAGCACACCGGTCGCGGCCTGGCGGATCGCCGATGTCGCGTCCTGGAGCGACTGCCAGGCGGTCGCCGCGCACGGCATCGAGGCCTTCGGGCGCATCGACGGCCTGGTCAACAACGCCGGGCGCGGGATGCGCGAGATCAGCGAAGAATTCACCCACAAGCCGGCCCTGTTCTGGCAAGCGGATCCCCAGGGCTTTCGCAACATCATCGATGCGAATGTGCTGGGCGCCTTCCTGATGGCCCGGGCCTGCGTGCCCGCCATGGTGGCGCAGGGCTTCGGGCGGGTGGTGAACATCTCCACCAGCCAGGCGACGATGGTGCGAACCGGCTACTGCCCCTATGGCCCCAGCAAGGCGGCACTGGAGGCGATGAGCGTAGTGTGGGCCCGAGACCTGCAGGGCACCGGAGTGGTGACCAACGTGCTCCTGCCGGGTGGCGCGTCCGACACCGCCATGCTGCCAGGCAGCGGCAGCCCGCGGCGCGGCGCGGATGGCCAGTTGCTGTCGCCCACGCTGATGCGCGCGCCGCTGCTGTGGCTGATGACCGAAGCCGACGACAGTGTGAACGGCCACCGGTATGTGGCCAAGCTCTGGCCGCTGGATGTACCGGCCGATCAGGCCGCAGCCCAGGCGCGCAGCCCCGCCAGTGCGCTGCCGGCCATCATGTAGATGCCCCTGTCACTGCAGCTCCGTCTTCCATCCGAAACCCTGGCTGCGGCTGACCACGCGCCCCGCCACCGGGCTCGGAAAATGCCCGGCCAGCAGCACGCTCGGCGTGTCGGCCATCTGCTGCGCCAGTGTGTGCCGCGCGGCGGCCGCCTGCAGCGGGTCATGGCAGAACCGTGAGGACCAGTCCGGATTGATCAGTTGCACCGGCGAATGGAAGATGTCGCCACTGAAGACCGCATGGTCGCCCTGGCTGCGGGCATGCACGATGCAGTTGCCGGGCGTGTGGCCGCTGGCTTCCTGCAGGTGCACACCGTGGTCGAACTCGAACCCGTCGTCGACCATGCAGGCCTGCCCGGCTTCGACCACCGGCAACACGCTGTCACTGAACGAGCCCTGGTTGGGCAACGGCACACCCGATGCCAGCGCACGCTGGTGCTCGCCTTGCCAGTGCGCGTACTCGGTGCGGGAAAACACATACCGGGCCTTCGGGAAGGTGGGCACCCAGGCGCCATCGCGCAGGCTGGTGTTCCAGCCGACATGGTCGGCATGCAGGTGTGTACAGCACACGTAATCGATGTCCTGCGGCTGCACGCCTGCCGCTGCCATGGCCGCCAGGTAGCCGAATTCCTGCCGATGCCAGTTGGCCCGCAGCGGCCGCTCCTTGTGGTTGCCCACACAGGTGTCGATCAGGATGTTGCATCGCGGTGTCTTGAGCACATAACTGTGGAAGCTCATGACCAGCCGGTCCTGCACATCGACGAAGCCGGGGCGCAGCCAGTCGGCATGGGCTTCGAGCCGGTCCATGTCCACTCCCGGCAGGATGAACGCCAGTGGCGCAAACGGCCCCTCCGACTCGGTGATCCGTTCGACGGTGAACGCACCGATACGCTGGGTCTTCATGACTGGCTCCAATCTTGCGTGGTCTTTGCGGAAACACCCGAAGACCGGACTCTTGTCTTCTCCCCGGTGTCACAGGCAGTTTAAAAGGAATCCCCAACACCCTGTGCACGGCCTCTCCCCATCAAGCGCCAACCGCTGCGCTGGTCCGGCGCAAGAAGCTGGCCGTTGTCATCACGGTGAACAGCGAATACTGGGATTTGACCAAGGAGAGCGGCGAGCCCTGTTACGCCGGCGGACCGCCGATGCTGCCAGACAGCCTTCCCGGCAATGTGGCGGACTACCCGAACTTCACCTGGCGCGAACACCGGGCTTCGTTTGGTCCTGATGTTGTGCTCACGCGGTTTTTTGCGGCGCCCGCGAGCTCGACCGAAACAGGGCGGCCCAAGGTGCCTGTGCACCACCGGTCTACCCGCTCACGTTTGGGGCAGTGGTAGCCATGCCGGCACAGATGTCTTTGAGCGACCATTGCGGCACCGCGCCCTTGGCGCGTCAGCGGCCCGCACGGTGGTCCTCGCGGACCATGTCGGAGGCCTTCTCCGCCATCATCACTGCCGCCGCATTGGTGTTGCCGGAGACCAGTGTCGGCATGACCGAACAGTCGACCACCCGCACACCCGCCAGTCCGTGAACCCGCAACCGGGTGTCCACCACCGCACCCGCCGCCGGGTCGTTGCCCATCGCGCAGGTGCCGCTGGGGTGAAAGATCGTCGCGCCGCTGTTGCGGCAGAACTCCAGCAGTGCAGCGTCGTCGTGGGCGCCCGGGCCTGGTTTTACCTCGCGGCGCACATAGGGGCGCATGGCCGGCGACTGCGCAATGGCGCGTGCGGCCCGCAGACCGGCCACGGCAGTGCGGCGATCAAGCTCGGTGGCCAGGTAATTGGGTTGCATCTCGGGCGGCTCGAACGGGTCGGTCGAGCGTATGCGGATATGGCCGCGCGATTGCGGCCGCAGCTGGCACACCGACATCGTGAAGCCGGAAAACGGATGCACCTTGCCGCCGGCCATGTCGGCCGACAACGTGGCCACATGGAACTGGATGTCCGGTGTGGTCGATTCAGGCAGCGCCCGCATGAAACAACCACCCTGGTTGATACCAACAGCCAGTGGCCCGCTACGGTACAGCAGCCACTGGAGCCCCAGTTTCACCTGGCCGGTCCAGGAGTTGAGCTGGTCGTTGGTGGTGATCGGTTTGTTGCATTCATAAATCAGCCGGACCTGCAGGTGGTCCTGCAGGTTTTCGCCAACACCGGCCAAAACATGGCGCACTGGAATACCGCGCGCCTGCAACAGCGCGGCAGGGCCGATGCCTGATAGCTGGAGCAACTGCGGCGACTGAATGGCACCGGCACACAACACCACCTCGCTGCGGCACCGCGCAGTCTTGTTCACGCCCGCCTGCACGTAGTTGACGCCCACCACCCGCTGGCCTTCCATGAGCAGGCCGGTGGCGTGGGCGCCGGTCTGTACCTCCAGGTTGCCGCGTTTGCGCGCCGGCGCCAGGTAGGCCTTGGCGGTGCTGCAACGCCAGCCACGGTGCGTGTTGAGCTGGTAATAACCGGCGCCTTCCTGCCGTGCCCCGTTGAAGTCCTCGGTGCGCGGCACGTGGTTCTGGCCTGCGCCAGCGATGAAGGCCTCGATGAGTTCGTGTTGTGCACCGATGTCAGACACACGCAAGGGTCCCGCGTCGCCGTGAAAGCTGCTCGCCCCGCGCTGGTTGTTCTCTGAGCGGATGAAGTAGGGCAGCACGTCCTCGTAACCCCAGCCCGGGTTGCCCTGGGCGCGCCAACTGTCGAAGTCTTCGTGCTGGCCGCGGATGTAGACCAGGCCGTTGATGGAGCTCGACCCGCCCAGGGTCTTGCCGCGCGGCCAGTAGATGCGCCGCCCGTTCATGTTGGGGTCGGGGTCGGTGTGGAAACACCAGTTGTAGGTGCTGTCCCACATGGTCTTGCCGTATCCGATGGGCAGGTGGATCCACAACGAGCGGTCGGGCGGGCCGGCCTCCAGCAGCAGCACCTGCGTGGCTGTGTCTTCGCTGAGCCGCGCTGCCATGACGCACCCCGCCGAACCGGCGCCGACCACGATGTAGTCGACCTCAGTGTCCATGCCGACCCGTCAGTGAGTTGCCAATAGGCGACATGTTTCGGTCCATTCCATATTGAAATTCAGTCTATTCGAATTTTATGGAACATGACGTTCCATTGATAGCTGTTCACCCGAATCGGCGAGGTTCTCGATGCGGATCAGCCGGTCCGCCCGGCTGGGTGGCATATGCTTGGGCACCATGCCTTGCGCACCGCCCGTCGAACCTGCCGTTGGGCGTTCCGGCTCCCGGGCCGAGCGCAGCCTGCGCCAGATGGCGTTCGATGTGCTCAGCCACGCTGTCGGACGGGATGCCCGGCATGCCGGGCTCGCCGGCACAATGCGTGTTGGCGCAGATGATCGCGCTCTTGGTGTTCCCCCTGATGTGTGTCTTGCGTGGCCACACCATGCGCCAGATCACCGTCATATCCAAGTGGTCCAAGTCAGTGTCATGTCCCTGCGCATGGAGCGCATCTACCGCCCATGCAGGAACACTGCAGCTTGCCTTGCGGGCCAGTCAGACTCGGCGCTTGCTGCCGACTACACCGATTGCGGCGAGTGCGATTCCCAATAACGCCAGCGTGCCAGGTTCTGGAACATCGTTGCGATTCGTCAACCCGGTGACGATGTTGTCGACTTCAAATGCAACGCCGGTGGTCCTGAACTCAAACCCGTCAAAGGTCTCGTTTGCAGCAAAAAACAGGTTGACATAGACGTTTGAATTATTAGACGTTTGGTTTCCGGAACTGCCACCGAATTCGGTGAGGACTTCCTGGCCGGTGATCACCCCGTCGTCCAAGATGCCTCCCCCACCTGTTACAAGCGCGCCGCCGCTGTAGAAGGCAATATTGTTGTAGGTGTCGATCGAGCCGTAGTAGAGGCCAAGGTAAGAGATTTTCACGTTCGGATCGAGAAATGCGGAGTAGTCGACTCGCACAGTGGCGTTGCTACCATCATTGCGCGGCGAAGGGCCGGGGCCAAAGCCGAAGCAGGTCGTGTCATTCGCGGGAGTGGCTCCAACACCAGAGACCGTACCCTTGCGCACTGTGAAACTGCCGTCGCTCACGGTCAAGGCCCCTGCAATCGCCAGTGTGTTGATCGCACAGCCCTGATTCTGGACAATGCCAATGTAAGGGGCAGTCTGATTCGCACCGCCGCTGGTTTGCCCGGCATATGGCCCGGATACCCCAGCGACTCCTTGATTTGTTGCCTGGTCGAACGTCTCGATGAAGTATCCGGTGGCCGCGCTGGGCATGTTGTTCGTCGGGATGAATCTGCTGGTCTTCCCGGAACCATCTGTCGGTGTGTTGTACAAAAAGTCGACCACTACGGCCTGCGCAGGGGAACTGCCCAAGATGGCGGTAATCGCAAGCGTTACCAGTGATTTTGAAGTTGCATGCATTTTATTTTCCTTTGGGCTTGGACCACCTCGCACAATTGAGAGAGAGTCCGCCGGGAACTAAACGCACCTTGCATGCCAGTCACGAGAATACTTCTAAGTATTTGAATTTAATAAATTTTTTCCCCAACTTCACACTTGCATCTGGCAGTCACTGTCCGTTTTGTAAAGATCTCCGACAGGTATGGCAGCACTGCCTGAAGCGCCCGGCAGCGTGTTCTGTGCATCCCCCTGGTTGGCCCGTTCATCGCAGTTTGACGGCGAAGCAGATGCCCTGCCGCTGGGTGCTGACTGAGGTTGCGGAGCCGCCATGCAGATCGACCGCGTTATTGACGAGGGCCATGGCTGCGGTATCCGAACCCATTGGCTCGACCTGCCGGCCCTCCAACACCTCAACCGTAATCGATCCGGGGATCGATATAGGCGTACAAGATGTCCACCAGCAGGTTGATCAGCACAAAGACGACCAGGATGAACAGGATGCAACCCTGGATCAGCGGGTAGTCGCGCGTGCTGATGGCCTGGATCAGCAGGCGCCCGAGTCCGGGATAGGTGAACACCGATTCCGTGACCACGGTGCCACCGATGAAGTTGGCCATCATCAGCCCGACGATGGTCACGAAAGGCAACAGCGCGTTGCGCATCACGTGGCGACCGACCACGTCGCGCTCCGGCAAACCCTTGGAACGCGCGGTGCGGACGTAGTCGGCCTTGAGTTCTCCGAGCAGCGATGCGCGCAGGAAACGCGCGAAGATGCCCGACACATACACCCCCAGTGTCAACGCAGGCAGCAAGATGTTGCGCAGGGCCTGCCAGGGTGACTCGAACACCGATACATAGTTGGAGGCCGATGGCAACCAGCGCAACTGCACCGCGAACAGCAGGATCAGCAGGATGCCGAGCCAGAACGTCGGCACACCGAGCGCCAATGCACTCCAGCCACTGAGCATGCGGTCGAACCAGGACCCTGGCCTGAGTGCACTGACCACGGCCACCGGTACACCCAGCAAGAGGCCGACCAGCGTGGCTGCCAGCCCGAGCTGGATGGTGGCCGGGATGCGCTGCGCAATCAGGTCGCGCACCGGCTCGCGGTTCTGGATCGACAGACCGAAGTCGCCCTGTACCGCATTCACGAGCCAGGATCCGTACTGCACATGCACCGGGCGATCCAGGCCCAGGCGCACGGTGACCTCTTGGACCTGCTCGGGCGTGGCGTTTTCGCCCACCATGGCAGCAACCGGGCTGCCGGGCACGGCGTAGATCATGGCCCAGATGCCGGTGGAGGCGATCAGCAGCACCGGCAGCAGCTGCAACAGGCGGCGCAGGATGAAACCGATCATGGTGTTGTGGCCCCCGGTGCATCGGCGATTTCATGTCGGTCTTCGAGCACCTTGGCCAGCGTGCGCCCCAGCGTGTCGAGGGACAGGATGGTGAAGGTCAGCACCAAGCCGGGGAACACCGCGTAGGTGGGCGAGTCGTGCAGGAAGGACTTGCCGGTGCGCAGCATCTCACCCCAGCTCGGCGTGGGCGGCGGAATGCCGATGCCCAGAAAAGCCAGCGAGGCCTCGATCAGGATCGCCACCGACGACAGGATCACCACCTGCACCAGGATCGGGCTCCAGGAGTTGGGCAGCACGGTGCGAAACATGTTGTAGCCCGACGAGCCGCCCAACGCTTCGACGGCGGTGACGAAATCGCGCTTGCGCAGCGACAGCACCTGGGCGCGGGTAATGCGCGCAAAACCTGGTATGCCGGTGATGCCCACAGCCACCAACGCGGCCATCTGGCTGCGCCCGAGCACCGCGATCAGTACCATGGCGAACAGGATGCCGGGCAGCGACAACAACACGTCGACAAACCGCATCAGCAGCATGTCGCGCCAGCCGCCAAAAAAGCCGGCCACCAGGCCGATGGGCACACCCACCAGCGCGGCAATGGTCACCGCGCCGGCGGCGGTCAGCAGCGAGGTGCGCGCGCCGAACACCACCCGCGCCAGGATGTCGCGGCCCAGCTCGTCGGTGCCCAGCCAGTGCACCTTGCCGGGTGCTTGCAGGATGCTCGCGTAGTCCTGCGCCAGCGCGTCGAAAGGCAGGATCCAGCGCGCCAGCAGGGAGGTCAGGATAATCAGCGCCAGGAACACCACACTGACCAGCGCGCCCCTGTGCGCCAACACGCGCAGCACGACACCCCAGGATCGGCGCGTTTGCTGCGTCATGCGAGCGGCCCGGCATGGTGGCAGGCAACATGGGTCTGGGAACCGGCGAAGGCCACATAGGCTGGCGACTCGCGCTGGCACCGTTCGCTGGCCTTGAAGCAGCGCGGGTGAAAGTGACAGCCCGTGGGCGGAGACGCCGGATTGGGAATGTCGCCCTCCAGCAGGATGCGTTTGCGGGTGGCGCGCGCCGCCGGGTCGGGCACCGGCACCGCCGACATCAGCGACTGTGTGTAGGGATGGGTCGGTGTCGCGTACAGCGTGTCCTTGCTGCTCTCCTCCACGATGCGGCCGAGGTACATCACGGCCACCCGGTCCGAAATATGGCGCACCACCGAGAGGTCGTGTGCAATGAAAAGATAGGCCAGTTGCAGTTCGCGCTGCAGGTCCTGCAGCAGGTTGATCACCTGGGCCTGTATCGACACATCCAGTGCGGCCACTGGCTCGTCGAGGATCAGCAGGCGGGGCTTGAGCGCCAGCGCCCGCGCTATGCCGATACGCTGGCGCTGCCCGCCCGAGAATTCCTGCGGGTAGCGGTTGACCATGGAGCTGGAGAGCCCGACCAGCTCGAACAACTCGGCAACCCATTTCGCGCCGCCGAGCGCGTCGTACAGGCCGTGGATGCGCAAGGGTTCGGCCACGATGTCGCCCACACAGAGCACCGGATTGAGTGAGGAGTAGGGGTCCTGGAAGATGTACTGCATGTTGCGCCGTACCGGGCGCATTGCCTCGCGCGACAGGGCGCTGATGTCCCGCCCGTCAAACAGCACCTGTCCGCCGGTTTTGGGCACCAGGCCCATGATGGCCCGCCCGGTCGTTGTCTTGCCGCAGCCGGACTCGCCGACCAGGCCGACGGTTTCACCGGCATGGACCACCAGGCTCACACCGTCGACGGCGCGCACCCACCCGGTGCGGCGACGAAGCAGCCCGGACTTGATGGGGTAATAGACCTGCAAGCCACTCACCTCCAGCAGCGGTCGCCGGGTGCCCGCCACCGGTGGCGGGGCATGCGCTGCCGGCCTGGCCCCGGGCGCGGTGTCGGCCAGCAGCTGCCCCACTTCATCGGGGAAGTGGCAGGCGCTGCTGTGGCCCCCGGCTACTGCGCGCAGCGCTGGATCCTGCGTGGCACACACCGCACGGTCGCGGCCTATGGCACATCGCGGGTGAAAGGTGCATCCGGTGGGCAGCCGCGCAGGCAGCGGTGGTTGCCCGATGATGGGCACCAGGCGTGTGTCGACGGTATCGATGCGTGGCACGCTGCGCAGCAGCCCGACGGTGTACGGGTGACAGGGGTGTTCGAAGATGTCCCGCACCGGGCCGGACTCGACAATGCGCCCGCCGTACATCACCGCCACCCGGTGCGCGATCTCGGCCACGACACCCAGGTCGTGGGTGATCAGGATCACCGCCGCACCGGTGTCGGCCTGGCGCTTGGCCAGTACCGCCAGCACCTGCGCCTGCACCGTCACGTCGAGTGCGGTGGTGGGCTCGTCGGCGATGATGAGCCGCGGCCGCCCGGCCATTGCCATGGCGATTACTGCGCGCTGGCGCATGCCTCCGGAGAATTGGTGCGGGTACTGGTTGACCCGGCTCTGTGGGTCTGGAATGTCGACCTCACGCAGCAACTCGATGGCGCGTTGCGCGGCCAGGCTGGGCGCGATCTGACCATGCGACACCTGGCCCTCGATCACCTGCCGGCCAATCGGGAACACCGGGTTGAGCGTGGTGGTCGGGTCCTGGAACACCATGCCGACGTCGCGCCCGCGCATCTTGCGCAGCGACTCGGCATCGAGCGTGGTGACTTCGACGCCATCGAGTTCGATCGACCCCTGAACCCGGGCGGTGGGCGGCAGCAGGCCGCTGATGGCCAGCGAGGTCACGCTCTTGCCCGAACCGGACTCCCCCACGATGCACAAGACCTCGTTGGCATCGATATCGAAGTCGATGCCACGTACCGCCGGCACCGGTTGGCCGGAGCCGACAAAAGTGACTGTCAGTCCACGGACGCGGAGCGTCAACGGAACCCTATGGTGCGGAACACCGGCATGTTGTCGATCTCACGGGTGATGCCACCGACGTTCTTGGCCGCCACGATCAGGCCGATGTCGTAGGTGTTGGTGGGGATGGCAAATGCGGACTCCACCATCACCTTGTTCAGGTTGTCATAGGCGGCCTTGACCTGGGCGCCGGTGCCAAAGGTCTGCTCGACGCGCTCGATCGCCGCCACATAGGCCGGGTGTGGATGCGGGTCACCCAGCACCGGATTTTTTGACGTGCGGTAAATGCTGTTGGTTGCCACCCGCGTGGGGAATTTCTGGATGTTGCCGATGCCGCCGAACAACGCGAAGAACTTGCCGGCCAGCAGCGCCGTGGTGAACTCCGGCGCGCCCAGAACGTCGAGCTCGACGTTCACACCCACCTTGGCCAGCGTGCTCTGCACCACCTGGCTGATGGTGGTCGAAGCCGGGTCGCCGCCGTTGACCATGATCTTCCAGCCATTCATCTCTGCTTGCGACAGGCCCGACTCCTTGAGCAGCGCGCGCCCTTTTTCCAGGTCAAACGCGTACCGGGTGTCGTAGGACTTGTCGGCTGCCGGGCTGGCCGGCGCCCATGGCAAGGCCGTCACCTCGCCCAGGCCTGCATAACCAACCTGCAGGATCGCCCGACGGTCCATCAGGTGGTTGAAGGCCTGGCGGAACTTTTCGTTGCGAAACGGCCCCATCGTGGTGTTGATCCGGAACACCTGCACCAGCGGCCCCGGGCCCTGGATGAGCTGGTAGCCGGCATCACGCAGCCGGATTGCCTGGCGAGCGACGTCACCGTAGATCATGTCGACGCCACCGGATTCGAGCGCAGCAGCGGCAGAGTCCTTGTCGCTGAAAAATGTCAATGTCACTTCGCTCAGCAGCGGCTTCTCCGGGCGCCAGTATTTTGGATTCACCACCATGCGCACACGCTGCCCGAGCACGCGCTCGGCCAGCATGAACGGCCCTGTTCCTGCCGGCTTGGCCTCGACAGTGTCGATACCGGCCGGATCGATCGGCGAGATGAACTGCAGCAGGTCGGTGATCTGCTTGTCGGGCACCGGCTTGTTGAAGTTCAGGCGGATGGTGAAGGGGTCGACGACGGTCCAGTCCTTGACCACCGACATGGTGGAGTACAGATTCTTGCCCAGCTTGGGATCGGCGGCCTTCTTGAGGGTGGCCGACACGGCTTCGGCGTTCATGGGCGCGCCGCTGTGAAAGCTGACATCCCGGCGCAGGGTCAGTGTGACGGAGTTGTTTCCTGCGCCAACTGTCCACGCGGAGGCCAGGCTTGGAATCGCCTGGCCCTCCGGCGTGTATTCAATCAGGCTGTCGTACAGGCTCTTGATGAGCGGGAAATTCTGCGACGAGAACTGCGCCGGGTCGAAGTTCACCATGTCCGCCACGATCGCCACCCGCAACCGGCCCGGCTTCAGGGCCTGGGCCTGGGCGGCCATCGGGAACACCAGTGTGGTGGCTGCAGCCGCCAGCGAAGCAGCCAGGACAGTGCGGCGGGCGATGAGTGTTTTCATGGCGTAGGTTCCTCGTGAAGTTGAATTGCGGTAATTGGACATCATGGCGCGGTGTGTCGCCAGTCGTCAATAGGGTCTAACGGGTATACCGGGCGCGGGATGCGTGACCACGGCAGTCCGAACACATCAGACTGGCCCGGACCGGTGGTGTCGACCCGGATCACCTGCGACGACAGCGGCGCGAAGTACTGGAAATTCGATGCCGTCTTGAGCACGGCCGCCTTGTACTGCCGAGGGTCGATTCCCATGAATTCGTAGACGTCGGGCAGGTTGCCAGCCACGCCGCGCAGTTCGCTTACCAGCATGGTGACCGGCCCGACCTGGAACACCACGGTGCAACCCATGTCGATTTCCGGCTGTTGGTAATTTTGCAATGGCACCATGCCACGGTGGATGCGCCCGACTTTGCCGGTCACGGTGAGCGGCGTGAAAAACCGGGGAGCAGCATGGCCGCCCACATCCAGTGTCACCGTCGCACCTTGACCGGCGGCCACCAGCGCAGCCACGGTTTCGGGCTCGATCAGGGGCATCAGCACCGGGCACGACACACCCAGGCGCAGGATGGCCTCCAGGATCAGGTTGCTGTCCCCCGAGGAGCCGCCGAACACGGTGTCCCCGGTGTCGCTGAGCACAACCAATCCGCGTGGCGCACGTTCTGCCATGCGGACTGCTTCATCGATCGGGACGGCGTCTTTCTTCTGGAACTCGGCGCGCAACGACCACGCCAGATCGGCCAGTTCATCGGCCAGTTTCTCTGCCAAAGCCTGGTCGTTGTCCGTCACGACCACCGTCGACCAACCCGCCTCGGCCACGTCGAGCCATGGCTGCATGGGGTAGTTCGACGCCTGCAGCACGCGCGAATCGGCTTCAACAGCGCGCGCGCGGTCGAACCAGACCTTCATGGGGCCCTGTGCCGTCAGAAACTGCTCCTGGTGCGACAGCAGCGGCAATTTTCGCCACGCCGTCACAGGGCGTGCCCCCTCGTACAGGATGCGCAGCATGACTTCGGCACCGACCCTGCCGGTATCGTAGACGTCGTGCGGCTGCGTCCGGTGGCCCACAATCGCCGTCGCGAGTGCAACCATTCTGCGGGTCACGTTGCCATGGTGGTCCAAGCCCAGAACGATGGGTACATCCGGCCCGAGCACAGCCCGGCAGGTCTCCAGCTGGGCGCCTTCCACATCGTCGATGCCCTCGGCCGCGCAGGCCCCGTGCAACTGCAGTGCCAACGCATCGATCTTGCCCGCCGCCTGCAGCCCGAGGCGGATCTTCTGCTCGAAGAAGCCGTAGGCCTCGCGCGTGATGCGCCCGCCAGCCACCGCCCAGCCGCGCACGATGGGCACTATTTCGATATCGTGCCCGGAACGCGAGATGGCATCCAGAAAACCGCCGATCTCCCCAATCCCCCTGAATTTTTCGAGGATCGCGGCGCCTTCGACGATGCCAAACGACTCGTAGTCGCGCAGGGTGGTGGGGACCGGGTTGAAATCGTTGGTCTCCTGGCCGATATGGATCAGTGCAATGCGCATTTTTTCATGATATCCATGGATATTTGGTGGACGGCTTGCGCAACGTTTCGTGCTGCGAAACGATACGGTGCGTGGCTACAGGCAGCCCAATTGCGCACGCACTGCCGCCAACCCGCGTTCAATGGCCGCCAGCACCAGATCCAGATCCCCGGGTGTGTGTGCGGCCGAAAATCCATGGTGCGCCGAAGGCTGGAAATAAGCGCCGTGCTCAAAGCAGCTGCGGATGAAGATGTTCTCGGCCTGGTGGTTTTTCAGTGCCGCCTGCCGATAGTTCGTGACCTCGCTGCCGACACCGAAATACAGGCCGAAACGCGGCCCCAGGGCTTGCAGTCGCACCGCCACTCCGCTGCGGGTGATCAGCGCCTGAAACTCCCGGTAGAACGGGTCACACAGACCCGACAGTCTGCCGTAGAAGTTCGCACTGGCATACACATCCAGCGCGGCATGCGCAGCCAGCACACCGGTGAGGTGCGCCAGATAGGTGCCGCTCATCTGGCTGCCCCCGAGTGGTTTGAGATGCTGCATCACCGCGCGCCGCCCGACCAGCGCGCTGATCGGCATTCCGGCGCCAAAGGCCTTGCCCAGTACACACAGGTCGGGAGTCACGCACAGGTATTCCTGTGCGCCGCCCGGCGCGACGCGAAAGGCGGTCAGCACCTCGTCAAAAAATAACAGCGCACCGTGCTCGTCACACAAGGCCCGGCAACGCTGGGCAAAACCCGGCATGGGCATGATGCAGCCCTGGTCGTAGTTGACCGGCTCCATCAGCAGGGCCGCGACGGTGTGACCGTGCTCGGCGAAGGCCGCCTCCAGCGCTGGCACATCGTTGAACGGGACCACGATCACATCGTCACCGGCCCGGGGCGGCATGCCGGCTGACTCGGCATACGCCCTTGGCCGGTGGGCCGGCCCGGCCTGGTCCAGCGGCGGCATGACGCTGAAATTGAGCGCATCAGCGTACCCGTGAAAGTGACCTTCGAACTTGATAAAGCGGTTTCGCCCGGTGGCGCAGCGCGCCAGGCGCAATCCATGCATCACGGTTTCGGTGCCCGAACCGGCAAACCGCGCCATCTCGGCACACGGCACCAACTCGGTGATCCGTTGGGCCAACAAGACCTGGTGTTCGGTCTCGCACGCACACAGGATCCCGAGATCCAGCGCGGTTTGAACCGCCGCCTTGATGGCCGGATGGTTGTGGCCCAGCAGCGACGCACCGTGCGAGGTGCACATGTCGACATACCGCCGTCCCTGCAGATCGAACAGGCCGGCGCCGTCTCCACGCGATACGTGGAAGGGGTGGCCCAGCGCCACGTTGGCGCGGGCGGACGCACACACGCCGCCCGGCAGCACCTGCTGTGCCTGTGCGTACAGACTGGCCCGGTCGCGGATGGCCAAGCGCTGCATGTTTTGCTTCGGGATCTACAGGATCCCGAAGCGCTTGAACACGACGGCCAGCGGCTCGCCCTTGCGCAAAGCGTCACGGGTGTGGTTTTCGCCGGTCACCTTCTCCAGCGCCCGGGTGATGACTTCGTGCTCATTGGCGCGCGGCACTGCGACCACCCCGTCCACATCGCCAAAGATGATGTCACCGGGGTCTATGCTCACACCAGCGCATTCCACGCGCACATCGCGATCGACCATGCGTGCACGGCCCTTGGTGTCCAATGGGCCAATGCCGCCATGGAACACCGGGAAACCCATCTCGCGGATCTGACGCACATCGCGCACCAGGCCATCGGTCACACATCCGGCAGAGCCGCGGGCGACCGAGGCAGTCGACAACAATTCGCCCCAGGGGGCAATACGTTCGGTCGGCCCGTTGCATGCCAGCACCACGACCTCGCCGGGCTTGAGGTCGTCCACCAGGGCGATTTCCACGTCGTACGGGTTTTCGCCGTCACGCAGGGCATAGGCCGGCATGTAAAGCCCGGTGCGCGCACGACCAACGAGGACGCAGGACTCGTCTGCCGGTCGGACAAAAGGCCGCATGGCACGGCGCACCAGCCCCAGACTGTCCATCACATCCGAAAGGATGGCAGCACTCAGTGAGCGCCATTGCGCTGGATCGATTGATTGCATGGAGACTCCTTGTCATGGTGACCGGGGTGGGTCAGGGCGCGTGCAGATCTTGTCTGGCTGGATTCCGGACGATGCTAACGCAGCGTGGTGGCCTGCCAGTGGCGCTGCGCAACACGCGCGGCGGCGCCAACTCAGGGTTTTCCTGAGTCGCAACTGCTGACTTCGCGTTACATTCGTCGGGATTACTGCGAGGTGGCAAATGACACTTGATCGGCGCTATGTGGTGACACCGGTCCACAAGTCCATGCAACTGCTCGACGCGCTGGTGGCGGGCAAGTCGCCCATGACCCTGTCCGACCTGGCTTCCTGCACGGCCTTGCCCAAGACCACGGCTTTCCGTTACCTGTACACCTTGCGTGCGTCCGGCTTCGTTGGTTACGACGATCAGACCGAGCGGTATGTGATCGGCCCGCGCGTGGCGGTGGCCCGGCCCTTGCCAGCGCATGTCCAGCGCATCCGCGAGATCGCCCAGCCGACCATGCTGCGGCTGCAGCGCCAGTTCAATGAAACTGTCAATCTGGGCATCCCCGACGCAGGTGAAATTGTCTACATCGACATGGTTGGCTCCAGCCGGCTGTTGCACGCCGAGGCGATGATCGGCAAACGCGATCCGCTGCATTCCACGGCACTGGGCAAGGCGATCTTGCTGACTCTGGGCGAGTCGGAACTCGACCGCACGGTGCCACGGCGCATGGCAGCCCGCACCCCACACACCATCACGAACCGTGAGCGTTTCATGGACGAAATCGCCGCCAGTGCGGCGCGCAGTTATGCATTGGACCTGGAGGAAAACGAACTCGGCGCACGCTGTGTGGCCGCTGCGATCTGCGAAAGCGGCAACCGCAATGCGATCGCGGCGATCAGCATTTCCGGGCCCTCCAACCTGATGGGCAACGAGATCCTGGCGCGTATGGGTCGGGAATTGGCGCGCACCGCGAGCACCATCACGGTGCCAGCGATGGCGCACTGAGTCAGCCAACCTCTTCGCAGTATTCAGCGCTGTTTCGCCGCACGAAACAGGAAATTCCCGACCTGCAGACTGCTACGGAAGGCGTGTGAACTCCTTGTGCCTGGCAATCGAATCACCCTTTGGCCACGCCGGCCAGCAGGCCCTGCATGTAGCCCACCGCAAAAATCTGGCCGCGCACCATGTAACCCGGGTTGTCGTTGCTTTCGCCCTCCATCGTCGGTGCATGGTCGGGCCGCATCGGGCCGTCAAAACCGATGTCGTGGTAGGCCTGCATGGCCTCGACCATGTCGGTCTTGCCCTCGTCGTGGAAAGTTTCTTCGAACAGCGGAACACTGCCGCGAATGTCCCGGAAATGCGCAAAGAATATCTTCTTGCGTGCGCCAAAGTAACGGATCGCGTCCGGAATCACCACCCCCGGCATGGCAGCGAAGTTCCCCTGGCAAAAGGTGATGCCGTGGCTTGGGCTGTCTGCCATGTCGAGCACGCGTTTGAAGGCGTCCATGTCGCGCATGATGCGCGCCAGGCCACGCACCGGCGACATCGGCGGGTCGTCCGGGTGCAGTGCCAGTTGCACACCCGCCTCTTCGGCCACCGGCAGCACACGCTGCAGGAAGTAGGCGTAGTTGTCCCACATCTGAGCGTCGGTGGTTTCACCGGCATAGGTGTTGGGCGCCCCGGCCAGCGCCTTGGCATCGAACTGCGTCACCAGGGCGCCACCTCGCCCGACCACCTCGTTCGAGGTGCGCAGCCAGTTGAAGACGGCCATGAAGTTGTAGCAATACACCGGGATACCGGCGCGGCCGATGTTGCGGATGCTCTCGCACACAATCGCCAGGTCGTCATCCCGCCCGGGCATGCCCAGCGTGATGCGGTCCGACAACTGGTAACCCTCGATGACAGACAGCCGCATGCCGGCGGCCTCGACCCGTCGGCGCAATTGCAGCAAGTCCTGCAGTTGCAGCGCCGGGCCCTGCTCGCGCTCCGGCGCCATGGTGACGCCTGGCACCGTGGTGACCACATCGGTCATGCCCATTTGTCGCCCCAGGCGCAGATCGGATTCGTTCAGGGGTCTGGAAACCATCGCAAGTCTCATGGAATTTTCTCCAGTTGGCAGCCTTTGCCGCATCGGGCCGCAGTTCATGCAAGTATGCCTGTTGGCGTGCAGCCAGGCACACCACGGATGTTTGTTGCCGGACCGGGGTTTGGACCAATTGCCACGAAGCCGCCCGCAGACCAGCGTATAAACAGGCCCCATGAAACTCGACACATTGATCCGTGGCGGCCTTGTGGTGGATGGCACGGGTTTGGCGCCGCGCCGCACCGATGTCGGTTTGAAAGGCGCGCACATCCATTGCGTGGGCGACGCTGTGCAACTCGACGCGGCGCACGTGATCGACGCCACCGGCCTGGTGGTCGCGCCTGGCTTCATCGACATCCACACCCACTCCGACATGAGCCTGCTGCAGGACGGGCGCGGCCAAAGCAAGGTGCACCAGGGTGTCACGACGGAGGTGACTGGCAATTGCGGCTTCTCGCCGTTCCCGATCAACCCGCAACACATGCAGTTGCACCAGGACCTGCTTGCCGGCATCGGAGATGACGCCATCGCCATCACCTGGCGCGACGTCGAGGGTTACCGCCAGACGGCGGAGCGCCAGGGGATTGCGCTCAATATCGCCCCCTTGGTGGGCCATGGCGCGTTGCGTATTGCCGCCATGGGGGTGTCTAGTACGCCGGCCAATGCGGCGCAGATGCAGTGCATGCAAGACCTGCTGGCGCAGATGCTGGACCAGGGTGCGTTTGGCATGACCACCGGTCTCACCTACGTTCCCTCGCGTTATGCCCCCACCGACGAACTTGTTTCGTTGTGCGAAATACTGGCGCGGCGCGGGCGCATCTACGCAACCCACGCACGCGACAAGGACTTGACAGGCGCCGACCACCGGTATGGTCCGCTCAACGAAGCCCTGCACCTGGGCCGGAGCACCGGAGTGCGCGTGCAGTTTTCCCACGCCGCCATCAACACACCCTCCGAATGGGGCAGCGCACGCTTGTGGACGGAGCGCTTTGAGGCAGCGGTGCAAGACGGCGTCGACGCAGCCTTCGATGTCTACCCCTACGATGCATCAAGCTCCGCATTGACACAGTACCTGCCCGCCTGGGTGCAGGAAGGCGGCGTGGCAGCGATGCGCGAGCGCCTGCAGGGTGAGGCGGTGATGGCGCGCGCCGAGGCCGACCTGGCGCTCGGCTGGTCGGCCAACCGCATCCCCTGGTTATGGGACCGCGTCGTGTTGGCGCGCACCGACGGGCTGCTGGGCGCCCAGGAAGGCAAGACGATCGAAGCGGCAGCCGCCGAGGCCGGCAAGAGCCCCGCGCGGTACACGCTGGAGTTGTGTCGCGAGGGTGGCAACCGGGTCATGGTGGTGCTCTTTTACCGCACCGAAGAAGACATGCGCTGCTTCCTGCAATGTCGCCACGCCCTGGTGGGGTCGGATGGCTCTGCGATTCCGTTTGACCAGGGCAGCCGCCAGCCGCACCCTCGCAACTTCGGGGCCAGCGTACGCGTGCTGGCGCGACTGGTGCGGGACCTGGGCGACCTGGACCTGGCGACCGCGATCGCGAAGATGACGGGCGGCGTTGCGGCCCGGCTTGGGTTGCGCGACCGCGGCACACTGGCAGTTGGACAGGCAGCCGACATCGTGTTGTTCGACCCGCAGGAGGTGCGTGACCGCGGGACCTACCTTGCCCCGTGCCAGAAGCCAGCCGGCGTGGCACATGTGTTCGTCAATGGCGTCGCCGTCATACGCGACGGTGCACAAACCGACGCACGGCCAGGCCGGGTGCTGAGGGCAGCATGACCAACTTGCCGACACCACTGGCTGCGCCAGGGGCCCTGCCTTCCTGGTTGTCCCTGGCCGGCCAGGTTGGCGTTGTCACGGGCGGAGGCACCCATCTGGGTCTGGCCATGGCCACGGCATTGGCCGAACTGGGTTGCGCGGTTTACCTGTTGGGCCGTCGGCGCGAGGTGGTGGAACACAGCGCGCGCAGTTTGCAGGCACAGGGCTTTGACGCACACTGGGTCAGCGCGGATGCGGCTGACGAGGTGGCCGTGGAGCAAGTGGTGCAAGACATCATCGGGCGCCATGGACGGCTGGATGTGATGCTGTGCAATGCCGGGGGCGCATTCGGCAGTGCCATGGCGCCGCACATCCCCGCGTCGGACCTGGAGGCCACGCTGCGGCTCAATGTCACCACCACCATGGTCTGCGCCCAGAGCGCCGCGCGGGTGATGCAGCCCAAGCGCAGCGGCGCCATCATCACGGTGGGTTCACTGCATGCCAGCCTGGGCAGCGACCCGCGCTTGTACGCGCCCGATTTCAAGCGCTCGACCCAGTCCTACCATGCGGCCAAAGGCGCCATCCTCAACCTGACCCGGGCGCTCGCCTGTGAACTGGCGCAGTACAACATCACCGTCAACTGCATCAGCCCGGGCCAGATTCCCAAACCCAGCCTGGACGCCTTCACGCGCGAGAACTTCCGCAACATGGTGCCGCTGGGGCGCCTGGGCGTGCCGACTGATCTGAACGGCGCGGTGGCCTTGTTCGCTTCGGCTGCCGGGCGCTGGATCACCGGGCAGAACCTGGTCGTGGACGGTGGCTGGTCGGCCTGGTAGTGGTTTGGCGCGGGTCGGGGTTACCCACTGTTGCCACTTGGCTCGGGGGTCCACAGCAGCTTGGCGCCAGCACCCGCCGATCCCGGTGAGTGCAAGTTGGCGCATGGCAGGCGTTGGATCAGGGCGTCAGGCCCCGTGGCACTTTTTAAACTTCTTGCCGCTGCCGCAGGGGCAGGGGTCGTTGCGGCCGGGCTCGGGCCCCTTGCGCACGGGTTGCACGCGTGGCCCAAGACTCTGCCAGAACTGGCGCAGGTCGTACACGGCCCAGATGGCAGCGCCAAAGTCGTCCAGGCGCTGCTGGCTCACGCTGGGAAGGCCGCCTTCTTCGTACATGGACACCACTGGTGGCGCGCGGTCGCTTTCCGTCAGGGTGATGATGGTGCCCAGTGCGTCGTCCAGCAACTCTGCATCGTCGCGGTCACGGGGCGCGCGCCATTCGTCAGGCCAGTTTTCCACCATCAACATGAAGCCCAGCGCCCAGACCTGCGCAAAGCCGGGCAGTTCCCGAATGTCCAAAGTCACGCCGGTTTCGTCGATCCCTTGCGAGAGGGCAATGGCTGCTGCGTGCTCGGCCAGCACCGCGCCGCGTGTGTCGAGTACCTCAGGCTGGTAGGTGCGTTCGTCGTCCATGGTTTCCACCGGTGCGTCCAGGGCGACTTCCACCTCGACCCGGCGGCGGTGCCAGCGCAGCACGAACTCCATGTGCTCCATGGGGTTGAAGGCCTCGCCCAGCAGCACGGGCCAGTACTCGGCGGGGGAAATCGGTCGGCGGCAACACACCAGCGCCGCCAGAAAACCTTCGCAAAACTCCCACAAGGGGGTTTCTTCCTCGATTTCGCGCAGCCGGTCGAGTGTGTCCTCCTGTGCGTTGAAATCGTCTGGGCCCATCGGGGCCAGGGTGGCGGGCAGCGGTGTGTCGGAGGTGGGCATGGCTGGCAAAAAGGCTCCTGATTGCTGGCGATTATGGCCGCCCAACCGACACCCGCAGACAGCCCTCAGGCAGCCCTCAGGCAGCCCTCAGGCAGCCGTCAGGCAGCCGTCAGGATATGGATCGCGCGGCTCGCCACCAGCTCCCGCGTCTTCTTTGCGTAGGCGAGCATGTGTGGCGATGCGCCATGCGCTGCCAGTGCGGCCATGCTCTCCCATTTCTCGATCACAAAAAACGCGTCGTCGCCAAGTTTGGCCTGGAGGGCCGGGCCGTCCGGGAGGTCGACCACGGCGCCGTACTCGATGCAGCCGGCCTCGGCCAGTACGGCGGGGACGTTGTCCTTGAAGGCCTGCAATACGGCGGTGCGCTGGCCGGGTTTGGCGGTGATGGCGGCGACGACGTGAATCATGGTGTGGGGCTCCTGGTTGACTTGTTGGGAATGGATCGAAAGCACCGAGTGTGCCTTGTCACTGTCGCAACCATTGTCGCCAAGGCGGAGCCCGGCCTCGCCCCCCCCGGTCAGCTGCCGATCAGCCCGCCATCGAGCTTGGTGATCGCAATGGTGGCCGAGCGCGGACGCCGCCCGGCACCGTAACCCGCATTCGCCGGCCACTGGCTTTCGTATTTGGCCGGGTCGCGGACATCGGCCATCTTCGTGTTCTCGCCCGGGTGCTGGATGTTGACGAACATCGCCCGGCCGTCCGGGCTTTCGCACCAGCCGGTGATCTCTGCGCCCTTGGGGCCGACCAGAAAACGCTTGAGCGTGGCCTGGCTCTGTGGTTTGCCCACAAAGGTGTCGACCCGTTTCTCGCTGCCGTCGGCGCGTTTGTAGGACAGCGTCGTGCGCCCCCCGTCACCGAGCTGCCCGGGCAGGGCCGCCAGCATCATGCAATTCGTCACATCGGTATAGGCGCCGTCGTCGGTCTGGATCCAGCAGATGCCGGTGGCCGGGCTGAACACCAGCCCATCGGGCGACGACAGGTCGTTGGCGTCGGTGAGGTTGGACAGGTTCACCATCGACTTGTCGGCCCCGGACTCCGACGCCATCAGGTAGATGTCCCACTTGAAGGCCGCGCTGGCGGGGGTGGCTTCTGCCAGGCGGATGATGTGGCCGTTGACGTTGCCGTTGCTGGCGCGGGTGCCTTTCATGTCCTGGTAGACACGCGGATTGGCGGCATCTGCCGCCACTTCGCCGTCGACGGTGCGGTTGGTGTTGTTGGTCAGTGTGATGTAGACCTCGCCATTGCGCGGGTTGACACCGGCCCACTCGGGGCGGTCCATCTTGGTGGCGCCCACCGCATCGGCGGCCAGCCGTGTGAAGATGGCCACGTCGGCGTCGGAGGTAAACGTGAAGTCCGGGTTGGCGGCCACGATCGGGTTCTTCATCGACAGTTCGATCCACTCGCCGGTGCCGTTGTCGCGGAACTTGGCCACGAAAAGTGTGCCTTTGTCCAGGTACTTGCTGCCCACCGCCAGCCGATTGGTGGCGTTGGCGTCGCTCGGCTCCCACTTCGCATCGGAGACGAACTTGTAGATGTATTCGCCACGTGCATCGTCGCCCATGTAGGCAACGACCGGTTGGCCTGCCACTGGTGTGGCGAAACTCACGTTCTCGTGGCCCATGCGCCCGAGTGCGGTGCGTTTGTGCACCGCCTGGGTCTTGTCGTAGGGATCGATTTCAACGATGTAGCCGAAGGTGTTCATCTCGTTGCGGTAGTCCGCACGCGCGTTGGCACCAATGGCGCCGTTGTTCCAGCGCAGGTACTTGTCGTCGCTGCCCGCGCTCTCCCAGCCATGGCGGCTGGGGGCCCCGGCAACACGGCCGTAGCGGTTGAGCGCCACCACCGAACTGTCGTTGCGCCCGCGCCGGTCGTTGTCGCGCGCGTCGCGCGAGAAGTAGCCAAACCAGTTCTCCTCTCCGGACGCATAGGTGCCCCAAGGGGTCTTGCCTGTGCCGCAGTTGTTCAGGGTGCCGCGGGCGCGTGTGCCGTCCTGGCTGAACTTGGTGACGAGGTGTGCGCTGCCGCGGGCCGGGCCGTGGATCACCGCGTCAGACATGGTCGTGACACGGCGGTTGAAGGCGGAATCTCGTCTGTAGCCCCACTTGCCGCCGCGCGATTCGACTTCGATCACGGACAGGCCGTGGATCATCAGCTCCTTGTCTACTTCGGCGGCGCGCCGGGGCAGCGTGGAGCCACCGCCGTCGGCGTGGATGAAGAAGGAGGACAGTTTCTCGTCCGTCGTGGCTTCGTGGTTCATGGCAATGAGGCCGCGTGCGCTGTAGGTCGCTGAGGGCATGCCACTGGCATCCAGGCTGAACCATTCCATGCCGTCGTGGTGGTCACCGGCGCGCTGGTCGAAGTTGTCGTCGGTGCCGTCGTTCCTGAATTCACCGGCGCTTGCGTTGAGCGGGTCGCCCAGGGCAAAGATGACTTCGGCCTTGTAGCCAGGTGGCACCAGGACCGTATCGGCCAGGCTCTTGGGAACGGGCCCGAACCCCAGCGTTGTGACCGGGTGCATGGGCCCGCTCATGGCGCCGCTGGTGGCACAACCGGTGAGGGTGGCAGCACCCAGCATCGCGGCGGTGGCCGCGCCCACGCCACCGCGCAGCATGTTTCGGCGGCTCAGTCGGGCGTCCAGGATGGCATCGAAATGCGGGTTGTTGGAGGTGTTCGAGTCTTCGTTGTTGAAGGTGTCGCCGGGGCGTGTGGTGGCAGAGCGCATGAGGGATCCTTGTTAGAGGGAAAGTGTTGAGCATGGACGGATTCAGTGTCAGTTGCGTGACAAATCCGATGGGTTCTGGTGGCTATTCCCATGCGTTTTTTCCGTGGGACGGGACGGTGGTTCAATGCCCCCCAAATCGCCGCTGATGCCTGGTCAGTCGGTCGACAATCGCTTGCGCAGGAAAGGGCACCTACCATGACAATCCGTTCGAGCATTACCGGCTGGCCCTTTGGCTGGATCCGACGCACTGCGGCGCGCACGAAACCATCGGTGAGGCTTATCTGATGGATGGCCAACCCGCTGAGGCACGCCGGCATCTGGCGCAACTCGAACGCCTGTGCGGCAACCGCACCTGTGAGGACTATGGGGACCTGGCGGGCGCGATCGATCGTTACCGTGCGCCGTCGCGCTGAAGGGTGTCGAGCGGCGTCGGTCCGTAGCGCCTGCCCGAACGATGCGCGCGGCCCCGCTTGAAAACGTGTTGTCGAAACCGAACGGGCCTTCGAACCACGGCGCCTGGCCAGGCACCGGCGTGGGCCGCCGGTACCAAGCCCTGGGCGTCCAGTGTGGCCGGGTTGACCGTTTCACCGCGATCACCATTGATGTAGACTACATATCAATACGTATATTGTGAATTTGAAGCAATGCAAACAGTCAGCGCCACTGAACTTGCCCGAAACACACGGGAAATACTGGACAAAGTCGCCAGCCGGGGTGAGACGGTTGATGTCTTGCGCAATCAAATCTTGATTGCGCAGATCATCCCGCCGCCGCAGACCATGAATGCGGCCCAGGCGCTCGCAGGGCTTGCGTTTCCTGCCCTGACCGCAGCACAGGCCAGCGCCTGGCTGAAAGACAGCAAAGAGAGCTTTCAAGATGCATTGCGCGACCCATGGGCGTGATTTTCGATAGCTGCGTCTGGGTCGCTCTGGCCGCCAACCAAATTGATCGCCAGGCGGTTATCGATGCTGCGGGTGACGCGCCGGTTTTCATTTCTGCAATTTCATTGGGTGAATTGAGTTTTGGTGTCCACGCCTGCTCTGACCCCACAGAGCGGGCGATGCGTGCTGCCTACCTGCGCCAGCTAGAGAGTCGCCCGTCCTTGGGGGTCTCACATCACACGGCAGCAGCTTTCGGCGTGCTTGCAGCCTCAGTCAAACAGTCTGGCCGTTCGCCCCGGCCCCGGTACAACGACTTGTGGATTGCAGCGCAAGCCATCGAGCATGGTTATGTACTTGTGACTCTCAACCGCAGTGATTTTCTGGACCTGCCGGGCTTGAGGCTGGCAAGCATCTCACCGAGGGAGCAGGCCTGATTGCAGCGGACATGCGGTTCGATGTCCCCGAACATCTCGTCGGCCCGCCTTGTTCGCCCTGTCTTCGTGGTCCGTCGTGTTTTGCGCGGTTTTGACAAGTGCTGCGTGGGGAAGTTCAAGCAGTTCCAAGAACGTCTCCCACTCTCTCAGCCCGCCGCCAGCACCGCCAGCGCCACCGACGCGATGCGCGACTGCAGCGAATCCGCGCGTGAAGTCAGCACGATCGGCACGCTCGCCCCGAGCACCAGCCCGGCGCAGTCGCCACCACCGACATAGTTGAAACTCTTGTAGAGCATGTTGCCGGCGTTGAGGTCGGGCATCAGCATCAGGTCGGCGTTGCCCGCGAGCTGTGAGTCCATCTTCTTGATGCGTGCTGCCTCGGCCGAAAACGCGTTGTCGAACCCAAACGGACCTTCGACCACGGCGCCTGGCCAGGCACCCGCACGCGCTGCCAGCACCAGGGCCTGGGCGTCGAGTGTGGCGGGGATGGCCGGGTTGACGGTTTCCACCGCGGTCACGATCGCGACCTGCGGCTGCGCGATGCCCAGCGCCTGCAGCAAGCGCACTGCATTGCCCAGGATGTCGTGTTTGGTCTTCAGGTCGGGTGCAATGTTGACCACGCAGTCGGCCAGCGCCAGCAGTTTGTGGTAACGCGGCAGGTCGAACAGAAAGGCGTGGCTGATACGCGACGCGGTGCGCAAGCCGGTGGCCTTGTTGACCACCGCCGACATCAGTTCGTCGGTGTGCAGCGAACCCTTCATCAATGCGGCCAGGGCGCCCTTGCGCACCAGGCCGGTGGCGTGGTTGGCCGCGTCGCTCGGCCCCGGCCCGGCGTCGATGATCTCGAACGTGCCGCAGTTCACCCGTGCCGTTTCGGCGGCCGATTCGATCAGCGCACGCGGGCCGATCAGCACCGGGAGCGCGAAGCCCGCCCCGGCGATGCGTTGCGCGGCGTCGAGCGCCAGTGCATCACACGGGTAGACCAGGCCCACACGTGGCGCCGCGTGCCCCTGCACCTGCTGGCGTGCCCGATCGACCAGCGCCGAGAGCCGGGGATGGGTCGCGGCCGGTTGGTTCACAGGCTGCCGCCCTTTTGCGTCAGACGTAGTCCTTGTACTTGTCCAGGAAACGGATCGGCTTGGCCAGCGCATCGCGGCGGAAAGGGTCGCCGAGTTCGCGCGTGCACATGATTTCGATGACGCAGGTCTTGCCTTCGTTCATCTGCATGTCGATGGCGCGTTTCAAAGCCGGGCCCACATCCTCCAGCTTGTCCACGATGATGCCTTCGGCGCCCATGGCGCGTGCGATGCCGGCGAAACTCTGGTTGTCGAGTTCACCCGCGACGAAGCGGCGGTTGTAGAAGTCGACCTGGTTCTTCTTCTCGGCACCCCACTGGCGGTTGTGGAACACCACCGAGGTGACCGGGATGTTGTGGCGCACGCAGGTCATGATCTCGCTCATGCTCATGCCCCAGGCGCCGTCGCCCGCATAACTCACGGCCGGGCGCTCCGGCGCCACCGCCTTGGCGCCGATCATGGTGGGCAGTGCATAACCGCAGTTGCCGAAACTCATGGGCGCGAAGAAGCTGCGCGGGCGCTCGAAACGCAGGTAGCTGTGCGCCACCGAGTTGATGTTGCCGATGTCGGTGGACACCATCACGTCCTTGGGCAGGGCTTTTTCCAGCTCGCGCAGCACCTGGCGCGGGTGCAACCAGTTGCCGCCGGTGGGGGTCTTCTCGCCCCGGGCTTCTTCGATCATGTCAAGGCTATAGGCATCGCGCTCGTGGGTCCACCCGTTGAGTTCTTTCTCCCAGGCCGCTTTTTCGCTGGCGGTGCGTGCCGCGCGCTCGGTGCGGGTGGCATCACAGGCCAGTGTGCGGCCGGCCAGTCGCGCCACCAGTGCCGCAGCTGCGGCCTTGGCGTCGCCGCAGATGCCCACGTCGATCTTCTTGACCAACCCCAGCATCTTGTGGTCGGCGTCGATCTGGATGATCTTGGCGTTTTTGGGCCAGTAGTCCATGCCGTATTGGGGCAGGGTGCCGAACGGGCCCAGGCGCGAACCGAGCGCGATCACTACGTCGGCCTCGCTCATGAGTTTCATGCCGGCCTTGCTGCCCTGGTAACCGAGCGGGCCGCACCATTGGGCGTGGCTGGCCGGGAACGAGTCGTTGTGCTGGTAGCTGTTGACAACCGGGCAGCCCAGGCGCTCGGCCAGCGCGATGCATTCGTCCCAGGCCTCTCCCATCACCACACCGCCACCGGAGATCAGCACCGGGTTCTTGGCCGTGGCCAGCAACTCGACGGCTGCGTTGAGGCTGGCGTCGCCGCCGGGGCCGCGGTCGAGTTTCATCGGGCGTGGAATTTCGACGCTGATCTCGCCGTAGAAAAGGTCGCGCGGGATGTTGAGCTGGGTGGGGCCGAGCTCGGAATGGGCGCGGTCGAAACAGCGCGCGGTGAATTCGGCCATGCGTTTGTTGTTGTTCACGTGGCCCTGGTACTTGGTGAATTCCTGGAACATCGGCAGCTGGTTGGCCTCTTGGAAACCACCCAGGCCCTGGCCCATGGTGCCGGTCTCGGGCGTGATCAGCACCACCGGGCTGTGCGCCCAGTAGGCGGCGGCAATCGCCGTCACGCAGTTGCTGATGCCGGGGCCGTTCTGGCCGATCACCACGCCGTGGCGCCCACTGGCGCGCGCATACCCGTCGGCCATGTGGCCGGCGCCCTGCTCATGCACCACCGGAATCAGCCGGATGCCGGCGGGCGCGAAGATGTCCATCGCGTCCATGAAGGCGGAGCCCATGATGCCGAACATGTCGGTCACGTTGTTGGCGACCAGCGTTTCCACGAAGGCCTCGGACGGGGTCATCTTCTGGACGCCGGTGGCAACCGGGCGGGTGGTGACGGGGGGCTTGCTCATGGGTGTTCTCCTGGTGCTTGCGGGTTCTGATCGGACAGATTCAACGGGAAACTGTAGCACCGCTGTGCACCTTGGTCAACAAAAAATCCAAAATACGGTACACCATGTACTATTTTTCGGAATTTAGCTATAGTTGGACCCCATGAAAGTCATTACAGGCACTCCGTCCAATCTGCTGGAACCCGGCGGCGACACGCCGGCGTTGCGGCTGTTTGCCTTGCTGGAGGTATTTGCCGCCAGCGACCAGCGCCACTCACTGCAAAGCCTGGTCGACGAGACCGGCCTGCCCAAACCCACGCTGCACCGCATGCTGCAGCAGCTTGAGTCGGCCGGCATGCTGCAGCGCGAAAGTGACGGTCGGCACTACGGCACGGGCACACGATTGCGCCGGCTGGCCGAGAACCTGCTGCGCAACGACAGCCACCACGGCGCGCGCCACGCAGTGTTGCGCCGCCTGGTCGAGGAGGTGGGTGAGAGCTGCAACATCACGGCGCTGTCGGGCAGCGAGGTTGTCTACCTGGACCGGGTGGAGACCGCGGCCCCACTGCGCTTTTACCTGCGCGCCGGCTCGCGGGTGCCGGCGCACTGCTCGGCCAGCGGCAAGGTCATGCTGGCGCAAATGGGCCCGGCCCAGCGCCGGCGCCTGCTGGCCCACGCACCGCTCGACAAATACACCGACAAGACCATCACCGACCTGGACCTGCTGGAGCGCGAGATCGCTCAGGTGCGCAAGCATGGTTACGCCCTGGACAACGAGGAGTTCCTTCCCGGCCTGCTGTGTATCGCCGTGGGTGTGCCAGATACCGGTGCTCCCTCCAAGCTGTGCATCGCCATCCAGGCGCCGATCATGCGGCTGAGCGCCGACAAGGCGCGCCAGTGGCTGCCGGCGCTGCAGGCGGCCGCGCTGGCCCTGGGCCGCATCGACGCCGACGCCGGCCCCCAACTCAAGAAAGCCTCACCGTGACCCAGCTGGCCGACCTGCAGCCCGACCACCAGATCGCGGTGCGCGATGTGTTCGGCATCGACTCCGACCTGATGGCGCCGGCCTTCGGCGAGCGCGACGAACACGTGCCCGAGATCGATCCCGTCTACCGCTTCAACCCGGCCGTGACGCTGGCCATCCTGGCCGGTTTCACACGCGACCGGCGTGTGATGGTGCAGGGTCTGCACGGCACTGGCAAGTCGACCCACATCGAGCAGGTTGCCGCACGCCTCAACTGGCCTTGCATACGGGTCAACCTCGACGGGCACATCAGCCGCCTGGACCTGGTCGGCAAAGACGCTGTCGTGCTCCGTGACGGCCAGCAGGTGACCGAGTTCCAGGAAGGCATCGTGCCTTGGGCGCTGCAGCGGCCGGTGGCGCTGGTTTTCGACGAATACGACGCCGGGCGGCCGGATGTGATGTTCGTGATCCAGCGCGTGCTCGAGCGCGACGGCAAGTTCACGCTGATGGACCAGAACAAGGTGCTGCGTCCAAACCCGTATTTCCGCCTTTTCGCCACCGCCAACACGGTCGGGCTTGGCAACCTGAACGGCCTCTACCACGGTGCGCAGCGCCTGAACCATGCGCAGATCGACCGCTGGAACATCGTCGCCGCACTCAACTACCTGCCGCGCGACGAAGAGGTGGCGATCGTTCAGGCGCGTGTGCCCTCGCTGGCCGACGCGGCAGGCACGGCGCTGGTGCAGGCCATGGTCGCCGTGGCCGAGCTCACGCGCAAGGGGTTCGCCGCTGGTGACCTGTCCACGCTGATGTCGCCGCGCACCGTGATCACCTGGGGCGAGAACATCGAGATCTTCCGCGACCCGGCGCTGGCGTTCCGGCTGTCGTTCCTGAACAAATGCGATGAGGCCGAGCGCCCGGTGGTGGCGGAGTATTTCCAGCGCTGCTTTGACCGCGAACTCGACGAGTCGTACCAGAACACGCACAAGTGAGACATGCGGGGTTCAAGGCATGACCACAGCGCAAGATCGGGCTAGGCACCAGGAGCAGGTGGAGGAACTGTGCGCTGCCTCGATCCGGGCGCTGAGCGGGCAGGCCGACCTGCACTTTCGAGGCCAGCGGCTGCACCGTGGGCGCAAGCCGCTGCCGCTGTACGCGCCGCATCTGCATCCTTCGCTGGACGACGCGGATTTCGGCAGCTTCCGGGGCGCGGCAGATGGCCTGGCCTTGCGTCTGGCCGGCAGCGACGCAGCGCTGCATGCGCGGCTTGGCCCGCAGGGCGCGGTCGAACGCATGCTGTTCGAACTGCTGGAGCAGTACCGCGCCGAGTCGCTGGTGCCCGATGTGTTGCCCGGTGCACGGCGCAACCTGCGCCACGCATTCGAGTCCTGGTCGCTGGCCTTTCACCATGCCGGGTTGACCGACAGCGCGCATGGCATCTTGCTGTATACCGTGGTGCAGATGTGCCGGGCACGCGTGTTCGGCGAACCGGTCGTGGAAGAGACCGAGGACCTGCTCGAAGCCACACGTGCCGCAATCGGCCCCTTGCTGGGTACACCATTGGCCGGCCTGCGGCGCGAGCGACACGACCAGGCAGCGTATGCCGTGTTTGCCCTGGAGATTGCGCACCTGGTGGGCGAGATGCTGCGCAACAGCCAGGCCGAGCAGGGGCCGGGCGGCACCGTTGGAGACAACGACGACCAGGCAGCATTCGCGTTGCTGATGGACACCGAGGGCGACACGATCTCGAACTTCGCCACCGCCCTGTCCGGCCGCAGCCGCGTGCTGGAGGACACAGACGGCGGCTACCGCGTGTTCACGCGCCTGTACGACCGGGAACTGCTCGCCGCCGCGCTGGTGCGTGCCGAACTGCTCAAGGAATACCGCGAGCGGCTAGACGCCCGTATTGCGGCCATGGGCGTGAACCTGGCACGCCTGGCGCGCGAACTGCGGGCACTGCTGGCCCGCCCGGTCCTGGACGGTTGGGATGGTGGTCAGGAAGAGGGCTTGATCGACGGTCGCCGCCTGGCGCAGTTGGTTGCTTCCCCGACCGAGCGCCGCCTTTTTCGGACTGAACACGATGAACCGCGGGCCGACTGTGTGCTGACCGTGCTGCTGGATTGCTCGGGTTCGATGAAACAACACGCCGAGCCGCTGGCCGCCCTGGTCGATGTGTGGGTGCGCGCCCTGGAGATGGCGGGAGTGGGCACCGAGGTGCTGGGGTTCACCACCGGCGCCTGGAATGGCGGTCGTGCCCAGCGCGACTGGATGCGCTCCGGCCGGCCGCTGCACCCGGGGCGGCTGAACGAGGTGAACCACCTGGTTTTCAAGGACGCCGATACGCCCTGGCGGCGGGCGAAGCCGAACCTGGCTGCGCTGCTCAAGCCCGACCTGTTCCGCGAAGGCATCGACGGCGAGGCCGTGTTGTGGGCCACCCGCCGGCTGGGCGTACGCACAGAGGGGCGGCGGATGCTGATGGTCGTGTCGGACGGGTCGCCGATGGACAGTGCCACCAACCTGGCCAACGACCTGCACTACCTGGACCACCACCTGCGCGACGTTGTGCAGGGCGTTGAAACGGCCGGCGTGGTGGAGATCTTCGGAGTGGGTGTGGCGCTCGACCTCAGCCCCTACTACAGCCGCAGCCATGTGCTGGATCTGGATGCCACCGGACCACGCGACTGGCTGCAGGAACTGCTGGCGCTGATCGGCGGGCGGGCGCGGCGCTGAGGCGTCGCAACCGCGACGGTTGTTCAGGCATAGACAGCAGACTCGTTTTCCCTGCGCGCGCGCAGCTCCGCCAGCATCTGCTTCTCGGCCATGTCCGCCGCCCACTCCGGCCGCAACTGGAAATGCGGAGCGTCGACGATGGTCTTCCAGGAACCACCCCATTCCAGGCCGATGTCGATGCCCAGCGCACCGATCGCGTTGTACTTCGGCGACTCGGGCAGGTAGCTGTTGCCTTCGAAAACTCCGATGTCGAACGCAATGCCGAAATTGTGGTTGGAGTAGCCGGGTCTCGCGTTTGTCACGATGTTGCCCGGTGCAGTACGGCCCTGCGCATACAGTGCGGCCTGCTCCTCGTAAGTCCTGAAACCACTGATCACCTTGATGCGGATACCCATGGCGGCGGCCTTTTGCACCAATGCGCGCGCCATGGGGCGCACTTCGGGCAACAGGGTGGCAATGGTCTTCTCGCTGCGCGGGTCGACTGGCGGCATGTCCGCGCGCGTGGAACCTGCTGGTGGGGTCGCCGCTGGTCCTTGCTTGACGATCCGCTGGTAGATTGCCCGCCAGGTCTGCGGCCCCGCCTTGCCGTCGACCTGTACACCCAGTTCGGCTTGTACGGCGGCGATGAGTTCCTCGATCGTCATGCAGATTGCTCCTTGATGGTCAGGGATTGCCCGAGTGCCTGTTTGCGTGCGGTTGCCCGCAGCGGGACGGCGTGGCCCAGCATGGGGTGCCTTTTTGGTTCAGTAGGGTCGCCCGTCCTTATGGGCGAAGCGCCATTTGTCTTCCGCCGCCAGCGCCTGCAGATCGTCGTCCGGGTAGGTGGCCGCATCACCGGCGCTGCGGTCACCGACTTCGAGGTAGGTGACGTCCTGATCGGACTCGTTGACAAGATGGTGCGCGTCGCCGCTGCCGGCGCGAAAGCCGGCGCACATGCCCGGGGCCAGCACGGTGCGGCCCGCATCCGTGACCAGGGTCGGGTGGCCGTGCAGGATATAGACAAACTCGTCCTGCTTCGAATGCGCGTGGCGCAATGCCGACATGCCCCCGGGGGCCAGGGTGGTGAGGTTGACACCGAAGTTCACCAACCCGAACGGGTCACCAAGAACCCGCTTGGCGCGCCCCGCCATGCGGGTGGCGAATGGTTCGGGGTACACGCTTGGCCGTGTGCGCACCGGGATGTCGGTGGCAAGGACCGCAGTGGGTGGTGTTGGTGTGGCCATGTTGTGTTGCAAACCTCGTTCAGGGGGTGGGCCGCCGCGCGACCAGTCCGACCAGTGCCGAACGGCCGTTGTGCCCGGTGCCTTCCGACAGGTCGGTATCGTATTCCTGCAAGTCCACCATGTCCAGGCCGGCGAACGCTTCGCGCAGCATCTCTTGCGTGTACAGATGCGAGGCGATCGACGGCCCGCCTGTCTTGTAGTCGAGTTGGCGGGGCGTGTATCCCTGCAGCACCAAACTGCCACCCGGCCGCAGGCACCTTGCGATGTTGGCGAAAAGACGCGCGCGCAGGGCCGGGTCGGCAAACTGAACGAAGATCGCTGCGACTCCGTCGTAGGCGTTTTCGGGCCAGGGAAAGGTGTCGCAGTCGCAGACCCGGTAATTCACCGACACGCCTGCCGCAACGGCGAGCGTGCGCGCTTTTGCCACGCCCACCTCGGCGATGTCGAATGCATCCACCACCAGCCCGCTCTTGGCCAGCCACACACTGTTGCGCCCTTCACCGTCTCCAACGCACAACACGCGCTGGCCTGGTTGCCAGCACGACGAATGGTCCCGCAACCAGATGTTTGGCTGCGTGCCAAAAACGAATCCGGGGGCTTGGAAGCGGCGGTTCCATTTTTCGCCGGGGTCGGAAAATGGTGCCGGTGTGGTGGTGCTCATTGCCCTGAAGTTACCAGAACGCGGTCATGGGGTGCAATGGTATTTTTCGAAGCCATTTGCGAAGGCGCGCGTGCAGGAGGTTGCCTGGCTGATGCCGCACTGGCTGCCTGCGTATTGCACGACATGGGCTACCTGCATGTCCGGTCGATCCCGGGTGGCATCGATGCCTGGGTGGCCGGCGGCGGGCAGACCGCCAAACCGGGCCTGCCGTCATTCGAGTAACGACGACCTTCTGCACGGCTGCGTGGGGCGCTGCGGCCCGTCGTCTGACCGGCTGCGGGTACACATGACGCGGGCCAATCGGCGGGGTGATTGCAATTCCGCGTATATTCGAATCTACAAAACAATACGGTCGCCGGTCTGAGCCGGTAGCCGGGTTTGAAGGTTTGAAGGTTTGAAGGTTTGACTATGGCAAAGCAGAACACAGTAGCACCCGTCCGGTCGTTTTCCGAGTCCGACCATGTGTTCGAGAGCGCGGCAGAGGTGTTTCGTGTCATGTCCGCGCCAATGCGCCTGAAAATCATCAGCAGTCTGTGCAATGGCGAAAAGAATGTCGGGCAACTGCTCAGCGAGATCGACACCACCCAGCCCAACATGTCGCAGCATCTGAACACCCTGTACAAGGCCGGGGTGCTGGGCAAGCGCCGTGATGGCGTGCAGATCCATTACCGGATCATCAACGACCGCGTCGTGACCCTGTGCCGGGCGGTGTGCACACAGATCGCCATCGAAACCGACGCCGGCACACGGTAACGCGGTAACGCGGTAACGCGGTGGCGGGGGTTTCCAGGCGCGCCGACTTCGGGTTTTCACGGGGGTCGTGTCGTGCAGGTTTCGGCTACGATCAATAATCAAAACATAAGCAATAAACGATTTACCTGGTGATCTCCACCAGGTGATTCTTGCTTCTCGATTCAAGGAGCCAGCATGAAAAGATGGACTAAGTGGGCGCTTGTTTGCGCGCTGGCCGGGGGGGCAATGGGCGCCTGGGCCCAGGCAGATGCGCTGCAGGTTCGCAGCTGGGCGGCGGCATGCGCCAACTGCCACGGCACTGCCGGAATCGCGCAACCGGGCATGGAGTCGCTGGCTGGCGCGCCCAAGGACGAATTGGCCAAGAAGCTGCTCGATTTCAAGGCCGGTCGCAAACCCGCGACCATCATGCACCAGCTCTCGAAGGGGTATTCCGACGAGCAACTGCAGCAACTCGCCGCCTATTTCGCGGCCTTGAAGAAATAAGGGGTCTGGTCATGCAACGTCGTCAAATTCTGCAATCCCTGGCGGGTGCCGCTGGGCTCGGTGTGCTCGGACTGACCGCTGGATGTGCATCTTCCGGCGCCGGCAAGGGCCCCAAGGTGGTGGTGGTGGGCGGGGGGTACGGTGGCGCCACGGCGGCCAAGTACGTCCGCATGTGGTCCGACTACCAGGTCAATGTCACGCTGGTTGAACCCAATGCCGCGTTTGTCTCGTGTCCGATTTCCAACCTTGTGCTGGGCGGAAGCAAGACCATGGCCGACATCACCACGCCCTACGACAACCTGGCGCGCCGCCACGGGGTGAACCTGGTGCGCGACATGGTCACGTCCATCGACCCCGACAAACGCGTGGTGCGGCTGGCCGGCGGCGCCGAATTGCCCTATGACCGCCTGATCCTGTCGCCCGGTGTCGACTTCATGTGGGACAGCCTGCCCGGCATGGCCAAACCCGGCGCCCAGGACAAGGTACTGCATTCCTGGAAAGCCGGCCCGCAGACCGTGGCCTTGCGCCGACAGCTCGAAGCCATGCCCGATGGCGGCGTCTATGCCCTCTCGATCCCCCTGGCGCCTTACCGCTGCCCCCCGGGCCCCTACGAACGGGCCTGCCAGGTGGCGCATTACTTCAGCAAGGCCAAGCCCAGGAGCAAGGTGCTGGTCCTCGATGCGAACGACGATGTCACCTCCAAGGGGCCGCTGTTCAAGAAGGCCTGGGCCGACCGTTACAAGGGCATCATCGAGTACCGCCCCAAACACGCCACCGTCGATGTCGATGCCGCTACCAATACGCTCAAGTTCGAATTCAACGACGACGTCAAGGCCAGTGTGCTGAACGTCATTCCGCCAATGCGCGCCGGCGACATCGCCGTGAAGACCGGGCTGGCCACGGCCAACAAGCGCTGGTGCGAGGTGGACTTCCTCACGCACGAGGCCAAGGCGGCGAAAAACATCCATGTACTCGGCGACTCGATCCAGATCGCACCCGCAATGCCGAAGTCGGGGCACATGGCCAACCAGCACGGCAAGACCTGCGCGGCGGCGGTCGTGGCCCTGTTGACTGGCGGGCAGCCGAATGCGATGCCGATCTACAACAACACCTGCTACAGCTTTGTCAGTGACGAAGACGTCGTGCACGTGGCGAGTGTGCACCGCTATGATGCCGCGCAAAAAACCATGCTGACGGTCGCCGGTTCAGGTGGTGTGTCGAGCGCCGCCAACGAACTCGAGGGCAAATATGCCCTGGCCTGGGCGCGCAACATCTGGGCTGACACTCTGGCCTGACAGAGGTTATGGCATGGGCGGTGGCAAACCAGGTGCACACGGCGTGCGGTTGATGACGCCACGTGCGCGAGGCCCGGCAGCGCTGCACCGGGTGCTTGCGGCCCTGCTCGGTCTGGTGGTTGCCGGCGCGTCCTGGGCCCAGGCCGACGAGGCGCGCGCCAAAAAAATCGTCTCGGGTGTGTGTTTCTTGTGCCACGGCGCCGAAGGCGAGTCGTCGAGCGAAATGTTCCCACGCCTGGCTGGCCAGCACTGGGAATACACGGCCAAACAACTGGCCAACTTCCAGTCCGGCAAGCGCAAGGGCACGGCCATGGGTGACATGGCGGCGAAACTCACGCCGGACGAGATGGTGGCGCTGGGCAAATACTTCGAAAAGATGGCCGTTCCCGCCGAACCCGCCAAGGACTCCGATCTTGCGGCCGTGGGCAAGTATGTCTACCACAACGGCAACAAATACAGTGGTGTCCCGGCCTGTGCCGGCTGCCATGGCCCGCAGGCGCTGGGCACCGCCTCGTTGCCCCGGCTGGCCGGGCAATATGCGGTTTACACCGAGGCCCAGCTCAAGCAGTTCAGCACCCGCGAGCGCAACAACGACAACGCGGTGATGCACACCATTGTGGGCAAGATGACGGCACTGGAAATTGCGGCCGTCGCACAGTACCTGGGCGCAAAGTAGCCCGGTCGCGGCGTATGACTATGGCACGATTCGGCTTGATGCTGCGCAAGCTGCCAGCCGGCCTGTTGTACCTGGTCCGGTCTTGGGTGGTCGTGTGCGCCGTGGCCTTGTGCGCCGGGGGCTCGGCCAGGGCCCAGGCAGTGGTCGACATGCTCCCGGTGCAGGTTGCGCCGGGCGTGTGGTACGTGCAGGGGCTCTCCGCACTGGGTGCACCGGCCAACCAGAACTTCATCTCCAACGCGGGTTTCGTGGTGACGCCCGCTGGCGTGGTGGTGATCGACGCCCTGGGTTCCCCGGCGCTGGCGCAGCGGCTGATCGCCGAGATACGCAAGGTCAGCGCGCAGCCGATTACCCACGTGATCGTGACGCACTACCACGCCGACCATATCTACGGCTTGCAGGCTTTCAAGGCCGCGGGTGCCCGCATCCTTGCCCACCGTGCTGCGCGTGAGTACCTGCAGTCCGACACTGCACGCTTGCGGCTGGAAGCCTCGCGCCAGGAGCTCGCGCCATGGGTTGACGCCCAGACCCGGCTGTTGGATGCTGACGAATGGCTCGATGGAGACTTGACACTGACCGTTGGCGGTGTGCCCATGCAGATCCGCCATGTGGGGCCATCCCACACACCGGAAGACCTGGTGGTGGTCCTGCCCCGGCAAAAGTTGCTGTTCGCCGGCGACCTGGTGTTTCGCGCCCGCATCCCGTTTGTCGGGCAGGCGGACAGCAAGCAGTGGATCAAGGCGCTGGATGCGCTGCTGGGGTTCGATACCACCGTGATCGTTCCGGGGCACGGCCCGGTGTCGACGTCGGCGCGTGAAGACATGCAGCTCACGCGTGACTATTTGGTCCATCTTCGCACTACCATGGGAACTGCGGCCAGGAACCTGGATCCATTCGAGGATGCCTACAAGGCGGCCGACTGGAGCCGCTTCGACAAGCTGCCGCTGTTCCGGGTTGCCAACCGCATGAACGCCTACAACACCTATTTGCTGATGGAGCAGGAGTCGAAATGAACCCGCTGCCGCGACTCTGCGGTGCGCGGGCTGTGTTCCGCCGCAGCCTGGTGCTGGGCGCTGGTGCGTTCGGCCTTGTCGGCCTCGCACGCGCCGACAGCGTCACCCTGCCCATGGCAACGTCATTGCCACAGCACCTGGCGGGCGCGTTGGGGCAGGGCAACCCGCTGATCGTGATGGTCAGCCTGCCGGGATGCCCGTTTTGCAAGATCGCGCGCGAGAACTACCTGGCGCCGCTGTTGCGCGAACAAAGTCTGCCCATTGTCCAGGTCGACATGCTGGCACAGCGGGCGCTGGTGGGTTTTCAGGGGGTCAGCACCAGCCACGACGCACAAGTCCACACTTGGGGCGTCACGATGGCGCCGACCGTGCTGTTTTTCGGCCGGGGGGGCACGGAGATTGCCAAACGCATGGTGGGTGGCATGCTGGCGGATTTTTACGGGGCCTACCTGGACCAGCGTATCGCAACCGCCCGCAAGGCCTTGTCGTAAAGCCGGCATGCCCTCCCGCTGCATTGCGCGGTTGGGGCCACAGCCTTGCGCTTATTCCCGTTCCACCTCGATGTAGGTCCAGCTCGCATTGCCCGGCATCAGGTCGGGGCCATGGCGCAGCCGCATGAAACGCGCCGACTCCGGCAGAGCGTTGAAGGCCGCGCTGGCCGCACTCACGTCTACACCGCTGTCCACCGCCTTCTTCATGTAGCCGCGCAGCGCGACCAGGTAGTCGCGCGTGCTGGCCTGGGCGCCGGCCACGGTGGTGATGCTCCCATGCCCCGGCACGATCGTGGCGGGCCGCAAGGATTCGATCACCTGGAACGTGGCGAGCCACGCCCGCGTGTTGCTGACCGGGATGACGCCCAGCATGCGGTCGGTGTAGACGACGTCACCCGTGAACATCATGTTGCGGTCCGGCAGCCACACCATCATGTCGCCCGGTGTGTGACCGCCACCGCGGTGGCGCAACTCCAGGCGAACACCGCCCAGGACAAGTTGCGCGTCGTCCGACTCGATGAACCGCTCGGGCAGCGTGGGCACGGTTGCGTCGGCGCGCTCCTTCAGCACCTCGCGCAACACCGCGATCTGGTCGCCACCGCGGGCCAGCATGTCGGCGCGGGCCCGGACATGGGAAATGGTCTGTGCGCCTTGCGCGCGGAAGTACCCATTACCCAGCCATCGGTGGTCCTGCCCGCCGGTGTTGATCACCCAGCGCACGGGTTGGTTGGTGACTTGGCGCACTGCCTGGTGGATCTGCCGCGCGGACTGGAACGACGCACCGCTGTCGATCAGCACAACGCCCTCGGGGGTCACTACCATGCCGATGTTGGCGTTCAGCCCCTCGTTGTCGTAGCTGCGGCCACCGGTGTCGCCGATGTGGGCATAGACACCCTCGGCGACACGCACAAAACGCACCTCGACCGCGAGTGCCGGGCTGCCCGCGACTGCCAGCCAAAGGATCGACACAGCCGCCAGCCAGCCGCGCGCCGGAGCCCGGAACCACTCCGCGGTGCGCGCTGTGGGCACCAGGCGCCCGGCAGCGCTCATGGCTTGATGTAGGCGAAGTTCTCGCGGCTTTGCAGGCGGCCGATACGCACCACACCCGAGGGGGTGAATGTCGCGTCCATGGTGAACTGCTCTTTCTTGAGGTTGCGGTTTCGCAGCGTGATCTCGCAGATTTCGAACGCCACGCCGCGCGCCTTGAGCGCACTCACCAGCGAGCCGTAATCGATGTTCGCGTCCTTGGCGTCCTTGGCGCCTTCCATCAGGAAATCCACTCCGTTGGCATGGGTGACGACGGTGATCTTGGTGTCGGGGGCCACATCCAGGTGGTTGCGGATATTGCGCAGGCCCTTGGTGGCCTGCGCCGCCGCGTCGTCGATGTGGTAGACCACACGGTCCTGGGCTAGCGCGGTGCCACACAGCACAACGGTGGCGGCAAATGCAAGCAACACTTGAAATACGCGGCGCATGGTTGTTTCTTTCAATTAGTAGTGGCTGATATTTAAGCACACGCACAGAGTTTGCGAAAGTGTCACGCGCGCTCCATCCATTTCATGGTGGCGACCGACCCGCACACGATTCCCGCCACCGCAATCAGGGAACCGGGTGCCAGTGCGGACAGCCCCGACAGACCCTGGCCCACGGTGCATCCGAGGGCGGTCACACCGCCGAACCCCATCAGCACTGCACCTGCGATATGGAATTGCAGGTCCTGCAAGGACGCAAAACCCTCGAGCCGAAAACTGCGGGTGGCGAGTGCCACCACCAGCGACCCGAGCATGACACCTGTGACACTCACGATGCCGAAGGTGGCGTGCAGGGACCGGTCGGTCCACAACATCAGCAACTCCAGGCTGTATGCAGTGGGCGCCACGAAACTGAACGATTCCAGAGTTCGGGTGTTGGTGGCGAAATACACGATCTCCAGCGTGTCGGGGTTTTCCGCGTGGCCGATGTGGCCCGTCAGGTACCACCCGGCGGCCACGAGCAGGCCGAGCACAGTGGCGCTTGCTGCCATCCCCGGTTGGCTGCGGAACTGCCGGTCCCTGAATACAAGCAGCAGCAACCCGATGCCAATCACCGCAACACACGCTAGCAGCGCCTGCACATGGGGCAGGCCCGTGGCTTTCGCCAGAATGGAGGCCAGGCCCTGGTTCTCCAGGCCCATGGCCGACAGGTCGATCGTGAAGCGGTCCAGGTAAGTGGCGCGCCAATGTGCGAACAAGCCCTTGAGCGTCATGTAGGCGGAGACCGCCAGAAACACCAGCACCACCAGTGCGCGCAGGCTGCCGCCGCCCAGGCGGATCAGGTTCTTGTTCGGGCAGCCACCGGCGAGTGTCATGCCGACGCCGAACAACGTTCCCCCCAGCAGCAGCGACAACCAGGGAACGACAGGGCGCTGGTAGACCGATTGGGACAAATCGATCCAGCCTGCAAGGTGCATCAGGTTGGCGCCGACCATGGCCACGGCGGCAGCCAGCAGCCACATGCGCAGGCGGTCCCGGTCACCCATGTTGCGTGCATCCGAAATCGCACCCATGATGCAGAAACTGCTACGGCTGGCGACCGCGCCAAAAATCATGGCGAGCACCAGCGCGCCACCCAGGACTGCGGTTGCGGGACTCATTGGATGGGGCGACTGGCGCTGCGCATCAGGCCTTGCGCAGGTAGAAGATGAATTTCTTGTTCTCGCTGGTCTGTTCGAGCAGCGTGTCGCCGGTTTTTGCGGTCAGCGCCAGCATGTCGCGCGCCGCGCCCGGGTCGGTGGAAACGACCCGCAATACCTGGCCGCCAGCCATTGCCGCCAGGGCCCGCTTGGCCTTGATGATGGGTATCGGGCACAAGAGGCCGGATGTATCAAGCTCCACGGTGAACTGCATGTCTTGTCTCCAACAGGCGCTACGGTAACATGTTGTCGCCTGCGCTGGCGCAGCGCGAGAAAGGTCCCGAACATGTTGCAGTGCAGGTTTTCATTGGCGCTTTTAGCGGCCCTGCTGGCCGCGCCAGCATTCGGGCAAGGCGCGCGCATATTCGACGGCGCCGATCTGGAACTGGGTCGAAAACTCATTGCCGACAACCGCTGCGTTGCGTGCCACCGCGGCAAGGTGGGGGGCGACGGCAGCGCGATCTACCGGCCCGCCGGCCGCATCAACACGGCGGGGTTTCTGCGCGGCATGGTGGAGCAGTGCAACACCGAACTCAAGCTGTCGCTGTTCCCGGACGAGGTGACCGCCATCGCGGCAGTGCTCAACCGCGACCACTACCGGTTTCCCTGAGCCGGCGCTGAAATTGGCCAGGCCGGCGAGGGGTGCAAGGGTAAACCCCAGATCGTCGACCGGTTCTCCTGTTATATATTCGTTCATGCAAATATGTTGACTTAGCAATTGAAGGAGGTCGGCGACCGGCAGCCCTGCCGGCTGGACCCCGCTATCAAGGAGGCTGCGTGAAGACGAATCATCTGGGTGTGGGACGGATACGCCGTGCCCCGGAGGGGTTTTTGAGCCCTGAAGGTGTCAAGGCCGTTTTCCAGCAAGCCCGGTCCGGCCGACGCGATTTTTTGCGCAACGCATTCGCCGCCGCTGCAGCGGGTGCTGCGGTGCCGGCTGCGATGGCGCAGGGCAACCCGGTTCCTGCGGCTGGTGGCGACAGCAACATCCTGGAATTGCCCGAGCACAGCCGCGGCCTGGGGCAGGGCGTCGCGTCGGAGGGTTACGGCCGCCCGTCGAAGTTTGAGGCCAACCTGCAACGCCGTCAGAGCCCCGGCCTGACCCAGACCACCCAGTCGTCGGTGTCGTTCGCCCCCATGCAGTCGATGTTCGGTATCGTGACTCCGAGCGGATTGCATTTCGAGCGGCACCACCAGGGTTGGTGGGACATCGACCCGTCCAGGCACCGGCTGATGGTCAACGGATCGGTGCCTGGAATGGTCAAGAGCCCCAAGGTGTTCACAGTCGACGAGATCATGCGCCTGCCCAGCGTGTCGCGTTTTCACTTCATCGAATGCGGCGCCAACACCGGCATGGAGTGGGGCAACGTGGCCGTGCCCACGGCGCAATACAGCCACGGCATGTTGTCGTGCAGCGAATTCACGGGTATACCGCTGATCACCCTGCTGGAAATGGCCGGCGCAGACCTCAAGCGCGGCAAGTTCGTGCTCGCTGAGGGTGCGGACGGGTCTTCCATGACCCGCACCATTCCGATAGGCCAGATCCTGTCGGGCGAAGTCCTCGTGGCCTACGGGCAGAACGGCGAAATGCTGCGGCCCGAAAACGGCTACCCGCTGCGTCTGGTCGCGCCTGGCATGCAAGGGGTGAGCTGGGTCAAGTACCTGCGCCGCATCGAGCTCGGTGACATGCCCTATGCCACCAAGGACGAGGCAGTGCACTACATCGACCTGATGCCCGGCGGCCAGCACCGGCAGTACACCAGCATCCAGGAATGCAAAAGCGTCGTGACCACACCGTCCGGTGGGCAGGTGCTGCTGGACCAGGGTTTCCACAATATCACCGGGCTGGCATGGTCAGGGCGCGGCAAGGTGAAGAAGGTCGACGTTTCCGTGGACGGTGGACGCAACTGGCGCCCCGCGCGGCTGGAAACCCCGGTGCTGGGCAAGTGCCTGACGCGTTTCAACATCGACTGGGCCTGGGATGGCAAGGCCACGATCATCCAGAGCCGGGCCAGCGACGACACCGGTTATGTGCAGCCCGGTTACCGGCAGTTGCGCGCAGTGCGCGGCACGCGCTCGATCTACCACAACAATGCGATCCAGTCCTGGCTGGTGCAGGAGAACGGCGAGGTGAAGAATGTCCAGTTGTCCTGAACGCGCGATCTGGCGCGCGATGGCGCTGCTGGTGCTGGTGCTGGTGCTGGTGTGCGCCCCGGTGTTCGCAGCCGACAAGTACCCTGGCATTGGCCGCGCGGCCACACCCAAGGAACTGGCCGCATGGGACATCGATGTGCGCCCGGACTTCCTCGGCTTGCCCAAGGGGTCGGGTTCGGTGGCGCAAGGACAGAACGTGTGGGAGACCAAGTGCGAGTCCTGCCATGGCGTGTTCGGTGAATCGAACCAGGTGTTCAGCCCGATCGTGGGCGGCACCACGGCCGAGGACGTGAAGACCGGTCGCGTCGCGCGATTGACCGACCAGGCCTACCCCGGCCGCACCACCTTGATGAAGGTGGCCACCCTCTCGACGCTGTGGGACTACATCAACCGCGCCATGCCATGGAACCAGCCCAAATCGCTGACCCCCGACGAGGTGTATGCGGTTTTGGCGTACCTGCTGAACCTTGGCAACGTGGTGCCCGACAACTTCACGCTGTCCGACCAGACCATGGCGCAGGCCCAGAGCCGCATGCCCAACCGCAACGGCATGACCACGGCCCATGGGTTGTGGCCGGGCAAGGAACTGCGGTCGATGGCCAAGCCCGATGTGGCGGCCGTGGCGTGTATGCACAACTGCGTCGAAGGGCCTGTCGTTGCGTCCACCTTGCCTGACTTTGCGCGCAACCAGCATGGCAACCTGGCCGAGCAGAACCGCCCGGTGGGCCCGCAGCGCGGCGCCGACACGAGCCGGCCGGAAGGCAAGGCGGGCAGCCAGCCGGTTGCGGTTGCGGTTGCGGTGGCGCCGATCGCGCCGCCCAAGCCGGCGGTGGCACCCAAGACCGATGGCGCCGGGGTCGACAGCAAGGCCGCGCTCGCGCTTGCCACCAAGCTCAATTGCACCGCCTGCCACGGTGTCAGCCAGAAGATCGTCGGGCCGGCGTTCACCGACATCGCGAAAAAACACGCCGGCAAGGTGGACTATCTTTCTGGCAAGATCAGGTCGGGTGGCACAGGGGTGTGGGGCCCGATCCCGATGCCGGCCCAGACGCTCAGCGATGCCGATGCCCGGCTTCTTGCCAGCTGGATCGGAACCGGGGCGGCCCGGTGATGCCGACGGTGGCAAGCACATCCGGCCAACGCTTCAGGGCGCGGCGGTCGCAGGTTTGCAAAAGGGTTTCCCCTAGTGCAAACTGGTCCAGATTCATTAGTATGTACTTATTTTCAAGGAGATCACCATGAAGGCAACCCGTCGCAAGACACTCCAGCACGGCACCATCGTCGCCGGCTTGCTGGCCACGACCGGCCTGTTCCCGCAGTTTGCCCATGCCTTCAACGCCAAGGCCTTCGAGGCCAAGAACCTGCCCGAAGTGCTCAAGGCGCTTGGCGCCGGGGCACCTGCCGAGAGCAAGGACGTCACCATCACCGGGCCGGACATTGCAGAAAACGGTGCGGTTGTCCCCCTGGGCGCCAGCACGGCCTTGCCCGGTGTGAAACAGTTGCTGGTGCTGGTCGAGAAGAATCCGAGCGCGCTGATTGCAGTGTTCAACATCACCGACAGCATCGACAGCAACATCCTGACGCGCGCCAAGATGGGACAGTCGTCGGACGTGTACGCGGTTGCGGTCATGAACGACGGCAAGGTCCTCTTCGCCAAGAAGGAAGTCAAGGTCACGCTCGGCGGCTGCGGCGGTTGACGCCCAGACACCCGATTCAGCCCAACCCCACACCAACCAGATCCAGGAGTTCACCATGGCAGATCCGATGCGTATACGTGCCCAGGCCGCGGGTGGCAATGCCACCGTTCGCGTTTTGATGGCGCATGAGATGGAAACCGGTCAGCGCAAGGACGCAGCCGGCAAGATCATTCCCGCGTGGCACATCACCGATGTCACCGCCACCCACAACGGCAAGACGGTGCTCAGCGCCGAATGGGGCCCGGCCGTGGCCAAGAACCCGTTCCTGCAGTTCACCGTCAAGGGCGCCAAGGCCGGCGACAAGATTGCTGTCAACTGGAAGGACAACAAGGGCGACAGCCGCACCGATGAGGCGACTGTTTCCTGAGTGAGCACCCGTTGACAGGCATGGGCGTCGCCGGTTCCCCCGGCGCGACCCGACATTCCCTATTTGGAGATACCACGATGAAATCACACAAGCTGCTGCTGGCAGCGGCGGTGCTCTTGTGCGCCCAAGGCAGCGCATGGGCCCAAAAATCTGCCGCCGACGGCATCGCCGAGTACCGGGCGATGCTGGCCGACGGCAACCCGGCGGACCTGTTCGAAGCCAAGGGCGAAGGCTTGTGGACGCAAAAACGTGGTCCCAAGAACGCATCGCTGGAGCAGTGTGACCTCGGCAAGGGCCCCGGCGTGGTGAAAGGCGCCTTCGTCGAGTTGCCGCGGTATTTCAAGGACACCGGCAAGGTGCAGGACATGGAGTCGCGCCTGCTGACCTGCATGGAGACACTGCAGGGCTTCAATGCCACAGAGATCGCCAAGACGGCTTTCGGGCGTGGCGAACAGGTGAACGTCACCGCGTTGACTGCCTATGTGTCTGCGGAGTCGCGCGGCATGATGTTCAAGCTGCCCAACAACACCACGCAGGAAAAGACGATGTACGAAGTCGGCAAGCGCCTGTTCTTCATGCGTGCCGGCCCGCATGACTTTTCCTGCGCGTCCTGCCACGGCGAAGACGGCAAACGCATCCGCCTGCAGGACCTGCCCAACCTCACCAAGAACCCTGGCGCCGGCGCTGGTTTTGGTGCTTGGCCCGCGTACCGTGTATCGAACGGCCAGATGTGGGGCATGCAGTTGCGCCTGAACGACTGTTACCGCCAGCAGCGTTTCCCCTACCCGTTGTTCGGCAGCGACGTCACCGTCGCGCTGGGCATGTACCTCGGTGTCAACGGCCTGGGCGGCGAATCGATCGCCCCGGCCATCAAACGATAAGGAACCGCAAGCATGACAAACCGCATTCGCTTCCTGGCGCCACTGGTCGTGCTGGGGCTCACCAGCTGTGCGTCGGTGCCTTCTGGCACCGACCTCGACAAGCTCACCGCCGACATCGTCAAGGCGTCGTTCCGGGACCAGGGCCTGGTCAAGGCCGACCGGCTGGAGCAGGACGACACCAACCGCGAGTGCAGCGCAGCCGATGTGGCCGGCAAGCCGATCGATGATGCGATCGGCAAGGCCATCGAGGCAGCCAACATGAAGACCATCCGCTGGCCCAGCGACGGCAAGTTCCTTGGCGACTGGCGCGAGGGCGAGCGAATCGCGCAGAGCGGCCGCGGCCTCACCTGGACCGACGAAGCCGGCCAGGCCAACGGTGGCAACTGCTACAACTGCCACCAGATCGACAAGAAGGAGATCTCCTACGGCACCATCGGCCCGAGCCTGTACAACTACGGCAAGATCCGCGGTGTCAGTGACCCCAACAGCGCTGCGTCGAAACCCATCGTCGAATACACCTGGGGCAAGATCTGGAACTCCAAGGCCTACAACGCCTGTTCCAACATGCCGCGTGCCGGCCACATGGGCATCCTCAGCGAGGCGCAGGTGCGCCATGTGGTGGGGCTGCTGCTCGACCCGAAGTCGCCGGTCAACCAGTAACCGCAGTGGCGGCTCCCGGCCCGGCTTAGTCCGGGTCTTTTTTGACTGTTTAAATCAGTGCTTGCTCATTCATTGAACTACAGAAGATGAACCTGACAAAACGTGAATTCATGCAGGTGCTGGGCGCAGCAACCATGGCCGGCATGGGGCTGGGCCGCTACGCCGATGTTCAGGCGGCCAGCGCAGAGCGTGGTCTGTATGACTTCGCCCGGTTCGGGACCGTGTCGTTCCTGCACATGACCGACTGCCATGCGCAACTCAAGCCAATCCACTTCCGGGAGCCAAACGTCAACCTTGGGTTCGGCACGATGAAGGGCCAGCTGCCCCACTTGGTGGGCGAGCACCTGCTTCGCACAGCGGGTGTGCGACCGGGCAGTGCACAGGCCCACGCGCTGACCCACCTCGACTTCGAACGCGCCGCGCGGCGTTATGGGAAGGTCGGCGGCTTTGCCCATCTGGCGACGTTGGTCAAACGCATGCGGGCCAGCCGTCCTGGCGCCGTGTTGCTCGATGGCGGCGACACCTGGCAGGGCTCGGCCACTGCCTTGTGGACCAACGGGCAGGACATGGTCGACGTATGCAAGCTGCTGGGTGTGGACGTGATGACCGGGCACTGGGAGTTCACGCTGGGCATGGAGCGCGTGAAGGAAATCGTCGAGAAGGACTTTGCCGGCAAGATCGATTTCGTCGCCCAGAACGTCAAGACCAACGACTTCGGCGACCCGGTGTTCAAGCCCTATGTGCTGCGCGAGATCAACGGCGTGCCGTGTGCCATCATCGGTCAGGCGTTTCCGTACACGCCGATCGCGAACCCGCGCTACATGGTCGCCGACTGGGGCTTTGGCATCCAGGAAGAGGCGATGCAGAAGACAGTCGACGAGGCCCGTGCCAAGGGCGCCAAGGTGGTCGTCCTGCTTTCGCACAACGGCATGGACGTGGACCTCAAGATGGCCAGCCGCGTGACCGGCATCGACGCCATCATGGGTGGCCACACGCACGACGGCATGCCGGTGGCCAGCGTGATCGGCAACAAGAGCGGCAAGACGCTGGTGACCAACGCAGGATCGAATGGCAAGTTCCTGGGTGTGCTGGACTTCGAGGTCAAGGACGGCCGTGTGACTGACTTCCGCTACAAGCTGCTGCCGGTGTTTGCCAACATGCTCAAGGCCGACACCGAGATGGACGCCCTGATCACGCGTGTGCGGGCCCCCTACGAGAGCAAGTTGTCCGAGAAGCTGGCGGTCAACCAGGGACTGCTGTACCGGCGCGGCAACTTCAATGGCACGGGCGACCAGTTGCTGCTGGACGCCCTGATGGACGTGCAGAGCGCCGAGATCGCTTTTTCGCCAGGCTTTCGCTGGGGCACCAGCCTGCTGCCGGGCCAGGCGATCACGCGCGAGTGGCTGATGGACATGACGGCCATCACCTACCCCACCACCACGCTGACGCAGATGACCGGGGCCACGATCAAGAACATCCTGGAGGACGTGGCCGACAACCTGTTCAACCCCGACCCCTACTACCAGCAGGGGGGTGACATGGTCCGTGTGGGTGGCCTGCAATACAGTTGCGATCCGCAGGCTGCGATGGGCAAACGCATCGACAACATGCGCCTGGGCGGCAAGGCGGTGGAAGCCGATCGCACCTACAAGGTGGCAGGCTGGGCGCCGGTGGCCGAAGAGGCGAAGACGGCCGGCGGCAAGCCGATCTGGGATCTGGTGGAGCCCTGGCTCAAGTCCAAGGGAACGATCGCGCCGCGCAAGCTGAACATGCCGACGCTGACCGGTGTCAAGGGCAACCCCGGCGTAGGCTGATACTTTTCACTCTCGGCCATTGGGCCGGTGGGGGGCGCTTGCTTCCGGCCCATTGCGGACGTTCGTTTTCCTCCGCGGGGTGGGGGTCAGGTCTTGCATTGCGACATTGCGAAACAAGACCCGGGGTGGGGGTCACGGGGTGGGGGTCAGGTCTTGCATTGCGACATTGCGGGGTGGGGGTCATGCGGGGTGGGGGTCAGGTCTTGCATTGCGACATTGCAAAACAAGACCTGACCCCACAGACCGCTGACCCGACAGACCGCAGACGTGTGTGACCCCGCAGACGCGTGCGCAGACGTGACCCCGCAGACGCGCAAACCAGGAGCCCGGCGGCAAAGGCCTGTGCATCGATGGGTCGGTTTTTGTTTGCCATTGTGGCAAAACAAGACCTGACCCCTGTCCCCGCCTGCATGCATGGTCGAGTGTGGGGAAGTCCGGGCCCCGACCTCCCGAACACCAAAAGCCCAGCGTCGCGGCAGGCGCAGCCCGGTGGGGGCGATTTCTGGGGCGCCGAGGAGCGCAGCCCGAGGGTCGGTGCGCGCAGCGCACTTCGTCATCATTCTGGCCGCGGTTGTCCGAACGGAGAGAACGAAGTGAACGCAGTGAGTTCTGCGGCCCGACCCTCGGGCGAGCACCACAGGGCAGTCGGCGCGTTCAGCGCCCGACCGCTCCAGGTTGAGCCCCCGCCGGGCTGCGCCTGCCGCGACGCGCCCCACAGTCAACGCAGACCGGGCAACGCACCTCCGAGGGGGTCACCTCCGAGGGGGCAGGTCTTGTTTCGCAATATCGCAATGCAAGACCTGACCCCTACCCCCGTGGCTTGGTAGTATCTGCCGCGCCGTTTTTTACCAGGCGCAGCGGGCCGGGCTTAGCCGGGATCGGGCCTGCCAGTACGCTCCACGATCATGCGGTAGTGCTCGGGGCGCCGGTGGATGGCCATGTTGAAGGTTGTCTCGCGGTAGGAGCGCCCCAAGTCGAGGTCGCAGCGGGCCACGATCACCTCGTCGTCTGCGCTGGTGGCCCGCGCCACGATCTCGCCATTGGGCGCGATGATGCAACTGCCGGCGATCATGTCCACACCTTCCTCCATGCCGGCCTTGGCGATGCCCACGACCCAGCAGCTGTTCTGGTAGGCCCCCGACTGCATCGACAACTCGTTGTGGAACTGCCCGAGCCGGTCGTGGTCGGGCGCTGCCGGATGGTGCACCGGGGTGTTGTAGCCGCAGAACACCATGTCGACGCCTTGCAGGCCCAGCACCCGGTAGGACTCGGGCCAGCGCCGGTCGTTGCAGATGATCATGCCCGCCACGCCTCCGTAGGCGCGCCAGACTCCGAACCCCAGGTCGCCGACTTCGAAGTAGCGCTTCTCCAGATTCTGGAACGGTGTTCCGGGGCGGTGGTCGGAGTGGCCGGGCAGATGGATCTTGCGGTATTTGCCGATGATCGTCCCGCTGGAGTCCACCAGGATCGATGTGTTGAAGCGGCGTTTGCGCCCGGCGGAAAAATCCAGCTCGCAATACCCTAGGTGAAAACCGATCGCCAGGCGGCGGGCTTCGTCGAAAAGCGGCTGGGTTTGCGGACCGGGCATTTCGCGCTCGAACCAGGCGTCGACTTCGGCCTCGTCCTCGGTGAACCAGTGCGGAAAGAAAGCGGTGAGTGTGGCCTCGGGGTAGGCCACAACATCGGCGCCCATGGCCTTGGCCTGGCGCATCATGGCGAGCAGCCGGGCCACGACGCTGGCGCGGTCCTCGCTGCGGGATATCGGCCCCATCTGGGCGGCGGCCAGGGTGACGGTGCGGGCCATGTTGCTGCCTCAGGCGCAGTCCGTCGCCAGGTGTGCCACGCAGTCGCCACGCACCACGCGGCCGAAGTGCCGCTGGCAGACCACCATGCCCGCGCGCCGGAAGAAACACGGCACCGGTGCGCGCGCCGGGTTGTCGACAAAGTGAATCTGCCCGGCAAGATCACCCTGTTTCACCTCCGCGCCGAGGTCGACCAGCGGCTCCAGCAGGCCGGCCTCGGTGGCGTAGACATAGTGGTCGCGGCTGCTCACCTCGACCATGCGTGTGCCGCGTGGTGCTGGCAGGGGTTCGGCATTGGCCATCACACCGGAAAACTGCAGAAAATTACGCACACCGCGGTCCAGCATGGCGAGGCTGCTGCGGTCGACATGGCCGCCGCCGCCAAACTCGCCACCCAGCGACACCAGGCCACGCCGCGCCGCCGCGGCCCCGGCCAGGCGGTTCTCAGGGTTGTAGGCCCATACCATGCTCAGGGGCGCGTCGAAGGCGCGCAGGGCAGCCAGCGAACGCGCATCCAGCGCCGCATCTCCGCTGTTGCGCATGGAGCAGAACGGCATGTACCTGAGCGACGAACCACCCGAGTGCAGGTCATGGTGGAAGTCGGCCATCGGGTACAGGATGCTGTCGATGTAGTGCGCAATTGCGAACGTGGGTGTGCCGTGCGGATCACCTGGAAATGCGCGGTTCAGGTTGCCCTGGTCGATCGGCGACACGCGCGCCCCGTCCATGGCCGCTGGCAGGTTGGCCGCCGGCAGGATGATCACGCGGCCCTTGATGTGCGCGGGTTCCAGCTCGCGGACCAATTTGGCCAGAACGATCTGCCCTTCGTATTCGTCGCCATGGTTGCCCGCCATCAGGAAAACGGTGGGGCCATCACCGTTGCGGATGACCGCGATCGGGATCGAGATCGCGCCGTAGGCCGAACGCGTGACGGAATGCGGCAGGTTCAGCCAGTCGACCTGCTTGCCTTGGCGCCCGTAATCGACATCGGTAAAAATCATGCTGGGTTGGGACACGGCTTGCTCCTTTGTGATTTGCTGTCTGTCAGGTCCACCATTTGCCATCGAGCACGAGGCCGTGGGCGACGAAGCGGTGTGCGCTGGTGATTGTCTCGCCCACCACGTCCTTGTACTCGGTAGGCTCGGACAACACTTCGAAGATGCTGGCCTCGCCAACAGACCCGACCGCCAGCGTGCCCAGGTCGGGCCGGCGGATGGCATTGGCCGCATTGGTGGTGCCGCAGGCCACCACCTCCGACAGGCTCATGCCCAAAGCGTGGAACTTGGCCAGTGTCTGCAGCAGGTCGTACGCTGGCCCGCCGATCGACAGGATATGCACGTCGCTGGAGATGACGTCGGGCTTGAAACCGGCGGACAGCATCGCGCGGCTGGTGGCAAAACCACAGGAGCCCGCGCCGTGGCCGATGTCGAAGATCACGCCGCGCTCGCGCGCAGCCAGCACCTCGGGGCGCACACCGCCGCCAGGGTGCGAGGGTGCGTTCGGGAACGGGCGGAAGCAGTGCGTCAGGATGTCGCCCTTGCGCAGGCGCGACATCACGTCCAGGCGCGACGGTGGCGGGTGGTCCAGGTGGGCCATCAGTGGCAGGCCGGTGGCCTCGGCCACTTCGAGCGCCATGTCCATCGGTGCGATGCCCGAATTGCCGCTGGCGCCGCGCCCGACGCGCACCTTGATGCCGACCACCAGGTCGGCGTTTTCCTGGGCAACACGCACACACTCTTTGAGGTCGAGCAGGCGCAGGTCTTCACATTCACCGACCATCACGGTGCCCGAGAATGCAAAGATGCCGGCGAACGACAGGTTGAGCAGCGGCAGGATGCGCACCGGCAGTGCTGGCTCGATCACGTGTTTGCGAAAGCCGGGGAAGTTGCCCGGCCCGGCGGTGCCTGCGTCGACGAAGGTGGCGGTGGCACTGGTGCGCGCGAGCGCCACGGCGTCGACACTGATGGACGTGCCGCCCCAGTACACGTGGGTGTGCAGATCGATCAGGCCAGGCGTGACCACCTTGCCGCGCAGGTCGCGTACTTCGGTGGCCGGGCCGGCGACCAGCTGGTCACCCACGGCGGCGACCCTGCCCCCCGTGAAGCGCACATCGGTCACGCGGTCAAGGTTCTGGGACGGGTCGATCACGCGCGCGCCGCGCAAGATCAGATCGTGGGTAGGGCCGGTGATGGTCATTCAGTGCTCCTGCAGGTGTTGATGATGCAGCGCACCAGGACGGCATCGTCCTCGGGGCGCAGGGTCTGGGGGTTGATGCCGAGGATGCCGGCGTCGACCAGGCGCTCACCCACATGCACCGGCGGGTCGCCGGTCTGCAGGCGACCGACCATGGCCAGCGCGCGTGGCCCGACCTCGAGTTCCAGCGTCGGGATCGGGGCGCGCTGCGTGGCCTCGATCATGCGCACCGAGAGCCCGGGCACGCCCGCGAGTGCGGCGGTGATGGCTTGCAGGCGTGCACCCAGGGCGGCTGCGTGGGCGTCTTCGTCCCGCGCCATGAAACGCTCCAGCGCGCAGACCAACCCGGCGATCTCTTCCTTGCCAACTTTGAAACCACGGCCAATGCCGTGGTGGGGAATACCCTTGAGCGCCTGGCGGTCGATCAGGCTCGAGGGGGACCAGGTTTGCGGGCTGACATCCATGTCCATCATCTGCACCAGCGCCGAGCCGATCAGGTCGCGTCGCCCGGCGAGGATCCCGCTGGACTGTGGGCCACCAAGTGCCTTGCCGCCACTGAAGACGACCAGGTCGGCGCCGGCGGAGATGAAGCGCTGCAGGTTGGAGCGTGGTGGCAATTGGGCGGCTGCGTCGACGATCACCGGCAGGCCGCGCGCGTGCACGACTTCGAGCACCGCGGGAAGTTCGTCGGCGGTCTGTGCGGTGGCCACGAACACCATGGCGGCGGTCTGGTCGGTGATGGCAGCGTCGATCTCCCAGGGCTCCAGCCCACGGATGCCAGCACCCGTGCCACGGTCGTTGTGGCCGATGTCGATGATCCGGGCGCCCGCCAGTCGGATCGCATGGTCGTAACTGTTGCGGTGGGTGCGCGCCATCAGCACCCGGTTGGGCATGCCCCGCGTGTCGGGCAGCGCGGCCATGCGGGCGACGTCCCAGCGTGCGAGGCAGGCAGCAACCGCCAGCGTAAGTCCGGCCGCGGCGCCCGACGTGACGATGCCGGCCTGCGCTCCGGTGACCCGTGCGATCACCCCACTGGCGCCGGTCTGCAATTCGGCGATGTCCACCGATACCGCCGCCGCCTGCACCATCGCCTGCAGGACCTCGGGCTCCATCAGGCTGCCGCCAAGCCGGGTCAGGGTGCCGGCGACGTTGATGCGGCGTGGTACACCGAGTTGCGTCAGTATGTCCATGGGGGCTTCATTCACGGGGGTGCTTGGTGCCAATCACTGCAGTGCGTTTGTCCTGGTCGCGGCCGCGCGGCTCAGGCCGCTGCCAGTGTGTCCTTGGTGCGCAGGTGGCAGGCCACCACGTGGCCGGGCGCGATCTCCTGCAGCGGCGGGTACTCGCGCTTGCAGCGCGCCTCCGCGTACTGGCAACGGGTGTGGAAATGGCAGCCGGTCGGCGGGTTCATCGGGCTGGGCACGTCACCTTCGATGACCAGGCGCTTGCGCCGGGACTTGGGGTCGGCAATCGGGGCGGCCGCCATCAGGGCCTCGGAATAGGGGTGCTGGGGCTGCGCAAAGATCCGGTCCTTGGGCGCGAGCTCGACGATCCGGCCCAGGTACATCACGGCGATGCGGTGCCCGATATGTTCCACCACGGCGAGGTCGTGCGAGATGAACAGGTAGGCCAGGCCGAATTCGTCCTGCAGGTCCATCAGCAGGTTCAGCACCTGGGCCTGCACCGAGACATCGAGCGCCGAGACCGGTTCGTCGGCCACGATCAGTTTCGGGTTGAGGGCCAGCGCGCGTGCGATGCCGAGGCGCTGACGCTGGCCACCCGAAAACTCGAACGGAAAGCGTTCGGCAGCATCTTTGCGCAGGCCGACTTTCTCGAGCAGGGAGTGGACCTGGCGGTCTTTTTCGGCACCCTCGGCCAGGCCGAAATTCTCCAGCGGTTCGGCGATGATCTGCCCGGCACGCATGCGCGGATTGAGCGAGGAATACGGGTCCTGGAAGACCATCTGCACTTCGCGCCGGTGCACGCGCATTTGCTCCTCGCCCAGCGTGGTGACGTCGGTGCCGCCGAGCCAGATCTGGCCGGCTGTGGGCTCCTGCAGGCGCAGGATGGTCTTGCCTACGGTGGACTTGCCGCAGCCGGACTCACCGACCAGGCACAGGGTTTCGCCGGCCTGGATGGCGAACGACACGCCATCCACCGCCCTCACATGGCCAGCCACCCGCTGCAGGACACCCCGGCGCACCGGAAAGAGTTTCTTCAGGCCCTCGACCCGCAGCACTTCGGTCATTCGGAATCCTTTGTGCACCACGTTGCGCAACGCTGCACGCCGGGGGTGGTCACGCGAATCATGACGCCACCACCCGTTCGATTTCCCAACATGCCGCGAGGTGGGCGCCAGCTTGCGCCTGGCCCTGCACCGCATGCACCACGCCTGCGGCGTCGTACTGGAGCAGGGGAGGCGCCTGCGTGTGGCAGCGCGGCGTGGCAAATCCGCAGCGCGGCGCAAACGCACACCCGAGGAACGCCGGCTGGCCCGGCACGGTCTCGCGCAGCGAGGGCACGATGCCAGGAATCTCACTGAGCCGGCGGGTGCGCGCGCCTTGGCGGCCGCGCGGAATACTCGCCATGAGGCCGCGGGTGTACGGGTGCACCGGCTTGTCGAACAGCGCATCGACCGTGGCCTCCTCGACCTTGCGCCCGGCGTACATCACGACCACGCGGTGCGCCGTCTCGGCGATCACGCCCAGGTCGTGCGTGATCAGCATGATGGCGGCGCCGACACGGCCGTTGAGTTCGATCATGAGTTTCAGGATCTGCGCCTGGATCGTCACGTCGAGCGCAGTGGTGGGTTCGTCGGCGATCAGCAGCTTCGGGTTGCACGACAGCGCCATGGCGATCATCACGCGCTGGCGCATGCCACCCGAGAACTGGTGCGGGTAGTCGTTCAGCCGGCGCGCGGCATCGGGGATGCGCACCAGGCCCAGCATCTCCGCGGCGCGCGCCATGGCAGCAGCCTTGGACAGCCCCTGGTGGATACGCACCGCCTCGGCGATCTGCGCGCCCACGGTGTGCACCGGATTGAGCGAGGTCATCGGCTCCTGGAAAACCATGGCGATCTGGTTGCCGCGGATGGCGCGCATCTGCGCGTCGTCGAGGGTGGCGAGGTCCTTGCCCTCGAAACGTACGGAGCCTTCGACGATGCGCCCCGAATTGGACGGAATCAGCCGCATCACAGACAGCGCCGTGACCGACTTGCCGCAGCCGCTTTCGCCCACAATGCCCAGCACTTCGCCGGCCTGCACCGTGAGCGACAGGCCCTCGATGGCCCGCACCACGCCGTCGCGCGTGAAGAAGCGTGTATGCAGGTTGTCGATCGCGAGAATGGGTTCCATCACATGCGCCGCGAAATACGCGGGTCGAGCCGGTCGCGCAGGCCGTCGCCCAGCAGGTTGACGGCCAGCACCACCACGGCCAGGCAGATACCCGGCGCGAAGATCGTCCACGGTGCGATCTGCAAATACAGTCGGCTGGACGCAATCATGTTGCCCCAGGTGGGAATTTCGGGGGGCGTGCCGGCACCCAAAAAGCTCAGGCCAGCTTCGGTCAGGATGGCCGAGGCACAGATGAAGGTGCCCTGCACGATCAGCGGCGCCGCTGTGCTGGGCAGGATATGGCGGCGCAGCAGCTTGGCCACGCGGGTGCCGTTGGAGCGCGCCGCCTCCACATAGGGCAGGTCGCGCACCGACAACACCACCGAACGCACCAGGCGCGTGACGCGCGGTATCTCCGGAATCGCGATGGCGATGATGACCACTTTCACGCTGGCGCCAAGCAAAGCCACCAGGGCAATTGCCAGCAGGATCGCAGGAACCGCCATCACGCCGTCCATGACACGCATGACCACCGCGTCGACGCGGTTGAAATAACCCGCAAGCAGCCCGATGACCAGCCCGCTGAACACCGAGACGATGGCCACCGTCAGGCCGACCAGCAGCGAGATACGTGCGCCATGTACGGTCCGGGCAAAGATATCGCGGCCCAGGCTGTCGGTACCCATCCAGAACTCGGCCGACGGAGGCTTGAGCCGGTTGATCGGCTCCAGGAGGATCGGGTCGCGCGTGACGTAGGGCGCCATGATCGCAGCCAGTATCACCAGCAACAATAAGGTCGCTCCGACCACAATGGTCGGGTGGCGCCGCAGGAACTCCGCGGCGATGGCGGATGGTTTGCCGTCGGCCATCAGTGGTAACGGATCCGTGGGTCGAGCAGGCCGTAGGACAGGTCGACCAGCAGGTTGATCAGCACGTAGATGCCAGCGAACACCACCATCGCCCCCTGGATGATCGGGTAGTCACGGCGGGCGATCGCGTCGACGACCAGGCGGCCGATACCGGGAATATTGAACACGGTCTCGGTGATGACCACACCGGAGATCAGCAGCGCGATACCGATGCCCACCACCGTGACGATCGGCACGGCGGCATTTTGCAGCGCGTGCCGCAGCAACACGGGCAGGGTGGCCAAACCCTTGGCGTTGGCGGTGCGGATGTAATCCTCGGACAAAACCTCGAGCATGCTGGCACGCGTGATACGCGCAATCAGCGCGACATACGCCAGACCAAGCGCCACCGAGGGCAGGATCAGATGGCGCAGCCAGGGCCAGAACCCTTCGGACAATTCCTTGTAGCCCTGCACCGGCAGCCAGCGCCACTGCAGTGCGACGAAATACACCAGGATGTAACCGACGACAAACACCGGCACCGAAAAACCCATCACTGCCAGCCCCATGACGGCGCGGTCCAGCAGGGAGCCGGCCTTCCATGCGGCCAGCACACCGAGCGTGATGGCGATGACCACGGCGACCAGCATCGTGGTGAGCGCCAACGAGCCGGTGGCGCCGGCGCGTTGCCCCAGCAGCGTGGTGACAGGAACGTTGGAGAACATCGACACGCCCAAGTCGCCACGCAGCGTGGCCCAGCCCCAGCTTGCAAACTGGTCGAGCAGCGGGCGATCCAGCCCGAGGTTGGTGCGGATTCGCGCGATATCTTGCGCGGTTGCGGTATCGCCAGCAATGATGGCGGCCGGATCGCCCGGCGCCAGATGCAGCAGCGAGAACACGAAGATGCCGACAATCAGCATCACCGGGACGACGCCGAGCAGGCGACGAAGGACGTAGGACAGCATCAGGCGGGCTTGACGATGGGCGAGATCATGCCCGCGCCCAGGCCGAGAGTGGCATCAGCGGCAAGAAGCAGGAGCGCCGCTGGGCCGCTCCCAAGGCGCTCAAGCCGGAGCGCGCAGTACGGAGGTACACCCGTTAACCCTCAGGCGTAACGCTCCACGCCCCACCATGGAATGATCTCAGGCACTTGGATCAGTCCGCGCAGCCGGTCTGCACGGTAGGCGACCGGCCCGACCCATTGGCCGGTCTTGATGTCGTGCACGTAGTCCATCATGTGTTTGTTCATGCGTTGCGCGATGGCGCGGCGGGCCGCCAGCGTGGGTGCGGCCGACCACTCGGTGCGCATGGTTTCGGTCTGCTGGTTTTCTGGCCAGCCAAACCAGGCTGTCTTGCCGGTGGCGGCATGGGCTGACAGCGCTATCGGGTTCGCAGTGGCGTTGCCCCCACCCCAGGTGAAGAACACGTTCCAGCCGCCCTGCTCCGGTGGGCTCTGGTTGGAACGGCGGGTCACGACGCCGCCCCAGTCGCTGGAGGCCATTTGCACGTTGAAGCCGACCTGGCGCAGGTTTTGGGCGATCACCAGCATGGTCTGGTTCATCACGTGGATGTTGGTTGCGTGCAGCAAGATGATGGGTTTGCCGTCGTAACCGGATTGCTTGAGCAACTCGCGCGCCTTGGCCTGGCGTTCGGCCATCGGCGCCTTGAGCATCAAGGCTTCGGAGCCGTCTTCCGCACCCATCGGCGAGCCGCAGGTGAAATGCGAGCCACAGGTCTGGTAGTACTTTGCATCACCGACGGCTGCACGCTGGATGTCTTCCTGGTTGACCGCGAGCTGTGCGGCTTTGCGTGCGTTCAGGTTGTTGAATGGCGGGTGCAGATGGTTCAGGCGGCAGTACCCGACATTGCCGAACTTGTTGAACACCTCCACCTTCACGCCCGGTGCGCCAGCCAGTGCCGGCAGTATTTCGATCGGGGGCACCTCGAAAAAATCCACCTCACCGGTCTGGAGCGCCGCGGCGGCGGTCTGCGCGTCCGGCATGATGTCCCAGATCACGCGGTCGAGCTTGACCACCTTGCCGCCGGCAATTCCCGAGGCTGGTTCGCTGCGGGGCACGTAGTCGGGGTTGCGTTCGTAGACCACACGCACTCCGTCACGGTACTCGGATTCAACGAACTTGAACGGGCCTGAGCCAATGTGTTTGGTGATCTGGGTGTTCGGGTCGGTGGCCGCGATCTCGGCCTTCATCATGAAACACACCGGCGTGCTGGTCTTGGCGAGCGCCTCGATCAGCAGGCCATACGGCTCCTTGAGCACGATGCGAAAGGTCTTTTCGTCAACGACCGGGGTGTCGGCAACCCGCGCGAACAGGTGCGTGCCGGCGCCGTCCTTGACCTGCCAGCGGCGCAGCGAGGCAACGCAGTCGCGTGCCGTGACGTTGGTGCCGTCATGCCATTTCAGACCCGGGCGCAACTCGAAGGTGTAGGTCTTGCGGTCGGCCGAAATATCGGTCTTGCCCACCATCTGTGGCTGTGGGTTGAAATTTCCGTCGATACCGAACAGCGTGTCGTACATCATGGCGCCGTGGTAGGCGGCCATGTTCTGGGTGGTCCAGATCGGATCGAGCACATTGAGGTTGCCGTGCGGCACCATGCGCGCCTGGCGCGGGGGCCGGGCCTGCGCGCGGCTCACAAGCGGCACACCCACGCCGGCCAACGCAGCCGCTGCTGCCCCGGCTGTCAAAACAGATCGCCGTGAACTAGTCATAGAAGCATCTCCTGTTGATCGGTTGACACGCACTGGCAGCGACGCTGCTGGTGGATCAGCGGTGGTTCCGAGTTCGATTTATTTAAGCACATTCGCCAGACCTGGACAAGGGTGCGATCCCGCACTGTGTGATCTCACTTGGTTCGCGCAGCCGGGTTGCCAGCTGCCGTGCCACGATCTCTGCTTCGCCCGGATGCAGATTGCAGGGGTCGAGGTCGACATAACCCAGGTCGGTCTGGTAGTCGCGCACCATCACCGGGGGGTCGCCGGTGGCCAGTGCGTCGGCCAGCGTGCGCGCGGTCCACCGGCTGCCGGGCAGGACCCGCACGCGCAGGCGCTGCAGCGGATTGCCGGTGGGGTCGGGGACGCATTCGCAGGACAGGTCTGCGAACTGCCGCAGGCACGCCTGCCACAGGCGCAGCGCGGCGTCCTCGCGCAACCGGATGGCTGCATGGTCGCGCTTCATCCAGGCTTGCAGCGCGGCCATCACGCCGGCAACACTTTCCTTGCCGACCTTCATGCCGCGCCCGATACCGCGGTTCTGCAGGCTGGCCGCATGCACCAGTGGTGCCCTGCCGGCGACGATGCCGGTGGTGGGCCCGCCCAGGAACTTGTGGCCGCTGTACACCACCAGATCCGCGCCGCGCGCCAGGAAGCCGCGCAGGTCGTATTCGGAGGCCGCATCCACGATCACCGGGACGCCCTTGGCGTGGCAGATGCGGCACACGTCCTCGAGCGCGAGCAGCGCGTATTGCACCGTCATGTGCGACACCACGAACACGGCGCAGGCGGTGTTCGCCGTGATCGCCTCGTCGAGCTGGTAGGCGTGCGCACCGCTGACCGTGCCCACGGTGACGACCCGGGCGCCGGTCATCTCGATCGTCTGCTGCAACGAGGCCCCGTATCCCACCAGGTGGCCGATCTGCACCAACACCTCGTTCTTGAGCCCACTGGTGTCGGGCAGGCGCTCTATGGCCAGCAGGCGGTCGCCCGTGAGTGTGCCCGCCACTGCCAGCGTAATGGCGCCCGCGCAACTGGCTGTGATGAATCCGGCCTCGCCGCCGGTGGCCTGCGCCACCACCTTGCTGGCCGCCCGGTGCAGGTGGTCCATCTCGACGAACTCGCCGGCAATCGCCGCCATCGCGGCCACCGCCTGCGGCACCATGATGGACGCCCCCAGCACGGTCATGGTGCCCGACACATTGATGATCGGTCGCAGGCCGAGTTCAGCCCGGATGTCGCGCGCCGCCGCAGCGGCCAGCGCGGCGATGGTGTCGGCTTGCATCGCGCGGGTCGCGCGCCTAACCGTCGACCTGCAGGATGGCCTCGATCTCGACTGTCATGTTGCCGGGCAGCGAACCCATGCCCACAGCCGAACGCGCATGGCGGCCCGCGTCGCCGAACACGTTGACGAGCAGGTCCGAGCAGCCATTGATGACCTTGGGTTGGTCGCCGAAGGTGGGCGCGCCGTTGACCATGCCGAGCAACTTGACGACGCGCCGCACGCGGCCCAGGTCGCCCAGCGCCATGTGCGCTACGGCCAGCAGGTTCAGCCCGGTCTGCTGCGCGTGCAGGTAGGCGTCCTCAATGCTCACGTCTGCGCCCACCTTGCCCGTCGGCGTGGTTCCATCGGCCCGTTTCGGGCCCTGGCCGGAGAGGTACAGGAAGCCGTTGGCCAGCACGAAGGGCACGTAGTTGGCGACCGGCACGGCCGGAGTCGGCAATGTGAGGCCGAGGGATTTCAGTTTGTCGTAGGGGGTCATGGTGTTTCTCCGTATGAAACAAAAAGCGGTGAAAAAATCAGCAGTTCAGCAACACCGGCTGCACGGCTTCGTCCAAGGGCCAGATCGGCCGCTGGACGCGGGTGTAAGGCACCTCGCGGTGGTCGCGCGGGATCGGGCCGCCAGAGTCGCAATACAACACCCTTTGCGCCAGCGGCGCGAACGCAGCGTAAAAGTGGTTGGTCGACTTGACCACCACGATGCGTTTGTCGGCCAGCGTCACGCCCATGCCGGTGAACAGATCGGCGCCCATGGCCTGGGTGCGCTTGGTGATCAGCACCACCGAGATTCCACCCAGGTCAATGGCGGCGCAGTCACCCAGCTGGATGCGGGCGTCGGCAAAGGCCTGCGAGGCGTCGTGCACCAGCGATGTCACGGTCACCAGTGCGTCGATCGGCTGGCCGGAGGTGGGCGCCGTCTTGCCGCCGAAGCGCAGGCGCAGCTTGCCGCCCACTCCGGCCATGAAACACAGGCGCACCGCCATCGGGTCCCACAGGGGCGCGACCGCAGCACCCTGCACGCCGCGTTCGATCAGGCGGCGCAGGATCACGGTGGAGTCGCCAGGCGCGCCGCCACCGGGGTTGTCGGACGGGTCGGCAACGACGACCGGGCCGGTCTCCTGCAGCGCCAGGTCGATCACGGCGTCGGGGGTGTGGTACGGGGGCATGGTCTTGCCACGCATGGCAAAAAACTCGTCGGCAAGTTCCCTGGCCAGCTGGTCACCAGCGGCGCGCTGGTTGTCGGTGACCACCAGGATGCGCGAGCCCATTTCGGGCACATCGGCATACGGAAAACAATGTGCCGCCGAGACCGACAACACGCCGTTGCTGCCCTCCAGGCTGCTCATCTTGTCGACAAAGGCGCGCATCGGCTGCAGGTTGGTCGGGAAGCTGCCGATCATGCGGCAGTCGCACAGCGACATCACCGGTTTGATCTCGCCCCGCGCGGCGCGCAGCGTCAGCTCCACCACCTCTTCGCCGCGCGCGACGAAGTCGGTGTGCGGGAACTCCTTGAAGCAGATGATCAGGGTGGCGTTCCTGACGCGCTTTTCGGTCATGTGGCAGTGCGGGTCGAGCTCGACGCCGATCGGCACCGTGGGGCCGACGATGGCGCGCACGCGCTCGATCAGGTCACCTTCACAGTCGTCATACCCGTCGGCCACCATGGCGCCGTGCAGGCCCAGCAGCACGCCGTCGAGCGGCATGGCCGCCTGCAGCTGCCCAAGCACCTCGTCGCGCAGTGTCTCGAATGCGCCACGCGACACCAGCCCGGCTGGCTCGGCCCACGAGCAGGAGCCCTCGATCAGGGTCCAGCCCTCCGCCCGGGAGCGCCGGCGCGCGACCCACAGCGGGGCGGTGCACAGCGTCGGGTCCGCAGGGTGTTGCCCGGGCGGTGCGTAGAACGCTTCATGGAAACTCTCCAGCGCCGTGGGTATGGGCGCAAAGGTATTGGTCTCGGTGCCAATTGAAGCCGCAAAGATTCGCATCGTTTGTCTCCTGGTTGCACATGCAAGCGCCTGCCGCAGCGATGTGTGAGTCTGGCATGTATTCTGGCGCAAACCCGGCGCGGCCCGTTGCGGGCCATTGCAGGCGCCGCAGTACCATGTCCGGCATCGGCTGGTGGATCCCCGACTGCGTCCATGAAGGACACCGCGATCCTGCGGCAGGGAGAGATCGCGGCGCAGGCAAGCGGCGCGGGCAAGCTGGTTCTGGTGCCACAACAACAGCAGGAGAGAACCTTATGTCCCTGTCGATGATCATGCAGCGCAACGTGCTGGTGCCAATGCGTGACGGGGTGGCCCTGGCGGCCGATGTGTTGCGGCCGCCAGGCCCGCAGCCAGTGCCGGCGATCCTCAATTTCGGCCCGTACCACAAGGACGGGCGTGGTGGCCGGCTCAGCGTGGACAGCGTGCATCGGCATTTCGCCGCGCTCGGGTATGCGTGCGTCTCGGCCGACCTGCGTGGCCTGGGCAACTCTGCCGGTTGCAGCCCTGGCGCCTTTGCGCCGGGCGAGGCGCAGGACGGCCATGACCTGGTTGAGTGGATCGCTTCGCAGCCCTGGTGTGATGGCCAGGTGGGCATGTGGGGCGTGTCCTACCCGGGCATCACTGCCTTGTCGACGGCGGCCACCAACCCGCCGCACCTGCGTGCGGTCATTCCGATCCATGCCTCGGCCGATCTGCACCGCGGCGTTGCATCACTGGGCGGCACCGGCAGTGGTTTCTGGATGCGCGCGGATTGGGGGCCGCGCATGGCGGCCTACAACCTGATGCCGCCGCTGTGGCAGGATGGCGCGGGCCGATGGGCCAAGGTGTGGGCTGAACACCTTGAGGGCAATATCCCCTGGCTGGAGGCTTTTTCGACCCATCCGGGTTTTGACGACTTCTGGCGCTCGCGCGTGGTGGACATCACGCGCATCACCTGCCCGACTTTCCAGATCGGGGGCTGGCGCGACTTGTACGCTGACTGCACGCCGCGCGATTTCTGCGCCATCACGGCGCCCAAGAAGCTGCTGATGGGCGCCTGGAAACACGAGTTCCCCGATACCGGCCGCGAGGCGCCGGCGGCCGGCTTGTGGGAGATGCAGCGCTGGTTCGAACGCTGGCTCAAAGGTGTGCACAATGGCATCGACGAGGAGCCGGCGGTTTCGGTATATGTGCAGGGGCGGGTGGGCTTCTGGCGCGCCGAGCCCGATTGGCCCCCCGTGCGGGTCACGTCGCGCGCGGCGTACCTTTTGCCAGACGGCAGCCTGGGAAACGCGCCCGCAGAAGCCGGGCCCAGCAGCAGCTACCGCTACGACCCGACGGTGGGCATGTACTCGCTCGCCTGGGACCCATGGACCACAGCGCTGGACCCGGCGCTGCCGCGCGACCACAGCGCTGACGATGCGCGTTCCCTGTGTTTCACCGGCCCGCCCCTGCAGGAACCGATGGAACTGGTCGGCGTGCCCGAGGCCGTGCTGGACCTGTGTGCCAGCGCCCTGCCGCTGCACGTGGTGGTGAAGCTGTCGGCGGTCGCGCCCAATGGCAGCTCGACCCTGATCACCACCGGCTGGCTGCACTTGGGTGACGCTGTCGAGCGTCCGACGCGGCGCGAGGTGCGGATTGCACTGCGTGCCACCGCCTACCAGCTTCAACCCGGTGAGCGCCTGCGCGTGGCGCTGTCCTGCGCCGACTTTCCGCGGGTCTGGCCAACCCCGATCGCGGCGGAGCTGCAACTGTTCCATGGCAACACGCGTGTGTTGTTGCCGGTATGCCCGACACCCGCTGCAGACGATGCGCACGCACCCGACTGGGGCCCGCTTCAAAGCGCAGTGCTGGGTTCGCCAAATGATCTCGGGGGCGCGCAGACCTGGGACATCCAGCGCGACCTGATGAACGACGCGGTGCGCCTGGCAGCCACCCGCACGGAACGGGTGCGTGTGGATGGCCAGACCGAACTGCAGATCGACCACGCCTATGGCGCTGCCGTGGCCGCCGCCCGCCCGGACCTCGCGCGCATGCAGTCCACAACCACGGTGCGCCTGAACCAGGGGGCCGGAACGACCGAATTGTCATGCCGTACCCTCGCCACGACCCACGAGGCATCGGTGGACGTGGCGATCCATGTCGATGGCCAGCCGTTCTGGCAGCGCCGTTGGCAATTCAAAGGGCCGGCGCAGTGATCTGTCGCCGCTGTGCAAAAGATCAGCCGACCAGTTGTACTTCCAGGCTTGCCAGCGGTGTGCTGAAGCGGGCTGCCCAGTGCTCGCCGGGTGCCACTGGCCAGGCATCGGTCCAGGTGCCGGTGGTGACGACATCGCCGGGAAGCAGGTCGGGGGCGCCCGGGCATTGGCGCAACTCCTGCAGGAAGTGGTGCAGGGCGCGCAGCGGGCTGTCGAGCACGTTGGCGCCCGCACCGCGCTCCACCACCTGGCCATTTTTTGCGAGCGCCACAGTGGCGCCTGCCAGCAGGTGGTCGAGCTCTGGCGCGTTGGCAGACAGTTCCCGCACCGGGATCCTGCGCCCCACCAGCAGCCGCGCATGCAGCCCGCCATCGGCCACAGTGTCGGGAATGGTGAACTTCCAGTCGGGCCGGTGCGCCTGCACCACTTCGAAGCCCGGGGCCACCCAGTCGATGGCCTCCCACAAGTCCTGAAGTGACGCATCGGGAGCCGGCGTGGCACGCAGGCCGAAGACGGTTTCGGGTTCGATGCGCGGCTGGCAGGTGCCGGCCAGAGAAACGCTGCCCGTGGTTTCGCAAAATGTGAGTGTGGTGTTCCAGACCGTGCCCCAGATCGGCGCGAACACGTTGTACCGCAGCCAGATGCCGCGGTTGGTAAATCCGATCTTGAACCCGCGCGGGTTCTCGCCGCGGGCCTGCCGCAGCTTGCGCACTGCCAGTTGCAGCTGGTACGCCTGTGCCACGTCGGGGGCCGGCGCGTTGGCTGTTGTCGGCTCCCAGGGCTGGGCGTTGTCGTGGTGGGCGAGCAGTTCTTCAGGCGTCATGGTGTGTGGGGGTGGGGATGGGCAACGGTGCCGGACCCGAGAGTCCGGTGCGCGAGGATCCAGGTTACCAGGGCGCAGCAGGCGATACCCGTGACCATGGCGCGTGCCGATGTGTCGACAAACAGCCCGACAGCGGCCATGACGATGGCGCTGGTGATGAACTGCAGCGTGCCCATCAAGGCCGACGCAGTGCCGGAAATCGCGCCATGCGCTTCCAGGGCCAGCACGGCTGTGGTGGGCAGCACCAGCCCCAGAAAACCGAAACCTGCCAGCAGCATGATGACCAGCACATCCAGACGGTCCACTCCCAACAGGTACAACGCCAGCAGCGACAGCATGACCACGGCGTAACCGGTCACGGCGAATTTCACCACGCGCACCATGCCCCAGCGGCTGGCCAGCGCTGCCGTGAATTGTGAAGATCCTATGAACGCCGCCGCGTTGATGGCAAAGGCCAGGCTGTACTGGCGCGGCGTGAGCCCGTAGTGGTCGATCAGCACGAAGGGGGAGTTGGCCAGGTAGACGAAAAAACCGGAAATGCCGAAGGCGCCGATCATCACCAGGCCAAGGTACTGGCGGTCGCGCAGCAATATGGCGTATCCGGCCAGGGCACTGCGCACGCTGCTTTCGCGGCGCTCTTCGGGCAGACGCGTCTCTGGCAAGCCGAATGCAAGCAACAGCAGTGACAACATGGCGATCACGGTGACTGCCCAGAAAACGCTGCGCCAGCCGATCCATTCGATCAGCAGGCTGCCGGCCAGTGGCGCGAGGATGGGCGAGACGCTGAACACCAGCATCAGCATCGACACAAGCCGCGCGGCATCCGTGCCGGTGTGCATATCGCGCACCACGGCCCGGGGCACCACCATGGTGGCGCAGGCGCCCAGCCCTTGTACAAAACGCAAGCCCACCAGGGTCTGGATATCGGGCGCCAGTGCACAGCCGACGCTGGCCAATGCAAACAGCGCCAGACCGAAATACAGCGGCGGCTTGCGCCCGACCATGTCCGAAACCGGGCCATAGATGACCTGGCCCAGGCCCAGCGCGACAAAAAATGCCATCAGGCTGGTCTGCACTGCTCCGACAGAGGCACCGAGGTACCTGCCGATCGATGGCAGCGCCGGCAGGTACATGTCGATGGCAAACGGTCCGATGGCCGAGAGCAGGCCCAGAACGAGGGCGGTTTTGAGGAAGTGGGAAGACATCGGGTCGCAGGCCAGGGGGCGCTGCCGGGTGGCGCACCAACAGCGCCATCATGTCAGATTTCGGGGTGCCAACCCGCTGCGGGTTGGTCGCTGCTCAGCGCGTCTCGGCCGCTGCGCGGCGCAGTGCCGCAATCTCCCGCAACGCGGTCTCGGACACGCCTGCCTTGATCATGCCCTCACGTTCAAGATGGTCCGCCAGCAGGAACCAAACCCATGCCGCGAACCCGCATGAATGCTTGTTGAAATCGTGGGATGGCTCGAATCGGACATCAGCAACTGGACCGCGGCCCGGATCAGATGCCGTAGCGTTTCTTCATCTCTTCGAAGAAACCTTCCTTTTTCAACGCGTCGAGGATGCTCAGGTCCACATAGTCGGCCGGATTCTTGCTGGTCAGTGGCGGGCCCATGCTGTTGACTTCGGCGATCACGTTATTGATGCCCTCGATCGAAGGCGTGTAATCGCGCGGATAGCCTCTCTTCAAGGCCGCGTAGGCCTCGTCGAGCAGCGCCTTCGAGTCGGACTTGAACTCCTTGGCGATGACTTCCTTGGCCCACTTCTCGTCCGATAGCGCTTTGTACATTCCCTCGATATTGGCCTTGATGAAGCGCTTCATGAGATCGGGGTTGGACTTGGCGAACTCCCGGTTGACGACCAGGCCGTTGAAGATCCAGGGCGCACCGCCGTTGCCGAGGTCGAGCAGCCGGACCAGGCCTTTTTCGCGCGCGATGAAGTTGGTGGGCAACAAGTACGGGGCCGCGGCAACCTGGCCCGACAACTGTGCGGCCAGCCGTTGCGACGCTCCTCCAAGCTGCGTGATCACCACGTCCTTGCGGGTCATGTTCCACTGGCGCAGTGCCAGGCTGATCGCCATGTCGCTCTCCGAGGTGAGGGCGCTGATGGCGATCTTTTGTCCCTTCAGGTCGGCCGGCGACTTGATCGTGGGCGACACATAGATTTCCATCGGCATGACATTGAAGCTGGAGCTGATCAGCCGCAAATCCGCACCCTCGCGGTTGGCGTTGACGGCGACCGAGAATCCGACGTGCATGGCCTGCAGCTTGCCCGATAGCAGCACCTGCACCCCGCGCGACCCGCCCTCTACGGTCACGATTTCCACCTTGATCCGGTTGCTCGCGAAAGTGCCGGCGGCCTCGGCAAAACGCGGTCCGATGGAGGTGATGTCGGCCGGTACGGTGCCGATCGCAAATGCGTCCTGCGCGGCTGCCGATGCCGCCGCCGCCCACAGGGAAAAGGCGGCTGCGCCAATGGCGATGCCGCGGGTCAGGTCGCTGATCAGGTTCAGGTTGCGCATTTTTGACTCCTTGTTGTACATGGGGTGATCGTCAGCGGCAAGCGCTCATTCCTGGGGCGGCGTGCCGGGTACACCTGCGCTGTGGCGCCGCGCCGCCGTGGCCGCCTCGTCCACACGCATCGTGGCTGCGTCGATGACCACGCCGTAGTCGCGTTCGGCCCCGACGACCGAGACATAACCGTCCAGCACGTCGTCCAGCACCCGGTGTGTGTCGCGGGTCAGGGGGTCGCCGTAGCCGCTGCCGCCCTGGGACTGGAACTGGAAGCTCGTGCCCGACTTGAGCTCGAACGCCGCCGAGCGGGTCAGCACCTCCTCGTGCGGCGTGTCCGGGTTCAGGCTGGAGCGCACGCGCAGCGGGCTGAGGCCACCAAAGATGCCCTGCGGCTGGCCGGCCTGCATGCGCCTGAAGTTGAGTGTGCAGTCCGACAGAACACGGTAGCGCTTGCGGTAGCCCAGCCCGCCGCGGAACCGCCCGGGCCCAGCCGAATCGATGATGGTCTCGACGCGTTCCAGTCGCACCGGGTACTCGGTCTCGAGTATCTCCACGGGCGTGTAAGGTGTGTACTGGTGCATCGGGTTGACTGCGAGGCTGCCATCGTGCAATGGTGTACCACCCAGCGACGGCGACATCAGCTCGTAGGAAACCGCCGCCTTGCCCGAACGCGCCTGCTTGTAGCCGAGCACCGGCCCGGAGGTGCCGAAACCACTGCTTGCCACCGCGCGCGCCGGGTTGAAGTTGGCCAGTGCCACCAGGCACGCGCTGTAGAGCATGGCGGTGGATGCGAAGTAAGAGCCCACCGGCGCCGGGAACTCGGCCTCGGTGACCAGGCCCGGCTTGCTGACCAGACTGATCGGACGCAAGGCCCCGTAGTTCAGCGGTATTGAGGGATCCATCGACGTGATCATGGCCAGGGCAGCGGCTGCCAGCTGCGACTGCGGCCGGATGTTCTGCGGACTGGCCACCTGCGGGCTGCTGCCGGTCAGGTCGAAGGTGATGCCGTCGCCCTGCTTTCGGATACGCACGTTAAAACGCACCGGTTGCACGAACAGTCGCCCGTCGGCCTCGAACTCCGTTTCGCCGGAGAACTCCCCGTCCGGCCATTGCTGCAGGCCGTGGCGCACCCGCGCTTCGGTGAGATCCTGCAGTTCCTGGAACGCGGCCAGGATGGTCTCCACCCCGTACTCGTCGCACAGGCCCTTGACCTTGTCGGCCCCGACCCTGGTGCAACCGAGCTGGGACTGCAGGTCGCCGCGCAACGCCTCGGGTTGGCGGCTGTTGCGCATCAGCAGTCGCACCACGTCGTCGATCGGCCCCTGTGCCGTCGCATACTTGATGCCGGGGACCAGGAAGCCTTCGTGGTACAGCTCGCGCGATGCCCCGGAGGCGGAGCCGGGAACCATGCCGCCGATGTCGCTCTTGTGGGCGATGCTGGCGGTAAATCCAAGGTGCACGCCTTGGTGGAAGATGGGCGTGACGATGGCCACGTCGGAGGCATGGAACACCCCTCCGAGGTAGGGGTCGTTGGCGATGTAGCTGTCACCCTCGCGCATGCTATCGCCCGGGTACTGCTTGAGCAGCGCCTGCAGGGTGAAGTGGTAGGGCGTCAGGTGCAACTGCGAGCCGGCGTAGACGGCGCAGCCGTTGCGGTCCGTGATGACGGCGCTACCGTCCTTGGACTCGCGCAGGATGGTCGAGTAGCCGCCATGGAACAGCAGATGCTCCATGGTCGAGACAATCTCGCGCAGCCGGTTGTTGAGCACTTCCAGCGTGATGGGATCGACGGTCCTGGCCATGTCAGGTCTCCACGGTGATGACGAGCGCGCCGAACTTCACCACCTCGGCGCGTTGCCGGGGCAACAGCACGGTGGTGGAATCGAGCTGTTCGATGATGGCCGGGCCATCGATGGTGTTGCCGCGCCTGAGCAGATCGCGCCGGTAGACCGGTGTGTCGACGTAGTCCGCGAACTCCTCGAAACGCGCGCGCCGGATACCGATGCGGGCGGCCTGCGCGGACACTCCGCCCAAGGCAATGTCCGGCAACTCCAGGTGCGGCACCTTGCTGACCGACACCAGGCGCAGGTTCACCACCTCCGGGACCTCATCGGGCGCCGAGATCGCATACACCTGCAGGTGCGCCTGATCAAAAGCCCGCCGCACCACCTCCTTGTCTGCCTCGCTGAACGGCGGCGCCCTGCACGGGACGGCCAGTTCGTAGCCCTGGTACGGATAACGCAGGTCCATCTGGTGCAGCAGTTCCACCTCGTCGAGCGCAAAGCCCTCAGCCCGGGCTTCCTCCAAAGCGCGTTCTTCGAGCTCCCGGAACAGGCTGTTGATGGTTTCCACCGACAGCGACGGCAACGGCGCCGGGTGGCTGCGCAGGTAGAAGTGCTTCACATCGGTCTGCAGCAGACCCATGGCGCAACTGATGCCCGGATACGGCGGCACGATCACGCGCGGGATGCCGACATTGCGGGCCACCCGCGCCGCGTGCACCGGCCCGGCACCGCCAAACGCGACCAGCGCGAAGTTTCGGTGGTCGAGGCCGCGTTCGGCGAACGACAGCCGCGTGTCCACTTCCATGTTCACGTTCACCACCTTGACGATGCCCATGGCGGCATCTTCCAGGCTCAGGTTCAGCGGTTCGGCCACCTTGCGCCGGATCGCCGCGCGCGAGAGTTCGGCATCGAGCTTGACCTTGCCACCGACCAGGGCGCTGGGCTCGAGGTAACCCAGCACCAAATTGGCGTCGGTCACCGCAGGATGCTCGCCGCCGTGGCCATAACACGCCGGTCCGGGCATGGCGCCGGCGGACTGCGGGCCCGCCTTCAGCAGGCCGTCGGGGCCGATCCAGGCGATCGTGCCGCCGCCCGCGCCCAGGGTGTTGATGTGGATCATCGGCGTGCCCACGTCCTGGTTGCTGATTTTGCCGTCGCGGTTTTCCTGGTACTGCCCGTTGACGAGCACGGCGATGTCGGTGCTGGTGCCGCCCATGTCGAACGTGACCACGTTGGGCTCGCCGAGTGCCATGCCCAGTTGTGCGCTGAACACCACGCCGGCGGCCGGGCCGGACAGCAGCGTCTGGTTTGGGTAGTTGGCGGCCATGTCCACCCGCATCAGGCCACCGTTGGACTGCATGATGAACTGCTGCTCGGTGGTCAGGCCGAGCTGGCGCAGCCCGACGGACAGCCGGCGCAGGTAGTTCTCGATCACCGGACCCACGTAGGCGTCGACCACGGTCGTCGAAATGCGCTGGTATTCGCGGATCACCGGCAGGATCAGGCTTGACAGCGATACCCGGCAGTCAGGGAACTCTTCATGGATGATCCGGGCGGTGCGTGACTCGTGGTCGGGGTTCATGAAGGAGAACAGGTAGACCACGGCGATGGCGCTGATGCCCTGGCCCTTGAGCCGGCGCACCGCCTCGCGCACGCCGTCCTCGTTCAGCGGCTCGAGTTCGCTGCCATCGTGGGCAATGCGGCCGTCGATTTCCTCGATGTGACGCTGACGCACCAACGGCGCCGGCTTCTCCCAGAAGGTGTCGACACAGTCGGAGTCGACCGGCCGGATGCCGCCGCGCAACTCGTAGACCGCGCGAAAGCCACGGTTGATCAGCAGCCCGGCGCGCACTCCCTTGTGCTCGAGCAGGGCATTGGTAGCCACGGTGGTGCCGTGCGCGAAGAACTGGATCTCGCCCGGAGTGATGCCGGGGAATTCCCGCATCAGCGTGGTCAGTCCGTTGAGCACGGCGCGCGAAGGGTCGTCCGGCGTGGAGGGCACCTTGGTGACGTGCAGCGTCTGGCTGGTCACCTCCAGCGCCGCCACGTCGGTAAAGGTACCGCCTGTATCGATGCCTACCATCCAATTGGACATTCAATGCTCCTGTAATCAGTGTGCGTGGCGCCGCGGACCGGCCTGGCCCGTTGCCACGGCGACGATGGCCTGTGGATCGGCGGGGGTCTGCGAGCCGCGCCAGGCAACATGCAGGTCCGGCCGGACAAGAAATGCGTTGAAGCCTTCGTACACCGCGTGCGCCGGCTCTGTCAGCTCCAGGGCCAGTGTTGTGTACGGCACGCGGGCATCGCGCAGCGCAGCCTCGAGGCCCGAACCGTCAACCTGATCGCCGAAGCGCAAGACAGAGTACCAGGGACCCAGCCGGTCCAGCAGGGCGTCGCCGTTGCTGCACCACATGTGGGGCAGGCGTGCGCCCGGCCAGCTGGTCGGGGCGTAGTCGGTATTGTCGGGATCCGGGCCTTCGCCCGGCTGCGGCCACAACAATGCCGAATCGGTGTAGCGGTAGCCGCGTTCGATGCCTGTGATGACGGTGGTCTTGCCGGCTTCCAGCAGGGCCAGTCGGCCGACGGTTTCGCGTGCTTCCCGCCCGCGTTCGCTGTCCTCGCGGATCCAGGGTTGGTAGTGGTCCTCGCGGCGCGCACGCCGGGCCGCCGTCGCCGCGCCTGACGCGCGTACGTTGCGCACCCCGACCTGGCGCCGTTCGTCTTCATAAGAGCGCAGCAAACCCGGACCGCCCCAACCGGCGCACAGCGCGGCGAGTTTCCAGGCCAGGTCTGCCGCGTCGCCGATGCCGGTGTTGAGGCCGAGGCCGCCGGTCGGGATGACCAGGTGCGCGGCGTCGCCTGCGATCGCGACCCGCCCTTTGACGTAGCGCTGCGCGCACAACAGGTTGTGGTGCCAACGTCCGGCATAGACCATCTCGAAATCGACCGGCACACCCACCAAGCGAGCGAAGATCCCCGGCATGTCCGCCTCGGTGCAGTTTTCGGCATTGATCGAAAAGTGCCGGCATGAGTCCTGGCACACGACCTGGGACTTGTACGGGTCAGATACCTTGTAATGCCGCCCGTGGCCGATCGGAACGACGTCGTACAGGCGGTCGCAGCGGTACAGCGCCTGGATCTGCTCGCGGATCCTGCCCTGGCCGTCGAGCCCGATCCCCAGCCCCTTGCGCACGGTGCTCGCCCCGCCATCGCAACCGACCAGGTAGGCGCAGCGGACAGTCGCGGCTTGCCCGTCGCTGGCGCGCAGGGACGCGGTCACGCCGTCGGCATCCTGCTCGAACGAAACCAGTTCGTGGCCAAAGCGCACGTCGATCAGGGCGTTTTCCTCTGCGATCGACTTGAGAAGCGGCTCCAGGGTGTACTGCGAGATCAGCTGGTAGGGCTCGAGTGGCAGCACGCCATCGTTGCGGCCTGCTGCCTGCGCGCGCAGTTCGTCCACCGACGCATACGGTACACGCGCCAGCGGCGGGTCGACCATGGTCGTGATGTGGTAGACGTCCATCGGGTAGGCGCTGGGGTAGCCCGCAGCGCGAACCCTCTCGGCAATCCCCATGCGCCGGAAGATCTCCATCGTGCGTGCATTGCAGCGTTCCATCTTGGGCATGAACGCCGGCTGGTCCTTGCGCTCGATCAGCATGCAGCGCACGCCACGGGCGCCCAGGTCGATTGCCAGCGTCAGGCCGACCGGACCGCCGCCGACAATCAGAATGGGAACGTCCGGCCTGGCCATCACCGGGCAGTGAAGGTGCTCAGTGCCGACACTGCGAGCGTGTCAATGGCGATAAAACCGCGACAAAAAACGCGACACTGGTGGCGCATTGACTGGGAACCTGCCACCATCGTTTCATGTTGAAGTTGCTGCTCCCACCCGCTCGGGTGGCATTTGCTAAGGGTTCTAAGTTTACGGGCCGCCATGCGCCGGGTCAACGTGGCGCGCCGGTTTTTGATAGGTATTTTCCCGAATCGGCCGGACGCTGTCGGCACCTGCGTGCGCACCGATGGAAGCTCGCCCGGGCCGACCTGGCGGATGGGGTCCATCGCCTGGCCGTTCCCGGACATGTCGACACCGGCGAGCAGGGTGGGCAGCATGGTGTTGGCCGACTCGGCCGCCTTGGCGAAGCTGCCGCGATTTACCACCAGGCGCAGGAATTCCAGCTGCCGTGTGTTCATAAGCAACGATTATGAAAGTTGCTGGATTGGCTATTGAGTTTGTCGCCGCATCCACGAACAATCCGCCTGCATAAAGATGGAGACAACGATGTTGCGATGCTTCGCCGCCGGCCTGATTTTCCTAACCGGCATCGCCTGTGCCCAGACCTTTCCGGCCAAGCCGATTTCGCTCGTGGTGCCGTTCACCACCGGGGCCGCCAACGACACCCTGGCGCGTACGCTGGGGGCCGAAATGCGCGATTCGCTGGGTGCGGTGCTGGTCGAGAACAAGCCAGGCGCCAATGGCAGCATCGCGGCCGAATACGTTAAACGCTCCGCGCCCGACGGCCACACCTTGCTGGTGGTCAACGACAGCTACCTGATCTTGTCGGCGATGAACAACACGCTGCCGTACGACATGTTGCGCGACTTCGACAGCGTGGTGCATGCCAGCGGCCTGCCGTTTTTCCTGGTCATCAACCAGGAGGCGATTCCGGTCAAGACGGTGAGGGAATTCGTCGAATACGTGCGGGCCCGGCCTGGCAAGCTGAGTTACGCGACGCCCGGCAACGGCACGCCGCACCACCTGTCGACCGAGCTCCTGAAGCAGGCAGCGGGGCTGGAGGTGACCCACATACCTTACAAGGGCATGGCGGTCGCATTGCCCGACCTGATCGCCGGACGTGTGCAGTTCACCGTCACCGGCCTGCCCGCAGTGGCCTCGCAACTCAAGAGCGGCAAGCTGCGCGTATTGGCCACGGTGGGCCGCACGCGGTCGGCCGTGCTGCCGGATGTGCCGACCTTTGCAGAGGCCGGCGTGCCCGGCGTGGAGATGAATTTCTGGATGGGTGTGGTGGCGCCGGCAGGAACGCCGAAGCCGGTCGTCGCGCGTCTGAATGCGGAATTCAACCGTGTACTGCAGCTGCCGGCGGTGCGCGAGAAGCTGGCCGCGCAAGGCATAGACGCCGCCGGCGGCACACCGGAAGACTTCGCCGCGCGTATGCGCGCGGACCGCGCCATCTATTCACAGGTGATCAAGACCACGGGTATTCGCGAGGATTAGCGCCAGGCGGACGCCTGCTGGCTGTGTGTGCCACCCAGGAATGCACAGCAGACACAGCAGACCCAACGCGGAGAATCATTACCCGTGCGTGTTTGCGCCCGCCTCGCGCACCCTACTGCAGCCCGTTGTGGCCTGTGTAGCACATCAGCTCGGAAAGTCTGGCGGCTATTTCACGCACCTGGGCCTCGACATCCGGGATGCTCGGACTTTGGGGCCGGTCGAGCCGCTCGATATAGGGCACGGTCAACGCGGCGATAACTTCCTGGTCGATACCGAATACCGGTCTCGAGATGTCCGTGGCACCGCGTATGCGCCGGCTTGGCCAGGTGATGGTGGCGTTCTTCCTGGCATCTTCGATCTGTCGCAGCAGTTGTGCGGCGTCGGTCTCCAGCTCGCCGTGGATGCGAATCTGCGCCGCGAGCATGCGCGTGCGCTCGGCCTCGTCACGAAACGCCAGCAAAATCGTCCCGGACGCCGAGTCGCTCAGCTTGGCCAGGGCGCCGACCTTGGCGCCCATGGTGAAGGGCCCCGGCGCGTCCACCTGCGCCACCACCAGCAATTGACCATCGTGGTAGACGCTCAAGTGGCACGACTGGTAGGCCCTGCCGGCGAGTTCGCGCATCAACGGTGTGGCTGTCGCCACCAGCGATTTCAGGGGCTGCTGGCGGTGCGACAACTCGAGCATTTTCAGGGTCAGGCTGTAGCGATCGTTTTCGTCGATCGCGACGTAACCCCGTTGCTGCAGTGTCACCGTCATGCGAAAAATTTCACTGACCGTGCGGCCCATGGTGTCGGCGAGCGCCTTGAGCGTCAGGCCATGTGGTGAGTTCGCCAGCACCTCAAGAATGTCCAGGCCCTTGCCCAGCGCCGGTGCGGCGTATCGAAATTCGCTTGCTGTGCTGCCTATCGGGGGCCTGTCGTTCATTGATGAAAGTATATTTTGTATATGACGAAATTTTGATCAAATTTCGGGAGGCGAAACGTCAAAAAACTTCCGCATTGGCGAAGAACGGTCAATACTAGGCGTTCTGTTGGTGATTTAGACTGCAAATATCCAAAATGCCCCAAATTAGATTGCGCCTCTAATTTCATACCTGAAATGTCCTATACCTTTCAGTTCAGGGATGTCTTTGCCCAGCAGGATGCGATCGTCGACGGCATCATCGTCACGTTGCAACTGAGTGCGGTCACGATCTCCCTCGGCTTTCTGGTCGGCACGTTGCTCGCCGTGGTTCTGGTGTACGGGCGGCCGTGGGGGCTGGCGCTGGCCCGGGCGTACGTGGAGATCATCCGCAATACGCCGCTGATCGTGCAACTGTTCCTGATCTTCTTCGGCCTGCCCGGCATCGGCATCAAGCTGGATGTCATGACAGCCAGCGTGCTGGCCCTGACGATCAACCTGACCGCCTACACCGCCGAAATCGTACGCGCCGGATTGCAGAGCATCCCCAGGTCGCAGATCGAAGCCGGCACCGCGCTGGGCCTCACCGGGCCGCAGATCTTCCGCCATGTGGTGCTGCTGCCGGCTCTCAAAAGCGTCTACCCGTCGCTGTCGAGCCAGTTTGTCCTGCTGATGCTGGCGACCAGCGTGGTGTCGCAGATCTCGGCGGCCGACCTGTTCCATGCCGGCTCGATCATCCAGTCGCGCACCTTCCGGGACTTCGAGGTCTACACCGTCGTCTCCGTGGCGTACCTGTGCCTGACACTGCTGCTGCGCGGCGGGTTCAGCCTGTGTTACCTCCTGATCTTTCGCCGGCGATGATCCGCGAAGTCGCCCTGCTCGACGTCTATTACCTGGTACTGGCGATCCGCTGGACCATCGCCCTGACGCTTCTGGCGCTGGTCGGCGGCGGTGTCATCGGGCTGCTGGTGGCGGCTTTCGGGGCCTCCAGGCAACTGCCAATGCGCCTGCTGGCCCGCACCTATGTCGGCGTTGTGCAGGGAATCCCCTTGCTGGCCTGGCTCTTCATCTTCTATTTCGGCCTGTCCATCGTGGGTTACAACCTGCCGCCGCTGGTGGCTGCGACGATCGGCTTCTCGGTTTACTCCGGCGCGTTCCTGGGCGAGATCTGGCGTGGCGCGCTGGTCGCCATCCCGAAAACGCAATGGGAGGCGGGTGTATCCATCGGCCTGACCTACGTCGAGCAACTGCGCCACGTCATCGTCCCGCAGGCGGTGCGGATCGCCATTCCCCCGACCGTGGGGTTCCTGGTGCAACTGATCAAGAACACCTCGCTGGCTGCGGTGATCGGCTTCGTGGAACTCACGCGCGAAGGCCAACTCACCACCGCAGCGACATTCCAGCCGTTCCTGGTCTATCTGTTGGTCGCAGCACTGTATTTCAGTCTGTGTTATCCGCTCACGCGGTACAGCCGAATACTGGAAGGAAGACACCGTGCCGTTCGTTGAACTGAAATCCGTCGTCAAGCGCTACGGGCGCATCACCGTGTTGCAGGACGTCGATCTGCGCGTGGAGAAAGGCGAGATCATCGCCATCATCGGCCGTTCTGGCTCCGGCAAGAGCACCTTGCTGCGATGCATCAACGGGCTGGAGCCGGTGCAGGGGGGCGAGGTGTGGGTCGACGGGGTCGCGGTACACGACCCGTCGTCCAACCTGCGTGAACTGCGCGCGCGCGTCGGCATCGTGTTCCAGAGTTTCAACCTCTTTCCGCACCTGACGGTGGAGCGCAACATCACGCTCGGACCGACCATCGTCAAAGGCATCGGCGCGGCCGAAGCCGCCAAGCTGGCGCGCGAGGCGCTGCGCAAGGTCGGTCTGGAGGAAAAACTCAAGGCCTATGCCGACGAGCTGTCGGGCGGGCAACAGCAGCGGGTGGCGATCGCGCGATCGCTGGCGATGTCGCCCAGCATCATGCTGTTCGACGAGATCACCTCGGCGCTCGACCCGGAACTGGTGGGCGAAGTCCTGCTGGTACTCGAGGCGATGGCGCGCGACGGCATGACCATGTTGCTGGTCACGCACGAAATGAACTTCGCGCGCCGCGTGGCACACCGGGTGGTGTTCATGAATCAGGGCAAGGTGTGGGAGCAGGGGCCAGCCAAGGAGTTTTTCGCCGCGCCGAAGACCGAGGAGTTGAAGGCGTTTCTGAGTTCAGTACTTCACTAGGAGTTCATCATGTTCAAAAAGTGCTTGCTTTCTCTTGCGTTCCTGGCCTTCGGGCTGTCGGGCGTGCCCGCATACGCGGACAAGTTTGCCGACATCCTCGCCAAGGGCACCATCCGCGTCGTCGTCTTTGCCGACGTACCGCCGTTCAGTTCGACCAACGTCAACCGCGAGTTGGAGGGTTTCGACGTCGATCTCGCCAAACTGCTGGCGAAGGACCTCGGCGTCAAGCTGGAACTCGTCGCGGCAACGGCCGCCAATCGGATCCCCTACCTGCTGACCGATCGGGCAGATGTCAACGTGGCCGCGATGTCGGTGACCTCGGAACGCGCCAAACAGGTCATGTACAGCGCACCCTATGCCGACACCTCGCTCGCCGTCTACGGCGCGAAGGCGACGGCAGCGCGATCCGCGGCACAAACCGGCCGGCTCAAGATCAGCGTTGCCAAGGGCACGACGGAAGACATCGTACTGAGCGCACTGAATCCGAACGCGGACATCATGCGCATGGAAGACAATGCGGCGGCGGTGCAGGCCTACCTTTCGGGGCAGTCCCAGTTGCTGGCCGCCAACTCGGTGGTGGTGGTTGAACTCGCAAAGAAGAACCCCACCAAGGAGTTCGATTTCAAGTTTCCCCTGCGGCGCGCGCCGGCCCATGTCACGATGAAGCTGGGCGAGCACACGCTGCTGCGTTGGGTAGACACATTCATCTTCCAGAACACGCTCAATGGCGAGCTTGACAAGCTGCATGTGAAGTGGCTCGGTGGACCGATGACGGCACCCTTGCCGCCCTTGTAACGCACATGCCACGAGCCTGAGTCCTGCCGCACGATCCCGACAGCCTGGCACAGCGCAGCATTGCACCATGTCGAAACACGATTTCCATCCGGACGAGTTTCATGCGCGGCGCGACCGTGTGCGCATGGCCATGCGCAATAACGCCCTGGACTGGCTGGTGCTGTTCCATCCGGTGTCGATCCACTGGCTGACCGGGTCGGACGCCAAGAGTTACCAGGAGTTCCAGTGCCTGCTGGTGTCGGCCGAGCCCGGCCCCTGGGTGGTGCTCACTCGCGAGGGGGAACGCAACGAGTACGAAATGGACGCACTGGTGGACCAGGTGTTTACTTTCGGTGGCGGCGAAAACGAGGACCCCGTGGCGGCCTTCGAAAAGCTGGCCGAAACGCACGGCCTGCTGCGTGCGCGCGTGGGCATGGAGGTACCCGCCTACTATCTGCACCCGCACCACTATCTGCGCTTGCGGCAGTTGCTGGGCAGCGCCCTGGTGGCCGAGCCGAGCAACCTGGTGCACGACCTGAAGCTGGTGAAGTCGGCCACGGAGCTGGCCTACATCCGGGCCGCCAGCCGCAAGGCGGACGAGGCGATGGCGGCGTTCACCGCTGCCTTGTCTCCGGGGCGCAGCGAACTGGCGCTGGCCGGCACCATCATGGCCTCCCTGCTCAGCAACGACAGCGGCATCGCTGCGAGCCCGATCAACCTGGTATCGGGCGAACGCTCCGGCTTCAGCCACGGTGCACCCACCGAGCGGCGGTTGCGTGCGGGAGATTTTGGCAATGTCGAGTTCGGGGCGACGCACCGGCGCTACACCGCCACCATCGGGCGCCAGTTCAGCATCGGTAGCCCCACGGCGCGCATGCGCGAACTGTACGAGGTCGTGCGGCGCGCCTGCGACGCCTGCGTGGCCGCCATCCGCGACGGCGTGCCAGCCACCGAACCGCATGCGGCAGCCAGGGAGGTGATTGGCCAAGCCGGGATGGAGCCGTTTCGCGTGCACACCTCGGGGTATGGCCTGGCGCCCGGCTTTCCGCCCACCTGGGGGGAGCCCCTGCACCTGCTGGCCGACAGCACCTACACGCTGCGCGCCGGCATGGTGCTGAGTGTCGAGCCACCGGTCTTCATCGGCCAGGAGCAACTCGGCGCCCGGCTGATCGACAACGTCCTGGTGACCCGGGACGGCGCCGAGTTGTTGTCAAGCTGCAGCCGCGACCTGATTGTCATAAATGCCTAGCCCCCTTTGCCGCTGCTTCCCGGCAATCCCGCGCAGCCATGTGCTGCCGGTCGCACCAGAAGGAAGCACATCGAAGTTCATATTCACAAGGAGTCAGTCATGTTGAAAAATTGCATCCGGTCCCTCGCCATCGTGCTGCTGTCACTGGGTTTGCTGAACACCGCGCTGGCGGACAAGCTCCAGGACATCCTGTCCAAGGGTGTCGTACGCATCGGCGTGCCGCTGGACGTGCCGCCGTTCGGCTCACAGAACGTCAACCGTGTGGCCGAAGGCTTCGATGTCGACATGGCCGACATGGTGGCCAAGGCCCTGGGTGTGAAGCTCGAGCTCACGCAGATCACCGGTGCCAACCGCCTGCCGTTCCTGCTCACCGACAAGGTGGACGTGGTGATTTCAGTCATGGGTGCGACGCCCGAGCGCGCAAAGCAGATCATGTTCACCGCGCCGTACGCCAACACCTCGCTGGCGGTCTACGGCCCCAAGAACATCACGGTCAAGTCGGCCGCCGAGCTGGGCACCTACCGTGTCGCTGCCGCCAAGGGCACCACCCAGGAGCTTGCCCTGTCCACAGCCAACCCCCGTGCCAACATGATGCGCACCGAGGACGACGCGACCGCCGCCGCGGCCTACCTGTCCGGTCAGGCGCAGTTGTTTTCGACCAACAGCATCGTGGCCATCGACCTGGCCAAAAAGAACCCCAACAAGGAGTTCGATCTCAAGTTCAACATCCGCAACAGCCCGGCGCACATGGGCGTGAAAATGGGCGAACACAACCTGGCGCGCTGGCTCGACACCTTCATCTTCTTCAACACCCAGAACACCGAACTCGACAAGCTGCACCAGAAATGGCTCGGCCGCTCCATGGACCCGATGCAGCCGCTGTGATGCACGACGCTGCCCTATCCGAAGTGCGCTGGGACCGCATGACGGCCCCGGCGCTGGTGCAGGCGGTGCGTGACAAGACGGTGGTGATCATCCCGCTGGGGGCCACCGAACAGCACGGGCCGCATCTGCCGACCCAGGTCGACTGGCGCCTCGCCTACGAGGTGTCGCAGCGCGCGGCGCGCCTGATGCAGGGCCGCCAGCGTGCGCTGGTCACCCCGGCGATTCCGTTTGGCATGTCGGAACACCACATGTCGCTCGGCGGCACGCTGACGCTGAACTTCTCCGCCATGGCGGCGGTGGTCGGTTGTGTGGTTCGCTCCGCTGCGCGACACGGTTTCGAGCGCATCTTCGTGCTCAACGGACACGGTGGCAACATCGCGGCCCTGGAGACCATCATCACCGAGCTGACGATCGACCTGAAGTTGCCGCTGGCATGCGGCACGTACTGGCAGATCGCTGCCGATTCGATCCGCAACATCCTTGAGCACCAGGGGCAGGTGCTGCACGCGTGTGAAGCGGAGACATCCATGCTGCAGGCGCTGTCTCCGGAAACCGTCATGCCGCTGGATGCCTCGCTCAAGACCGCCCTGGTCCCCGGCCTGTCGGCGATCGAGGGAGTCAACCCCGGGATCTACCGCTGGCAGCAGCTGCAGACACGCTCGCCGCTCGGTCTGGTCGGTGAAGCCTGGGCGGCGACACCAGAAAAAGGCCAGCGCCTGCTCGACGCCATCTCCCGCGACGTCGCGGATGCGCTGTCGAACCAGGCATTGTGGGATGCACCCATCTGAAAAGGTTCACGATGACAACGACTGTATTTAGCGATATCGACTGGAACAAGGACGGCAAGCAGGTTGGCGCGCTGTTCCTGCCCCATTCGCCCGACGACGACGCCTGGGGCGTCATCCCATTTCCCGCCGCTTCGATCCGCAATGGCGAGGGCCCGGTGGTGGTGGTCAGCGGCGCGGTGCACGGTGACGAGTACGAGGGCCCGGTGGTCATCGCCGAGCTGATACGCCAGATCCAGGGCGCGGATGTGCAGGGGCAGCTGATCCTGCTGCCGTCCTTCAATGCCCCGGCCCAGCGCGCGGGCCGGCGGACCTCGCCGATCGACCACCTCAACCTGAACCGGGTGTTTCCCGGTGATGATTTCGGCGCGCCCACGCAACAGATCGCGCGTTACGTCACCGACCACATCTTTGTCCGGGCGAATTACTACCTGGACCTGCATGCCGGCGGCCGCACACTGTTCATCCAGCCCAGCGCCCACGTGGTGATGGCCGAGGCGATGGACCCCGCACTGGTCAGGACCAACGCGCGGCTGGCCGAGGTGTTCGGGGTCGGCATCACGGTGCAGACCAGCAACATGGGCGACTACCGCACCGCAGCGGGTTACACCAGCATGAAAGGCATACCCACGCTGGCGGCCGAGATGGGCATGGGCGGATGGGTGAGTGGCAGCTCCGTTCAGGCGACCAGAGATGCCACCCGGCGTTTCCTGAAACACACCGGCGTCTTGCCGCGCATCACCACGGTTCCCGGCCAGCCCACCCGCTGGACGCGCATCAACGGCCCGGCCGCCTATGTGTTTGCGCCCTGCGATGGATACTTCGAACGGCGCTTCGAACTGGGTGACGCCATCGGCGCCGGGCAGCTCGCCGGGCTGATGCACCAGCTGACACGCCCCACGCTGGAGCCCGAGCCGGTGTACTTCCAAACTGCCGGGACGCTCTACGCGCACGGCTTGATTGGCCACGTGCGCGCCGGCCAGAACCTGGCGGTGCTGATCGAAGACGTGGCGCCGCCATGAAGGGCGCACGGCTGGCCATGGAGGCGCCATGCTGACAGCTGTATCGCGCCAGCGCGACTTCCCGTCGCTGCAGACCATGACCTACCTGAACAGCGCAGCGGAGAGTATTCCCCCGCTGTGTGTGGGCGAGGCCATGCAGGCTTACTGGCGCGACAAATCAAGCGGCATGCAGGGGCGCGACGGGCATTTTGCGGTGCTGGAACAGTGCCGCGACATCGCCGCGCAGATGGTGGGGCTCGATCGATCCGAAGTGTCCTTCTGTTCCTGCAGCGCGGAAGCCTACAACTTGCTGGCGACGGCGCTGAACCTGGGGCCGGGCGATGAAGTCGTGGTCAGTGACCTGGATTTTCCGTCCGGTACGACGCCGTGGCTCGCCTCCCGCACGCCACCTGCCGTGCGCGTGTGGCATTCCCACGACGGCGCACTCACCTTGGACCGACTGCTGCCCCTGCTGGGTCCCCGCACCCGCCTGGTCCAGGTCTCGCTGGTGAGTTTCTACAACGGGTTTCGGATCGACTGGCAGCCACTGCGCGACGCGGTCCGAAGCCGCGCGCCGCAGGCGCTGATTTCGGTCGATGTGACGCAGGCGCTGGGGCGCGTCGTATTGGATTGCCACGACGCCGACTGCCTGATTTCAAGCACCCACAAATGGGTCCTCGGCCTGCACGGCGGTTGCATCGTCGGGGTGCCGCAGGCCCGCGCCGAACGACTCACCACACGCGCCGGTGGCTGGTTTCACCTGACCAACGCGTTTGACCCGGACCGATTCGATCGGTTTGCCCCGAAGACTGGCGCGGCCAGCTGGTCTGTGGGCATGCCAAACTTTGCAGCCATCTACGCGCTGAACGCGTCGCTGCGCTACCTCGCGGCGATCGGCGTGGCGGCCGTGGCGCGCCATGCCGATCCCCTGACACAGGCGCTGCATGACGGCCTGCTCGCACTGGGGCTGCAGCCCATGGCGCCCAGGCGCTCGCCGACCGATTCGGGCATCGTTGCCGTGCAGCACCCGCGTGCCGCAGCACTCCACCAGGCACTCGGGCAGGAGGGGATCCACGTCATGCACCAGGCCGGGCGCATGCGCATGGCGGTTCACGGCTACAACACGGCCCAGGACGTCGCGCACTTTCTGGCGACGCTGCGCCGAACGCTGGCCTGACCAGCAAGGACCGATCATGAGCGATTCGACCGTGGACTACCTGCCGGGCGGCTACACCTGCATGCCCGGCGTGTTCCAGTACTCCTGCGGCGTTGCCGCCTTGCCGGGTTGGCGCATCGAGCGTGTGCGCTTCGCCGCACCCGTCCCGCTGGCCGAGGGGTTCCGGCGCATCGAGGCGTTCCTGCAGCAGCGCGGCCGCCCGAGCGCCGCCCTGTGCGCCTGTGAGTTGCATTCGCCGGCACCCTTCACCGAGGACGGCTTCAAGGCGTTCAACGAGCTCTACGTCGGCACACTGGCACGCTGGGGGATCTACCGCGACGGCGTGAATCCGGTCGCACGGGCCAACACCTGCCCGGTCCTTGCCCCCCCGCCCGAGCCGGGCTTTCACGCCTTCTGCTTCACCACCGCAGCGCCAGGTGCACCCCACAGCTTCGTGGTCGCCGGCAGCGGCGAGGCGCCCGAGGGCAAGGGCAACTACCGCGACCATATCGTGGCACGGGGCGACACCAGCAGCGCCGGCCTGCGCCGCAAGGCGGTCTGGGTGCTGGACGAGATGGAGCGCCGCATGGCGGCGCTTGGCGGCTCATGGCACAGCGCGACCGCGGTGCAGATGTACACCGAGCACAACGCCTACCCGCTGCTGGTCGATGAAATGGCACGCCGCGGCGTGCTGCGCAATGGCCTGACCTGGCAGCTCAACCGCCCGCCGGTGCGCGAGATCGACTTCGAGATGGACTGCCGCGCGGTACACGCCGAGCAGGTGGCCGAAGGCTGAACCCGCCGGCCCCACAGAGGGCCGAAGTACGAATCAGGCCGGGTGACCGGTGCATCGGAACCACGCGATGCCCTTGCCGATCGTCGGGCCGAACGCGATGCTGGTGGTGTCGGAGCGGCGGCTCAGTGCGTCGACCAGCGTGGCACCGGTGGCAGGGTCCAGCACCGGGCAGGTTCCCACCAGGCAACGCGCCACCCCGGTGCAGTCCTTCGTGCTGTGCACTGCGCTGCAGGCTTGAACTGGCCCGACATGGCGAAGATCGAAACAGGCATCCTTGTCGCCCGCTACTTGGATCGATGCCTCCCCGATCGCGGTGCCCGGCAAACCCACGTCGATGCATGGCAGCAGGCGCCAAACGCCGAGCGTCACGCCATGGGATGAAGCTTCATTCAACAAGGTGCAGACCGCAATAGGGGACGTCAATATGTGCCCTGACCCACGGGCCAATGTGCGAGGGTAAACACCAACCCGATTGATGGGCGAGCTGCGGAATAATGCTAAATTCGCTTCCTGGATCCTTTTGGCCCGGGAAGTTTGCTCGACCGGCCGTGCGTTTGCCTTTGCAATTCGGACCAGCTGCCAGGTTTGAGCTTGTTCTTGGCATGTGCGCGCAGGTACGTGTGTTACGGCACACGCACTCTGTTGCTTGTGCCGTCCCGTTTCTCATCCATGCGTTTTTTTAGGAGACAAGCCGTGTTTAGCATATTCAGAGTAAAACTGTGGGCGCTTGGTATTGCGTTCATCCTTGGGGCACAGGCCTTCACGGCGTCGGCGCAGGCAATCAAGGTTGGAATCGTGGGTCCGTTTTCCGGCTTGGCTGGGCACTTTGGCCCGGCCTTTCGCAACGGGGTGGAGGCCTATGTCGCAGCCCAAGGCGGACAACTTGCAGGAAAGCAGATCGAATTCATCTACCGAGACACCGGCGGACCGAACCCCGCTGGAACCAAGGCGCTGGTGCAGGAACTGATCGTCAAGGACAAGATCGACTACCTGGGTGGATTCATCTTCACGCCAAATGCGTACGCGGTGGCACCCCTGATCCAGGAGTCCGGCACACCGACGGTCTTGTTTGTTGCGGCGACGTCCAACATTGTCGAAAAGTCGGACTACTTTGTCCGGACCTCCTACACCTTATGGCAACTCGCAGTGCCCTTGGCGAAGTGGGCGGCGCAGCAAAACCTGAAGAAGGCGGTGACCGCCGTGGCTGACTTTGCGCCGGGGATCGATGCCGAGACTGCCTTCAAGGCAGCGTACACCAAGGATGGCGGAACCGTCGTCGAATCGATCCGCATGCCCATGGGCACCACCGACTTCTCACCGTTCATGCAGCGAATCAAGGCCAGCGGCGCGCAGGTCCTGTACACCTTCCTGCCTGGCGGTCCCGTCAACATCAGTTTTGTCAAGGCGTACCACGAAAATGGCTTGATGAAGGCTGGCATCCAGATGCTGGGTACGGACGAGACAAACGAGTTCGATCTGCAGAAGTTCGGCGATGCCGGCCTTGGCATCGTGACATCGCTGCATTATTCGGCCGTGCACGACTCCGATCAAAACCGCAAATTCATCGCGGCGCTGAAGGCGCGTTCGGCCGACGCGGTGGTCAGCAACATTGCCGTAGGCGCATGGGACGGCATGTACGTGATCCACAAGATGATTGAAGCCACTGGAGGCAAACGCGATGGTGCCAAGGCGATGGCGACCGCCAAGACCCTGCAATGGGAGAGCCCTCGAGGCCCGGTCCGCATCGACCCCCGGACACGTCACATCGTGCAAAACGTGTACTTGCGCAAAGTCGAGCGGGTGAACGGCGAACTGGTCAACAAGGAGATCCTGAACTTCGGTCCGCAACCGGACTGGGGCATGGAGAAGTAGCCTTGAGTCGTGGCCAGTCCGGTTGTCGCGTACCGCGCCCGCCGTTTCCGCCACCGGTCCTGACATTGACCCGATGTTGACCCGATGTTGACTTTACTGAACATAGCGATCGATGGCATCGCCTACGGAATGGTGCTGTTCATCATTTCAGTCGGCATGTCCGTGACCCTTGGTTTGATGCGCTTTGTCAATGTCAGCCATGGGGCGCTGGCCATGATCGGTGGTTACGTTACCTCCTACCTGATCCGGGAACTGCAGGTGGGGTTCTGGTGGTCCTGGCTCGTCGCCATCGGGGTCACTGCTGCCACCGGTGCAGTGCTCGAGGCATTTGTGCTGCGCCATCTCTACCGCCGCACGGAACTTGAGCAGGTGCTGTTCACCATGGGCCTGAGTTTCGTGCTGATCGCATCGGTCAATGCACTCGCTGGGCCGGAGGTGCAGTTGATTCAATTGCCGGCCATCTTGAGCCAGTCCATCGATCTCGGATTCCGGACCCTGCCGGCGCAGCGGTTATTGGTCATAGTGATGGGCGCAGCAATCGCAGCCCTGGCCTACCTGCTGGTGTCCCTGACGCGGTTTGGCGTATGGTTGCGGGCCGCGGTCGACATCCCGGACATCGCATCGTCACTGGGCATCCCGATCCGCAGAGTGCAATGCATCGCGTTCACGGTCGGCGCGGCTTTGGCCGCTGTGGGCGGAGTTCTTGGCGCCGAACTGATGCCGATCGAACCCTACTACGCGTTGAAGTACCTGGTTTTGGTGTTGGCTGTGGTTGCGGTCGGTGGCATGGGCAGCATCCCCGGCTCCTTGCTGGCCGCAGTGGTGCTCGGAATCTGCGACACCACGAGCAAATACCTGGCTTCGGCATGGGGCAATACCTTCTTCTTTTTCGCCATGGGGCTGCTCCTGGCCTGGCGGCCGCAGGGAATCCTCAAGCGATGACTGATCACACGCCCACCTCCGCGGCTGCTCCTTGCCCGCCCCCCTGGCGTGCGCCCTTGATCGTTGTCGCACTGGGACTGTTGTTGATCTTCCTGCTGCCCGACTACCTGGGCTTGCTCGCCCGCATTGCGATCGTGTCGCTGTTTGTCATCTCGCTGGACCTGGTGGTCGGCGTCGCCGGACTGGGCACGCTGGGCCATGCTGCCATGTTCGGCGTGGGTGCCTACGCCGCCGGGATTGCCGCTCTGCGCTGGCATCCGGATCCGCTGCTGGGGCTGCTGATCGGCATTGTGGCGGGTGCGCTGGTCGCGTTGGTTTCAGGCGCTTTTCTGCTGCGCTACCAAGGCCTGACATTCCTGATGCTGTCGGTGGCGGTCCTGCAGGTCCTGCAGAGCCTGGCCAACAAGTTCCGCGACTGGACTGGTGGCGACGACGGCCTGACCGGTTTTGCGGTGTCTGCCCTGCTGGGCCGGTTTCGGTTCGACATGAAGGGCCAGACCGCCGCGCTTTACGCGCTCGCCGCGCTGGGGCTTGGTTACTACATCGCGCGCCGGGTCGTGGACTCCCCATTTGGCCTTTCTGTGCGCGGGATTCGAGAAAACCGGGCGAGGATGGCGGCACTTGGGTCGCCCGTCTTCTCACGGCTGCTGGCCATGTATGCCATTTCAGGCGCCCTGGCCGGTGCCGCCGGGGCGGTGTCAGCGCAGACCAATGGGGTGGTTGGTCTGGACAGCCTGAGCTTCAACTTTTCCGCAGAGTGCCTGGTGATGCTGATACTCGGAGGTGCTGGC
>CAMAWD010000014.1 GCA_945861785.1 Rhodoferax sp. OV413 | reverse complement strand
CTGGTTAGAGAAGACAAGAATTTCTTTAAAACGCGTTTCTGGCCCGGTTCCTGGATGATCATATTGGAAATTATCATCCATAGATTCTGAAAGTGTCCGGTACGATTCTAAAAAAACATCAAAATCATCTTCAACTAGACAAATCCGATCAGCCGAATCACTTGATTTTCGAACAAAAGATAACAATTTTGCCAAATTACTCTCTGATTCTGCATTCAATATTTTATTGACCTCTGCCCACTCAACTTGAGTACTCAGATGTAAGGTCATAGTAATTAAATTACTATTTTCAGAATTTGACTTGAATATCGCTTCAATCAAATAAAGAGTCCATCCGCGCGCTGTTTTTTTTGGATCAAATAGCATCGTTAATAAACCCTCTTAGTAAAATACCAGTATATTAATTCAGACAATTTCTCAAGAACTCCAGGAGAACAACTTAAGTGGTATCCCCCGCAATTCCATCAATCCTTGCACCAGCATCACCATTGCCAATGTATCAAGTTCGCAGTATCTCAGCAATGCTTGCTCGATGCTTTTGCGTTCAAACGTGCTTAAATCTTTGAATTGCGTGTAGTTGTAGGCCGTCATGGCCAACCCCCCTTGGTTGATGGCACCGTCTTCGTCGTCATCACCAGCCAGGCGCATCAGCATATCGTTCAACACGGCGTGCTCGGCCCCAAAAATGCCCGGCAAAGTCTTGTAGGGATCATCGCCCTTGTCCGCCTGTAACCAGGTATGCCCTACCGGGCCGTGAAAATTGAGACTCTCAACCGTTAACCCTGCACCATAAAGGCCGGATTTTCGGTACAGATTTGCGACTTCTTGCGCGTCTTTGAGTACAGCCGGGAGCATAAATTTGAGCGAAATACTGCCGCCAGCCTGCTTGGAGTAATAGCCCTCTTGAATCAGGCGATGCAAGTCAACCATGGGACGCTCCCCAACGAACTCACCAATTTCCTTAACTTCATCGCCAGTGGCTTTGGTGATCAGGTCAATGAAGTCGATGAGATCCTTTGTGTCAGGTACAAATTCCAGACCGGCTCGCAGTATGACGTTGCGCAAGGAGCGCAATACCGTATTTTCGTGGTTGTGGTACCTAAAAACCGTACCCCTGAGTTTTCCATCGGGCATCAATGCTTTCCTTAACGCACGAACAAACTCAATGCTTGGGAAACGTCCCGCCTCTGTTGAAATCCACTGGTTCGCGTGTCGAATGCCTACACTGCCATTTACTTGCTTTTCCATCACATGGTGGCTGAATTGAAACGCCAATGTTTCGAAAGGCTTCATCGTCTTGAAAAATGGCAAGGCGGGTGCGGATGTTTCAAAATCAATCATGTGCAGTGGCCATTGCCACTCATCCATTTCACTCAAACGATCCGTGTCAAGGAGCAACTCTTGGCCCTTTCCTTGAGACGCATGAATCTGCGCCATGCGGCGCTCAAAGGGTGACATTCCTGGGCCATTGTGAGCTTTGCGGGGTAGGATGTCCTCCTCTGCAATATCCGCCAAAAATGCGCGGCCTTGACTCAATACCGTATCGGCCATGCTTTGCGCGCCTGTGGCACCGCCCCAAAGATCAATTGACAACGGTATTTCACGATCCTCAACGTTCGCACCGCCTTGCAGTAAACCTTGATTCAAGGCCAATTGCCAACACTCATGGAGGCCGCTGCGCTTGCTCTCTTGAGCACCCGCCCGGAATTGGCAGTTTCTGCAAGCCTTTGAGACCCCATGGAAAGGCTTACTTCCATTCATTTGGATCTCCCCGGCCCAGTTCATGAATGTGGTGAGGTTCTCTCGGTATTTGTCAGGTATGTGCGCGGCATTGTTGATCGGCCGAGTACGCAAATCGGCTACGATGCCACTGACTTCAACCTCACGCAAAAAATCAAGGGATCCAATGTCCGCCAATGTCAACTGGGGCGGGGTATGGATCTGGACGCGTGGTTTGGCACTTCCCGGCTGCTTTTTCGCGGTGATCTGAAAGAGTTGATGTACACCATCCTTTTCGCATGGCACAACAGCATCAAGCAATAGAAGTTTGGCGCGGATCTGATATGCAGGAAAAACCAGGCGTGCAACTTCAGCCTGAAACGTGACATCGTACAGATACGGCAACCAAGCGGAATCAAACTGCCCTTTTGCATTTTGAAATCGTGCGGATATGGTCTTTTCCGTCACGCTTTTTGACTTCACCTCAATGATCTCGATGGTCTTTGAAGCTTCGTCACGGATCAAAATGTCAACTCGCACAAAAAAAGAAGTATGTAATAGCGCCGCCTCGGCAACCACAACACGCCCTGGTACGGCAAGTTTCACATTCGTTTCATCGACGGATTGCTCGTAGTCCAAGGTCTCCACTGTGATCGCATCCCCAACAGGGTTAGGGTGGTATTTGAACTTGGCAATTTCTCCAACCTGATTTCCACCATCGGCCAAGGCCTGCAGAAAGTCATTGTTCTGGTTCTTGTCGAAGTACTCATTACTAGGCTTGGAGTAGTAAAGTTTGGTGGGACACTCAAGCGCCAATTTGAAGCGAGATTTCGTCAAATAGCGAGGCTTTTCTTGTAAGTTCAAGATTAATCGCTCGCACGGGTGTAATTGAGAATATTGCCGACACCAAACTGTGACTCTGCTATTTGTTTGGCAGCCCAGTCGTTTTCAGCCCACACGACCGTGTTTACAGTCTGATAAGCGTTCACACGGGCCCAAATAAGATACTTGTACATTAGGATGCTCCTTTAAAAGTTGCTATATTTCTAATGTAGCGGCCCGAGGCGTCAAATTCTGTCGCTTCATTAATATTAGCGGTCAGTATTTCCAGTTGGGCTCATGCCATAGACCGGCTGTCGCGCTTGGCAACTATGATCCGCTGCAAAGCAGATCCTGCAAGCTCCATCAAATCCATCGTCATTGACTGGAACGTTGCATAGGCATTTGTATCAGCGCGGCATTTCTCCAAATCAGTAGATGGCTGGTAAAGTGTCTCAAATGGACAACTCAGGTTTGTTTGAGTTTTTATTTTTTTGAATTGTCTAAATGATTGAATTCCTTAATTAAATCATCTAATGAACCTACTGGATCAAAGTCCTGGTTTGAATTATTTTCTAAAGATTCATCTTGATTTATGAAGTCGCATATTTTCTGAAGCATGGCGTCTGTTTCTATAGCTCCCGCAGAGAATTGATCGCTAAAGTAAGAAACACTATTAAGTGGATACTTGCAAAGAGCGTAAAATAAGTCTTCATTAAATAAACCTTTTAATTTAGCCCTTTCTTGTTCGATGTTTTCAGGCGAATAACCATCCCTGATCAATAAATTAACTGCTTCACCATACTTTAACGGCCATTCTTCAGATAAGAAAAAGCAAATTGAGTTTAAATCATACTCATTAACTATCTCAAATAATACCCCATAAACGTCACCATCTTTTGGAAAAGTTACCTCATTAACAGAGTAATAATGATCAGGATTCTTTTTTTAATTTTGAAGTTTACTTTCATTTTCTTTCCTCTAATAGTTAAAAAAATTAATGGTTGGGTTATAAGAAAAACTGATTTTGGTGGCTGGTTGAACGGGTACAGTCATGGCAATTCAAAATTTTATGCTTTTTAGTTAAGATTATCACAGATGTAGGTGGCTTCCAATCTGGTTGTTGCTCGAACCGTCAGATCTATAGGTCATGTTCCCCATCTTCGTATAGGTCACCCCTTAAGAAGAGATGCTCATATCCTTGGACAACCGGGTGATGGTCTCACCCTTGTCGGACACTGCCATATTTCCAAATATGTTCCAAAACGACATAGTGTTACTCCTTGAAAGTAGTAAATGCTTCGTCCCTAAAGTTCTCATGCTAGGCATTGATCATGCACCCAAAGCAAAAAAGCCCCGCATGGTGCGGGGCTTGAGGCTGCCTCAAGGCCTGCTGAGCAGGTTTGAGGTCTTTGTATTGGCGGAAACGGAGGGATTCGAACCCTCGATGAGGCTCTACACCCCATACTCCCTTAGCAGGGGAGCACCTTCGGCCACTCGGTCACGTTTCCTGAAATCTGGCTGGATTATGGCACGACTACCTGGCCCTGTCAGCCGGAATCTGGTCGAGGTCGAAGGCCTTGTGCAGGGCCCGCACGGCGAGCTCCATGTATTTTTCGTCGATCACTACCGATGTCTTGATTTCGCTGGTGGAGATCATCTGGATGTTGATGCCCTCCTCGGCCAGTACGCGGAACATGCGGCTGGCCACGCCCACATGGCTGCGCATGCCGATACCGACGATGGAAACCTTGCAGATCTTGGTGTCGCCCACGATATCCTGCGCGCCCAGCCCGCCGACGATCCGGGTACGCAGCAGGTCGATGGCACGGGCGTAGTCGCCGCGGTTCACCGTGAAGCTGAAGTCGGTCTTGCCGTCTTTGCTCAGGTTCTGGATGATCACGTCGACGTCGATGTTGGCGTCGGCGATCGGGCCGAGTATCTGGTAGGCGATACCCGGCTTGTCGGGCACACCCATCACGGAGATCTTGGCTTCGTCGCGGTTGAACGCAATACCAGACACGATGGCTTGTTCCATTTGCTCGTCTTCCTCAAAGGTGATCAGGGTGCCGGACTTGGCTTCTTCGTCGATCGGGATGTCCCAGGGGGTGAAGCTCGACAACACGCGCAGGGGCACTTTGTATTTTCCGGCGAACTCCACCGAGCGGATCTGCAGCACCTTGGAGCCCATGGATGCCATTTCCAGCATCTCCTCGAAACTCACGGTGTTCAGGCGGCGCGCGTCGGCCACGACCCGCGGGTCGGTGGTGTAGACGCCGTCCACGTCGGTGTAGATGAGGCACTCCTGGGCCTTCATGGCGGCGGCCACGGCCACGGCCGAGGTGTCGCTGCCGCCACGGCCCAGCGTGGTGATGTTGCCGAGTTCGTCCATGCCCTGGAAACCGGTGACGATCACGACCTTGCCAGTGGCCAGATCGGCGCGCACGCGTTTGTCGTCAATGGATTCGATGCGCGCCTTGGTGTAGGCGCTGTTGGTGCGAATCGGCACCTGCCAGCCCGCATAACTGACCGACTCCATGCCCTCGGCCTGCAATGCAATGGCGAGCAACGCCGAAGACGCCTGTTCGCCGGTGGCGGCCAGCATATCGAGTTCGCGGCTGTAGTCGTCCGAAGGTTTGGTTGGCGCCAGTTCCTTGGCCAGGGCCAGCAGGCGGTTGGTCTCGCCGCTCATGGCGCTGGGCACCACCACCATCTGGTGACCAGCCCGCGCCCATTTGGCCACGCGCCGCGCGACGTTGCGAATGCGCTCGGTGGAGCCCATGGAGGTGCCACCGTATTTGTGAACAATCAATGCCATTGGATGTCTTGAAGAGTCGAGAGTGTGTCGACCCCGAACCGCCGTTGCAGCGGCCGCCACAGGCCCCGGCCCGGTTGGGAAACCTTACCCGGTCAGGGTCGGATCGACGCCGGCATTGTACCAAGCCAGTTTGGTCCCGAGCCGGCGCACAAAGCCCCGCCCCACCTTGATGTTGATCCGGTGGCCCCGCGTGCTGCAATCGGCCAGTTGGTCGAGCAGTTCTTCCAGTTGCGAGGCACTTGGCACGGTTGCGTGTGTCTTGCGAAGCCAGTGGCGCAACAGATTGGCCTGCCGGGGCCGCGACAAGACCCGCAGGCTGTCGAGCGACAAACCCTGCTCCGAACCTGCCAAACGCAGGTCTTCCTGCGCCACGTCATCGAGCACCAGCTGTGCCTGTGCCGCATGGCGGGCGCTGCGGGCGAAGGTATCGCGAAAATGCGGAAACGCGCGGTCCAGCGCCGGCAGCAGCTGGGCACGAATGCGGTTGCGCGTGAGCGACTCGTCGGTGTTGCTGGGGTCTTCGACAAATGCCGCACCGCGCTCGGCAAGCCAGGTGCGGATGCCCGCGGCGGGCACCGCAAGCAAGGGGCGGTGGCAGGGGATGCCCGCCACCTCCCGAACGGCAGGCATGGCCGCCAGCCCGGGCAAGCCGGCGCCGCGGCTCAGCGCAAGCAGCATGGTCTCCACCTGGTCGTCGGCATGTTGCGCCAGGGCCAGGCTGCGGCACCGCAACGGGCCGATGGCGCCACCCAAGGCCGATGCCAGTACGCCGTACCGTGCCTCGCGGGCGGCGTCTTCGGGGCTCTGGCCGCTGGCGTTTCGGGCATCTACATGGTGCACCACCAGCGGGACTTGCAGGGAGGCACACAGGGCCTCGCAGTGCGCGACAAACCCGTCGGCAGCAGCTTGCAGCCCATGGTGCACGTGGATGGCTGCCACCTGGCCAGGCCACTTTTCGGCGCAGGCAATCAGCAGTGCGGTGGAGTCGGCGCCGCCGCTCAGGGCAATGCCCAACGGAAGCGCCGGCAAAAAGGCAAGCAGCGCCTGGTCCAGCGAAAGGGGCGCCCGGGTGTTACTTGCTGGAGGCCTTGGCATCGGCCTTGGTATCGGTGAAGCGACCATAACTCTGCAGCCGGTCATAACGGCGATCGAGCAGTTCCTTGACCTTGAAATCGCTGACCTGGCGGTAGGCGTCGGTCAATGCCCGCCTGAGAAAAGCCGCCATCTGCTTGTGGTCGCGGTGGGCGCCGCCAACCGGCTCGTTCACGATCTTGTCCACCAGGCCCATGGCCTTGAGCCGGTGCGCCGTAATGCCCAGCGCATCGGCGGCATCCTGGGCGCGTTCGGACGTCTTCCACAGGATGGACGCACAACCCTCGGGGCTGATCACCGAATAGATCGAATACTGCAGCATCAGCACCTGGTCGCCAACCGAAATCGCCAGCGCGCCGCCCGACCCGCCCTCGCCGATGATGGTGGTGACGATGGGCACCTCGAGTTGCGTCATCTCGAAGATGTTGCGGCCGATGGCCTCGGACTGGCCACGCTCTTCGGCGTCGATGCCCGGGTACGCGCCAGGCGTGTCGACAAAGGTGAAAACCGGCAGCTTGAACTTCTCGGCGGTCTTCATCAGCCGCAGCGCCTTGCGGTAACCCTCGGGCTTGCACATGCCAAAGTTGCGCTGCGCCCGCTCCTTGGTGTCGCGGCCCTTTTGCTGGCCGATCACCATGCAGGGGGTGCCATTGAAGCGGGCCAGGCCGCCAACGATGCTCAGGTCGTCGGCGAAGTGCCGGTCACCGTGCATCTCCACGAAATGCGTGAAGATCTCGTTGATGTAATCCAGCGTGTATGGGCGCTCCGCATGCCGGGCAATCTTGGTGATCTGCCAGGGCGTGAGGTCGCTGTAGATGTCCTTGGTGAGTTGCTGGCTCTTCTTGCTGAGCTGGTCGATCTCGGTCGAGATGTCGACCGCCGATTCGCTCTGCACATACCTCAGCTCGTCGATCTTCGCCTCGAGCTCTGCAATCGGTTGTTCAAAATCCAGGAATACTTTTTTGGCCACCGTGTTGCTCCAATCACTGGCTTGCGCCGTTCGCTCTTTTCAGTACTCGACCGGCAGCGGGTCGAGGGACCGCCAAATATACCAAGTTGCAACACTGCAATAGGGCGTCCAGGCCCCGGCCACCTCACGCGCATCACTGCGGCTGACGGTTTCGCCAGAAAAATAGTTTCGGCTGATGCCGTTGATCAGGCCTACATCGTCCAGCGGCAATACGTTGGGCCGCATCAGGTGAAAGATCAGGAACATCTCGGCCGTCCAGCGGCCGATGCCGCGAATCGCCACCAGTTCGGCGATGATGGATTCGTCGTCCATCGACTCCCACGCGCCGACCTGGATCGAACCATTGCTGAAATGCAGCGACAAGTCCACCAGGTACTCGACCTTGCGAGCGGACAGGCCTGCGCCACGCATGTCGTCGACCTTGAGCTTGAGCACATTGGCGGGCAGCATGTTGCGCGGCAACAGGGCAAAACGGTCCCAGACGGTCTGCGCCGCTTTGACAGAAATCTGCTGGCCGACGATGGAGCGCGCCAGCGTGGTGAACGCGTCGCCACGGGTCTGCAGACAAGCACCATCGGACTGCGCAATCAGGCGCTTCATGACGCGGTCTTTGCGGGTCAGGTGCTTGCAGGCGTCTTCCCAGTAGGCTGGTCGCACACTGGTTGCAGGCGCCGGGGTTTTGACTGTCGCCATCACTGCGCCCTGACCCAACTGGTGCCGGCCGGTGAGTCCTTGAGTTCGATGCCGGCAGCGAGCAACTCCTTGCGCAGGCAGTCGGCCTGCGCAAAGTCGCGGGCCAGCTTGGCCGCCGCGCGCTGTGCAACCAGCGTGTCGACCGCGGCATCGGTGATCTGCCCTGCGGTGGCAGGCCGACCCTTCAGGAAGGCAGCGGGGTCGAGTTGCAGCAGGCCCAGGCAGGCACCGAGTGCCTGAAGCAGGCCAGACAATTGCGCAGAATGCGTCTTGTTGATCTCGCTGGCCAGGTCGAACAGGACGGCCACGGCCTCAGGGGTGCCAAAGTCTTCGTCCATCGCGGCCTTGAAGCGGGCCGCGAAAGGGTTCGCCCAGTCGACCTGCACGGTTGCGGCTGGCACGGCTTCGAGCGCGGTGTACAGGCGCCGGAGCGACGCGCGCGCATCGTCCAGATGCACATCGCTGTAGTTCAACGCGCTGCGGTAATGGGCACGCACCAGGAAGAAACGTACGGTCTCGGCGTCGTACTTGGCCAGCACCTCGCGGATGGTGAAAAAGTTGCCCAGGCTCTTGGACATTTTTTCGTTGTCCAGGCGCACGAAGCCGTTGTGCACCCAGAACCGCGCCAGGGGTTTGCCATGGGCGCCTTCGCTCTGCGCGATCTCGTTCTCGTGGTGCGGGAACTGCAGGTCGGCGCCGCCACCGTGGATGTCGAATGTGTCGCCCAGTGTCTCGCCGCACATGGCCGAGCACTCGATGTGCCAGCCAGGGCGGCCGGGGCCGTAACTGCTCGGCCACTTGGCGTCTGGGGGTTCTGACTCCTTCGCAGCTTTCCACAGGACGAAGTCGAGTGGATCTTGCTTGCCGTCCAGCACGGCCACACGCTCGCCAGCACGCAATTCGTCGAGCGACTTGCCCGACAACTTGCCATACCCGGCAAACTTGCGAACCGCAAAGTTGACATCACCGCTGGACGCCTTGTAGGCAAGGCCCAGGTCTTCCAACTCGCCGATCAGCCGCAGCATCTGCGGCACGTAATCGGTGGCGCGTGGCTCAAGCGTCGGGGGCTCGATGCCGAGCGCACCAATATCGCGCTGCATCGCGCCGATCATCTCGTCGGTCAGCGCGCGGATCGACATGCCCCGCTCGACCGCGCGCTTGATGATCTTGTCGTCGATGTCGGTGATGTTGCGTACATAAGTGACGCGCAGGCCACCCGCCTTGAGCCAGCGCTGCACCACGTCGAAGGCCATCATCATGCGTGCATGCCCGATGTGGCACAAGTCATAGATCGTCATGCCGCACACATACATCCGCACATGGCCCGGCTCGATCGGAAAAAATGCTTCGGTCACACGCGTCAGCGTGTTATGGATACGCAGGCTCATGGGTGGCAGGCAGAAGGATGGCAGGCAGAACGAAGGACGGCAGATTCTTCTGCAGGCGTGGGAGAAGACTGGCGCGGGGTGGGTGTTGTCAGGAGGGCTGTGGAGCACCCCTGGGCTACAATCCGCAAACAGTATAAGGCCCCGGTGATCGGGATTGCAACGCACCTGATTCAGGAGACCTCCTCATGCCCCCCACGCTTGGCTTTTGCCGGCGCATGCGCCTCGGGGTGCTGGCCCTGGCGCTGGTCACGGGCGCTGCCCTGGCAGACGAATACACCCCGGTGACCGAGCTCATGCGCAACGGCCAGTGGGCGCAGGCGATGGCCCGGGCCCAGCAGTACCTGGTCACCAAGCCGCGTGATCCCCAGATGCGTTTCCTGAAGGGCCTGATCGAGCAGGATTCCGGCAAGCCGCAGGACGCGATCGCCACCTACAACACCCTGATCTCCGACTACCCCGAATTGCCAGAGCCCTACAACAATGTCGCTGTGTTGTACGCGGCACAGGGCCAGTACGACAAGGCCCGCGCCGCCCTGGAAATGGCCATCCGCACCAGCAGCCAGTACGCCATTGCGCACGAGAATCTGGGCGACGTGTACGCGCGCCTGGCCAACCAGTCGTACCTGCAAGCCCAGCGCCTCGAAGCCGCCAACCCGACCGTCGCGCCCAAACTGACGCTGATGCGCCAGTTGTTCGGCGGCCCTTTGCCGGCGCGGGGCAGCGCACCACCAACCGACAAGGCGCTGCTGCCCTCCCCGCCTGCCTCTGCCTCGCGCTGAACCCAGCCACAGCCCCGCAGACGCCCCTGTTTCACCACCGCCATCGAAGGACACTTTCGTGATTGCAGTTGTTTGCTCCAGTTTCATCCGGCGCCTTGCCGTGGTCAGCGGCTTGTGGGCCGTCATTGCCTGCAGCGCCTGGGCCCAGGAAGCACCCAAGGTCCGGTTCAGCACCTCGGTCGGCGAGTTTGTCGTCGAGGTCTATCCTGACAAGGCGCCCAAGACGGTCGAAAACTTTTTGCAGTATGTGCGCGACAAGCACTACGACGGAACCATCTTCCACCGCGTGATCGAGAGTTTCATGGTGCAAGGCGGCGGCTTCGACAGCAGCTATGTCGAGAAGAAAACCCGCCCGCCAGTGGTGCACGAAGGACGCGATGCCCTGGCCAAGGGCGGCCCGCGCAACGTCGTCGGCACGCTGGCCATGGCCCGCACCAACGACCCGAACTCGGCCTCGTCGCAGTTCTTCGTCAACGTCAAGGACAACGGTTTTCTCGACCCGACCCTGATCCCTCCGGGGGATCCCGTGCCGCGTTTCGAGTACCAGGGGCGGGTGTACGAGAATACCCCACGCGCAAACTTGGTGAATGCTCCGCAACTGTTTGGTTACACCGTGTTTGGCAAGGTAGTGAGCGGCATGGACGTCGTCCAGAAGATGAAATCCACGCCGACCGGCCCTGGCGGCCCTTTTCCCTCCGACGTTCCCAAGACCCCCATTCTTATCAACTCTGCCACCCTGGTGAAATAAATCATGAGCAACCCGCAAGTCGAACTCCACATCAGCAACTACGGCGTCGTCACGCTCGAACTCGACATGGAAAAGGCGCCCAAGTCGGCTGCCAACTTCCTCGAATACGTCGACAAGGGCCACTACAACAACACGGTGTTCCACCGCGTAATCCCCGGCTTCATGGTCCAGGGCGGCGGGTTCGAGCCCGGCATGAAGGAAAAACGCAGCGGCACGCCAATCGACAACGAAGCTGCCAACGGCCTGAAGAACGTCAACTACAGCGTCGCCATGGCACGCACCAGCGACCCCCACTCCGCAACTGCCCAGTTCTTCATCAATGTGGCCGACAACGGTTTCCTCAACCACACCGCGCCTTCCGGCCAGGGCTGGGGTTATGCGGTGTTCGGCAAGGTCGTCGCCGGCACCGATGTGGTCGACAAGATCAAGGCCGTCAATACCGGCCGCAAGGGTTTCCATGACGACGTTCCCAACGACGACGTGGTGATTGAAAAAGCCGTCGCCATCTGAACCCGTTGGGCAGGCACTGGCGGGGTCCATCTTTCTGATCTGCCCCCGGTGTTGTGCCTGACATGCTTGCCGCCCCTGGTGCCATGATGCCAGCCCCTGGGTGGCCACTTTTGACCGCACCGCCCCGATGGCGCTGCATCGACTTCATCTCCGACCTGCACTTGCGTCCCGAGCCGCCCGAGACTTTCCTGGCCTGGCGCCACTACCTGAGCCATACACCCGCCGATGCGGTGTTCATCCTGGGTGACCTGTTCGAGGTCTGGGTCGGCGATGACGCCGCCTCGGACGACCCGGCCGGGTTCGAAGCCCGGTGCGCTCGCACATTGCACAAGGCCTCCACGCTGCGCGATGTTTTTTTCATGCGTGGCAACCGTGACTTTCTTCTGGGCGCGGCGTTTGCAGCGTCCTGTGGCATGACACTGCTTGACGACCCGACCATCCTGCACTTCGCCGGCCACGCGTGGTTGTTGTCGCACGGCGACGCCTTGTGCCTGGCCGATACCGAATACCAGCAGTTTCGCGCGCTGGTGCGCGGCGCCGAATGGCAATCCGAATTTCTTGGCCAGCCCCTGGCGCAGCGGCGCACCACCGCGCGCCAGTTGCGCGAACGCAGTGAGGCACGCAAGACAGAATCCGTGGCGCTGGTCGATGTGGACGATGGCGAAGCAGCCAATTGGCTGCGCACAGCCGGGGCATCCACCCTGATCCACGGCCACACCCACCGCCCGTCCGACCATGTTTTGGGCCATTCAATGCAACGCATCGTGCTCAGCGACTGGGACATGCGCGCAGCACCGGCTCGCGCGCAGGTGCTGCGCATAGATGCGCACGCGCACATGCAGCGCCTCGGTGTCCACCGCCTGGCGGCTGCACCGGCCTGAACCTTCGCCTGGCAGATGCTGCGCTGGTTGCGAAGTCTGCGTGAAAAACCGGCTGACGACCCAGGCCGGCCGATTCCGGAGGCACTTTGGCAAGCCACGCTGCACGCGTACCCGTTCCTGTCCCGCCATGGCGCGGGGTCGCTCGGAGCTCTGCGCAAGCTCACTGGCCAGTTTCTCAGGCAAAAAGAATTCCACGGCGCCGGGGGTCTGCTGATCACCGACCCGATGGCGGTCGCCATCGCGGCGCAGGCATGCCTGCCGGTGCTGGCGATCGCCGGCGCGCGCCGGGGCCTGGCCTGGTACGACGACTTCGTTGGCATTGTTGTGCACCCGGGCGCCGTGCTTGCCGCACGTGAATCGATGGACGATGCGGGCGTGGTGCATGCGTGGCACGAGGAGCTGAGTGGTGAGGCGATGCAGGACGGGCCCGTGACCCTGAGTTGGGAGGATGTTGCACAAGCCGGCCGGACCGCCGGTGAGGGTTACAACGTTGTGATCCACGAATTTGTCCACAAGATCGACATGCGCGACGGCGCTGCCGATGCCTGCCCACCATTGCCTCGGGGTTTCATGGGCGCCGCGTCGCCGGCGCAGGCGCGCAAGAACTGGCTGGCCAACTTGCAAGCCCACTACCTGGACCATTGCGACAAGATCAGCATGGCCGAGCGTTTTGGCGGCCCGCCCGTCTGGATGGACACCTATGCCGCGGTCTCGATCGACGAGTTCTTCGCGGTTGCGAGCGAGGCGTATTTTGTCAGCCCGGTGCAATTCAGCCGCGACTTTGCGGGCCTGGTGCCGATGTTCGACGCTTTCTTTGGCGCGGTCACGCCGGCAGGTTGACCTCATCGATCTGCCACGGGTCGAGAAACTGCTCGGCGTACTTGAGGTAAACCTTCTCGCCCACGAACACGTCGAAAAGGTCCGGGTCGATGTGGCCGTTCAGCTTGAACTTGTGCATGATGCCCATGGCCTGCGACAACTTCAGGCCCGGCTTGTACGGCCGGTCGCTGGCAGTAAGCGCCTCGAAGATGTCTGCAATGCCCATCACGCGGGCCTGCACCGACATCTGGTCGCGGGTCAGGCCCTTGGGGTAGCCCTTTCCATCCATGCGTTCGTGGTGACCACCGGCATACTCCGGCACATTGCGCAGATGCTTGGGCCAGGGCAGTTTTTCCAGCATCTTGATCGTGGCCACGATGTGGTGGTTGATCGTGTTGCGCTCGCCCTGCGTGAGCGTGCCGGCCTTGATCGTGAGGTTTTCCAGTTCGTCGGAGGTCAGGAATTCGGTCTCCATGCCTTCGACGTTGCGCCATACCCGGCTGCTTGCGATCTGGCGTACCCGCGCCAGCGCTTCGTCGCGCATGGATTCGGCGCCGGCGTTGGTGGCACGCAGAAACGCCCGGTCGGACTCCAGGGCTTCGATATCGGCCCGAAACCCGGTCCAGATGGCCGCCTCGGCCTCAGGTTGAACTTTATCGCGCAACTCGAGTTGCCGGCGCAACGCGGCGATTTCGGCATCGCGCTTGAGCACCTCGAAACGCGTGTCTATCAGCCCGATGCGGTCGAACAGGGTTTGCAGCTTGGTGGCCTTGTCCACCACATGCACGGGCGTGGTCACCTTGCCGCAATCGTGCAACAGGCCGGCGATCTTGAGTTCGTAACGGTCACGGTCGTCCATGGTGAACGACGCCAACGACCCCTGCGCCGTGCGGTTGACCGCCTCGGCCAGCAACATGGTGAGCGCCGGCACGCGCTGGCAATGCCCACCGGTGTAATGGGACTTTTCGTCGATCGCCAGGTTGATCAGGTTGATGAAGGACTCGAACAGTTCCTCCAACTGCGTGATCAGCAGCCGGTTGGTGAGCGCGATCGCCGCCTGCGATGCCAGCGACTCAACGAGACTCTGGTCGGACAACGAAAAATTGACCACCTCGGTGCTTCCAGGCCGTTGCGCGTTGATCAATTGCAAAACGCCGATCACCTCGCCCTCGTGGTTGCGCATCGGTACGGCCAGGAACGACTTCGAGCGGTAACCCGTTCGTGCGTCGAACCGGCGTGTCCCGGAGAAATCGAAATTTGGCTCGGTGTAGGCGTCGGCGATGTTGACCGTCTGGTGGTGGATTGCAGCATAGGCGGACACCAGGGAATCGTTGGGGGAGCCGGTGTCGTCGATCAGCGGCAGGTTGGGGAAGGCGATCGGATTGCCCGAGCTGCCGCCCATGGCGATGCGCAGGGAGTCAGTGCGCAGGATCTCGAAGCGCAGTGCCGTGTGGTCGTCGAGCATGCGGTACAAAGTACCACCATCCGCATTGGTGATGGTCTTGGCCGCAAGCAGGATGCTCTCCAGCAGGCGCGTGATGTCGCGTTCCTTGGAGAGCGAAGCGCCGATCGCGTTGAGTTGCTCCAGGCGGCGAAGCAGATCATCCATGGAGTCCAAATCAAGCCTCCCATTCCTGTACTGCGCGGTTGGGCGCGTTTCGGCAATATGGCGCGCCGATTGTCGCAGGGACAGGGGCAGGCCTCCAAACCGGCGGCACATGGCCACTGGCTTGGCAGGTCTCAGGGCTTGAGCAGCACCTTGAGTGCGTTGCGCAAACGCCGCTCCGCTGCAGCATCAAATGCACCGGCCAGCACCCGCCCTACATCCTGGCCCCAGGTCTGCCCTGGCCCCGGGTCATTGCGCTTGGTGAGCAACTGCAACTGGAGCATGCGCCGTGCATCGTGGTGTTCGGCCGGTGTCGGAACTTCGGCGGCAATCTCCAGCCGCAACAGTGCGTTGTCTGGCAACGTGCCTGCAGCAGCGGACAGCGCCTGCAACCAGCCCGGGCGGGCAGTGGCGGCCACGCGCGATCCAAGCTCCTGGGCGCCGGGCACCAGCGCGGGATCGCGCTTTTCCCAGGCTGTCAGCAGGTGCGACAGGGCTTCGCCGTGCGCCTGCGAGGCAAGCTTTCGCAATGCCATCTGGGCGCGCTCCAATGCGTCGCGCTGCGCCCGGAATGCGGCATCGCCCAGGCGCGGTGTGGGCGCGGCATTGTCGCGTGGGGCGCGGTCGTCGAAACCGCCGCGTTGGCCGCCACGCGGCCCGTCGCGGCTGTCGCCCCGCGGGTTTGCCCCAAACGGTGCGCGGCCTGCGTCCTTGCGGTCTCCCAACCGCCCGCCGCGCACAGCTGCGGCTGGCTCGGATTTCTTCATGCCCGGGCGGTCATCACCGCGCATTGCGACCACCGGTTTGGGTGCTGGTTTGGGCTGCGCAATGGGTGCGGCAGGCGACGCTTCGGGAGTGGCTGCCGGGGCCGCGCCAGCTGCCTCGGCTGCGCCTGCATCTGGCACAGGAGGTGCATCGTCGACCGCACTGCCAGGCGCCTCGGCCGGCGGCTTGTCGCCAATGGCGGCCGCAGCGGTGGCGGTTTGCACCACACCCTGCGCCTGGGCTTGCCCACGCAAGGCGGCATCCAAGGCGGCCATGGCCATGCGGATTTTCTGGGCGTCGCCGCTTGCGTTTGCAGTTTCGAGGGACTTGGCTGCATCGAGAACCATCCGGTCGTACTCGCCCAGCGCGGCCTCGGCCTTCTGGCGTTCGACCGTCTTGCGCTCGAAGGCTTCATCGATCGGCTTGCGAAACGCGTCCCAGAGTTTCTGTTCCAGGCGGCGGTCCATCGGAACCGCATGTGCCTCTGCCTGCCAGCGCTGCTGCAAGGCCTTGACTGCATCGACCCGCAGGACCGGGGCAGCGCCCAGCACCTTGGCCTCTTCGATCATGGCGTGGCGCTGCTCGACGCTCAGCTGCTGCAAGGCCTCGAGCGGTGCGGCGGCAGCGGAGATCGCCTCTTTCCACAAGGGCTGCAACTCGGCAAACATCTTTTCGCCGATATGGCCGGCGTCGCGCCAGCGGTCGCCAAACTGGTGCAAGATGCGCAAAAAACCCCGCCAGTCGTCATCCAGCGCGGTGGTGTTGGCAGCGCCCCAGGCCTTTACTTCCTCGATCAGTGCCAGGCGCTGCGCCCGGTGCTCTGTGGCTTCGGTGCGGATCTTTTCGAGCCAGGCTTCGACCACCTTGTGGGCTTCATTGCAGGCCTCGTCGAAACGCTTCCACATGGCGTGGTTGGGCACCCCGCCCTGGTCGGTCTGTTTCCATTGTTCGCGCAGCGCGCGCAGATTTTCCTGCATCTTGCGCCCACCGATGGCCTGGCCCTCGGGCCGCTTGAGCAAGCCCTCGGCACGCGCCACCAATTCTTCGCGCAACTGGTCGGCACGCCAGCGCTGCCAGCCTTCGAGCTCGCCGGCTGCAGCCAATGCCGCGTGGGCCTTGTTTTCAAGGCCATCACCGATCGCCTTGCCAAACTCCTTGAGGGCATTGCGCAAGCTTGCCGCTGCGCCAGCGCTGGCCTTGCCGTGCCCCTCGCCAATCTCGGCTTCGAGCTTGCTGAGCGCCTCCTGGACCTTGGCTGTCGCCTGCTGGCGGACTTCCGGGTCGATACGGGGTTTTTGCACCCTGGGCGCTGATTCCGCCAGCGCACCTCGGGCCACCCGAAGCTCGTCGGCCCACACGGGGACCGGGGGCAGCGGTGAGGCAGGATCGCCCGATGCGGCGACCGCCTGTGCCAGAGCGCTCTGGAATGCGTCCCAGACCGCCAGGAGCTGCCCGCGCGAAGCTTCGAGCAGCGGCGGGAACTTCATGTCCACGCTGGGCCAGCTGGTATCGGCCAGCAACTCGCTCGCCTGCTCCTGCCAATGGGCCACATCGGCGCGCAACCCGTCCCAAACCGCATGCGCTGCAGCCCATGGTTTGGTCGACAGCACCTCGATGCGTTGCGCCAACAGGACGGCGGCCTCACGCTGCACCTGCACCCTGTGCTGCAGGTCCTCGATCACCCGGACACGGTCCGCCAACTGGCTTTTCAGGCCCAGCAGGGGCTCCTTGCTCAGCGGAGCACCTGCCTTGGCCGCATCGCGCTGCCATGCCATGGCATCGGCGATATTGAGTTTGGGCACCAACAACAGGGTGTGCGCCTTGGCAGCCCATTCGGCGGCAACCACCTCTTGGCCCTTGGCGCGCCGGATGTCATCGAGCCGCTCCCGCACGGGGCGAGCGGCGCCTTTGTCACGCGCAGCCAACTCGCGAAAGACCTCCTGCAACTGCTCCTGGGCCGGATCACCGGACAACCATGCCCGGATGCGCGTGGTGCGCTCGCCGGACGTGGGCGCGGTAAATGCGCCGCCTGTCAGGGCGTCGAGCTGTTGGATATCGGTGGTCTTGGAGGAGGCGGTCATCGTCACATGGGGCCAGTGGGCTGGCGGGTTGGTTCGGTAAACCGCGTATTTTCGCCGCTAATCAATGCCCGGCGACCGACAGCGCAACAAATTGCGCCAGCCCTCGCCCGGCGAGCCTCAATTTGCCAGGCTCAATTCAGCCCGCGGTGACCATTTGGGGTCGCTTGCCACCGGCTTGACAGCCCCCAGGAACAGCCGTTCGACCGGCAACTTCTGTGCGCTGAGGTAATCCTTCACCGCCACGCCGCGCCGCACAGCCAACTCCCGGATGGCGTCTTCCGTGACCGGTATGTTGGCCAGCAACAAGGCCTCCATTTCTGCGGTGGCCAAATCCTGTGGCACACCCGCCAGGTTGCGGGGTTTCGTGATGTCCGCACGCTTGTAGACCTCTTTGAGCAAGGCAGGCGTCTCGGCATCGCTCACCGTGAGAGTCGCCCCGGCTTCAGCCGCGGACGCGGTGCCCGCCAACATGGCGCGGCGCTTTTCGGAAACCAGCAGCGCGCGCAGGCGCTCCTGTTTGTAGGCTTCGCGTTCGGCATCGAGGCTGGCAGTGCCAACCACCGTCATCTTCAGGGCCGGACGGTCGGTGAGCGCACGCGCCACCTTGTCCAGGCCGGCTTGGGACTGCGGCATCAGCACCGACGATCCCGGGGCAAACGCCACCGAACTCAGCTCGTCACCACCACCGCCAAAAGCGCTCGCCAGCAGACTGAACGGCGCCGTGATCGCCTTCACGACCAGGTTCACGATGACCTTGAAAATAATCGGGCCCAAGCTGAATTGGGGGTCGTTGAGGGAGCCACTGACAGGCAGGTTGATGTCGATCACGCCATTGCGGTCAGACAAAAGCGCCACGGCCAGTTTCACCGGCAGGCTGGCTGGCGCCCCTTCGACCTTGTCGCCAAAAGTCAACTGGTTCAGCACCACCTTGTTGGTGGCCGTCAGTTGCCCGTTGGGCAACACCAGGTAGGCAACATCCACGCTGAGCTTGCCGCGCTCGATGCCATGACCGGCGTACTTGATGGTGTAGGGCGACAGTGGGGGCAGCTCCAGGTCGCGCACGATGCCCTTGACGTCGAGCGCCAAGGGCTTGGCCAAAGGGTTGACCTTGCCGAGAATTTCGAGCGAGGCCGTGCCCTCGGCGCGACCACGCAACTCCAGGTCGGCAAGCTGCGGCTGCCCCAGCGGTGCGACCGACGAAAAGGCGCTCAACTTGCCCGTGAGTTCACTCAGGTTGGCGGAGTAGTTGGGTTTGATGAAACGGTCCGAGAAAAACACCTTGCCGTTGATCAGCCCGACCGGCCCGATGTTGATCACCGGCTCCAGGCCCGTCACTGCGGGCGGCGGCGCAGCCTGCGCCACCGGCGTTGCGGCCGCTGCCGCGCTGGCTGGCGATTGCGCCGCCGCAGGTACGGCAGGGGCATCCGACTTGACCAGGCTTTGCAGGTTGATGCGGCCAGTCTCATGCACGATGACGCGGGCAAAGAAATCGCCGAGTGTGGTTTCGGTGATTGCCACTCTTGGCGCCACTCCGGGCGCTAGCGCGATGTCGACGCCGCGCAGGCTCAGGGCTTTCCAGTTGAGCAGTTCCTCTGCGATCTGCAGGCCGCCATCACTCGCCGCCACGCTGTTGGCGCGGAAGTCCTCCACCACAGCATCGCCGCGGACCAGGACCGACGGCCCGTTGGCGCCGTCCGCAAACCGCACATCGCCCTTGAACCCCGCATCCGCACGCAGCAACTCTATGTTCAGGGCGCCGCCGAAATAGGGCTCGAACACGTGCAACGGAATCTGGGTGGCCACCACACTGCCCTGTGCCACGACCGGCGCCCATTGCAGGTTGCCCCGGTAATCCAGCTGGCCCGGTTCGCCACGTTCGGACTTGAGCCTGGCCGATACCTGCAATGCCACCGGCTTGGCGCCCTCGGGCCGAAGGTCTTTTGCGAGCACCTTGATGCCGGACAACCCAAAGGCCACCGGCTTGGCCGCCGCCTCATCGCGAAAACGCATGTCCCCACCGTTCAGAGACAGTTCACCCACCAGCAGATTCCACGGGGTGTCGGCCGGCGCGGCGGCTGGGCGGGCAGTGCCAGCGGCTGTCGCGCTCGCCCGTGCTGCCGGTGGAATTGGTGCGGTTGGTGCAGATGCCGCCGTCGGACTCGCCGACACCAGCCAGTCTTCGAACATCCAGCGTTTGTCCTGCGTCCGCGTGACCGCCAGCCGTGGCTGCTCGACCACCAGCTTGCCGATCGACACACTGCGTTTTGCCAGGTCGACCTGCGCCTGCACCAGATTGACCTGCTTGACGGATGGCAGGTCATTGGCAGCCCCACCGCTTCGGGGAACCAGGGCAAGATCGCTCAAGACCAGAGAGGCCAGCGACAACTTCAAGTCGGGCGCCATCCAGTGGACCTCGGCATCGGTGCGCAGCGTGCCTTGCAGCACCGGATTGAGGAATTGCGCCAGGTAGGGCGCCGCAATTGCCAAGGGCAGGTCCGCCAGCGCAGCCTTGACGCTGGCCTGGCGATCTGTGGCCGTGCCACTGAACTTCAGCGCGGCCGGCGCCGGCTTTCGGGCCAGCTTGCCTGTGTTTGCACTGGTGTCCGACACCATGATCGCACCTTCAAACGCCATCGGCTGGTCCATCGGCCACCGGATGCCTGAAACATCCAGCGCAAGTGCCTGCGCCGAGATGCGTGCCTGCGGGCTCACGGACGCGTCCGACCAGTTGACCACACCATCGCGCAACACAAGTTTGGCCACCTCGGCCTGCCACCCACCTGGCGCAGCTGCCTGCGTGGCAACCGCCGGCGCTGGCGCTGCGCTTGCAGGGGCAGAGGCCACATTCAGGCGCCCCGCGGCATCACGCGCCAGGTCGACCTGCGGCGCGGTGAGTTCAACCAGCGACAACTTGGCGCGTTGTTCAAGCGGACGGATGTCTTCCAGCACCAGCTTGAGGCTGTCGAAAGCCATCAGGTCGTGGCCGGCAGCGTCTGACGCCTTCACACCCCGCAACGTCGCCTCCCCACTGACCCGCACGCTGGGCTTGGAAGCCTGTTCGAAAGCGACTTTCAGATGGGCTGCGACCACCCCTTTCTGCAAGCGCACCGGCAAACCCGCCGGAAGATAGGCAATGTAGGGTGCCAGATCGACGTCACGCAGCTCCAGGTTGGCGTCGGTCTTGCGATTCTCGGCAAAGGGCGTCGACCGGGCGGTGGAGTCGAATTTGCTGCCGTTGAGCTTGAACGCCAGTTGGGGCTCCACCGTGACCTGGCGCCGGGCTGGCAGGTTGCTCAGAAAAGGAACGCCCAGCGCCAAGTCACTCAGAACATGTGTCTTTTGCACCGGGCGGTCTTCGAACTCGAGTGCACCAGCGGTAAGCGACAGGTTGAACAATGCGAAATTCAACGGGTCGGACGGTTTGTCCGGCGCAGGCCGCACAAGCCGCGCGATGATGTCATCTATGTCGTATTTGCCGCCACCCAGGTGCGCCAGCCGCAGGTGCGGTGCGTCGAGCACCACGGCATCCAACACCGGAGCCAGACGGAGCAGGGATTCGAGCTCGGCGTTCACGTAGAAACGCTTGAACTCAAACTGCGCCCGGGCGCCGTCCTGGCTGGCAATGGCAAGGTCGCGGATGGTGAGCTCCAGCGTCCAGGGAATGAACTCGACCGCCCCAACGCTGACCTTGCGCCCCAGTTGTTCGGACGCGGCTTTTTCGAGCTGGCTGCGGATCAGTCCCGGCGCCACCAGCCAGCCCAGGCCCCATACCAGCACCAGCGCACCCACGAGCCAGACGAGACGGCGCAGCCATTTGGAGGCGGGGAGGAAATTGGGTTGCATTTGGTGAGTGTTCAACACGGACCACCCGCTAGTCAATGGCATTGACTGTAAAACATCAGCAATGTGGCTCAGGACAAACAAGAAAGCCCGACGAACTGGCATGAAGCCGGCCCGCCGGGCTCGACGGCTGACCTGAGGTCCGTGCCGTCTGGCTCGCACACAGGGAGATGAAAGTCCCCGGCGCGAAGGCGGCAAAAGATTGCCACCGCGTTTCGTCAGGGCCCCCCCGCAAACGCTGCCCAGGGGCTGCAACGTGAGGACGCCAACGTCGTGCCTGAGTGTTCAGGCGGTTCCAGTCTAGAGCCGGCGCATTGGAAATACAAGCCCGAATGCCGGATTCCGCGAATTTTTTCCACGGCCTGGCGCAAATCTTCATACCACGCAATTGAGGATTAAGAAAGTCGTTTTATATGGTTGACTGGATATATGTCGCCGCCTAAAATCCGCCAACCTTAGAAGCTAGGGTTAACCCGAATCGCTGCCGACCCCGGCAAATTCGACTTACCGATAGCCCGCCTGTGAGGGGATCGGAAGTTCGAAGGCGTACCAACCCAAACGATGTGTTTGCCCCACACACTGTCCGCAGTGCACCGGTGCCGACTTCGTGAAAGAAGGAAGAGCTATGTCAGCGTCAAGAAAAATATCGAGTGGTCTGAAAACATTCGTATCGGATATCGCCAACGGCCTGTTTGAAATCACCCACAACGGTTTTGCCATGCTTGGCCTGGTGGTTGTCTTCGTCGCAGTAACCCTGACGGTGCGCCCCGAGATCCGTGAACTCGGGGAATCGCGCCTGATCGACTGGCTGCAAGCGCGCCAGGTGTCGCTGGGCCTGCAGGAGGCGCCCCCGGAGCTCGCCGACCGCGCTACCGCCGCCGACCCCAAAGATCTCCCCCAACAGCAGGCAACAGTAGCCTACTGGCTCAGCAAGAAATACCGGGTAGCCCCGGAACCCGTCAGCGCACTGGTGGCCGAAGCCTACGACATCGGTGGCCGCACCAAGCTGGACCCGACCCTCATCCTGGCCATCATGGCGATCGAATCCGGCTTCAACCCGTTTGCGCAAAGTGCCATGGGCGCCCAGGGCTTGATGCAAGTGATGACCAAGATCCACGGCGACAAGTACGAGAACTTTGGCGGCCACCTGGCTGCCTTCGACCCCGTAGCCAACCTGCGCGTAGGGGTCAAGGTGCTGCAGGAGTGCATCGCCCGCGCGGGTTCGCTCGAAGGTGGCCTGCGTTATTACGTGGGTGCAGGCAACCAGGAAGGCGACGGTGGCTATGCCGGCAAGGTGCTGGCCGAACACGCACGGCTTCAGTCTGTCGCCGCGGGCAAGAGCGTGCCAGCCACCCCGCCGGCACAGGCCCAGACAGTGCCCTCTGACGATGGCGGCGCGGGAACTGTCGAAAAAGTCGCTGCGCTTTTCAGATTCTGAGTTCCGGGCGCACGTGCTGGGCACGGCGCAAGCCGGCGCCCGCCCACCGGCCCTTCCCCACAGACCGACACCACCATGTACGACCGCTCCATACTAGTAGAACAGACCGACCCTGAACTATGGGCTGCCATCCAGGCGGAAAACGCCCGGCAGGAACACCACATCGAGCTGATCGCCAGCGAAAACTACGCCTCACCGGCTGTCATGGCGGCGCAGGGCTCGCAGCTGACCAACAAATACGCCGAAGGGTACCCAGGCCGGCGCTACTACGGCGGCTGCGAACATGTCGACGTGGCAGAGCAACTCGCCATCGACCGGGTCAAGCAGCTGTTTGGCGCGCAGGCTGCCAATGTGCAGGCGCATTGCGGCGCGTCGGCCAACGAGGCGGTCTTTCTGGCTTTCCTGAACCCTGGCGACACCATCATGGGCATGAGCCTGGCCGAAGGCGGGCACCTCACGCACGGTATGGCGCTCAACATCAGCGGCAAGTGGTTCAAGGTGGTGAGTTACGGCCTGAACGCGCGCGAGGAAATCGACTATGACGCCATGGAGCGCAAGGCCCACGAGACGCGCCCCAAACTCATCATCGCCGGCGCATCGGCCTATTCCCTGACCATCGACTTCGCGCGTTTTGCCAAGGTCGCGAAAGACGTCGGCGCCATCTTCATGGTCGACATGGCCCACTACGCCGGGCTGATTGCGGCCGGGCTCTACCCCAACCCGGTGCCACATGCCGACGTGGTGACCTCAACCACGCACAAGAGCCTGCGCGGCCCCCGTGGCGGCATCATCCTGATGAAGTCGGAGCACGAAAAAGTCATCAACAGCGCGATCTTCCCGGGCCTGCAGGGCGGCCCGCTGATGCATGTCATTGCGGCCAAGGCGGTTGCGTTCAAGGAAGCACTGGCACCCGAATTCAAGACCTACCAGGCGCAGGTAATGCAAAACGCACGCACCGTTGCGCAAACACTGACCGAACGCGGCCTGCGCATCGTCAGCGGCGGCACCCAGAGCCACCTGATGCTGGTCGACCTGCGCTCCAAGGGCATCACCGGCAAAGAGGCCGAGGCCGTGCTGGGCAGCGCGCACATGACGATCAACAAGAACGCCATCCCCAACGACCCCGAGAAACCGATGGTCACCAGCGGTGTGCGCATCGGCACCCCGGCCATGACCACGCGCGGCTTCAAGGACGACGAGGCCCGCCTGACTGCCAACCTGATCGCCGACGTGCTGGACAAGCCGCATGACGCGGCCAACATCGACGCGGTGCGGGCCAAGGTGCACGCGCTGACCAGCCGCTTCCCGGTGTACCGGTAACCCGATTGCGCTTGCCCCACCGGCGACTGCACGCACGCTGAACCCATGAAGTGCCCCTTTTGCAGTCACTCGGAAACCCAGGTCGTCGAGACCCGTGTGTCGGAAGACGGCGACTTCATCCGCCGCCGGCGCCAGTGCGGCGCCTGCGAAAAGCGCTTCACCACCTACGAACGGCCGGACGTCAACTTCCCGACGATCGTCAAGAAGGACGGCCGGCGCATCGAGTTCGAGCGTGCCAAGTTGCTGGCATCGATGAACCTGGCCCTGCGCAAGCGCCCGGTCAGCACCGAACAGGTCGACAGCGCCATCGAGCGCATCGAAGAAAAGCTGCTCAACCTCGGCCTGCGCGAGGTGCAGTCCAACCGCATCGGTGAACTGGTCATGCGCGAGCTCAAGAAGCTCGACAAAGTCGCCTACGTGCGTTTTGCCAGCGTCTACCGCAACTTCGAGGACATCGACGAGTTCAAGACGCTGGTGGACGAAGTGCGGCGCTGAAAGCCAGCGCCCTGCACGGCAGCCTGTTCACGGGCAATTTGCCGCCGTGCCTTTCTGGACCCGTGGTCGCCCCGGGCCGCCGAGCACCACCAGCCGCACGTCGGCACCGTTTCCAGCTGCAGCCGGGCACAGCGTGAAGGTGCCGGCCTGAAAGGCTCCGGACATCAGTTTCGCTGTTCCTCCTGCCGAATAAGACACATAACTCACCACCGGCGCGTTGCCGCGCAGGCGCATTCCAGCCGGCGCGGGGCCGTGTTGTTGCACGACCAACTCATCGCCGTCGAGCTGCGCATTGTTGTTCACGTCATGGAACACGATCCAGCCCTGCTCCCAGCCACCTGCCGTTGTGCACTGCTGGCCGTTCGCGGACTTGCACACCACCGCGCGCCCATTGCGCTTGATTGCTTCACTTCGGGCCAGATGCAGGCTGTGGAGAAAGATGTTGGTCAGCGATACCGTTCTTTGTGTGCTGAGCATGGCACCCATGGATGGCACGGTGATCGCGAGCAACACAGCGGCGATGGCGGCAACCACCATCAACTCGACCAGCGAGAACCCGCTGTTTGCACGTGGCTGGGTAGGGTGCCCGGAGGGAACAGCGTGGGTGCACATGGTGGATGCCATGGTGCGACGGCAGGCGGTTCAGGTCATACCCCAAAAGCTGGACGACTTGCGGGCGGCGCGCGGCTACTGCAGAACGACACCAGCATGGCGTTTTTCCCATGTCGGAAAGCGGTCAACGCGTCTGTTGGACCGCTTTGTCGATGCGACAAGCCTCGGTGTCGCAGTTCATTCCCGAGGACCAGACGCCGGTTATCTTGGCCAGCATGCCAGACGGGATTCGCCCATCTTGTTCGGCTGCGGACAGTGTGTCGGTCATCGCATATGCGATTCGACAAAGGGCGCCCTTGGGGTTGTGGACTCGGCAGATTTCGCGTCCAAAGCGAGTCAGTTCGGCCGTGGTGGGGTATGTCCGGGTTTGCCCCTTCCCGGCGGCCGTTGTCCTGTCCTCGAGGTCCTCGCCGCCCTGCAATCGGGTGTAGCGATAGATCGATGTGGTCACGACATCGAACATGGGCGCCAGCATCCTTCGCCCCGGTTTTTAACTCACCGGGCGTGATATGCAGCCCTGTTGCCTCAAAGTGAGCAACAGAATCATCCAAATTCAGTTGCACTCGGTTGCCACGCAACTGGACGGCGCAGATTCGGGCGTCGTGCTACGCTTTCCCCCATGCCTGAGCCCCACGACAACGCCTACAAGAACCTGTTCTCACACCCCCAGGCAGTGCGCGATCTGCTGCGCGGGTTTGTCGACGAAGACTGGGTGGCCTGGTTGGACTTTGACACCCTTGAAAAGGTCAGCGGAAGCTACGTGAGCGACGACCTGCGCGACCGCGAAGATGACATCATCTGGCGAATCCGCATGCGCGCCGATGAGAGCGCTGCGGCTGGTTATGCCAGCCAGGGGGAATGGCTGTACGTCTATCTGCTGCTGGAGTTCCAAAGCAACAACGACCCCTACATGGCCGTGCGCATCCTGACCTACATTGGTTTGCTGTACCAAGATCTCATCAAAAGCGGGCAAGTCAGATCGACATCGGCGAACCCCGCGAGCGCAGCGGTCAGATCTGCCCGCCTGCCCGCCGTGTTTCCGCTCGTGCTGTACAACGGCGAGCGCCCCTGGAGCGCAGCGCGCGACATCGAGCAACTGATCGAGAACAGCCCGCCCAGCCTGATGGCCTACCGACCGCGTCTGCGCTACTTTGTGCTCGATGAAGGGCGCGTGCCGGAGCACAAGCTGCAGGGGCAGGCGGATAATGCAATCGCCAGCGTGCTACGGCTGGAACGCAGCGCCAATGCGCAGGATATTACCGAAGCGGTGGGGCAACTGGTGCAAACCCTGAAGGCACCGCACAATCGGGAATTGCGCCGGGCACTCACAGTGTGGATCAATCGGGTGGTGTTAAGGCGCTTTGCCCCCGATGGTGACAGCACACAGCCGCAAGACTTAACGGAGGTACAGCAAATGATCAGCGAACGCATTGACAACTGGAAGGAGCAACTGTTGCAGCAGGGGGTTCAGCGCGGCAAGCTGGAGGGCAAGCTGGAGGGCAAGCTGGAGGGCAAGCTGGAAGGCCAGGCGCAGTTGCTGCGCCGCATCCTGGTCAGGCGCTTTGGCGCATTGCCCACGGCAGTAGAAGCCCAGATCAGCGCTGCCAGCCTCGAGCAGCTCGAATCCTGGTTTGACCGAAGTATCGAAGCACCCGGTCTTGACGCAGTATTTGCCCGGCATTGACGGGGGCAGCCCCACCGATTTCACGGCCCGCGTTTCCGCGCCAGGGGGCCGCCAGCGCAGACTCTGACGTGGACTTGATGGTCATTGAGCAGGAGCCGTTTTCAACGCAACGGAGTCGCCGGGCCGAATACGCCAGGTTGTCAAAGGCGCTGCGCGAGTTTCCGAGCGCGCTGGACATACTTCTCTACAGTCGGGACGAGTTTGACTACTGGAAAGACTCCTCCAACCATGTCGTGGGCCGAGCGCAACGCGAAGGACGCGTCATCCATGTCCGACAGCAAGCAGGCCAATGCGATGCTGCCGATGGCGCAGCGGGACTTCAAGGCACTCCATGGAATGCTCGATGCCGAAATTTTCGCAGATGAGATCTATGGCTTCCATGTGCGACAAGCCGGTCAGGATAGTTGACGCCGGCCAAACAGCTCACACGCATTGCCAGACCACACCACCGGCGCTGTTGGTCAACGGCCTGACGCCAGTATTGACACACGGTGCGAAGGGGCGAGAGAATCGACCACGCTTCGGGTTCTGGCCATGTGAGCAACGTGCCATGCGCAGCACCCGGACATCTGCGGGGCTGTTGCAATGCAAGACCTTACCCCAACACTGCCCATCCTTTTCCAATGGCGCCAACACCGCTCGATCAACATTTGCTGCGTCCACTGGCTAGCAAGTACGTCTGGTGGAAAACACCTGACGATGCGATGGCCATGCCGGAGCGCGTTGTCGCCCAGGTGATGAACATCGGCGACTATGCCGACGTGCAGGCTCTCGCTGCGGCGCTGGGTGACGACGTGCTTCGAGCCGTCCTGGCCGATGCGCAAGCGGGGCAGTTCAATGATCGGTCGTGGGCATACTGGCACTATCGACTCGGCCTGGCAAGCGAAGGAAACGTCCCGGCGCTTCCGCTCAGAAGATTTGCCGGATGAGTCGGTTCAAGCCTCGCATGGATATCCTGCCTACGGCGCAACAGCGTTTGTGGCACGAGTTGGCCGCAGCACCAGGGCTCGGCTTCGTTCTGTATGGTGGCACAGCCGTTGCGCTGCGGCTGGGGCATCGACAATCAGTCGATTTCGACTTCTTCTCGGATAAGCCTCTCGACCGAATGAAGATACACGATTCATTTCGGTTCTTTGCCAACGCGACGGTCGTGCAAGACTATCAGAATGCTCTGACCGTCCTGGTCGCGTACGGCGACTCCCAACACAGCCATGTCAAGGTGTCATTCTTTGGGATGCTTGGCTTTGGGCGCGTAGGCCGCCCGGATTTCACTGAGGATGGTGTTTTGCAAGTTGCCTGCCTGGATGACCTGATGGCGACCAAAGTCAAGGTCATCCTCCAGCGTGCAGAGGCAAAGGACTACCGCGATATCGCGGCGATGATAAAGGCCGGGGCCAACCTCCCGCGCGCCCTCGCGGCAGCTTGTCAATTCTTCGGCCAGGCCTTCCAGCCGAGCGAAAGCCTGAAGGCCCTCGTCTACTTCAGTGACGGAGATTTGCAGACGCTCACAGGGGACGAGAAATCGACGCTTGTCATGGCGGCAAGTGCCGTGAGGGACCTGCCCGACGTTGCGGTTCTGTCGAAGCAACTGGCGGTGACAAACGAGACGGCCGGGAACTGAGCGCAGTCACCCATCTTGACGTTGTTCGCAGTTGTGTTGGCAAGCCCACCACGTGGGCAGTGGACCTTCAACTGGAAGTTCGAGCCCAGCGCGACAGACCCGTTTCATCTTTTCCTTTTGATGAAGGACATCAAGGCCATGACCGCCTTTCGGTGACCCATAGAACCTTGGAATGCGCTATCCGGGGAAAACTCATGTGGACCCCGACGAGTTAGGCTGAACACATGCCGGTGGAAATGTCGCATTGCAAGACCTGACCCCCGGCGGACCCGGAAATGTCGCAATGCAAGACCTGACCCCTGGCGCCTGTGACCCCTGGCGCCTGTGACCGGCGCCTGACCCCCGGCGCAGTGCGGAGTTTGGAGTCAGAGAACAATGCTGGCACACGACGAAAAAACCCGGCCGAGCCGGGCTTTTTCCTAAAACCTGAATCACCCCAATGATGGGATGACCATCAGGCGCAAGTCACACCTTGCGACGGCGGGCCGTGCTGGCCAAGGCGGCCAGTGCCAAACCCATCAGAGCCAAACTGCCAGGCTCAGGCATGTCGGTGGGGGGATTGACTACCGCGTCATGGTAGGTGTACTTAATCGAAGCGCCGCATCTTGCAAAGGAATCTTCTTCCGTCAATGACACAACTGCGTTAGAGGTTGGCTCTGTGGTTCTCGCGTCGGCAATCGTTGAGGCCGCACATGTCACTTCAAGAAACCCGCTGCCATCGAGCGAAAAGATATCGAGAATTGGTGCTTGGCTGACTAAAAAGGAATAGGCGTCGCTACCCTCCAGCGGACCGAACGCCCGCGGAACTCCGCCAATCAAATTCCCTCCATCCGTAAGCTGAATAACGAATATCGGCAAACTAAAGTTTGATGACAAACTTCCAAACCGGACATCAATGCCAAAGGTCACAGAACCTTCCCCATTAGTAGTCTCAGCCGCCTCCAAAGTGAATGACGTCTTTGCGTCAGCGTCCACCCTCACCAATACGCTGTCCAAGACTCTTGTCCCACCCAATGTGTCGAACAAATTAAGCGTCTTGTTCAGTTGTTCTCCATGAAGGATGGGGGTCGCGTCGAAAGCATTAGTGAACGAGTCAATTACCATGCCCGCATTTGCCGAAGCGGCCAGAACCATCGATGCAGTCAAAAGGGATAGTCGTTTGATCATGGTGCAGGGACTCCTAGGTCAGGTCGCGGTACTCAGAGGCTTGAAGACGCTGAACGCGTTTTCGGCTGAACCAGTAAAAGCAGCATCTGTGCCAAGTTGTCAATTTAGATTAAATTCCCTGAAATCAAAGACTTAGTGGATGGAGTCTGTAAACAGTCGGAATGGCTGTAAATCTTGCCGACATATTTCTGTGCCTTCGGAACGGGCAGAACCCCACAAGACTCCCTACCAGGTGGCGGTGCCACCCGGCCCGCAGGTTGGATTGCAGGCACGCCGGCCGCTCTCGGTGATGGACATGACACCGTCCCCCACCTGTGTGCCACCGGCCGTGGGGGTGGCCTGCAACACAAATGTCTGCGCCGCCGCCGCCATGGCCACACCGGCCGCATCGACCAGCGCAAAGGTGTACTTGCCGTCCTTGGTGGTGCCGGTGGTCCGCCCCAGCCCGCCCACTGTGCTGCCATCACAGGCGCCAGCCGATGTGCCGTTGTAACCACCCCGCACACTGCAGGTATAGGTGTTGGAATTGAGAAAAATCTTCTCCTGCAAGCTGGCAAGTTCGAGCAACTCGGTCTGGGCCTCGATACGCGCGGCGCGGATGATGTACTGGCGGTAGCTGGGCAGGGCCACCGCCGCCAGGATGCCAATCACTGCCACCACGATCATCAGTTCGATGAGGGTAAAGCCCTTGAGACGCGCACGGTTCACATCAATCCCCTTGTTGGTTCAGACCTACACACCCGGCGGCGGCAAGGCCCGTCATGGTGCCACAAGTTCGCGCCACGAGATACGCCCGGTGCGCGCCTGCAGGCCACGCTCGTCGCCGCCGGATTTCACCGCGCCCGACTTGTTGGCGATGATCTGGGTGGTGACACCCCCAAGGATGTCGGTGCTCACGATGGAGATGGACCCATCGTCGCGCACGGTGCGCACCACAGTGGCAAAGCCGCTGGTGCCATAGGTGATGGTGGTGGTGGTGACGTTGCCGCTGATCACGGTCACAGTGCTGGTGATGGCACTGGCTCCGCCCAGGTTGCCGATCTTTGGGTCCGGCCCGGCTGACGCCGATCGGTCCACGGCGCAGCGCTTGGTGGTGGATGTGTCCGACAAGCCGCAGGTGCGTGTGTCCCGGACCGGCGTCTTGCTCCAGCTCACGTTGGTGTAGGTCACGCCGTACAGGGTGAAGGTGACGTTTTCGTCGCCGTAACACAGACCCAGGTGCTTGGTGTGGTGGAACATGCTGTAAGAAGCAATGACGTAGGTGGAATACAGGCCGGCCTTGACGCGCCAGCCGTATTCCGGGCGCCCGGGCACACTTTGTTCGATGGCCGAGTTGGGCGTGTCGGCACGGATGATCTGCAGGGTCGCCGCGCCGTTGTGCCGCACCCCCGTGGCGGTAAGTTGGGTGGTGCCGGAATTCCATCCCTTCACACCATTGCCGCTGCTTGTCACCGTGGCCGGCGGAATCACGGGCTGGTACATGTTGCCGTCCTGCACTGCGTCGGCACTGTTGAAAACGCAACCCGCCTCGGTGGGGTGCAGACCGTCGCGCACATCGGCGGGCAAGCCCAGGTAACCACCCCACCAGTTGTTGTTGGTGAAGGCGGTGGCCGGCAGGTTGAAAGCCAGGCTGCCGATGGTGGCACGGGTGTAGGTGGGCAGGGTGGCCAGGTCCAGCGTGGCCGCGGTGGTGAAGGTCTTGAACTCGACATACCCCGCGTCGATGTTGAACAGGTACCCCGAGTTGCCGATGTGCAGCTTCAAGGCCGGGCTCAAGTACTGGTTCTGCCCGATCACCTTGAACTGGGTCGAGGTCAAGGGCACCGCCCGCTCCAGGTTGAAGTTGGCATTGCTGGCATTGAGGAAGTTGACTCCGGTCTTGTCGTAGATGTCGTCGTATTCGTGGTCGTGCTCCTTGTAACCACACTTTACCGTGCCGTTCTTGCAGGTGTCGCCCACAATGCTGCTGCCGCCACCGTTGTCGAAGGTGGTCACTGAGACGGCCGGCTTGAAATTGGTCCAGCCGGATTTCGCCACCGCCGCGCTGCCAGCAGTGCCGCCTGCGCTGGCGGTCATGGTCGTGGTGATGCTGCCGAGCGGGCTGATGACGCCGATCGACGGGACAGCACCATTGGTGAATGTCGAGGTGTCGACCAGGCACACGTTCGACGTGCTGGCTGCCTGGCAGACCGGTGTGACAGTGTTGCCACCCCGGTAGGCCTTGATGGTGCCGCTGGTGCCGATCGCATTGGCGACGTTTTGCGCGACCGTCGACGACCCCGCGCCATCACCGATATTGAAGGCCGTCGCCATGACGACAACGGAACCAAGCTTTACGCTCGCAGTGGGGCTGGTCAGGCTGGCGGTCAATACACCGCCGGCGCCGGTGCTGGAGCTCGTGCCACTGAATCGGATCAAGGCTGTCGGCCGCCTCGCCGTCACCGCAGCCGCCGCAGGCACCAGCGTCTGCGAAGTCCCATCGGCCACCGTCATGGTCTTGCCAAGGAAACTGGTATTGGGCGCGGTGATGGTGATCACGTTGCTGGAGCGCACGGCACTGAAGCCGTTGGCAGTTACCACCTGGGACCTGATCGCACTGGCGCTGGTATTGGCCGAACCACCACCGTTGGTCAGGTTGGCCACGGTGAGCGCCGGCACCACCACCACGCCATCCACCGTGATGGCCCCGAGCGTGGCCGGGAAGCCATTCGTCTGCCCGGCACCCGTTGCCGGGTTGGCCACCGTGATGGTCGCTGTGGTCGTGCCGTAATAAATCTCCACATCAAAGTGCCCCCCGTCCACGCCCCGGTCCACATTGGATATGGGCACGATGACGTCCGGGTTCTGGTTGAACAAGGTGTCGTTGAGCGTGATGAGCTGCACCAGGATGGGTTGTGACAACACACCGATGGAGATGAACTTGCCCACCGGTATGCCGTCGGTGCCGAGGATCGGGTCGCCCTCGAACTTGCCCGTAGGAATGGTGTCGCTGGCGATGTATTTGATGCGGTCGGCGTCGTCGAGCTGGATGTTGCCGCTGAGGTCCAGAAACGGCTGGTTCGTGGCGCCGCCGGTCACGTAGTCGAGCTCCATCAACCAGTTTTCGCCGGCGACGTTGGTCGAGGTGCCGGTGATCAGGGTCGACACCGTGGGGTTGGTGCCGGTGAAATAAAAGCGGCCGTTCTCGATGAAACTGCCCTCGCCCAAGACCCGCTCGCCGCCGGGGCCGTCTGTGCCGTCTGCCAAACGCATTCGCAAGGCCACTTTCCAACCCTTGTGGTGGCCGACCCCGTTGGTCCAGTTCGGCGTCTGGTTCGACAGGATGCGGCGCACCCGTGTGGTCACACCTCCTGCGACGTAATTGCGTTCACCCAGCGTCTGGACCAGCAGGGTGTCGTTGTCCGGAGAGACACCGGCCGGGCGGTCCCAGATGCCGTAGAGGAAATGCACCGCCGTATCGGCCAGGTCGGCAGCCACCAGGGCTTTGCCGGTACCAAAGGTAACCATGTAACCGCCCTCGGGGTGGATGGCCACACCAGGGGTTGCGGTAATGGCCTGGTTGCCATCTGTGGTCAGCAGTGCCGTGACACCGCTGCCGCTGGTCGCGACCGTGGTCGGGTCGGTCATGTCGATAGTGAGGTTGAACTTCCACATCGTGCCGTCGAGGTCGCCGGCATAGACGGTGTCGGCCACGCCGTCGCGGTCGCTGTCGATGGCCACGGGCGTGGACAGCCCATTGGGGCTCGCCAGCGTGCCGGTGCCACCCTTGAAACGCTTGATCAATTGCCCCGTGTCGGCATTGATCACATACAGGTAGGAGCCGTAGTCGCCGCCGTCGTTGTAACCGTTGCCGATGATGACTGCGTCCACAACCGAGGCCCCCACCTGCACCTTGGTGATGGTGACGGTGCCATAGGTGTAACCGAGGTTGCTGTACGCGTTGGCCGTGGCCGGCGCGGCATAGTTCACCGTGGTGGGCGTGATCTCCCACATGACCTTGGTCGCCAGAGAGGTCTCGTTGGCGGCCACCAGACCGGCGCTGCCGGTGATGTCGAGCGCGTACACACCCTTGCCACCCGCGCCCAGGGCGCCCACCAGGACGCGCTTGGCGCCGGAGTTGATCAGCCCGACATTGATCTGCCCGTCCACCATGTAGGTGTGCACGTAGGGCTCGGTGGTGAGCCGCTGCATCCTGGGCAGCAGCATCGAGGGCACATAGGCCCAGCGTTCCTGCCCGCCGCTCGCGCCCCCGGCGGCATTGATCGCGTGCAACATGCCGTCGTTGGCGCCGACAAATACGGTTGGCGAGGTGTCGTCAGCCACGTACAACGGGCGCGAGTGCACGACGTCGCCCATGACCGACACACGCTGGCGGTAGGGGGCGCCGCTGACCGGGATTTCGTTGGACCGGTCACCACGCAGGTAGTTGACCATGTTGTCGCTGCCCGGGAAATAGGCCTGCTGCGCGACGGACAGATTGGAATAGCGAAATGCCACCGCCGTGCCATCGTCTTTCATGGTGGCAATCCGCCGCCCGGTGTCGAAGTTCTGCGCACTGATCAATTCGCCGGCATCGGCGGTCCACCAACTGTCGGTAGTATCCAGGTTGCCCTCTCTGTCTATGCGGTACGCGAACAAGGTGCCGCTCCAGAACTCGCGTTCGTATTGCCCGCGAAACAGCACTTCGCGGCCGGACTTGAGGTTGAAGTTGGTCATCTCGTCCTGTGCGACATACCCAATCGGCGCGTCGTTGGGCGTGTAGGCCAGCAGCGCCATCGCGACCTTGATGGTCCAACCCAGTGCGACCAGCAGAGCCAACCCGACAATCCATGCGGGCCGAATGGCGAATTTGAAGGTGGACATTGTGGTACCTCTTTCAGGTCTAGCAGCTCAGCACGCTGTAATAAGACTGGACGAACTTGACAGCGCCACGGGCACTGGCGCCGCGCCCGGTGATCAGGTAGGTGTTGACCTGGTTGCAGCCTGAGCTGGTGCGCCCCCCGACCACCTGGCTGGAGCCCTGCAAGCGGTTGCCGGTGGACATCAGTTCGATGTAGTACCGCTGTGACGTGTTGCGGGCGCCGCCGATCGGGTCATTGACGCTGATGGAGTTGGCGGTGTTCACGTCGTCCGTGCTGTCGCGCCAGGTCATGGTCAATGGGCTGTTGTCTGGCGACGCCAAGCCCGCCAGGTATCCGATCGGGAGCAGCTGTGGGCTGGTGGGCCGGTCATACGCGGTAAAGCCGGCACTGGCGTAGTTGGTGCCAGTGGCCAGCCAGGCCTCGGCCGCAGTGACCGCCGTTTCGGCATTGTTCAGTGCGCTGTCCTCGAACTGCAGGTTGCCGGCCAGCTTGAACTGGGTGTTGGAGGTGCTGACGGCCGTGATACCGATCATCATGATCAGCACCAGGATCAGCAGGGCGATGACCAGGGTGGCCCCTTTTTGCCGGGCAGGAAAACCTGCTGAAAACGCGCGGTGCATCGTGGCCTCCATCAGTTGCGCAACTGGACAACAGAGCTGAAAAGCTGGCGGCGAAAGTTGTCGTTGACGGTGTAGGGCTGGCTGCCCATGGCATAGGTGGTGGTGTTCACATACCCCGGCTCTGGCGTCGCATTGCGGGCCAGCAGCCAGATACGCACCGAGTTCACCTCGTCCCAGGTGCTCGCGCCAGGGTTGAAGGAGGTGCAGTTGGCGCAGACAAACGTGTCGACGTAACTCGTGGTCAGGGCGGTGGTGAGTTGCCCGTATTGCACCTGCATGCGTTCGATGCCGCTGGCCACCAGCTCGCGCGCCATGCTGCCATCGGGCAAAAGGGCCACCCGGTACAAGGCAGGAACCAGCGGGCTCTCGGCGGCGGAGACCGTGAACGGGCTGATGTAGTAGACGTAGATCTGCACCGCAAAACTCGCCAATGGCACCGGAATTGGCGCGGTCGTCGCCCAGGTGGGTAAACCGGTGCCGCGAAATACCTGGCCCTTCTCGTAGGTGGTCTCGAAATACACCGTATTGGCGGCGAGCACCGTGGCGGGCGTCACGGCCAGCCGCCGCACCACCAGCACGTCGGTGTTGGCCACGTAGCTTGCATTCGGAATGCAGGTACCACTGAACGGGTTGGCGTCGTTGGAGCCCCACACGCCCTGGCGCAGGTTGGACACGAAATCTCCCTGCGTGGCACCACCCTCCAGGCACTCGTTGTCGGCGGTGGCAAGTCCCAGGGGCGCCGGGACAATCGGTTCAGCCCAGGTATAAGCGCGGAAACCGGCCTCGCGCAGCTCTTGGCGGATGGAGTTCAGCGCATACCGGCCGTTGGTCAACAACTCGGACGTGCGGTCGTTGGTTTTCGCGTTGCTGGAATTGGTGGCGAGCACGCCCACCAGGCCGGCCAGGATGCCCAGGCCGATGGTGATCGAGATCATCATCTCGATCAGCGTGAACCCGCGCTGCACGTGCCGGCGCCAGACAGGCTGCACTGGGAGCGAATGGGGCTTGGCCATGGTGTCAGTTGGAGGAAATAGTGCGTACGGCGGTGTAGAAGAAACGTTCACCGGTGCCGGTGGCATTGATACCGGTCGGTGCGGTGGCATCGAACGCGCCGTAGGTGATGCCGGTGCTGCCAGATGCGTTGGTGGCCTCCTGGCGGCGGTCGACCCAGCTCACGGTGATGGTGTAGGTGCTGGGGTTGCCCGCCACGGTGCGCGCCACAGTCCAGGAGCTCTGCGGCAACGTGGCTGCAATGGCGTTTTGCCATTGGGAGAGGTCATAAGCGGCCAATGCAACCGCAGCACAGGCGGCAGCGTCACATGCAGTGCTGAGGGCGTTTGGCACATTGCCCGTGGCCAGCACATAAGGACCTGTCGCGTCCACGGCCCCTGCCCGGTTGGCCTCCATGCGTTCGGCCAGGTCAGCCGCCAGGAACACCGCCTGGGTGCGGAACTGCCCGCCCTGGCTCAGCCGCATCGAATAGGCCTGCAAACCAGCGGTGCCCAGCAGCGCAAGCGAAATGATCAGCAGGGTGACCAGCACCTCGATCATGGAGAAACCACGCTGCACGCCACAGTGCTGCGGATGGGGGGCAAGTACCGGGTCCATGGTGCTCCCTGTCTTCCTATTGCTTGGTGATGTTGCCGGTGCCGGCAACCGAAATGGTGCGGGTGGGTGCACCGGCCCAGGTGCCTGCGAGCGCCACCGTGGGCGCCGTGGTGCCATCGCCCTGCGAACTGTTGGGGTTGAAACGGATGGTGTTGGCCGATGCCGTCAGCGTGAGCGTGGAATCCAGAGGGGGGCGCACGACGAATGGATTGGGGTTGTCCGCGGTTGCCAGCGCGCAGGTGTTGGCGGCGGCGGCCTCCGTGCACACTACCCAACCCACCCGCCAATCGGTCACAGCGCCACAATCGGTGCCTGCGTTGTCGCGGCCACACAGCAGCACCCGCGTATTGCGCTTGATCGCCTCGCCACGCGCCATGTTCATGTCGCTCATCAACAGGCCCAAGGCCGAGGACTGGCGCATGGTGTTCAAAATTTCGCGAAACGACGGCACGGCGATCAGGGCCAGCAAGGCGCCGATCGCCACCACAATCAACAACTCGATCATGGTGAATCCGGCTTGTGCTGGGTTTCGGGCTTTCATGCAGACAAGGCTAACCCAAACACTTGCCGCGCGGCGCGGCGAACCGACTGGCGGTAGCGCCCGGGCGCCAAACGGTGCGACAAGGTCAGGCGCATGGCCCCAGAATTGAACCAACAGGACATTGTTCACGGAAAACACCTATGCCCGCTCCTGCTTCACCTTGGATCTTCGCGCTGGCATTGGCGTGTTGCGGCAGCGTTGCCACCCATGCCCACCAGCTCAATACCGAAACCGACCAGATGGCCCGCTGGCTCGCCCAGATCGACCGGGCCCGCCAACTGGCAGTGCCGCCACCACCCGAGGGCGTGCGGGAAACCCGCTGGAACGAGCTCTCGCCCGCCGGCTGGAACCCGGGCAAGATACTGCAGCGGCTCGAGGTGTCCAAGGTGTCGGGCTCCGACCCGCGCGCCCGCGAGATCGAAACCCAGATCCTGCGCGAGTGGGACAACGCACCCACGGTCCCCATGCCCACTGCCACGCCGATACGCCTGACCGGTTATCCGCTGATGTCCGGCGACGCCGGCGGCCTGGCCAAGACCATCGTCCTGGTGCCCTACCACGGCAGCGGCATCCACCGCCCGCCCGCGCCGGCGAACCAGCGGGTGATGGTGTTCCTGAAAAACGGGGTGCCGCGCAACATGGGCGAGACGCCGATCTGGGTCACCGGCACCCTGCACCCGCTGGCCACGCCGACCGTGTTTGGCCGCGTTGGTTACACCATGACCGACGCCACCTGGCAGAAATACCCGGTCGCCACCTACCCGCTGCCATCCTACAACCCGCTGCACTGATGCTGTGTCGCATGCTGCCGTGACCGGCCATACGCACATTGGGCCTATTCCCGAGCCCATGCGCCTGGCGCTGGCCCTGGCTGCGCAGGCAGTAGGCACGACCGAGCCCAACCCGAGGGTTGGCTGTGTTCTGGTCGGGGCCAACGGGCAGGTTCTGGGCAGTGGCCACACCCAGCAGGCAGGCGGGCCACACGCGGAGATCATGGCGCTGCGCGATGCCCGCCAGCGCGGCATGTCCACCATCGGCGCAAGCGCCTACGTCACCCTGGAGCCCTGCTCGCACCATGGCCGCACCGGCCCGTGCTGCGATGCGCTGTTGGCTGCCGGCATAACACGTGTCGTGGCGTCGCTGCCCGACCCCAACCCGTTGGTCGGCGGCCAGGGTTTCGAGCGCCTGCGCGCGGCCGGGGTTGTGGTGGATATCGGGCCTGGGGCCAAGGAATCGTACGAACTCAATATCGGGTTCTTCGGCCGCATGCAGCGCGGCACGCCCTGGGTGCGCCTGAAGGTTGCCGCCTCGCTGGACGGCAAGACCGCACTCGACAACGGCCAGAGCCAATGGATCACGTCGCCGCAAGCCCGCGCCGATGGACACGCCTGGCGCGCACGCGCCGGCGCCATCCTGACCGGCATCGGCACGGTGCGTGAAGACAATCCCCGGCTCGATGTCCGGCTGGTTCCGTGCACCCGGCAACCTCCGCTGGTGGTCATCGACAGCCGGCTCGAGACACCCCCCGGCGCCCAGTTGTTCATCGAAGGCCGGCCCGTGTGGCTGTACGCGGCGGTGCGTGACGACACAAAGGCGCAGGCGCTGGAACACTGCGGCGCCCAAGTGCGTTACCTGCCCGGCCAGGCGCCCGGCACCAGCCAGAAGGTTGACCTGGCAGCGGTGCTGCGCGACCTGGGCCAGCGCGGTGTGAACGAACTCCATGTAGAGGCCGGCCACAAACTCAACGGCTCGCTGCTGCGCGAGGGGCTGGTGGATGAGTTGCTGGTCTACCTGGCGCCCAAGCTCATCGGCCAGGGCCGCGAGATGGCTGCGTTCGGGCCGCTGGCCAGCCTGGACGAAGCCCTGGCGCTGGAATGGGTGTCGAGCGTGATGGTCGGGCCCGACCTGCGGCTGCTTGCGCGGTTTACCGGGCGGGGCCGCTTTTAGTATTCCAAGGGATCAGCGCTTGCCTGCATCCGCATGACCGCTGTTGCGCAGGTGCTTGTCTTGCCAGGCAGCGAGTTCCAGGGGCCGGATGCCAAAACGAATGGCATTGCCCGGGTGCAAGGTTTTGAACTCCCCGAGCACCAGTTCAATGAAGTGGTTCCGGTCCACCATCGGTACGGTGACAGGCGTTCTGGCGCGCGCCGCTGTGTCCGTTGCTGGTTCGTCGTTGCGCACGATCGCTGCGACAACTTCGCTCAATGCCTGCCGATAACGCAGCCGAAAAATGTCGGGTGGCACAAGGTTCTGCTTCACTGCCACGTATTGTTGGCAGGAACGTTCATAGGCCCAGACGAAAACATCGCGGAGCAACTCGACGCGGTTCAGTTCATACACGCCGATCATGGCATCCACGTAGGCCTGCTGCGGGACGTCGATGAACGACAGCGGACACAGGTTGTGGCGAATGAGCGGAATGTTCGCGGCCAGACGAGACACCCGCTTGTTGACGTCCTCAAAGGGTTGCAGGTAAGGCAAATGCACCATCAGGAAAAAAGCCTGCTCGAACGGGTCGTGGATTTCCTCAGCCATCTGGATGACGATGCCAAACAACTCCTCCAGTCGCTGGGGCAAGGCCACTGGCAGATAGACACTGCCGCCGATTTCCACGGCCCGACGGCGTATGCGGCCACACGCAGTGGGGTCGGCCATCAAACCGTCCGACAGAAGAGCATGCAGCGCAATGACGGTGTCCCTGGACAGGCTTGCATGTTCAGGGTCGCGAACAAGGTACTCAATGGCATCCTTGTGGTTCAGGATCATCTGGGTCTCCAGCGCACCCTTCCCCTCGGCGGCCTGGCCGAATTCGATCAGGCGCTCGGTATCCAGACGGCTGTAAGTATTGCCCTCCAACCGGGAGGACGCCCAGGAAAGATCAATCAGCAAGCGGTTGAGAATGTCGCGGGCAAAGGTGCCCGCCGGAGTGTGTTCTGCTGGTGAGCGGCCGAGTGCGTGCAGTTGGTCGCGCAATCCGTGCGGCAGGTACCCGACCTGATTGGGGTGATAAGCCTCCAGAAACTCCAGCTTGTAGCCGACCGGCGGACGCAACTGGCGCGGTTGGCGCACGTAGGCCTTGATCTCTTCGCCTTCGGGGGACGTGGCCACGTAAACCTCGGCCGGCACGCGACCCTTGGCGTTTACCTTTTCCTGGATGGATGCCGTCGCAAGCCCTGGAGCGCGGCGATAACGCGCCGAACGCGACTTGCCAAACATCTCCACCTGCCCTTGTTCAATCAGCGTAGCCAAACGTCGCTGCAAACTGCGACGCTGCAGGCTGCCCCCCATGGACCCCAGCAGGGCATCCATGCCGATCCCATCCTGATGTTTTGAAATCAGATCGAACAAGCGATTCAGTCCCTCCTGCGTCGTGATTTTTGGCATGGTTATGTCCTTTTGAGCCAGCAGACGCCAGTATCGCGTCACTTTTATGACGTGCAAATGCTTTTTGCGACAGATAAAGTGTCGCGCTCTGCGGTTTGTGCGACACACGCGTGACCATGCGCGGGTTGATCCTGCCGCGACTACTGGTGCCGCGCAGTGTGACGGTGCCCAGGTTGGCACCGATGATGGGGTCGGATCTGCGGCTGATTGCGCGGTTTGCCTGGTCCACAGGTTTGCCTCGTCCTTGACCTCGTCAGGCCAGTCCAAATAAAATAGCTAATATTTAAAAATAGCTATTCTTTCGAAGTACCATGAAAACAATTGCCGCCACCCGCGCAAAAAACGTACTTGGACAAGTGCTCGACGATGCCTGCGTCGACCTGATCATGCTCGAACGGCATGGCAAAGAAAAGGTGGCGCTGATGCCGGCGGCTGAAGCGCGAATGGGCGTGCTTTGTTCGTATGCCGCTGGCGCAATGCCGCGCGCAACGGCCATGAAAAGGCTCGGGCTGACATGGTATGGCGAACTTGTCGACGCCATGCATGCGGCTGGTCTTCGAGTGCAGGCGAATACGGTCAAAGAACAATTCATGGCCGCCGAAATCGAACGATTGATTGGACAGGCTTGACCACCGTCCGGATTGTCGTGCCCGACACCGGGCCATTGATCACGCTGGCGAAGCTGGATTTGCTCGACACTCTGCTGGCTTTCAAGGAGGACGTTCGCATTGTTCTCACCGACTACGTAGAGTTTGAAGCCACCCGAAGGCGCAACGAATTCCCGGACGCGATGGCGATTCACCAATTCATCGTGCGGAACTTTGGCCGCATCGAAATCGAGGAGACCGGGCTGGGCAAGAACTACAAGAGCTTGTTCATGCTGAAGGAACGCCTGGCGGACGACCCGGAGCTTTCGAAACAGCTTGGCGTTGACCTCGGGCCGCCTCATGACCCAGGCGAGATGTCCATCGTCCAGTACGTTCGCGAGCTCATCGGACATCCGCCTGGCATTCCTGTTCTGATCCTGGCTGAAGACGACTATTTCTTGCGCGAATTGTCGCCACTGCCTGGCAACGCGCATGTCGTCTCGACCCGGGCTTTCCTCGATGCATTTCCGCGTATTGCCCAGTTGAAAATCAAGCCAGCACTGTGGGATGCGGTGGCCAAGTTCAATGACTGGGGGCAGTCCTTGGCAAGCCGCACTCCAACCAAGTTACCGGATCAGGTCGGCGGTGCGTTCGGCGCAGCGGCATAAAGGAAGGAGGCCGAAGGCCGGAGGGACAACCGCGGAGCCGAATGCGCCGTCGGCCTGATCCCCCACCAGGCCATCCGTACCCGGATTGCCATGATCCGGGGTGAGACCAGCAGCAACATCGCGCTGCCAATCGCCGAAGAATCGACACGAAAAGCCCCCAGACCAGGCACCGAAGCAAGAAGCCGCAGACGCGGCACCTAAAATACGCACATGTTCACCGGAATCATTACCGGCGTGGGGCGCATTGTCGCCGTCGACGCCCTTGGAAGCTCTTCAACACACGGCAAACGCCTGACAGTCGAATGCCCGCCTGCGTACCTCGACGATGTGGGGTTGGGCGACAGCATTGCGCTCAACGGCGCCTGCATGACCGTCACCGGGTTCGATGCCGCGGCGCGCCGGTTCAGCATCGACATCTCCGCCGAATCCCTGGCCCATACCGCCGGCCTGGACGACGCGGGCACGGTGAACCTCGAAAAGGCGCTGCGCGCCAATGACCGGCTGGGTGGCCATATCGTATCCGGCCATGTGGACGGCGTGGGCAAAGTGACCCGTTTCGCGCAGGTCGGCGAGAGCTGGGAACTGTGCCTGCACATCCCCGCCACGCTCGCCCGCTTCCTGGCCTTCAAGGGCTCCATCACCGTGAACGGAGTCAGCCTGACCGTGAACCGTGTCACGGATGGCGAGGGCGGATGCGACATCAGCATCAACCTGATCCCGCACACCGTGCAGAACACGGCACTGGGCACCTTGCTGCCAGGTGCTGCGGTGAACCTCGAGATCGACCTGATCGCCCGGTATGTGGAACGTATGCTCGGCGCGCCGGCCACAGTACCCGCAAAAGGAAACCCATGAGCAGCCTGAGCCCCGCCCCCATTTCACCAGTGGAAGACATCGTCGCCGACCTGCGCGCAGGCCGCATGGTGATCCTGGTGGACGAGGAAGACCGCGAAAACGAAGGCGACCTGGTGCTGGCGGCCGACCATGTGAATGCCGCCGCCATCAATTTCATGGCGCGTTTCGGCCGCGGGCTGATCTGCCTGACGCTCACACGCCAGACCTGCGAGCGCCTGCAGTTGCCACCCATGGTGGCGCGCAACGGCGACAAGAAAGGCACCGCGTTCACGGTCTCCATCGAAGCCGCCGAGGGCGTCACCACCGGCATCTCGGCCGCCGACCGGGCCCGCACCGTGCAGGCGGCGGTGGCGGCCAACGCGCGCCCGGACGACCTGGTCCAGCCGGGCCATATCTTTCCGCTGCAGGCTGTCGACGGCGGTGTGCTGATGCGAGCCGGCCACACCGAGGCCGGTTGCGACCTGGCGGCCATGGCCGGATGTTCGCCCGCGTCGGTGATCTGCGAGATCATGAAGGACGACGGCACCATGGCCCGCCTGCCCGACCTGCAACTGTTCGCCGCCGAGCATGGCCTGAAGATCGGCACCATCGCCAGCCTGATCGAACACCGCAGCCGCGTCGAGTCGCTGATCGAACACCTGGGCAGCCGCGCCATGCAGACCGCGAGCGGTGAATTCACGGCCCATGCCTACCGCGACAAACCCGGCCAGGGTGTCCACCTGGCGCTGGTGCGGGGCGCGTGGGGCCCGCAGGACACCGTGCCGGTGCGGGTGCACGAGCCGCTGTCGGTACTCGACCTGCTCGAAACCGGCCGCGCCATGCACTCGTGGAGCCTCGACACCAGCCTGGCACGTATCGCCCAGGAAGGCCGGGGCGTGGTCGTGTTGCTCAATTGCGGCGAGAGCGCAGCGCAGTTGCTGGCCCAGTTCGAAGGCACGGCGCGCGCCAGCCACGGGCCGGAGCGCGGTCGCCTGGACCTGCGCACCTACGGCATTGGTGCGCAGATACTGCGGGGGTGCGGCGTGCACCGCATGCAACTCATGGGCAATCCACGGCGCATGCCCAGCATGGCCGGTTACGGCCTGGAAATCACCGGCTACATCACCCAATGACACACACCACAGGGACACCACATGTTCGGCGCTGACAAGGGAAAACTGGAACCGGGGGACACCCGTCTCAACGGCAAGAAGCTCAGGCTCGCGATCGTCCAGGCCCGTTTCAACGAAGACATCACCAATGCACTGGCAGCGGCCTGCAAAGCCGAACTGCGCCAGCTTGGCGTGCCGGACGCCCATGTCGACCATGTGCAGGTGCCCGGCGCGCTCGAAGTGCCCGTCGCCCTGCAGGCGCTGGCCGAGTCGGCGAAATACGACGCCCTGATCGCGCTGGGGTGCATCATCCGCGGCGAGACCTACCATTTCGAGTTGGTGGCCAACGAGTCGGGTGCCGGCGTGAGCCGCATCGCACTGGACTACCAGTTGCCGGTGGCCAACGCCATCCTGACCACCGACAACCTCGAGCAGGCGGTTGCGCGCCAGCACGACAAGGGCCGCGAGGCCGCCCGCGTGGCCGTTGAAATGGCCAACCTGCTGGAAGAACTGGCATGAGCGATGTCCCACACGCCACCGCACCGGGCACGCGCCCGCCCCGGCAGTCCCGCACCGGCGTCACCAGCACCGGCGCACGCAAGGCCGGCAGCAAGTCGGCGCGCAGCCGCTCGCGCGAGTTTGGGCTGCAGGCGCTCTACCAGCACCAGATCGGCCGCAACGCCTTGCCCGATATCGACGCATTCACCCGCGACCTGCTGGGTTTTGGCAAATGCGATTCGGCCCATTACGACGCCCTGCTGAGCGGCTGCGTCGCCCAGCAGGCAGAACTCGATGCACTGATCGTGCCCCTGCTCGACCGCAAGCTCGAAGAGCTATCGCCGATCGAACACGCCATCCTGTGGATCGGTGCCTACGAATTCCAGCACTGCATGGACGTGCCGTGGCGCGTGGTACTCAACGAATGCATCGAGCTGGCCAAGGAGTTCGGCGGCACCGACGGCCACAAGTACGTGAACGGTGTGCTCAACAAGCTGGCGCCCCGCCTGCGTGAGGCCGAGGTCAGCAACGACCATGGCAACACCAAGGCGCGCGGCCCAAAGCCCGGTGCCTGAACCATGCGCATTTCTGGCCGCGCGCAACGCATAGAGCCGTTCCACGTGATGGAGGTCGGCAAGGCGGCGGCCCTGCTGGGGCGGCAGGTCGCGCACACCGACCGGCCGATGGTCTACCTGAACATCGGTGAGCCCGACTTCACCGCGCCAGCGCTGGTGCGCGAGGCGGCCGAACGCGCCATTCGCGATGGCAAGACGCAGTACACCCAGGCCACCGGCTTGCCGGCCCTGCGTGAACGCATCAGCGACTGGTACCGCACGCGGTTTTCCGTGGCGGTGCCGGCCTCCCGCATCGTGGTCACGGCCGGCGCGTCGGCGGCCCTGCAGCTCGCCTGCCTGGCACTGGTGGAGGCCGGCGATGAAATCCTCATGCCCGACCCGAGTTACCCGTGCAACCGGCAGTTCGTGCAGGCCGCCGACGGCCGGGCCGTGTTGCTGCCCACGACCGCAGCCGAGCGTTACCAGCTCAGTGCCGAGCGCGTCCGCGAAGCCTGGGCGCCGGGGCGCACGCGCGGTGTGCTGCTGGCCTCGCCCTCGAACCCCACCGGCACCTCGATCGACCCGCAGGAGCTGCAACGCATCCATGCGCTGGTGCAGTCGCGCGGCGGCATCACGATGGTGGACGAGATCTACCTCGGCCTGAGTTTCGACGCGCACTTCGGGCGCAGCGCGCTGGCGCTGGACGACGACATCGTGAGCATCAACAGCTTCAGCAAATACTTCAGCATGACCGGCTGGCGGCTGGGCTGGCTGGTGGTGCCAGAGGCCCTGGTGCCGGTGATCGAACGGCTGGCCCAAAATTTGTTCATCTGCCCGAGCACGATTGCGCAGCATGCGGCACTGGCCTGCTTCGAGCCCGACAGCATCGCCGACTACGAACACCGGCGCGCCGAATTCAAGGCCCGGCGCGACTACCTGGTGCCCGAACTGAACCGGCTGGGCCTGACAGTGCCGGTGCTGCCCGATGGCGCGTTCTACGCCTGGGCCGACTGCTCCGCGGCCTGCGCGCGCCTGGGCATCAAGGACAGCTGGGATTTCACCTTCGAACTGCTCAACAAGGCGCACGTGGCGGTCACCCCTGGGCGCGACTTCGGGCAGGCCGAGACGGCCAGGTTCATCCGCTTTTCGAGCGCCAGCGCCATGGGCGAGCTGCGCACGGCGGTTGGCCGCATTGCGGCCATGCTGGGATGAACACGGCGTTTTGCTCTGCGAGCCCCGGCTCAAAGCCTGCGAGAATTCAAAGCAACATCATGAAAGCCCTGCCATGAACCAAGACCTGTCCATCCTGCATCTGGTGCTCAATGCCAGCATCGTTGTGCAGGCGGTCATGCTGCTGCTGGTGCTGGTGTCGGTGTCGAGCTGGGCGGCGATTTTCCGCAAGCTGTTCGCGATCCGGCGCATCAAGGGGCTCAACGAAACCTTCGAGCGCGAGTTCTGGTCGGGAACCAGCCTGAACGACCTGTTTGCCGCTGCCGCCAAGAACGCCCGCGAATCGGGCGCGATGGAACGCATCTTTGCCAGCGGCATGCGCGAGTACCAGAAGCTGCGCGAGCGCCGCATCACCGACGCTGCCACGCTGATGGACGGCGCGCGCCGTGCGATGCGCGCCAGTTTCCAGCGCGAGATGGACGAGGTCGAATCCAACCTGTCCTTCCTGGCGTCGGTGGGTTCGGTGTCGCCCTATGTCGGTCTGTTCGGCACCATCTGGGGCATCATGCACGCGTTCACGGGTTTGGCCAACCTGCAACAGGTCACACTGGCCACCGTGGCGCCCGGCATTGCCGAGGCCTTGGTCGCCACCGCGATCGGCCTGTTTGCGGCGATACCCGCAGTGGTGGCCTACAACCGCTTCGCACGCGACATCGACCGCATTTCCATCCGGCTGGAGACCTTCATCGAGGAGTTCTCCAACATCCTGCAGCGCAACCTCGGGGCCCCGTCGGCCTCGGGGCGTTAGGGGCTCGCCGCCATGCCCGCAATGGTCAGCCGGGGCCGGGGCCGCCGCGCCATCAACGAGATCAACATGGTGCCGTTCATCGATGTGATGCTGGTGCTGCTGATCATCTTCATGGTCACCGCCCCGCTGATCTCGCCCAGCATGATCGATTTGCCCAGCGTGGGCAAGGCCGCCAAACAGCCAGACATGGTGGTCCAGATCGTGATCGGCAAGGGCGAGACACTGGAGCTGAAAATCCAGGACAAGACCAGCCGCACCACGCTGAAGGATGTTGCCGCCGCGGTCAATCGGGCGCAGGCCGGCGCGAGCAACCCGGCGGTGGTGATCAGTGCCGACCGCAGCGTCAAGTACGAGGTGGTGGTGAAGGTGATTGACATCCTGCAACGCGCCGGCGTGCAGCGCGTGGGCCTGTCGGTGCAACTGGCCAATTGACGGCAGCGCCAGAATGAACGCCAGCGCGGACCGGTTCGAATTTACCCCCCCGCCGACACCCGGGCTGCTGCGCGCCGTGGGCCTGGCCATACTCGCCCATGCCTGCCTGGTCGCCGCGCTGACATGGGTACTGCACTGGAAGCAGTCGCCAACCGTCATCAGCGTCGAAGCCGAGTTGTGGGCCGCAGTGCCACAAAACGCCGCACCGCCGCCACCCCGGCCCCCTGTGCCAGCGCCCGTGGCGAAGCCCACCCCGTCGCCCCGCGTGCGAGCCACCCCTGCGCTGCCCGATCCCGCAATCGTGCTGGAGCGGGAGCGCAAACGTATTCAAAAAGAGAAGCAGTTGCTGGCCGACAAGCTGGAGCAGGACAATCGTGACAAGCTGCGCAAGCTGCAGCAGAAACAGCAGGAAAAACAGGAAAAACAGGAAAAGCAACAGGCGCTCGACAAGCAGCGTGAACTGGAAGAGCAGCGTGAACTGGACAAACGCCTGGCGGCCGACAAGCAGAAGGCCATATTGGAGGCGAAACGCAAGGACGAGTTGAATGCCGAGCAGGAGGCCAGCAAGAAACTCGAATTGGAACGCAAGGTCGAAATAGAGCGCAAGGCCATCATCCTGCGCAACCTGCAACGCAGCGCGGCACTTGCAGGCAGCACCGGCACGGAGGCGTCCACAGGCACCGCGTTGCAGTCTGCCGGCCCCTCCGCCAGTTACGGTGGCCGCGTGATCGCCAGAATTCGCCCGAACATCGTCTACACAGAGACCCTGGCGACCAACCCGGAGGCGCTGGTCGAAGTACGCACCGACCCCGACGGCACCATCGTCAGCCGCAAACTCGTCAAGAGCAGCGGCATCAAGTCCTGGGACGACGCAGTGCTCAAGGCCATCGACAAATCGGTAGCCTTGCCACGCGATACAGACGGCCGGGTGCCGCCCGTTCTGGAGATCAGTTTCCGGCCACGTGACTGATGGGCCGAGGCCAACCGGTCCCCGATCAGCCGGTATGCCACCCCCTCAAAACCGCGCGGTGAGGTTGAGGTGGAACTTGACGTCACCAGCCCTTGGCGCGGCGGCGTTGATGGTCAGGGGGATGGAGCTGCCCGTCACCACGCGGCCCCACTCGACCGAGGCGCCCAGTGCACCTGCGCTGTAACGCAGCCCCAGCCCCACGCTGGCGAGCTGGTCGCTGGCGGGCTTGTTGGTCGCGTTGGGGTTGTTGTTGCGCAACCAGCCCGCATCCACAAAGCCCAGCAAGCGCAGGCCCGGCGCCACGTCGGGCGTTGTCAGCTCCAGCGAGGCCAGCAGCCCCTTGTCCCCAGAGATCGGCCGCTCGCTAGTGCCCCGCACGCTGCTGGCCCCGCCCAGCCCGAACTGCTCGCCCGAGATCAGCGCGTCGGCGCTGGTTTGCACTTGCCCGCGCAGCGCCCACAACCAGCCGCTGCCCACACTGGCCGTGTAGTTCGCGTTGGCCCGCAGCGCCTTGAACGCCGCCGTGCCGATGCGCACGTCTTCGCTCCTGTACGCCGTCAGGTTGTTGCCCGCGCCGCTCACCAGGTTGGCCACCAGCTCGGTGTTGTACCCCCACAGCGCGCTGTCACTCTCCACCTTGGCCGTGTAACCCAGGCTCAGCGGGCGGCTGCGCCGTACCTGCTGACCCGGCACCGGGATGCCCGCGATCTCGGTGACGTCGAAGCGCTTGTCGTCCAGCCCCAGCGTCACGTAACTGCGGTACCCGCCATTCGGTGGCAGGTAGTGGCTGTAGTTCAGCCCCATCGTCTGCCCCGCGCCCGTGCTCTTTTGCGTGCCAAAGTCCCCCACCACCGTGGAGTGCGTGAAACTCGCCCCCAGCACCCCGCCCAGCCGGTACAGGGGCGCGCGGTAGTTCGCGCCAAACTGGCGCACGTCTGCGGGGCGCTCGATCGACGTCGTGTACGCCCCCGTGAACTGGTGGTCCAGGTCGAACACATTGGCGTGGGAGCCCGAGAAGGTCAGCCGGTCGCGCCCGGTTGCGCGCGAACCCGTGTTGGCCAGGCTCACCGCAAAACTCCATGGCTTGGATTCGGTGACCACGATGCGTGCATCGATGTGGTCGGCCTCTTCGGCCTCCTTGAGCGCGATCTGCACGTTCTTGCCCGCGCTCTCGTTGGCAATCGCGGTTTGCACCGCCAGCACCCTGAAGTTGGGCGCCGCCCCTTCCTTGAGCTCGGGCAGGCTGGCCCGGATGTTGGCCGCGTCGTAGTTCTTGAGCCCCTCTACCGTGATTTTTCCCACCACGAACTTCACGATCTGCAGGTTCACCGTCTCGCCCACCGACTGCGGGGGCAGCACCACCCGGTGCAGCGCGTAGCCCCGCTCCTTGAGCGTCGCCTCCAGCGCAGTGGTGGCCTTTTGCAGCGTCTCCATGTTCGCGTCCGTGCGCAGGAAAGGCGCCAACACCCGCATGGTCTCGCTGGCCTGTAGCGGGTTGTCCCCGGTGATGTCGAAGCCGCGGATCGCAAACACCGGTTTGGCCGGGGCGCTCATGGCTGGCAACTCGGCTGCAGCGGCGGGAGCGGCCGCAGGTGCTGTCTGCGCTGCTGCCTGCCCGTGCAAGGCGGCCAGCGCCAGGGCCAGCAGAGTCGGCCCTGGCCATGCCAGACGCACGACGGATCGTGGGCCCTTCGACAGGCCTGTCCTGCGCTGAGCCGAAAGGCTCAGGGCGAACGGAGTTGGAGGCGCGGGGTTTTTCATCATGGGTTCGGTTTTTATCGGCACTGGTTGGCCGGCCGGCTGACCGTCTCGTTCAATACCGTCTGCAACATCGGGTTGGTGCTGTCCGGGCGCACCGTGCGGTCAAACTCCAGGAACAGCGGCGTCACCAGCGGGCGCACCGTGCGCCCGGTCTCCCCGGCAAACCCCGTCTCCCCCTTGCCCAGGTGCAGCGTCTCGCTGGCCGTGGTCACCTCGATGTGGCCGTCACGCACGAACACGTACAGCCCCTCTTGCTCGTCGCTCATGGCCGCACTCGAGAACAGTTGTTTCGTGTCCACCGGCACCGTGTCGGGCCGTGGCAGGTTCTCCAGCACCGGCAGCGGCGCGGTCAAAGCCCGGATGCCTGTGGCGCTCACAAACAGCCCCTGCCCTGCGCTGAGCACCTGCAGCGCGCTCAGGCCCCCGCCTTGGCCCGGGTTGCTCGGCGTGACCTCGATCGTGCCCAGCCAGGTGTAGAAGCTGCACGCCTCATCACAACTCATGTCCAGCCCCGTGCCCCGGATGCCGATGGTGGCCGTGGCCGTGGCAAAACCCACGTTGCGGTTGTTGGCCCGCGCTATCAGCCCGGTGAGGGCACGCGCCGAGCCGCGCAGCAGGGACACCAGGAACTTGCCCTCGCCCGGGTTCTTGTCGTCGTACACAAAGGTGTCGATCTTGAAGCGTGTGGTGGCCCCCAGGGTCAGGCGGCTGTCATCGCGAAACGCCAGCACGCCGCGTGCGCTCGCACCCGTCTCCACCGTCTCGCCGGGGTAGATGGCGCCGCCATCGACCAGCCGCCGGCGTGTGCCCGCGCCATCCACCGCGTTGACCTCGCCTTGCGTGGACACCAGCTTGGCGCTGGCCTGCACCGCGTTGGCCTTCGGTGTTTCCTGCACCCGGGCCGACTCCCCCGCGCAGTCCTTCTGGCACAGCCGCGCATCGAAGTCCGTGCCACGGATGCCGATGGTGGCCGTCTTGGTCTGCAGCTTGGCTGCCTCCGGTGCGTTCTTCGCTATCAGCCCCGTGATCGCCCGCAGGCCCCCACTGAAGAGCTGCATCACCATGCTGTTGTTGGTGGCCCCCTCCTTGTACTGGAAACGCTGCACCACCATGTCCGTGCCCGGGCGCAGCGTCATGCGCGTGCCGTCCTGCATGCGGATGATTGCCGACGAGCCCTGCGAGGTGCTCAGCGTGTCGCCCTCCCTGAGCTCCATGCCCTTGCCAAGGATGCGCGCGCCTTGCCCCGGCGTCTGCGCATACCCCACACCACGGGCAAATTCCACTTCGCCCACCGCCTGGGCATGGGACAGAAAAGGCGCGCACAAGAACGCCGCACACACCGCTTGCGCGGCACCTGCCATCCATCGGCCTGGTTGGTTCATCGGCATACTTCCCCTTCGGTCACGATCGTGTCTTCGGCCTTTTTCTTCTTCTTCGTGTCATCGGAGTTGGTTCCCAAGGACTCCTCAGCAACCTGCTCCTCCACCGCAGCCTCGAACAGGTCCAGGAAGGTCACGAGAGTGTCGACCGCCTCCGCCTGCGCCTGTGTCTGCGTGAACAGATCCTTCGGCGGCGCCGGCACCGCCACGTTGTTCACCATGTAGTTGATGGGCGCGCCGCTGGTGGTGGCCGAGGGGCCGAACACCATCGGGCCAACCCCGGCATTGGCGGTCACGCCAGTGGGGCCGACAACCGCGCTGTTCTGGGTCAGCGTCGCACCGGCATCCAGCAACACTGCCGTGCCCGCAGTGATCGGGCCATCGAGCGTCATGTTGCCATCGCTGTTGTTGGCGCTGAGGCTGACACTACCCACATCGGCGGTCACACCTGAACTTCCGACGGTCAATGGGCTGTTGGCGGTGATGCTGATATTGCCGACAGCCGCACTGACAGCACCGGTGGTGGTGATGGCCCCGGTGTTGACCAGCGTGATGCCGCCAGCGGTGTTGGTCAAGCCCGCCACATTGAGCACGCCCGTGTTTTGCACGGAGACATCACCGCTGCCACTGTTGCTGACACTCAGCGTGGCGATCCGGTTGCCCGGGTTGTCCAGTGCAACGCCCCCTGTCGTGGTCACCACGAGTTGCGCCGGCAAGGTGGCCGTCCCGAAACTGCCGGTACTCTGGACCACACGGCGCGTACTGTTCAGGCTGTTGATGTTGACACCCGTCACATCGTGAGTGATGTCGCCGCTGCTGGTGTTGATGACCACCGCAGCAACGTTGGCTCCATCGGGCACGGCCCCGCCAACCCAGTTTCCAGGCGTCGACCAGAGGTTGTCGACGCTGCCGGTCCAGGTCACACTGGCCAACCGGGTGATGTCCACCGTGCGTGTACCGCCCACCAAGGTGTAGTTGCTGGCGAGACCTCCGTTGCTCCCGTCCGCCAGCGCCAGCGTACCCAGTGCTACCGGGTAGGCATTTCCCACGTTCTTGCCGGATATGGAGCCCACTCCTGACAGGGTGAGCGTCTCCGAGCCTGCCAGAGTGCCGGTGACCAGCGCGCCCGCCCCGACTGTCGCCAATCCGTTGTAGTCACGGCTGCCCGTGAGGTTCACCACAAACGGGTTGATCGTGCTGGTGGTGTTGTTCACCACCGTGAGGTTGTAGTTCGCACCACTGTTGCCGTCGATCACTGCCCCTGCCGACACAATGACCGTCTTGTTGCCGGTGCCCACGTTCTTGTTGGCAAATGCCAGTCCGGAAGTACCAAGGGTGTCACCGGCGAACAACGTGCCGCCGGTCGCGGTGCCGCCGACCACGGTGGCCACACCAGCGGCCGAAACACCACCGTCATAGGTCTTGGTCACGTTGGCCGCGCTCAGCGTCAGGGGCGCCTGGGTGATGTTCACGGCCTGGGTGCCGCCGGTGAAGGTGTAATTGCTTGCCAACCCGCTGCCATCGGCCAGCGCCAGCGTGCCCAGCCCCAGCGCCTTGCCGGTACCGACATGTTTGGTCGCCATCGTGCCCGCGCCCGAAAGATTCAGCGTTTGCGTGCCCACCAGCGCGCCCACGGTCAAGACAGCTGCGTTGACGGCGGTTGTGCCGTCATAGCTCCGGCTGCCCGTCAGGTTCACCGCAAACGGGCTGATCGTGCTTGTCGCGTTGTTCACGTAACTCACGCTGTAGTTCGCGCCACCATTGCCGTCGTTCACAGTCACGCCGTTCACTGTGACCGCCTTGTTGGCGCCGGCATTCGGGTCGACAAAGGCAAAACTGCCACCGCCCAGTGAGTCGCTGCCGACGAGGGCGCCGCTGCTGATCGTGGCCGAACCCAGGGCACTGGTCGTGCCGTCGTAGATCTTGGTAACCGCGCTGGTGGTCAGCACCAGGCTGGCGGCGCCGATGCTTCCCACCGCACCGGTCGCCGGGGCCACCAGCGGGTTGTAACCGAACACCGTGGCGGCGCCGTTGCTGGCGCTGACAACGCTCGATGCGCCTGACGTGACCGTCTTGGCAGTGCCAAAGTCCTTGGTGTCAAAAATGCCCGTTGAGGGGCTGTTGAGCACCACCACATCACCGTCGATGCCGGTCACGCTGTAGTTGGCACCGGTGAGTGTCGCTACCAGGCTGCCGTCGTAAGCCTTGGTGATCGGCCCCACCAGGCTTGCCGTGGCGCTGGGAACGACGCTGTACAGGAACCCGTTGCCCGTGCCCAGCACCGTACTGCCTGACACCGCGCCGTATTGCTTGAACGCCGGAACCAGGCCACCACGCGTGTCGTTGACCGGGTTGACCGAGTACACCAGCCAGCGGCCGCCGGCCGCCGCGTTCAGCGCGCCAGCCCCTGCCGTGTTGCTGAACGCACCGCCGTCCACCACCACGTCGAGCGAATTGCCACTGGTGGCCGTGGCCGACACGGCAGCCACACCAGACAGGCTGACACCCGCCAGGCCATGCAGGTCCACCTCGCTGCCGGTGACCGCATTGCCGATCGCCAGCGTGTTGCCTTCGAGCTTGACCTTGCCCAGCGAGCGCACGGAAGTTTCGCCAGCCACCGTGCCATTGAGCGTGATGGCCCCGCCGGCAACAACCACGATGTCGCCCGCAGCCGTATTGGCCACCGGGCTGCCCAACCGTACGCCGGCCGTCGCCGCGGTACCCGGATTGAGCGTGACATTGCCCCCGGCGGTGATGTTGATGCTGGTGGTCGTGCCGCCCTGGATGCTGTTGCCGATCGCGGCCCCACCCACGCTGCCGCCGGTCAGGGTGATGTTGTTGTCGACCACCAGTGTCACGGCGCTGCCCGTCGCGCCACCGTTTTCGCCGATGCGCGTGCCGCCCCCGGTGGTGCCGTCCAGGCTGGTGGCTGAACCACCGCCGGTCATCGCGAGGTTGCCGTGCACCGTGATGTTCTGCACCGGCGCCAGGAGTACAGCGAAGTTGTTGGTCCCCCCCGCACCGGCATTGAGAGTCATGGCGCTGCTGACGATGGTTTGCGTCGCAGTTGCGCTGTTGGCGGTGATGCTGGCAAAGTTGCCGTTCAAGTCCGCCCCGCCGCTTGCCCCGCCAGTGACCGCGATGTTCGGCGAGCCCAGGATGTTCTGGTTTCCGTTCACCGCATTGATGCTCGCGAAGTCGAGGCTGGCCCCGGTGCCACCAGTCAGGTTGAGGCTGCCGCCAGCGCTGTAGGTCAGGGACTGCGTGGTGCCAAACGACTGGATGCGTGCAAAATTCGTGTTTCCGCCGCCGCCTTGCATGGCGACGCTGCCGCCGCCGACGATGGTCATGGCCTGCGTACTCGACAGCCCGTTGCTGGCATCCCCCTGGCGGATGTGGGCCCGGTTTTCGTTGCCGGCGGCGCCGCCAGCCAGACTGATCGAACTGGCCGTGACACTCTGGTTGCCTGCCAGACTGAGTACCAAAGCCCGGTTGCCTTCATTGGCGGCACCACCGACACCGCCGGACGCACCCCCGGAGAGCGCCAGGCCTGGCGCATTCGCCGCGCTGCTGCCACGAATGGTCTGTGTGCCGCTTTGCGCCACGATCATTGCGTGGTTGTCGCTGCCAAGCGTGCCACCCGTGAGCTGGATGCTGCCGCCGGGTGCCGCAAACTCGATCAGCTGCGCGACGCCCTCGGAGCGGATCGCTGCGAAAGCACCGTTGCTGAAGTTGCGCAGGTTGGCGTCCAGTCCGACATTGCTTGCGCTGGCGTTGCCACCTTGCAGCACGATCGCACCACCGCCCCCGACCGTGATGGTCTGGCTGGTGGCCGGTACATCGTTGCCCTTGAGCACAAGGGCTGCATTCTTGGCATCGAGCGCGCCACCGCCTCCGCCAAGCAATTGCAGGCCACTGGCGCCCACCGTGATCGCCTGGTTGCCACCGCCATACACCAAGGCGAAATTGTTGAGGCCGCCCGCCCCCCCTTGCAGCACAAGCCCGCTGGCAGTGATGGTCTGGTGATTGATGTCCGCAGCGATGGTGGCCAGGTTACCCAGCGTGTCATCCCCACCGAAACTGGCGCCGCCACCGCTGGCACCGCCGGTCAGCGTGATCAGGCCGGCGCCGACGATGGACTGCGAACCGGCCCCGGCGTAGATCTCTGCGTACGCGTCAGCGCCCACCGTACCACCGGTGATGTCGATCGCACGCCCGATACCGGTACCGGTGAAAAGTATGGTCTGGCTGTCGCCACCCGATCGGATCGACGCCCCGCTGCCACCGGCTACGCCGGTGCCTGCGGAAGAGCCGCCCTGCAGGGTGATGCTGCCCGTGCCGTTGATGGTGATCGACTGTGACGTGCCGGCGCCGCCAATCTGCTCGATGTTCGCGTAGTTGCCGGTCAGCGAGCCGCCACCGCCGACCATCGAAATGCCACCGTTGCCGACCGTGATCGACTGGCTGCCTGCCGCACGCAGGCTGGCAAAGTTGCCCGCGCCCAAGCCGCCGCCACTCGCTCCGCCCGACAACTGGATACCAGTCGCACCGCTGAACGTCTGCGTGCTTGCGGCACCGTTCGAGAAAACGCCAGCGCTGTGTTGGCTGCCCACGGTACCACCCACGACGGCCAGAATGCCTCCAGACAGGAAGTTGACGGTCTGCAAAGGCCCGGTGGAAGCGATCAGCGCCTTGTTGCCAGAACCGCTTCCGCTGCCGCCCAACAAGGCCAGACTGCCCCCGCCAGTGATCTCGATCAGCTGCTGCGACGCGTTCTGACTGGCGATCACGGCCAGGTTGCTGCTGCCGGAGCCCCCCCCGAGCAGTTGCATGCTGGACGCCGACAGCGTCTGCAAGCCCGCTCCTTGCTGCGCGATGAAGCCGCAGGAGCCCACGTGGGCGCCACCACCAGCGGCAAGGCAGTCGACGCCTGCCCCACCTGGGGCCGACCCGCCGAAGAGGGCTAGCTGACCCGACGTCTTGATGGTTTGCGTGCCGCTGTCGTTGGCGAAGCCACTGTCGAAATCGTTGGTGCTGCCTCCGACAACGGTGATGGCGCCTGCCTGGCCCAGCTGGCCGGCCACGATGGACTGGTTGTTGCCCCGGATTTCCGCGGTGTGCGTGGCCCCGCCAATCCCCACCAGCAACGTATTGGCGCTCGAGGCCCCTTGCAGCACCAGGGTCTGCCCGCCATCACTGTGGATGAACGCTTCGCCACTGGTGGCCGCCACACGCACAACATCGGCATTGTTGACCGTGATGGTCTGCAAGCCGGCCGCGTTGTAGATGCCGGCCGTGTCGGTGCCGGTGCCGGTGTTCCCGACCACCAGGCCTTCACCAGCGCCATTCATGCCCGACGTCGTGATGGTCTGCGGGCCAGCCAGGTTGAAGATCTCCGAGGTGCCACTGCCGGTGACCGTCAGCGCGACGTACTTCGCGTTGATGGTCTGGCCGGTCCCGGCGCCGAGCCGGGCAGGCAGGTTCACCGCCGGCAGCTCAAGGCCACCGGCCAGGTTGAGCGTCATCGTGCCGCCCGCCAGCACGTCGGCGTTGATGGTGGTGACAGACGCAGCATTGCTGACGCTGGCGTTGAAATTGCCTGCCGCGTTGACGGGCGCGTTGACCGTCAAACCGGTGACCGCCCCCAGGCTGATGGTGTTGCCGCTCAGCGCCGCCGGAACGGTCAGCGGCCCGATGGCGCTGAAGAGCGAAAGATTTGCCGTGCCGGTGTTGATCGGCGTGCCTGGCAGGGTCAAAGTGTGACCTGCTGCAAGGCTCACGGGCTGGTTGACGCCACTGCCCAGCGAGGTCACTGTGAGCGAGTTGCCGGCGCCTTCGACGACGTTGATCGCATTGGCGTTGATGCTCAGGCTGTTGAGGTTGTTGCCCGGGGTGGTCAGTGTCACGTTGCCCGCCGAGGTGATGCTGGTGGTGCCCGAGATCACCAGCGGCGCGCTCTGGGTGACGTTGCCGCCGGCAACGACGTTCAGGCTGGTTCCGGCCTGCATTGCGCCAAGAACGATGGCGTTGCTGTCTCGCAGCTGGATCGTGCTGCCGGTGAGCCCCACACTGGCAAAGTCGTTGGCCGCGTTGTTCATCGTGATGGCAGTGCTGCCCGGTAGGCCTCCGCCAAAAGTAGGACCACCCACAGTGATGACACCACCGGTCTGGTTTATGAAGTTGTCAGCGTTGAGCTCAAGCGAGCCCGGCGTGCTGATGTTGTCTGTCAGCGTCAAACCAAACGCACCACGCAGATACATGCCAGACCCGCTCAGGGCACCCGGCGTCGTCAAGGTGCCACCGCTGTCCAAGCTCAAGGTGCCGGCCCCCGTGTCGATGGCGCCGACACCGGAGAATGTCAACGACCCAAATCTGGCTTGCAGATGCAGGTTGGCGTCGGGAACATTCCGCGTCAAGCCATTCACCAAAAGGCCATTGTTGACCACCACGAAAATATCGCCACCAGCCAACTGGGCACTGCCAAAGTCGTTGGCAAAGTTGGGTAACGAGATGCCCCCCTTGCCGGCGTTGAAACTTGCCGCTCCGGAAACGACCAGCGGCGCGCTCTGGGTCAGGTTGCCGTTGGTCAGCACATTCAGGCTGGTGGCGCCATTGATCGCGCCCAGGTTCAGTGCGTTGGTGTCGCGCACGCTGATGGCAGTGCCGGTGGCGGCAAAGGAGCTGAAATCGTTGCCGGGCTGTGTCAGCGTGATCGGCAAAGAGCCGGCCGTGGCGGTCGTGAGGCCACCCACCACGATAGACCCGCCGGATTGGGTGATGCCACTGCCAGCATTCGTGGCCAGCAACAGCGTGCCGGTGGCGGTGATGTTGGTCGAGAGGTCCAGGCCTGCCTGCGTCTGGATGGCGATGTTGGAGCCGCTCAGCGCCCCACCACCGAGAATGTCCGCGCCGCTGCTGATGTTGATCTGGCCGGTGCCGGCGTTGATGGGGCCGGACAGGGTTATGGCGCCACTGCCGGTGGCGGACAGGGTGACGTTGCCGTTGTTGCTGTTGATGCCGGACGGGTTCACCGCCAGGCTGTTGATGTCCACGACTGTCAAGGCGCCAGTGGACCCCGCGATGCTGCTGAAGTCGTTGCCGCTCCGGGCCAGGCTGACCGTGCCACCTGGCACATTCAGACTCGTGGCGCCACCAACCACGACGGCACCTGCGGTCTGCGCAATGCTGCTGCCCTGCAGAAACAAGGCGCCAGTCGTGCTGAGGTTGTGCGCGAGGGTCAGGGCCGCAGAACCGCTCAGTTCCAGGAAGAAGTTGGCCGTGAGGTCGCCGGGCGTGGTGAACACACCACCGCTGCCAAGCTGCAAAGCCCCGGAGCCGACATTGATGTTGCCGGCCGGCAGTGTCAGCGCGCCGCCAGCGAAGAAGGACAGGTTGGCATTGGGGACGTTGCGCGTGAACGCTGTCACCACCAGTGCGTTCTTGTCCGATACCGCGATATTGCCGCCGGTCACCGTGATGCTGCTGAAGTTGTTGCCGCCGTTCGCGCCACTGGTAATGGAGATGTTGCCTGCGGCCGACGCGAAAGTGGTCGGGCCCACAATCTGCAGGTCCGAACCGCCTTGCTGCGTGATGTCGCCCTGGCTCGCCACGGAATAATTGCCAAACACAGCGGAAGACGCAAGTTGCACAGCGTTCGCATCTGTCAAGCTCACATTGCTGCCATTCGTGCTGACGACCTGAAAGTCATTGCCAACTGAATTCAGCGTGATCGGCCGGGCATTGGTGGCGTTGATCGGGCCCGCAGTGGCGTTGATGATGGCAAACCCCGTCGACGTCAGGGTTCCGGCGTTCTGGGTGATCGCACCACCCGCCGTCATGTTCAGGTCATGGGCGGTGATATTGGCGTTGATGTCCAGCGATGTGCCGGCATTCAGGGTCAGCACATTGCCGGCCAGGCTTCCAGCAACCGCCAGAGACCCGGTCAGGCTGGACAAGAGGAGCGGGCCGCTGGTGCTGATGTTGCCGCTGAGGGTGAGGGCGGCATTCGCGCGCAGCTCAAAGCTTGCCAGCGACAGGCTGCGCCCGAAGTTCAACGTGCCCGACCCTTGCGTGATGTCCAGCGCGCCGGTCGGGTTGAAGACGCCACCGCCGTCGTTGAATGCGCTGGTGACGGAAAGGTTGCCGGCGCCCGTGAGCGAGGCAGAGGAGCTCTGGCTGTAGACATCGGTGGCCAAGGTGCCGCTTTGCAGGATCGCCGAGCCATCGAGCAAGAACTGCCCCAGCACGCCTGTCGGATTGGCGAAAGTCGCAGTGACGCCGGAGACCACCGTCAACTGGCCGCTGCTGCCAAAGTTGGCGGCGATGGTGCGCGCGCCGCCATGCGTCTCGCTCAGCCTGAGCTCGGCGCCCGAGGCGATGCTGACCTGGCCCTGCAGCGTACCGGCGTTCTGCATCGACAGGAGCCTGCCTGTGCCGATATTGAGTACTCCAAGCGCGCCCTGGTTGTACTCCGCTTCCCATGAGGTGCTGGCCGCCGAGGGCAGCAGTACGTTCACGACGCCATTGTTGTTGACGATACCGCCCTGGACGCCCGAATCGCTGAGAAAGGACCAGTTGGCGGTCGAATTGATGTTGACCGTGCCGCCGGACGCGTTTTGCAACGTCGCATAACCGCTCTCGTTGGGCAGGCGGACGCTGCTGGCGCCGTTGAGGGCCAGGGTGCCGTTGTTGGTCAAGGTCTTGCCACCCTTGACCACGAGCTCGACGGTGTTGCCGTTGGTCGAATCGAGGATCAGCTGCCCGCCCGCATCCACGACGGAGGAGCCGCCGGCGCTGAGGCTGACTGCCAGTCCCTGACCGCCCGACGCAAACTGGCGGAAAGTCGTCGCGCCGCCACTAAAGATGATGTTGTTGGCCGCCTGGATATCCAGCGTGGCCAGGCTGGTGCTGACGGTGCGCTCGATGATGATGTCGCCATTGAGAGCGGCGTTGAAGATGATGTTGCCCTGCGCGCCGCCGTCGGCACCGACATTGGTGGTGGTGAGCACCACGTTGGTCTGCGCGTCGAGCGCTGCACTGAGCGTGCCGTCGGTGACGTTCGCAAAAGATGAGCTGGAAACCGGCTGGAATGGCGATGCCCCAGTCAGAGCGACGTTGGCACCATCGCTGCCACGCAGGACGTTGATGTCGCCAGGATCCAACAGCCAGGTGCCCGGCCGCCCATCCGTGCTGCTGGCCGTGACCCGCGACCCGCCCACGTCCAGATAATGCTTGCCCGAGGTCTCGACCAGCCCGCCGGCCCCGCCAGCCGGCCCGCCGTCGGCGGCGATGCGACCGTAGGCCCGCGCCACGTCGTCAGCCCAGACGATGACCTTGCCGCCATCTCCCAGGACGGTCGAGGACGCCAGGATTTGCGCCTCGGGCCCGATATAGGCCATCGCGGCGTTCGGCAGATCGGGGTTCTTGCCCTGGTAGTCGCCGCCGATGCGCGCCGTGCCGCCGCCCTGCGCGCCGGAGGCATCGACCACCGCCTGGTCCATCACCGCCACGCGCTGGCCCAGCACGTCGATACGCCCGCCCTTGCTGCCCGTGGCCAGCACCTTGCCGGTACCTTCCACATACGCGTCCCCACTTGCCTTGAGCACCACTCTGCCGCCTTCCAGGCTGGCCGTGGTGGCCTGGATCTCGCCGCTGTGGCGCAAGGTGCCGGCGAAAATGCCCACTGCACTCCCCTCCAACCGGCCCAGGTTGCGCACCTGGTTGCTCGGGGCCTGCACCAGCAGCGTGATGCCTTCCAGCCCCCGCCCGGTGATCTCGACCTGCTGGCCCGCAGCCAGGATGGTGCTGCCGTTGGGTGCCTGCACCAGCGCACTGGCACCGATATCGATGTTCGGCGCCACCAGCACCACATCGCCATCGCGCGCGGTGATACGCCCGCCCACCGTGATACCGGCCGCACCGCCCATGCCGGCATTGGCGTCGCCAAAACGCAGCCGGCCGGCCAGGGCATCGGCGTCGCTCATGCGCAGCGCCGATGCCGTGAAGCCGGCGGTGTCGATCACCGCACCGGCCCCCACCGCAATACCCGACTGGTTCACCAGCACCAGACGGCCATTGGAAGACAGGGTGCCGAAAATGCTGGACGGGGTGTTGGTGACGACGCGGTTGATCGACAGGCTGTTGGCGCTGGGTTGCACAAAGTTGGTGCTGGCACCAGGCGCGATCGAGAAACTCTGCCAGTTGATGGCCGAGCGGTTGGTGCCAGCGCCGTTCTGGGTGACCACGCGCAACTGGTTCGGTGACGGGTTGCTGATGGCGGCCTGGCCATGCACTGCCACGCCGCCCGTGGGCAGGGTCTGCGCCTGGAGCTTGACAGGCTGGACGGCGAATGCACTGGCCACTGCCAGGGCAAGAACTGCGGGGCGAAACTGTCTGTGGTGGAACCGGGTGCGGGTTGCGAAACAAGCGCGATCAGGCATTTTCAGTTTCTCCTGAACCCGGCCAGGCTGGCTGGCAGCGGGCACTTCCGCAAAATGGCGGTGCGTCGGGCACGGTATGCCAAAGCCTTCTCGGCTCGGCCTTCCCCCTACCTGCCGAATGTACTATGGGCCGGTTGGGAAACGGTGCTGCTGTCCAGGTAAAGCTCTATGGTGTTGCAGCACGCCAACACAGCGGAGTTGCCCGGGTTTGTGCGCCCCGGTAGCATGGTTCGGCAACTGCCCCCACAAGATCCCGGTTGCGCCGGTGGCGGCAATTTTTCCCTTCACAACGGGCATGGGCGGCGGTGGTACCGCGGCGGCCCGGGTGGGGCAGGACATCGCCACCGCGCAGTACGACAAAGCCATCCGGGGCGCATTCCGGGAAGTCGCCGATGTGCCGGCTTGAGCCACCAGCGCCCGGACTACAACACGCGCACGATACCGACCGGCTTGAACCCGAGGTCTGCAGCCTTGCCCTTGCGCGCGCGACCCGCCATGGCGTTGTTCAGGCTGCGGATCTCGAGCGTTTCGTCGCGCTCCTTGGCACCGCGCCCGATGCCGTGGATGCGCACGCTGCGGGTGTAGGCAGCAGCACCGGCCAGAGTATCCTTGGCCTCCAGATCGATCAGCTTCAGGCCCCTGCCGCCATTGGCCATGGCGTTGAGTTCGCCGATCTCGAAGGTCAGGATGCGCCCGCCAGTGGACGCGCAGGCGACGTGGGTCGCCACTGGCAGGGGCATCGCGCCGGAACCACCCGATACTGGCGAAGGCCGGGTCAGCGTTTCGCCCTCGCTGCAACCGACAAAGGCCTTGCCGGCCTTGAGCCGGGAGCTCATCTGCTCCACGGTGGCCAGAAAACCATAACCACCGGAGCCGGCCAGCAACAAGGCCGCGCCCGACGGCCCCGCAAAGTACCACAGCAGTTGCGTACCCGGCTCCAGATCGAGCAGGGTCGTGACCGGTTGCCCGTCACCCCGCGCACCTGGCAACATCGACACTGGCACCGAATACACCCGTCCCTTGTTGCCAAACACCAGCAGGGTATCGACCGAACGGCACTCGAAGGTGCCATGCAGCACGTCGCCGGACTTGAACGCAAAACTCGCCGGATCGTGGCCGTGGCCGGTGCGTGCACGCACCCAGCCCTTGTCGCTGACCACCACGGTGACCGGTTCATCGACCACGCGCACCTCGACCACGGCGCGTTTCTCGGGCTGGATCAGGGTGCGCCGGGCGTCGCCGAACTGCTTGGCGTCGGCCTCGATCTCGCGCACCATGAGCCGGCGCAACGCAGCCGGGCTGCCGAGGATTTCTTCGAGCTTTTTCTGTTCCTCGCGCAAGGCCTTGAGCTCCTGCTCGATCTTGATTGCCTCGAGCCGCGCGAGTTGGCGCAGCCGGATCTCCAGGATGTCCTCGGCCTGCCGCTCGGACAGCGCAAACCGCGCCATCAGCGCCTGGCGGGGCTCGTCGGCCTGGCGGATGATGGCGATCACTTCGTCGATGTTGAGCAGGACGAGCTGGCGGCCCTCCAGGATGTGGATGCGGTCCAGCGCCTTTTCGAGCCGGTGCTTGGAGCGCCGCTCGATCGTCTGCTGGCGAAAGTCGATCCACTCCTGCAGCATCTGGCGCAGCGACTTCTGGGTCGGGCGGCCGTCCAGCCCGACCATGGTCAGGTTGATCGGGGCAGAGGTCTCCAGGCTGGTGTGCGCCAACAGCGTGGTGATCAGCTCCTGCTGCTCGATGCGGCTGGTCTTGGGCTCGAACACCAGGCGCACCGCGGCGTCTTTCGAGGACTCGTCGCGCACCACGTCGAGCACCGACAAGACGCTGGCCTTGAGCTGGGTCTGGTCCTGCGAGAGCGCCTTCTTGCCGGTCTTGACCTTGGGGTTGGTGATCTCCTCGATCTCTTCGAGCACGCGCTGGGTGCTGACACCGGGTGGCAACTCGGTGACAACCAGTTGCCACTGGCCGCGCGCCAGTTCCTCGATCTTCCAGCGCGCGCGCACCTTGAGCGAGCCGCGGCCGCTGCGGTAGGCATCGGCGATGTCGCTGGCGGCGCTGATGATCTGGCCACCGCCCGGATAGTCCGGGCCGGGAATGTGAGCGGCCAGTTCCTCGTCGCTCAACTGCGGCGCGCGAATCAGCGCCACACATGCGAACGCAATCTCGCGCAGGTTGTGGCTGGGGATTTCGGTGGCGAGGCCAACCGCAATGCCACTTGCGCCATTGAGCAGAACGAAGGGAAGGCGTGCCGGCAACTGCGTCGGCTCTTCGGTCGAGCCGTCGTAGTTGGGAATAAAGGCGACTGTGCCTTCGTCGATCTCGTCGAGCAGCAGGCTGGTGATACGCGCCAGCCGGGCCTCGGTGTAACGCATGGCTGCAGCGCCGTCGCCGTCGCGGCTGCCGAAATTACCCTGACCGTCGATGAGGGGGTAACGCTGCGAGAAATCCTGCGCCATGCGCACCAGCGCCTCGTAGGCCGCCTGATCCCCGTGGGGGTGAAAACGACCCAGCACATCGCCCACCACACGTGCCGACTTGACCGGCCTGGCGCCGACGCTGCCGTTGGCACCGCCAAAACCCAGCCCCATGCGCGACATGGAGTACAGGATGCGCCGCTGCACTGGCTTTTGCCCGTCGCACACATCCGGCAGCGCCCGGCCCTTGACAACGCTCAGGGCGTACTCCAGGTAGGCGCGTTGCGCGTAGTTGGCCAGGTTGAGGTTGTCGTCGCCGGGTGGGACGGGAGGGAATTCGAGGGAGGGTTGGTCGCTGGAGGCCATCAATCAGTTGTCGGAATCGGTCTTGGGTTTGCCGCGGGCTGGGCGGATGCGGGCATGTTGCCGCGGTTAAGCGCGCCGCCGCGGATCGCAAGGCCCGGGCGCACGCGGGACGGCGCCGGGCGGACCTCGGGCACCGGCACCGGCGGCGGCGGCGGCTTGAGCAGGGTGTAGATCTGCATCACGGTCTTGACGTAGGCCTGGGTTTCCTTGTAGTTGGGAATCTGGTTGCCGGCCCTTTGCACGGCCCCCTCACCCGCGTTGTAGGCGGCAAGGGCCAGTTCGAGTTGGCCCGGGAACATGTTGATCAGGTCGCGCAGGTAACGGGTGCCGGTCTTGATGTTGGTGCGCGGGTCGACCAGCTTGCGCTCGATGGCCATCTTGCGGTCGCCATCGACGCCATACCGGCGTGCGGTGCCGGGCATGATTTGCATCAGGCCGATCGCGCCCTTGGGCGAGACCGCGGTGCTGTTGAAGCCGGACTCGGCGGCGATCAGCGCCTGCAGCAGTTCGAAATCGATGTTGTGGTCGGAGGAGGCCTCGCGCATGTGCTGGCGCACGGCGTTCAAGGTGGGAGAGGCCTCGAAAAACGCCATCAGCTTGTTGGGGGGGGGCAGCGGCACGTCCATCGGGGCACGGGCTGGGACCACGTCGACCGTTGGCGGCGGGTCACGCGTGGTGTCGAAGGTTTCGATATTGCGGTAGAAGAGCTCATAGCGTTCGTCCACCCGCTCGGATGCGAAATGGGGCACGCCTTTTTCGTCGACATAACCCCAGACATCCGCCCGCGCCGGCGCCGCGAGCAACGCTGCCAGCACCACCGCCGTGCCGCCCATCACGGTGCGCCACCGCATAAGGATCGTGCCGCTTGCCATCACACATCCACCTCGACCGAGTCGCCGTGCAACTCCATCAACTCGCGCCGCGCGGCCGCTTCGCCCTTGCCCATGAGTTTGGTGATCAGGGCTTCGGTCTGGTTGAAATCGACCGCACCCAGGTGCACCGGCAACAGGCGGCGCGTGTCGGGATTCAGGGTGGTGTCCCACAGCTGTTCGGCGTTCATCTCGCCCAGCCCCTTGAAGCGGCTGATGCTCCAGGCGTTCTCGCGCACACCTTCCTTGCGCAGCTTGTCGAGGATGGCAGTGAGTTCGCCCTCGTCCAGCGCATAGGCCTTGGACGCCGGCTTCTTGCCACGCGCCGGCGCATCGACCCGGAACAGCGGCGGCCGCGCCACGTAGACATGGCCGGCCTCGATCAGCTTGGGGAAATGGCGAAAGAACAAGGTGAGCAGCAGCACCTGGATGTGCGAACCGTCGACATCGGCGTCGCTCAGGATGCAGACCTTGCCATACCGCAGGCCAGACAGGTCAGGGGTGTCGTTGGGGCCATGCGGATCGACGCCGATTGCGACCGAGATATCGTGAATTTCGGTGTTGGCGAACAGGCGGTCGCGCTCGACCTCCCAGGTGTTGAGCACTTTGCCACGCAGTGGCAGGATGGCCTGGGACTCCTTGTCGCGCCCCATCTTGGCGCTGCCGCCAGCCGAATCGCCTTCAACCAGGAAGACCTCGTTGTGGGCCAGGTCGCGGCTTTCGCAGTCGGTGAGTTTGCCGGGCAGCACCGCCACGCCAGAACCCTTGCGCTTTTCGACCTTCTGGCCGGCCTTCTGGCGGGTTTGCGCCGCCCGGATGGCGAGTTCGGCCAGCTTGCGGCCATATTCGACATGCTGGTTCAGCCACAACTCCAGGGCCGGGCGCACGAAGCCCGACACCAGGCGCACCGCATCGCGCGAGTTCAGGCGCTCCTTGATCTGGCCCTGGAACTGCGGGTCGAGCACCTTGGCCGACAACACATAACTGGCACGCGCAAACACGTCTTCGGGCAGCAGCTTGACGCCCTTGGGCAAGAGGGCGTGCAACTCGATGAAACTCTTGACCGCCGTGAAGAGGCCATCACGCAGCCCGCTCTCGTGGGTGCCGCCGGCGCTGGTGGGAATCAGGTTGACATAACTCTCGCGCACCGGGTTGCCGTCTTCGGTGAAGGCAACACACCACTGGGCGCCCTCGCCGTCGGCAAAACTCTCGTGGGATGCATCGGCAAAGGCCTCGCCCTCGAACAGTGGAATCACCGGGTCGCCCGAGAGGGCCTGCATCAGGTAGTCGCGCAGGCCAGCCTTGTACAGCCAGGTCTGGGTGTCGCGGGTCTTCTCGTTGGTGAGGGTTACCGACACGCCCGGCATGAGCACTGCCTTGCTGCGCAGAAGGTGCACCAGTTCGGGCATCGGCAATGCCGGGGATTCGAAGTATTTCGGGTCTGGCCAGACCCGTACCGAGGTGCCGGACTTGCGGTCGCCGTCAGATGCCTTGCGCACCACCAGCGGTTCGGTCACGTCGCCGGCCTCGAACACCATGCGGGCCACCATGCCGTCGCGGTAGGAGGTGGCCTCGAGCCGCCTGGCCAGTGCGTTGGTGACACTCACACCCACTCCGTGCAGGCCGCCCGAAAAGCTGTAGGCGCCGCCACTGCCCTTGTCGAATTTGCCGCCGGCATGCAGGCGGGTGAAGACCAGTTCGATGACCGGGGCGTTTTCCTGGGGGTGCAGCCCGTACGGGATGCCGCGGCCATCGTCGTCGATGGACACCGAGCCCTCCTGGTGCAGGGTGACACGGATCTTTTTGCCATGGCCGGCCAGTGCTTCGTCGGCCGAGTTGTCGAGCACCTCCTGGATGACGTGCAGGGGATTGTCGGTGCGTGTGTACATGCCCGGTCGTTGCTTGACCGGCTCCAGGCCCTTGAGCACCCGGATGGACGCTTCGGAATATTCAGCAGGGGGTTTCACAGCCATATGCCGCAGATTGTAGTGCGGAGCCGCGAAATAACTGGTTATTTATCCAGCATCGACTGGGCCGCGGCGAAATTTCGGGTGCCGGGCGTGGCAAAGGTCCGGACTCGCCGCCCTGGCGGCGGCGGCGCCGCACCTGTGCGAAGTTGGCTATATTCACGGGATGCACAGTGCCACAGCCAAGACCCTGACCACCACCCAAGTCCTGATCTGCGGTGCGGCCATCGCGACCTTGTCCATGGGTATCCGCCACGGCTTCGGGCTGTGGCTGCAGCCGCTGACCCAGGCGCGTGACTGGACGCGGGAAGCCTTTTCATTTGCCATTGCGATCCAGAACATCTCCTGGGGCATCGCGGGCATCTTCGCGGGCATGGTGGCGGACAAGTTCGGAGCGCTGCGCGTGATCATGGTCGGGGCGGTGCTGTATGCGCTGGGACTGATTGGCATGGCCTGGGCCCCGACCCCGACGCTGTTTGCAGCCAGCGCCGGGGTGCTGATCGGCATTGCCCAGGCGGGCACCACCTACGCCGTCATCTACGGTGTGATCGGACGCAACGTCCCCGCCGAGCAACGCTCCTGGGCGATGGGTATCGCCGCCGCAGCGGGGTCGTTCGGCCAGTTCCTGATGGTGCCCCTGGAGAGTTTCCTGATCAACCGTTTCGGGTGGCAGGAATCCCTGGTGCTTCTCGGTCTGGCTGCACTGCTGATGGCGCCGATCGCACTCGGATTGCGCGAGCCCGGGTTTGCCGGCGGGGCAGTTGCGCGGCGCGACCAGACCATCGTCCAGGCGCTGCGCGAAGCGTTTCGCTACCCGAGCTTCCGGCTGCTGATGGCGGGTTACTTCGTCTGCGGCTTTCACCTGGTCTTCATCGGCGTGCACATGCCAAGCTACCTGAAGGACAAAGGTTTGCCGCCGGAGGTTGCAGGTTACGCGCTGGCGCTGATCGGGCTGTTCAACGTATTTGGCACCTACGGCGCGGGGGTGTTGGGGCAGCGGTTCAAGAAGGCCAACATCCTGGCATTCATCTACTTTGCCCGGGCGGTGGCAATCGCGGTTTTCGTGTTCGCACCCTTGACGCCCCTGAGCGTGTATGTGTTCGCGAGTGCCATGGGATTGTTGTGGTTGTCCACCGTACCCTCCACAACCGCCATCGTGGCCCAGATCTTCGGAGTCGCGCACCTGTCCATGCTGGGGGGATTCATATTCCTGAGCCACCAGATCGGATCGTTCATGGGGGTCTGGCTGGGAGGCTTCGTGTACGACCGCACCGGGAGTTACGACCTCGTGTGGTACGTCGCCATCGCGCTGGGCGTATTTGCCGCGCTGATCAACCTTCCGGTGGATGAACGTGCAATCGCACGCCCCGGTGTGGCGACTGCATGATCCACGCGGCCCCCGGTCTGGTCCGCAGGTGGGTCGCGTACAGCGCGGCGCTGGCCGCGCTCGGGGGAGTCTTTATGCTGTACCTGCAACCGGATTTCCTGGTCACGGTGGCGCAACAGGTCTGGGCCTGCTTTTGACTGTCCCCGGCGCAGCTTCGACCTGGGTACAACGCTGGTCGCACCTTGTCGCACCCGGCGCAACGGTGCTTGACGTGGCCTGTGGACGGGGTCGCCACCTGCATTGGTTCGCCAACCGCGGACACCCCGTCACAGGGGTCGATCGTTCTGTCGAGGCCCTGCAATCGCTTGCCGGGCTGGCGGCCTCGGGCCCGGTGGAACTGGTCCAGGCGGACATCGAGTCGGGGCAATGGCCCCTGATGCAAGGCGACAGACCGCGCCAGTTCGGCGCCGTCGTGGTGACCAACTACCTGTGGCGCGCACTGATGCCGGTGCTGGTGGACAGCCTGGCTGAGGGTGGTGTGCTGCTGTACGAAACCTTTGCCGATGGCAACGCGTCGGTCGGCAAACCGTCCCGCCCGGACTTTTTGTTGCACCGCGGAGAATTGCTCCACCTGTGCCGTGACTTGCGCGTCGTGGCGTTCGAGGACGGGTTCTGCGACAACCCGGCGCGCTTCGTGCAGCGGATCGCCGCTGTGCGCACCCACAACCCGGACGCTGGCGCGGAGCCCGAGGCTGCGGGCGCGCCCGTGCGGTATGTGCTTGGCTCCTGGGCGGCTGGGTAGAATCCCTGCATCCCATTCATAACTGCGCTATGACACCTATCACTGGCAGCATCGTGGCTCTGGTCACTCCGATGCACGAAGACGGCAGCGTCGACTATTCCGCGTTGCGCAAGCTCATCGACTGGCACATTGCCGAAGGCACTGACTGCATCGGGGTGGTCGGCACCACGGGTGAATCCCCCACGGTCAGCGTCGAGGAACATTGCGAAATCATCCGCGTGTCGGTGGTGCAAGCCGCCGGACGGGTGCCGATCATGGCGGGCTGCGGCGCCAATTCGACGGCGGAAGCCATTGAGTTGACGCGGTTTGCCAAGGGCGTGGGTGCCGATTGCCATCTGCAGGTGGTGCCCTACTACAACAAACCAACCCAGGAAGGCCAGTACCAGCACTTCAAGGCAATCGCCGAGGCGGTCGACCTCCCGATGGTGCTCTACAACGTGCCGGGGCGCAGCGTTGCGGACATGCTCCATGACACGGTGCTGCGGCTGTCCCGGGTGCCGGGCATTGTCGGCATCAAGGAGGCCACCGGCAACATCGAGAGGGCGCAGTGGTTGGTGCGGGATTTGCCGCCAGAGTTTGCGGTGTATTCCGGCGACGACCCTACCGCCGTGGCGTTGATGCTGTGCGGCGGCAAGGGCAACGTCAGCGTCACCGCCAACGTCGCCCCGCGCCTGATGCGCGAGTTGTGCGCGGCCGCCATCGCCGGTGACACCCGCAAGGCGATGGAGATCCAGTTCAGGCTGATGCCGGTGCACAAGCAGTTGTTCGTGCAGGCCAACCCGATCCCTGTGAAGTGGGCGATGCAACGCATGGGCCTTTGCCAGGGCACGCTGCGATTGCCCATGACACGCCTGGAGCGTGAATTCGAAACTGGCGTTGAAGGCGCACTGCGCTCCGCCGGCCTGATCTGACCCCTATTTTCCGAAGGACTCTTGGTGAACCCATTTTCCAGATTTGCCGTTCTTGGCCTGACCGTGGCGCTGTCGGCGTGTTCGGTTCTCGACACCGACAAGGTCGACTACAAGAGCGCCACCAAGGCGCCGTCACTGGCCGTCCCACCAGACCTGACCCAGTTGTCGCGCGACAACCGCTACGCCATTCCAGGAGGTGCCGTCACCGCATCAGCCTACCAACTTGGGCAAGCGACAACCGCCCAGCCCGTGGCCGTGACCAGCCTGGCCGACATACGGGTTGAACGTGCCGGCAACCAGCGCTGGCTGGTCGTGAAGCGCCCGGCCGAACAACTCTGGGACCCGGTCAAGGATTTCTGGCAGGAGAGCGGGTTTCTGCTTGCGCAGGACCAGAGCAACCTGGGCATCATGGAAACCGACTGGGCGGAAAACCGGGCCAAGCTGCCGCAGGACTTCGTGCGCAACTCCCTGGGCAAACTGTTCGACAACCTGTACTCGACCTCGGAGCGCGACAAGTTCCGCACCCGGCTGGAACGCACCCCCTCGGGCGAGACCGAAATCTACATCAGCCACCGGGGCATGGTAGAGGTGTACACGTCTGGCAACTCCAATCCGTCCGGCCGGGAAACTTCCACCATGTGGCAACCCCGCGCTGCCGATCCGGAACTCGAGGCCGAGTTCCTGCGCCGCCTCATGGTGCGACTGGGCGTGACCCAGCAGCAGGCAAATGCGGTCAAGGCGGCCGGCACCGTGAAGGCAATTTCCCGCGTGTCCTCAGTCAACGGTCAACCCGTGGTGCTGATCGACGAAGGTTTCGACCGCGCCTGGAGAAGGGTTGGCCTTTCATTGGACCGGACCGGTTTCACGGTAGAAGATCGCGACCGTGCGCAAGGAACTTATTTCGTGCGGTATGTCGAACCCTCCGCCGACAAGTCGGAGCCCGGGCTCCTGTCCAAGATTTTCGGCAGCACGCCCAAGGCAAACACGCCCGTGAAGTACCGCGTGGTCCTACGCAGCCAGAACGAGGCGACAGTGGTTTCGGTGCTCAATGCCGCCGGTGCGCCAGATGCCTCGGCCAGCGCGCAGCGCATTGTCAACGTCATCGTCGAAGACCTGAAGTAGCCCCGGGTCGCGCGCGTGTTGCGGTTCCGCAGCCTGGGAAGCGGCAGCAGCGGCAATTCAACGCTGGTCGAGGCCGGCAACGGCGGGCAACTGGTCCGGCTGCTGGTGGATTGCGGGCTGGGGGTGCGGCAAATGGAGCAGCGGCTCGCGCGCTGCGGGTTGTCGACTGCCGACGTCGACGCCATCTTCATCACACACGAACATTCAGACCATATCGGTTGCGCGCGCTCCGTCGCTTTGCGCGAACGGATTCCGGTGTGGATGAGCCCTGGCACCTTTGCTGCGATCGGCAGCCCCGACCTGGAAGGGCTGCTGCGCGAAGCGGGCGACGGTTGTGCCATCGACCTCGGTGAAATGCGCCTGATGCCGTTCACCGTTCCCCACGATGCCCGCGAGCCACTGCAGTTGCGTTGCTCTGATGGCGACAGGCACCTGGGCATCCTGACGGACCTGGGGCATGCCAGCCCCCACGTGCTGCTCAGCCTGCAGAATTGCCATGCGCTGCTGCTGGAGTTCAACCATGACCCAGACCTGTTGGCTGCATCGTCGTACCACCCGGCGCTCAAGAAGCGCGTGGGGGGAAAGTACGGGCACCTGTCGAACATTGACGCCGCACAGATTGCCCGGTCACTGCACCACACAGGCCTGGCCACAGTAGCGGCGGCCCACCTGAGCAAGCAGAACAACCGGCCAGACCTGGCGCGCACGGCGCTCGCCCTGGCGATCGATTGCGACCCCGCGTGCATCCCTGTGGCTGATCCGTCGCTGGGTACGGACTGGATCACTGTCTGATTCGCTCCCATTGGCTGTCAGCAGGCAAAAAAAAGCCACCTCGCGGTGGCATTTTTTTGCTTGCGCCAAAGGCGCAATGTGATCAGGGCTTCTTGACGGCTGCGGAAGCAGCGTCGGCAGCGCCCTTGGCGGCGTCCATGGCACCGGCAGCAGCGGAAGCGGCGCCAGTAGCGGCGGCAGCGCCAGATGCGGCTTCAGCCACAGCGGGAGCAGCAGCAGGGGCTGGTGCTGGGGCAGCAGCGGGAGCGGCTGCAGGAGCAGGAGCTTCTGCCTTCTTGCCACATGCAACGAGGGCGGCGGCTGCGATCACAGCTGCCAAGACGAGCGACTTGTTCATTTGTTGGATACCTAAGAGAGTTGGACGAAAAGTTTTCAGAAAATATCGCCACCAACTAGGGCAACGACCAAGACGGAAAACGCATTGCGGTTTCCGCCTAGCCGTTGAGTATACAAAATTGTTTGGGGAATTACGGGAAAACCCTTGACTGAGTCGAGAAAATTCACAACCCCAAGGTGGTCGAGGGAAAGGCCGGCGCACTCCCTGACAACAACTCATCGAGCGCCTCCCGTATCCGCACCCTGTGCTCCGGCGCCGAACTTGCCACACCGGTGCTTCGAACCAGATCCAGCCGGCGCATGGCCCAGACCGGGCTCCAGGCCATGCTCGGGAAGTCCACAGCGTCAACGGCGCGACAGCTCCGGCACTCGATGATGTGGTCCCAGCGTTTGCGCCAGGTCACGAAGCGCGCCTGGTGGCGCGCGACGGCGTCGTAACCTGCGGCCACCATGGTCAACCGGCGGCCGGACCGGGACCACGCCTGCAATGCTTCGACAACGAGCCGTTCGTGCAGGGGCCAGTCTTCGAACGATGCATCGCAAATGACGATTTCGCGCCATTCTTGCGCAGCCGCGCAGGCAAAGGCATCCCGCACGACCTGCGCAAACGCCTCACGGCCCTCAAAACGGCCCTCGGGAAGCACCGCCGGCGCACCTGTTTCATGTTCCATGCAGCCACCCCGCCGTTCGCCATTCCAGAAGCAGTTCACGCGCCGCTGAACTGGCACGTGCGTGATCGCGCCCAGGCAGCAGGCGTTCATCGGCCAGCCGGTGCATCAGAACGGCGTCACGCCCCCCCGCACGGTAACTCTCGCCGTTGATGAACACGTGGTCCTCGTCGTACATCATGCGTGTCTTGCGGTCCAGGCGTATGCCACTGCCTTGGGCCAGATCTGCTGGCGCAGTCTCGAACCACACTTGCGCCTTGGGCTCGGTCAGGTACTCCCCGAGCGCGCGGCGCAGAGCCAGCGGGTCCTGAACCAATTCTTGCACGGCGTCGCGGGCAAAATCAAGCAATTGCCCCGGTATGCGGCCGGCGGCATCCACTGCGGCCTGGCGCGGGTCGCGGTACAGGCGCTCGCCCACCAACTCGTCTGCGTCCTGCGCGAGGCGCTGCAGCAGCTCCCCCGCCAAGTCACCACGGGCGGGGGCGTTGAACCCCACTGACAAGGTCATGCATTCGCCCAAAGCAATGCCGTCATGGGCGACCATCGGTGGCAGGTACAACATGTCGCCCGGCCCGAGGTCGAACTCTTGGTCCGGTTCGAAATTGCGCAGGATCTTCAACGGCACGCCCTCGCACAATGACAGGTCTTTCTGGCGCCCGATGCGCCACCGGCGACGCCCGTGCAGCTGCAGCAAAAACACATCGTAACTGTCGAAATGCGGGCCGACACCACCACCATCCGATGCATAACTGACCATCACGTCGTCCAGGCGCGCGTCGGGTACAAAGCGGAACTGGTTGCGCAGTGCGTGGGCCGCGTCGAGATGCAGATCGACACCCTGCACCAGCAGGGTCCAGTCAGGTCGTCCCAGGGGCGGCAAGGCGCGGCGGGCAAAAGGCCCGTGGCGCATCTTCCACGGACCAGCCGACCGCATGGAGCCAACCACCAGCCGCGACTCCACCTGTTCTTGCGCCGCAAGGCTGAACAACGCGGCGCGGTCCAGGAGCGACCCGGCATCTGCCACTGCAGCGCGAATCAGCAATGGCTTTTTCTGCCAGTGCCGGCGCATGAATACACCGGGGCTCAAGCCACCAAGCAAGGGCAGGGGCTGGTTCACATCCATAGCGAAATCCGATCAAGGTTCAGCCGGCGCAATGCAAGCTGCGACAATTCTCCTATGGAAATTACCCCGCAATGCGTCGTCGCACTCACCTGGACGCTGAAAGACACTCTCGGCGAAGAACTCGATGTGCTCGACGAACCGGTCGAGTTCCTGGTTGGGGGCGACGACCTCTTCGAGAAGATCGAACTCGCCCTGCAAGGCCATGAGGCCGGGGCAAGGGTCGACCTGCACCTCGAACCGGAAGAAGCCTTCGGCGACTTCAACGAGGGCCTGGTGTTTCTGGGCGAGCGGGCGCTGTTCCCGGCCGAAGTCGAGGAAGGCATGACCTTCGAGGGCCATGCACTTCCAGCCGGCTGCGACCCGACCATGCCCAAGGACGCGCTCTATACCTTGACCGAAATCTACCCCGAACATGTGGTGCTCGACGGCAACCACCCGCTGGCTGGAATCGCCCTGCGGCTGAGCCTGAAGGTCCAAGCCGTGCGCGATGCGAGCGAGGAAGAAATCGGCGCCGGTACTGCCGGCACCGGTTTCTTCAAGGTTCAGGTGCACCGGCCGGATGACGGGCCAGCCCCCACCCTGCACTGAATGACATGCGGGAACTGCCCGCCTATTGTTTGCCGGTCGAGCCGTAACCGCCCTCGCCGCGCTCGCTCGCCACGAAGTGGTCGACCAGATTGAATTCGGCCTGCACCACCGGCACGATCACCAACTGCGCAACACGCTCCATCGGTTCGATGGTGAACGGCGTCGGGCTGCGGTTCCAGGCGCTCACCATCAACGCGCCCTGGTAGTCGCTGTCGATCAGGCCGACCAGGTTTCCAAGCACGATGCCGTATTTGTGGCCCAGCCCGGAACGCGGCAGTATCAGGGCTGCGAACCCTTTGTCCGCCAGGTGGATGGCCATGCCCGTCGATACCAGTTGCCACGCGTTGGGAGCCAGAACCAGTGGCGCGTCCAGGCAGGCACGCAGGTCCAGGCCGGCACTGCCCGGGGTGGCATAAGCAGGCATCAGGGCATGCAGCCGCGGATCGAGGATTTTGACGTCGACTTTCATGCGTGGCTGGCTCCTGTGGATTCAAGGGAGAGGGCAAGTTCGGCACTGCGCATGATCAACCGGCGCGCAAGTGCCAGCTTGGAGTCCCGCGGGAACTCCTCGACACCGTCCGCGGTAACCAGCAAGAGTGCATTGTCATCCTGCCCGAATGTTGCCGGGCCGATATTGCCGACCAGCAAGGGCACGCCCTTGCGTTGGCGTTTGGCCTGGGCGTTGGCCAGCAGGTCCTGGCTTTCCGCGGCAAAACCGACGCAGAACAAGGCGCCCGAGCGCGCCCGCTCCGACTGCGCCACGTCGGCCAGGATGTCGGGATTCTCGGCAAACTGAAGTTGGGGCATCTGCCCGGAGCCATCCTTCTTGATCTTGTGCTCAGCCGAGTTGGCCACCCGCCAATCGGCAACCGCTGCGGTGGCGATGAAAAAATCGGCAGAAGGTGCCTGCGCCAGCGTGGCGGTGTGCATCTCGCGCGCGGAGCGCACACTGATACGGGTCACGCCGCGCGGCGCGTCCAGCGCGACCGGACCGCTGACCAGGGTGACCTGTGCGCCGGCCTCGCGCGCTGCCCGGGCCACCGCGTAACCCATCTTGCCGCTGCTCAGGTTGGTGATACCACGCACAGGATCGATTGCTTCGTAGGTGGGGCCAGCAGTCACAAGAACATGTCGCCCGAGCATGCACTTGGGCTGGAAGAAGGCCACCATGTCCAGGGCGAGCTCCGTCGGCTCCAGCATCCGGCCGTCGCCGGTTTCCCCGCAAGCCTGATCGCCATGGCCGACCCCCAGAATCGTTGCACCGTCGAGTTGCAGCTGGCGCAGGTTGCGCTGTGTCGCTGGGTGGGCCCACATTTCCCGGTTCATCGCAGGCGCCAGCAACAAGGGCACCCGGGCCATCGGCCGCGCCAGGCACATCAGGCTGAGCAGGTCGTCGGCGCCACCTTGCGCAAGTTTGACCATGAAATCGGCGCTGCAGGGTGCAATCAGGATGGCATCGGCCTCGCGCGCGAGGTTGATGTGGGGCATGTTGTTGTGTTCCCGGGGATCCCACTGCGAACCGTAGACCGTTCGGCCGCTCAGGGCCTGCATCGTCACCGGGGTGATGAATTGCCCGGCTGCGGCCGTCATCACCACCTGCACGGTGGCCCCCAGCTTGACCAGGGCCCGGCACAAGTCGGCCGACTTGTAACAGGCAATTCCCCCGCTCAGGCCCAGAACGATGTGTTTGTCGCTTAAATCCATGGTGGGTGTGTGTTGCCGTAGACGAATTGCCGCGGAGAATTTCCGGATGGCCGCAATGTATCAGACGCCTATAATTTCGCTTTACCACCTCATCGAACCTCACAGGTTCGCCCCTGACATGACCAAATTTGTCTTCGTCACCGGCGGTGTCGTGTCCTCCCTTGGCAAGGGAATCGCCTCAGCCTCCCTCGCTGCGATTTTGGAGTCGCGGGGCCTGACAGTCACTCTCATCAAGCTCGACCCCTACCTCAACGTCGACCCCGGAACCATGTCGCCGTTCCAGCACGGCGAAGTCTTCGTGACCGAGGATGGCGCGGAAACCGATCTTGACCTGGGTCACTACGAGCGTTTCGTCGAGACCCGGATGCGGCGCAGCAACAACTTCACCACCGGCCAGATCTACAAGAGCGTGCTGGAGAAAGAACGCCGCGGAGACTACCTCGGCAAGACGGTCCAGGTCATTCCCCATGTCACCAACGAGATCCAGGAGTTCGTCAAGCGCGGTGCGCGTTTTGGCGAACCAGACGCGGTCGATGTGGCCATCGTCGAGATCGGCGGCACCGTGGGTGACATCGAGTCCCTGCCCTTCCTGGAGGCGGTGCGCCAGATGAGCCTCAAGCTCGGGCCCAACAACACCGCTTTCGTCCACCTGAGTTATGTCCCCTGGATTGCGGCGGCAGGCGAACTCAAGACCAAGCCCACCCAGCACACCGCCAAGCAGTTGCGTGAAATCGGCATCCAGGCCGACGCCCTGGTCTGCCGCGCTGACCGCCCAATCCCCCAGGAGGAGCGCTCGAAGATATCCATGTTCTCCAATGTCCCGGAGTGGGGCGTCATATCGATGTGGGATGTCGACACCATCTACAAGGTGCCGCGCATGCTGCACGAGCAGGGCCTGGACGGCCTGATCTGCGACAAGCTGCGCCTGAACACACCTCCAGCAAAACTCAAGCGTTGGGACGACCTGGTCTACGAAACCGAGCATCCCGTGAGCGAGGTCAACATCGCCATGGTCGGCAAGTACGTGGACCTGAGCGACAGCTACAAATCTCTCAACGAGGCGCTCAAGCATGCCGGCATGAAGAACCACGCCCGGGTCAAGGTGGACTACGTCGACTCCGAGAGCATCACGCCGGAAACCGTCGCCCAACTCGCGAAGTTCGATGCCATCCTGGTGCCAGGTGGTTTTGGCAAACGCGGCATCGAGGGCAAGGTGGCAGCCGCGCGTTTTGCCCGCGAGAACAAAATTCCCTACCTGGGCATCTGCCTGGGCATGCAGGTTGCCACGATCGAGTTCGCGCGCAACGTCGCCCACCTCGCAGATGCCAACAGCACCGAGTTCGAACCCCAGACGCCGCACCCTGTGATCGCGCTGATCACCGAGTGGAAGGATGCAGACGGCACGATCAAAAACCGCAACGAGAACTCTGACCTCGGAGGCACGATGCGCCTGGGCGCCCAGAGTTCCAACGTGGTCCCCGGCACTCTTGCACATGCAATCTACGGCGACGTCGTCACCGAGCGGCATCGCCACCGCTACGAAGCCAATGTCAACTACCTGGACCGCCTGCGCGATGCCGGGCTGGTCATCTCTGCCCTGACGCAACGCGAGCACCTGACCGAGATCATCGAGTTGCCGCACGAAGTGCACCCGTGGTTCGTTGGTGTGCAGTTCCACCCCGAATTCAGGTCGACCCCCTGGAACGGGCACCCGCTGTTCAATGCCTTTGTCGAAGCGGCGCTCGACCACCAGTCGCAAGGCCGGAGCCTGAAGGCAGTGGCATGACGGCGCGCAAGGGAGCCTGTGCATGAAGTTATGCGGCTTCGACGTCGGGCTGGGCCATCCGTTTTTCCTGATCGCAGGCCCCTGTGTCATCGAGTCGGAGCAACTGCAGATGGACACCGCCGGCGCGCTGCGTGACATCACCTCCGAGTTGGGCATCCCTTTTATCTTCAAGAGCAGCTTTGACAAGGCCAATCGCTCCAGCGGAACCAGTTTTCGCGGCCCTGGCCTGGACACCGGACTGGAAATACTGGCCAAGGTCAAGGCGGTCCTGGGCGTGCCGGTGTTGACCGACATCCATTCCGAAGAGCAGATCCTCCAGGTGGCCGCGGTGGTCGATGTGCTGCAAACCCCAGCCTTCCTGTGCCGCCAGACCGACTTCATCCATGCCGTGGCGCGTTCTGGCAAACCGGTGAACATCAAGAAGGGGCAATTCCTGGCCCCCGGCGACATGAAGAACGTGATCGACAAGGCCCGTGCCGCGGCGCGTGAATGGGGCCTGGAAACCGACAACTTCATGGCCTGCGAACGGGGCGCGAGTTTCGGCTACAACAACCTGGTGAGCGACATGCGCTCGCTGGCCATCATGCGCGAGACCGGCGCACCGGTCGTCTTCGACGCCACCCATTCTGTGCAGTTGCCGGGAGCCATGGGGGGCAGCAGTGGCGGCCAGCGCGAAATGGTTCCAGTGCTGGCCCGCGCCGCTGTGGCGGCCGGTATCTCCGGGCTCTTCATGGAAACCCACCCCGATCCGGACCACGCCCTGAGCGACGGCCCCAACGCCGTGCCACTGCACCACATGAAAGCCCTGCTCGAGTCCCTGCTGGACCTGGACCGCGTGACCAAGCGCCACGGCTTTCTCGAGCAGGCCTTCCGCGGTTCTTTCTGACCATAACCCCCACCCAGCACCATGTCCAGCGGCTATATCATCGCCAACGTGACCGTGACCGACCCGCAGCAATACGAGCAATACAAGAAGTGGTCGAGCGCTGCAATTCAGGCCCACGGCGCCGAAGTGTGCGTGCGTGGCGGCAGTGTCGAGGCGCCACGGCGCTTCAACGACTCGCCCGGGTATGGCCGCGCCCGCGCGTCACGCCAGGGTGCGGCCGTGATGCGCACGGTGCTGGTGGAAGGTGTTTGACATGTTCATTTCTTTGAAAGATTCCCATGAGTGCAATTGTTGATATCGTCGGCCGCGAAATCCTGGATTCGCGCGGCAATCCGACCGTCGAATGCGACGTGCTGCTGGAGAGCGGCACCATGGGACGCGCCGCCGTGCCGTCCGGCGCATCGACCGGTTCGCGCGAGGCGATCGAATTGCGCGATGGCGACAAGGCGCGCTACCTCGGCCGGGGCGTGCTCAAGGCGGTGGAGTTCATCAACACCGAGATTTCCGAGGCCGTGATGGGCCTGGATGCCTCCGAACAGGCTTTCCTGGACAAGACGCTGATCGACCTCGACGGCACCGAGAACAAATCGCGCCTGGGCGCCAATGCCATGCTGGCGGTTTCCATGGCCGTGGCCCGGGCCGCCGCCGAAGAGTCCGGCCTGCCGCTGTACCGCTACTTTGGCGGCATGGGGGGCATGCAGATGCCGGTGCCGATGATGAACGTGATCAATGGCGGCGCGCACGCCAACAACAACCTCGACCTGCAGGAGTTCATGATCATCCCGGTCGGGGCGCCCAACTTCCGCGAGGCCCTGCGTTACGGCGCCGAGGTGTTCCATGCGCTCAAGAAGATCCTGCACGACAAGGGCATCAGCGTCGCGGTGGGGGACGAAGGCGGCTTTGCACCCAATGTGGCGAACCACGAGGCTGCCATCCTGATGATCCTGGAGGCCATCGACAAGGCCGGTTTCGTGGCCGGAGAACAGATTGCCCTGGGCCTGGACTGCGCCGCGTCGGAGTTCTACACCGACGGCAAATACGTGCTGGGCGGCGAGGGCCTGAGCCTGACGTCCGAAGAATGGACCGACATGCTGGCGACCTGGGTCGAAAAGTACCCCATCATCAGCATCGAGGATGGCATGGCCGAAGGCGACTGGGACGGCTGGAAGATCCTCACCGACCGGCTCGGCAAGAAGGTGCAGATCGTGGGCGACGACCTGTTCGTCACCAACACCAAGATCCTCCAGGAAGGCATCCGCAAGGGCATCGCCAACTCGATCCTGATCAAGATCAACCAGATCGGCACGCTGACCGAAACCTTCGCCGCGATCGAGATGGCCAAACGCGCCGGCTACACTGCGGTCATCAGCCACCGTTCCGGTGAAACCGAGGACTCGACGATCGCCGACATTGCAGTGGGCACCAACGCCGGACAGATCAAGACCGGCTCACTCAGCCGCTCCGACCGGATGGCCAAGTACAACCAACTGTTGCGCATCGAGGAAGACCTCGGCGACGTCGCCACCTATCCTGGCAAGGCGGCGTTCTACAACCTGCGCTGACGTCCACCACATGGTGTCAACCCGCTACCGAGAGCCCACGTGCACAACCGCCTGACCCCGCTGGCCCTGGTGGCGCTGCTTGCCATCCTGCACGCGCAACTCTGGGTTGGGCGCGGAAGCATTCCCAACGTGGCGGCGATGGCGCAGCAACTAGGTGAGCAGAAAGATCGCAACGAGCGCGCACGGCTTGCCAATGACCGCTTGACGGCCGAGGTGCGGGACCTCACGGAAGGCATGGAAATGGTCGAGGAAAAGGCCCGTTTTGAATTGGGCATGGTCAAGCCCGACGAGATCCTGGTGCAGATCACCAAATAGGCATCGTGGCGCCCGGCGCCCTCTGGCGGGCGGCTCAATGGGCCGTTGAAGTCCCGTCCGGGCGCGCTGCAGCCGGGTGAAAGAGCTGCGCCGCGTCGACTGGGTCAAACCGGTACTGGACTCCACAAAACTCGCAGGCCACCTCGATCTCGCCGCGCTCCTCAATGATGCTTTCGGCCTCGGCGACACCAAGCGACACAATCATCGCGCCCACCTTTGCGCGGCTGCAACTGCACGCAAACCGCGGCCCGGTATCGCCTGTCAATGGCTCGAACCGGGTAACGGACTCTTCCCAGAACAAGCGCCTCAGGATGGTGTCGACATCGAGGCCCAGCAGTTCCTCGCGCTTCAGGCTGGATGCAAGCAGTGCGATCCGGTTGTAGTGTTCGTTGACGCCGATCTCGTCTTCGTCCCGCACACGGTGCGTAGCGCCGGACAGGTTGCCGGCGCCCTGGGACGGCAGGCGCTGGATCAGCAGGCCGGCAGCCAATGTGTCATTGGCTGCCAGCACCATGGTGGTGTCGAGCTGCTCGCTTTGCAGCATGTAGTGCTGCAGCACGTCGCTGAGTTTTTCGAGCTTTTCGCCACGGTCGCCGAAAAGCGGTACGACACCCTGGTACGGCTGCTGCCCAGGGAAGCGGTTCTTCGGGTCGAGTGTGATCGCGCAGCGCCCGAGATTGCCGACGTTGACCATCGCGCTCAGGCTGGCGTCTGCCGGCACGGAACCGATCACCGTGGCGGTGGCCCGCATGGCCAGGTCGGGCTGCACTTCCGCCACCGCCAGTTTCACCGGCCCGTCGCCCGATATCTGCACCACCAGTGCGCCGTCGAACTTGATATTGGCCTGCATCAGTGCCGCGGCCGCCAGCAGTTCCCCCAGCAGCTGTTGCACCGGCGCCGCATAGGCGCCCGACTCGGTGTTGGAGGCGCGCCGGCGCAACATCTCGGTCCAGGTGTCCGTCAGGCGCACGACCATGCCCCGCACGGGCAAACCATCGAACAGGAACTTGTGAAGTTCAGACATGTGGCTTGTCCCGTCCAGGCCGGCATGGCCTTACCAAAGGGTGGCACGCACCCGAATCAAACGCCATTGCGGCCTCCTTTAGCGCCGATTGTAAAAGGCCACGTCTCACGGAAAATGTCGATTTCGGCAGCGACGGGGCAAGCCGGTTGCCCTATGCTTGCACCCCATGTCCCTGCGCCAGCACGCCCTGCATCTGCTCCTGATCAGCGACCCGGACGAGAAGGCGCGCCAGACGCTGGCGTTCGCTGACCGCGACCTGGCAACCGGCGCCACCGATGTGCTGGCCGAACCGGCGCTGCTCCCGGGACGCCCGCAGCGCCCGCGACTCGTCCCGCAATCGCAACTGGTGCAACGGGCCGTCGGCACCCGGGAAGGGCGATGCGCCCTGCTGCACGCCCTGGCCCACATCGAGCACAACGCGATCAACCTCGCACTCGATGCCTGCTGGCGTTTCAGCGCCATGCCAGACGCCTATTACCACGAATGGTTTTCCGTCGCGCGTGACGAGTCACGGCATTTTTGCCTGCTGCGTGACCATCTGCTGGCGCTGGACTGCCGGTATGGCGATTTTCCGGCGCACGACGGCTTGTGGGACATGGTGCAGAAAACCCGTGCCGACGTGCTGGCCCGCATGGCGCTGGTGCCGCGCACACTGGAGGCGCGTGGGCTCGATGCCTGCCCTGCAGTGCGCCAGCGCCTGGTGTCGGTCGGCGACCACGCGGCGGCGGCCATCGTCGATGTCATCCTGCACGACGAGATCGGGCACGTGGCCATCGGCAACCACTGGTACCACCACCTGTGCCAGGCGCGCGCCCTGGATCCGCTCGCGCACTACGCCGAACTGAGCCAGCAGTACCAGGCGCCGGTCCTGCACGGCCCGTTCAACATCGCCGCCCGCAAGGCAGCCGGGTTCCTGGATGCGGAGCTGGCCTACTTGCTCAACGGCCCCAAAAACAAGACCAGCCGGGCCACGGCGGAGACAACTGCACGGCGGTGACCGCATCGAAGCCGACATCGAGGCCCGACTCGACACGTGGTAGGGCAGCGGCAAATCGGTCGTCTGGGAATGCGCTGGTCGTCGGCGACCTAGAATCGGCCAACAGCGCCGCAAACCACTGCCAAAACAATGCCATCAGAACCACCATCGAACCCTGCGACCGCGGCCTTGGACCAGACCGCCATTGCGCGCCAGGCCATCGTGGACCAGTCGGGTGCGGTCTTCGGGTACGAGTTGTTCGACCGTTCTATGGCCAACCAGCCACACAGTGCGGCCAGTGACGCGCAGCTCTTGTTCAATGTGCTGTCGCATGCCGACAACAGCGCATTGATCGACAACCGCAAGATGTTCATCAACTGCACCTTCGGCAGCCTGGCCGGTGGCCACCTGGACCTGGTGCAGCCCGAACGCATCGTGCTGGAAATTCCGCCGGCCGGCGACGACATTGCGCAGGAAGTCGAAGACCGCCAGCAAGTCCTGTCCGATGTGCGCAAACGCGGCTTCCAGCTGGCCTTCAAGGAGACCATCCTGGAGCCGGTCTACGCGCCCTGGCTCCCGTTGGCCGGGTTCATCAAGATCGACATGGTGCAGGTCAACCCGAAAGACCTGCCGGCACTGGTGAGCCAGGCGCGCAAGAGTTCGCACGCGCAACTGATTGCCGAAAAGGTGGAGACGGCCGAGCAGCACAAGTTGCTGCTGGACCTGGGCTTGACGCTGTTCCAGGGCTTCTGGTTCGCCAAGCCGGTGATTGTCACGGGGCAGACCATCCGACCGTCCCAGGCGGTGATCATCCAGCTCATCAACCTGGTTCGGAAACAGGCAACCACAGCCGAAATCGAAGAAGTGCTCAAGCGCGACGCGAGCCTGTCGTTCAACCTGTTGCGCTTCATCAACTCCTCGGGTTTCGGCCTGAGTTGCGAGATCACCTCGTTCCGCCATGCAGTGATGATCCTCGGCCTCAAGAAACTGTTTCGCTGGGCTGCCCTGTTGCTCACCACGTCCCGCACTGGTGGCGTACCGGCAGCAGTCGGAATGACGGCCATCGTGCGCGGACGCCTGATGGAACTGCTGGCCGCTGAGTTGCTGCCACCCGAGGAATGCGACAACGCCTTCGTGGTGGGGGTCTTCTCGCTGCTCGACACCATGCTGGGCATGTCGATGGACAAGGCGCTCGAGGCCATCTCCCTGCCGGAGTCCGTGGTGTCGGCGCTGTTGTTGCGCCGTGGCATCTTGGCGCCTTTCCTCGAACTGACCATCGCCTGCGAGATGGCCGACGATGACAGTTTTGCGCGCCTGGCCAACGAGTTGTCGCTGTCCAACCGGCAGGTGAACTGGGCCCACCTGCAGGCCCTGGCCTGGGCGGAATCCCTGCAAAGCTGACAACTCACCGTGGGGCTCAGCCGCGCGGGTGGTGCCGGGCGTGCAGCACTTTGAGCCGCTCCCTGGCCACGTGGGTGTAGATCGTGGTGGTGGAGATATCGGCGTGACCGAGCAGCATTTGCACCGCACGCAGATCGGCACCGTGGTTGAGCAGATGGGTGGCGAAGGCGTGGCGCAGTGTGTGCGGTGAAGGCGCGGTGGCAATGGCGGCTTGCAGCGCATATTTTTTTATGATGCTCCAGAACATGACACGCGACATCGCCGAGCCGGCGTTGATGCCGCTGGACGTCACGAACAAGGCCACCGTCTGGCGCACCCCAAGCAGCTCGGGCCGCACCTCGGACAAGTAACGCGTTATCCAGTGCCCGGCCTCCTCGCCGAACGGAACCAGTCGCTCCTTGTTGCCCTTGCCGAACACGCGCACCACATGCTCTTGCAGGCTGATGTTGAGCAGGCGCAGGCCTACCAGTTCGCTGACACGCAAGCCACTGGCATACATCAGCTCCAGCATGGTGCGGTCGCGCATGCCGAGCACGGTGTCGGTGTCTGGCGCGGCCAGCAAGGCCTCCACCTCGGCCTCGGTGAGGGTCTTGGGAACGCGCAGTGCCTGGCGCGCCGGCTGCATCTTGAGGGTCGGGTCGACCTCGATGCGGTGCTCGCGCAGGGCCCAGCGGAAATACCGCTTGAACACCGTCAGGCGCCGGTTTGCGGAGGTGGCTTTGGTGCTGGCGTGGCGCTGTGAGAAATAGGCAAGCAACTCGTGCTCGGGCATCGCGTCGAGCGCCCACCCGCGGCCACCCAGCCAGCGCGCCAGCAGTGTCAGGTCACGCCGGTACGCCGCCAGGGTGTTCTTGGACAAACCCTCCTCCAGCCACAAGGCATCGATGAAGTCATCGACGCCTGGCGCCCTGGCGGCGGGGTCGGTGCCGCTTATCGCCTACTCCAGCCGAAGCCTGGCCGACTCGACCACCTTGCGATAGACCGCAAGTTCTTCCTTCATCTGCTGCGCGAACTGCTCGGGCGTGTTGCCCAGCACGACCGAGCCGGTGTCTTCGATGCGCTTGCGCACCGCCGGATCTTCCAGCGCCTTGCGCACACCCGCGTTGACTTTGTCGACCACGTCTTTCGGCAGGCCCCTGGGCCCGACGATGCCGTAATAGGCCATGCGGTTCACCGGCTCCAGGCCGAGTTCCTTGAAGGTGGGCACATCGGGCATGCTTGCCAGCCGCGTCGGGGCCGCCACCGCCAACGCCACCAGACGTCCGCCCACGATATGGGGCAACGCAGACGGAACGTTGTCGAAAATGATTTCCACCTGCCCGCCGACGGTATCGCGCAAGGCCGGGCCCGCGCCGGTGTAGGGGATGTGGGTCACGAACACACCCTGCAGGGTCTTCCACAGTTCCGTCTGCAGGTGCCCGATGCCGCCAGTGCCGGAGGACGAGTAGGAATACTTGCCCGGCGACCTCTTCAGCACCGCGACGAATTCCTTGTAGTTCTTGGCCGGAAAGCTCGGGTGCACGGCGATCACATTGGGCGTGGCTGCAATGTTGATGATGGGCGTGAAATCGGTTTCCGCGTTGTAGGGCATCTTGGGATTGATGGCCGGGTTGGCGGCGGTGGTGGAAACCGTGGCCATGCCCAGCGAATAACCGTCAGGCACCGACTTGGCGGTTTCGTTGGCACCGATGATGCCACCACCACCCGCCTTGTTCTCGATGATCACACTCTGACCCAGCGCACGCCCCATGGGTTCGGAGATGATGCGCGCGACGATGTCGGTGGTGCCGCCGGGCGCGAAGGGCACCTGAAGTTTGACGAGCTTGTTGGGATAACCCTGTGCCAGGGCGGAGCCGGCAACGGCCAGCAGACTGAACGCAAACAGGAAGTGACGGCGCATATTGAATGATCCCCTGGTGAAAATGGTGTGAAAAGCTGAACTGCAACCGCAATCGTAGCGCGGAGGCCCGGTGCGGCCCACCGGGAAACTACATAGGGGCAAACCCGATACCATCCCCGGCGAGAAACCTGGTGCCAGTCCCCGGCTGGTATTCTCTCAACACGCGGCTGTGGCGCAGGTCGGGTTTCGCTTCAATTCCTTTGTGGCGCTGGCATTGGCCGAGCGGCTCGAAGGTGCGCCCGGATTGGTGCTGATTGCGGTGGTGATAGGTGTGTGCGTGCGCTGCTCAACACCGCCGCCGTCTGGCCCATGGCGCGCCATGGCCAGCGCGGCATTCTGGGCGAACTGGTGCGCAACCCGCTGATCATCGGCAGCGTGAGCGGCCTGGTTGCGAACCTGCTGGGATTTGTGATGCCATCGTGGCTGGAACCAGCGGCGATGCGCATCGGCAATGCGTCGCTGGCAAGCTGGTTTGGCCTGGACAACACCCAGACCACCATATTGCTCATTTTCGCGAGTATACCCACTGCCTCCAGTGCCTATGTGCTGGCTGCGCGCATGGGTTATGACGGCGCGTACGTGGCCGGGCTGGTCAGCCTGTCGACGCTGCTGGGCATGGCGCGACTGCCCTTGGCCCTGGGCGTTTTGAGAGAGTGGCACCCCTGAACAAGACCCGTCGGCACGCCGAAGGGCGCGGTCAACGCGGCGCAGTCACGAGAGCAATGCGCCGGCGCACCAAAGCCACCTGTGCGGCGTCACCCGACCTCTCGGCCTGCATCACCTGCACGCCGAGCCACGCCAGCAAGGGCCGCCGCCAGCCCTGCGCTGACGCAGTGTCTACGGCGAGCACGGCCACCGCGGGGTCGCCGCGGCCGGTCTGCAGCAATACCCCGGCTGCCACCAGGCGCGCCAGCGGGTCACCCACTGCCGCCAGATTCGCAGCCCCGGCGCCGGTGGCCACAAATGGACGATGCTGCTCGGGCAATGCGGGAGCGTCGGTCGCCTGCCCTTGTCCGGTCAGGTAGCCGGCATAAACCCGTTCAGCTGGCGCCGCATCCGGCGCCAGTGCGGAAAATCCGGCACACGGCTCCAGAACCAGGCTGGCAACCCGGGTTGCACAACGCGCCAACTCGAGGCGCGCCAGCAGATCGGCGCGCCCGGTGCGTGCCACTTCCGACCGCGCACGGGCAAACTCGACCGCCTCGATGCGGGAGTCACCCGACAGGTAGGCCTCCTGCGCGCGCTCCATCGCGCTCTTGGCGTTCATCTGCCAATCGGGTGCCGGCGCTGTATTGGCGCAGGCGGCCACGACCGACGCAATCAGCAGAGCAAGCAAGGGTTTCATGGCAGCTTGATCTCCGTGTCGCGCTTGAACGGCCATTTGCGGTTGATCTCGTTGACCAACTGTTCCACCTTGCGCAGGCTGGCATCGACTTCGCCGCGAAGGGTGCCGAGGTCGGCGGTGGCTTCGCGGGTGTTGGCGCCAATGGCTTGCGCCTCGACCAACACCGCGTCCACCTTCTTCAGGCTGCTTCGCGCGTCGGCCAGCAGCCCGTTGAGCTGCACCACGGTCGCCCGGGTCTCTGGCACCACGCCCGAGGTGCCAAACACCTGGGTATCGGCATGGGCCACGATGCCATCGGTGCGTGCTGCAATGCTGTCGGCCTTTTGCACCACGCCGTCGATGCGCGCCAACAATGCGTTGGTGCGGTCGAGCGCGAGCGTTATCTTTTTGGCGTCGGCCTCGTTGCCCAGCAACACACCGAGCGCGCCGCGCGGGCCGTTCAGGCGTTCGGCGGCTTTCTGCAAATTGTGCAGGCTGACATTCAGGGGAGCCTCCGGCCCGGTCAGGCTGCTCAGGTTGCTGACCAGCTCCCGCACGCTCGCCACCATGCGCGGGATCTCCGCCGCTGCGTCGCCGCGCAGCACCCGGCGTTCTGCGCCGTCGGGCAAGGGCGGGTCGGTCATCACGCCGCTGAAAGCGCGGATCTTGGTGCTGCCGACCAGGCCGTTCTCCATCGTGAATACGCTCGATGCACGCAACCAGCGCGCATCGCGGCGCGGAACGTTGACGATGATGCGCGCGTTGCCGTCGGGCGACAGTTCGATGCGCCCGACCCGGCCGATAGGGAAACCGGAGAAGGTCATGTCCATACCGACCACGATGCCCTCTGAATCGTCGGCGATCAGCACCAGTTGCTGCGTCCGCTCGAAAGCACCCCGCGCGTACATCAGGTACCCCACCGCCCCAGCCACCAGCAGCACCATCAGCAACAGCAACAGCCTGGCCTTGGTTTCCAGGTTGGCAACCGGAGGTGGTGTTTCAGGTTCGGTGGCCATGGCCATTCAATAGTAGTTACCGACGAGCGAAATCACTTCGCCAAGCAGGATCAGCGCGAACACGCGCCCAAGCAGGCCGATGTTGTCGCGCCGCCGGCGCGCGGCATCACCCCGATGCAACTGGTCGGGCGCGATCGGCAGGATGGCCACCGTCAGGCTGAAGAACAGGGCCTTGAACGCGAAGATCAGGGTCGCCGCAGGGTTGAAGACCTGCCCCACGGTACGTGTGTAGGCATCGAAACCCCAGGTGGTGAAACCATAGACCGTGAGGTAGGTCAACAACAGGGCGAGCAAGCAGCCCAGCGCGGCCAGCAGCGCCACCGAAAACACCCCAGCCACGACCCGCGGCAAAAGTTCGTCGCGCGCGGGGTCACCACCGGCTTGCCACATCGCCTTGAACCGGCCCTGGACGCGCAGCGCCGCCACCACCTCGGCGCCGGGCATGGTGTAGCGCAAGGCCACGAAGAGGGCCACCATGAGCGGCAGCAACTCCAGCACCAGCGTGCGCACCAGCACGTCGAGTGCGTACCGGCTCAGACCATAACTTGCCGCGGTGGCCACGACGATGCGGATGATCACCAGGCTGACAACAGCCGCTACCACGACGAACGCCGGCAGCTGCGGCGCGGTTGCAGCAACCAGTTCGCGGTAAATCACCAGGCGCTGGCTGCGCCGGTAACTCGATGGGGACAGCGCCAGCACCAGCATCTGCGACCCGAAAACCAGGAGGTGCCACCAGCCGGCGAGCCAGCTGAGAAAACCACGCTGCCACGGGCCAGGCACCGCGTGCATGGGAGGCCGGGCGCCATCCATCAGGCCAGTTCCTCCAGGGCCCGGGCAGTGGTCATGGTGCGCACGCCACGGCCATGCAGCCGGGCCAGGAACTGCTGGCCATCGGCCTCGAAACCAGGCACCGGGCTCATGCAATCAGTCAGGAAGACGCAATTGCGCAGCGCGGCGTCACCCATGTGGGCCAGCATGTCGTCACCGGAAGCCGCAACGCAATGGCTCAGCGCCTCGCCCGCCACCAACAAGGTGCCCGTGCCTGCCGCCAGCCGGGCCAGCAAGGCGGTGTTCACCTGGGTGCGCACATCGTCGATGCGCGGAACTTCGGCGCGAAACGCACTGTACTGCTCGGTCATCGGGTGCTGGCCCTTGAGAACTTTGTCGCAATTGCGCGAGCGCGTGACTTCCCAGGCGGCCAGGCTCGTGGCCAGCGTGGCCTGGATGTTGTGGCCCCAGGTTCCCAGCACGCAATGCACCGGCCAGACAATCAAGGTGCGGCCGCTGGCGGATTCCAGCGCATCCAGGTAGGCCAATGTCTCGCCGCGCCGGGCCGGGTCGCGCGCAGTGTAGGTGCCGGCACGCGCCGCGGCTGCGGTGATCGGTGTAAATGCAGCCACCGGCCCACCCGACCCGGTGCTCCAGAATGTGGTCCGCTCGATGCCCACGCCCGGGTGCGAGTCAAGTGTGACGACGATATCGTCGATTTGCGCCTGCAGGGTGTCAATGAACCCGGCCAGGCGACCCATGTCGGCACCTGCTCCGGGCACGGGCAAGGCCGCACCGTCGATGTCCATGAAGTCGTTCTGGGGGTCGATGACGAGCAGGCGCAAGGAATTCATGGCGGGGTTACAGCCAGTTGGTGCGGTTGGGAATGTTCATCTCACCCGGATGGTAGCCCAAGGGGCACCACATCCAGCGCCCAGGCGACGTGCTCGCGCACCAGTGCGCTCGGATCGGCTGCGCGCGCGCGCAAAGCGCCCACCAAAGCCGGGTCCAGGTGCGCGCGCAGCGCATTGCCAAGCGCCACCGCGATGTTGCGCGACCAGCGCTCGTGGCCTATGCGCCGGATCGCACTGCCCTCGGTGCGCTGCAGAAATTCGGCCTCGGTCCAGGCGAACAGGGCCGCCAGGTCGCCGCCCTGCAACCCCGCTCGCGGATCGAAGTCCGGCAGCGCGCTGCGCCGGGCGAACTTGTTCCAGGGACAGGCCAGCTGGCAATCGTCACAGCCATAGATCCGGTTTCCGAGCAGATGGCGCAACTCCAGCGGGATTGCACCGGCATGTTCGATCGTCAGGTAGGAAATACAGCGCCGCGCGTCGAGTCGATAGGGCGCCACGATGGCCTGGGTCGGGCAGACATCGATACATGCCTGGCAGCTGCCGCAATGCCAGGAAAGCGCCGGTGTCGGCGGCAAGGCAATGTCGAGGAAAAGCTCTCCCAGAAAGAACATCGACCCGCCTTCGCGGTCCAGGACCAGCGTGTGTTTGCCGCGCCACCCCAGCCCGCTGCGTACCGCGAGTTCGGCCTCCAGCACCGGCGCCGAGTCGGTGAAGGCACGGTAACCCAGCGGCCCGACCTCGGCCTGAACGCGTTCACCCAGTTGTTGCAGGCGCTGGCGAAGCACCTTGTGGTAATCACGCCCACGGGCATACATCGACACGATGGCTTCACCCGGGCGCCCCAGCCGGGCGAATTCCCGGGCCTGCCAATCGGCGTCCGTGGCCTGGGGCAGGTAATCCATGCGCGCGGTGACCACACTCACGCAGCCCGGAACCAGCTCTGCCGGCCGCGCCCGCTTGAGGCCATGGGCCGCCATATACGCCATCTGCCCATGAAAACCAGCCGACAGCCAGGCCAGCAATCCGGGTTCCGCACTGGCCATGTCAATGCCTGCGACGCCAATTTGGGAGAATCCCAGTTGCAGGCCAAAAGCCTGAATCCGGGAAACCAATTGACTGCCATCGAGAATAGAGCGCATATGCATCTGGCACCGATTGTAAAAAGCATGGAATGGGCCGACGAATCCGCCACCCGCAGGTTTGCCTGCGCGCTTGCGGCGCGCCCCGCCCTGTGCGACAGTTTCATCGAATTGCACGGCGAACTCGGAGCCGGCAAGACCACGCTGGTGCGGCACCTGCTGCAGGCGCTCGGGGTGCAGGGGCGCATCAAGAGCCCCACCTATGCCGTGGTAGAGCCGTACGAACTCGTGGCCGCACCAGGTGCTGCGGGGCCCCGCATGGTCTGGCATTTCGATTTTTACCGTTTCCATGACCCGCGCGAATGGGAAGACGCGGGTTTTCGCGACATCTTTGCCAGCGTCGGCCTGAAACTTGCCGAATGGCCGGAGAAAGCCGCAGCTTCGCTGCCCCGGGCCGACCTGGCCATCCACATCGATGCCCGGCTGGATGGAGTGCGCCAGGTTCGACTGGTGGCCAACACGCCGGTGGGTGCGGCTCTGCTGGAAGCGGCACACCCATGAAGCGGCGCGAGCTGCTGCAAGGAGGCGCGCTGGTGCTGTTGCTGGGCCGCGCGCACATTGCCAGCGGCGCGACGATTCTGGCTGTGCGGGTATGGCCTGCGCCCGACTATTCCCGGGTCACGATCGAGTCGGACGGCGCGCTCAAGGCGCGCCATGGTTTTGTCGCCAACCCGCCACGTCTGGCGGTGGACATCGAAGGCATCGAGCTCAATGCCGCGTTGCGTGAACTCGTAGCCAAGGTGCGTTCCGACGACCCCACCATTGGCGGTATCCGGGTGGGCCAATATGCCCCTGGCGTGGTCCGGCTGGTACTGGACCTGAAACAGGCCGCGCTGCCGCAGGTGTTCAGCCTGCCTCCAGTGGCCGCATACCAGCATCGGCTGGTGTTCGATCTGTACCCGACCCTGGTCGCCGATCCGCTGGAGACCTTGATCGCAGAACGGCTCCGGGAGCGGCCGGTGGCACCGGGCGTTGTTCCCCCACCTGCGGCGCATGCATCGGAACCCGACCCGTTGGGGACACTGATCGCACAACGTGCGGCCAGGGAGGCCGCCACACCGGCGTCTGCCCCCGCGGCGGCGCCCACGTCGGCAGCCGCGCCGGCATCGGCATCGGTGTCGGCATCGGCATCGGTGTCGGCACCTGCGCCGCCAGCCGGTGCAGCCAGTTCAGCACGCGCGGCCGTCGCCGCCAGCACTGCCCGGCCTGCCGTCGCCAACCGCACCGACCGCCTGATCATCGTCGCGCTCGACCCTGGCCACGGCGGCGAAGACCCGGGCGCCATCGGCCCTGGCGGCACGCGCGAAAAGGACGTGGTGCTGCGTCTGGCGCACCTGTTGCGGGACCGCATCCACAGCACCAGTGTGAACGGCAACACAATGCGCGCCTACCTCACGCGCGACGCCGACTTTTTCGTGCCGCTGCATGTGCGGGTGCAAAAAGCACGCAGGGTTCAGGCCGACCTGTTGGTCAGCCTGCACGCAGACGCATTCTTCACGCCCCGCCCGCAGGGCGCCAGCGTATTCGCCCTGAGCCAGGGCGGTGCCAGCAGCAGCGCCGCGCGCTGGATGGCCGACAAGGAGAACAAGGCCGATCTGGTCGGTGGGCTGAACGTCGCCGCCAAGGATGCCGAAGTGCAACGCGCGCTGTTCGACATGAGCACCCATGCACAGATCAAGGACAGCCTGCTGCTGGGCAGCGCGATGCTGGGCGAGATCGGGCGTGTGGGCAAATTGCACAAGCCCCGGGTTGAGCAGGCCTCGTTCGCTGTGCTCAAGGCGCCCGACATTCCAAGCGTACTGGTCGAGGCCGCCTTCATCAGCAACCCGGAAGAAGAGGCCAAGCTCAACAGCGACGCCTACCAGCAACAACTGGCCGACGCCCTGGTGCGCGGCATCGAGCGTTATTTTGCCCGCAACCCGCCACTGGCACGCAACCGCACGGTCTGAGCCGGCACCAGCGCGACGCGTTGGTGCTCGACGGCTCTTTCTGCCGGCCCCTGCTGCAACGCCTGCTCGAACGCACGGCCCAGGCGCTGGGCAGCTACAACTCGGAAGGCATGTGGCCGGGCACGGTGATTGCAGGCAGCACTGGCCCCGATGCGCGGGCAGCGGCCGGCGCGTGGCTGCCACTGCATGCCAACTTTGCGGCGGACCGCGAACTGTTCTTGAAAGTTGGCGGCTGTAGCCCTTGGTGGCTACGCCTTGGCGGCGTCTGCGGTCTGGGCCTTGCGCCGTGCGCGCCAGGCCCCGACAAAGACCAACAGCCCCGGCACCAGGATCATGGCCCAGATGATCTTCTCCAGGTGGGTCTTGACCAGCGGGATGTTGCCGAAGAAATATCCGACGGTCACCAGCCCGACGACCCACAAGGCCCCGCCTGTCACATCAAAAAAGGTGAACTTGGAGCGCGTCATCTGCGCCACACCAGCGACAAACGGCGCAAAGGTGCGCAAAAACGGCATGAACCGCGCCGCCACGATGGTGATGCCACCGTACTTTTCATAGAAATCGTGGGCCTGGTTGAACGCGCGCTTGTTGAAAAACTTCGAGTCCTCCCACTGGAACACCTTGGGGCCGAAGTAACGCCCAATGGTGTAGTTGCACTGGTTGCCGGCCACGGCGGCCACCAGCAACAGGCTCACGACCACCGGGTAACTCATCAAACCGACGCCGCACATGGCTCCCACCACGAACAACAGCGAGTCGCCAGGCAGGAAAGGCATGACCACCACACCGGTCTCGACGAAGATGATCAGGAACAGCAGTGCGTAGACCCAGGCGCCGTAAGTCTGAACGAAGGTCTCCAGGTAACGGTCGATGTGCAGGACAAAATCAAGAATGAGGGCGACAAGTTCCATGGGCCGGGATTATCACCGCGCCGTGTGACGCCACCTAGAATCACCCGGTGAATTCCCCAAATGCCTCTGCGCCGCGCCGCGCCATCCGTGAACTGCCCGACGAATTGATCAGCCAGATCGCCGCCGGCGAGGTGGTGGAACGCCCTGCCTCGGTGGTGCGCGAACTGCTCGACAACGCGCTGGATGCCGGCGCCACCCAGGTGACGGTGCGCCTGTTGGCCGGTGGTGTGCGCCTGATTGCGGTCGAGGACGACGGCGCAGGAATCCCGCGGGACGAACTGCCGATGGCTCTCAAGCGCCACGCGACCAGCAAGATCAGCAACCTGCACGACCTCGAAGAGGTTGGCACCTTTGGTTTTCGGGGTGAGGCATTGGCCGCAATCAACGCGATTGCAGATTGCTCGCTGTCATCGCGCGCGCTGGGCGCTGGCGAGGCGTTTGCACTGGACGGCCGCACCGGCGAACTGCGCCCGGTGGCCCGCGGCACCGGCACCACGGTGGAGGTGAAGGAGCTGTTCTTCAGCACCCCGGCGCGGCGCAAGTTCCTCAAGACCGATGCCACCGAACTCGCACATTGCATCGAGTCGGTCCGCCGCCAGGCGCTGGCGCGTCCCGATGTGGGGTTTGCGGTGTGGCACGAGGGCAAGCTGGTCGAGCAATGGCGCCAGAAGGCAACCCCATCTGCGTCCCCGCAGGAGATGGTCGCGGCAACGGCGCAGCGCATGGCCGACGTGCTGGGCGACGACTTCGTCCAGCGCTCGGTGTACGTGGATTTTCTGCACGGTGGCCCCACGGGGCAGGCAGTCCGTGGCGACGGCGCGCATCCGGTTCGCGTGCGCGGCCGTGTGGGCATACCGGACGCGGCCAGGGCGCGGGGCGACCAGCAGTTCTGTTATGTCAATGGTCGTTTTGTGCGCGACAAGGTCCTGTCGCACGCGGTACGCGCTGCGTACGAAGATGTGCTGCACGGCCAGCGCCAGCCGGTCTACGTGTTGTACCTCGACATCGACCCGCGCCGGGTGGACGTGAATGTGCATCCGACCAAGATCGAGGTGCGCTTTCGCGATGGCCGCGAGGTGCACCAGGCGGTGCGCCACGCGGTCGAGGACACACTGGCGGTCCCCCGGGCTGCCGCCGGCGCACTGGCGGTTGGTGCTGCGGCAGTGCCCATGGCCGAGGACCACACTGCGCAGTTGCGGGCCGACACGCCCTGGCAGCAATCCGGCATGCCGTTCACGCCGCTTGTGGGGCACCGCGTGTCGGACCTCGAAGCACTGTGGCAGATCAGCCGGTCTCCCGTTTCACCGGCCAATGGCGCATTGCAGCCGCTGGCTACCTGGCCCGCGCAGCCAACCAGAGCCAATGAAGCCGACCGCACCAGTACCGGCCCGACCGCTGTGTCTGCCGCTGTGTCTACCGCTGCGTCTGCGCCGGTGCCCGACGGAGCCTGGCCCCTTGGCCGCGCTCTGGGCCAGTTGCAGGGTGTGTACATCCTGGCCGAGAACGCGCACGGGCTGGTCATCGTCGACATGCACGCGGCCCACGAACGCATCGTGTACGAACGCCTGAAGGAACAGATGAACCAGGCCGCCGACTCCTGCGGTGCCGGCATGCCTGCGCTCGCCAGCCAGCCACTGCTGATCCCGGCAAGTTTTGCCGCGACGGCCGAAGAAATAACCACCGCTGAAACCCAGGCCGACGCGCTGCGCATGCTGGGCCTTGAGATCACCGCCTTGTCCGCCGGCAGCCTGGCCGTTCGGGCCGTGCCGGCAACACTGGCCCGCGGCGATGCCGCGGAGCTCGCGCGCAGCGTGCTGGCCGAACTGGCCCAGCACGATGCAAGCACCGTGGTGCAACGGGCACGCGACGAACTGCTGGCCACCATGGCCTGCCACGGGGCGGTGCGTGCCAACCGCAAACTCACGCTGGAAGAAATGAACGCGTTGCTGAGGCAGATGGAGGCCACCGACCGCTCCGACCAGTGCAACCACGGCCGTCCCACGTGGCGGCAAGTGAGCCTGAAGGAACTTGACGGGCTGTTCCTTCGTGGGCGCTGAGCCTGGTGCCATCCACCGGAGCACCAACACGATGGACGGCCTTTGGCGAGCAGAGCAAGCCGGAGCGCGGCAAAATGGCGCCATGAAACTCTGGCCCCTGCCCTTGTCGATGGCTCTCGCACTGGCGCTGCTCACGGGTTGCGCCGCGTTGCACGAAAAGCAGGGCGAATGGATTTTCCAGCCCAGCGAGCGCACCTGGGGTGGTTACGGCGCGGCCGACGGCATGCAGGATACCTGGATCGAGTTCGATTCGCAGCGCACCGGCCAGCGCGCCAGACTGCACGGACTTTGGCTGGCGGCCGCCCCCCGAACTGGTTCAGACGGGCGGGAGGCGCCAGTGATGCTCTACCTGCATGGGTCACGCTGGAACGTGAACAGCTCGGCGTTTCGCGCGCGGCGCATGCAGGAACTGGGATTTTCCGTGCTGGCACTGGACTACCGGGGTTTTGGCAGGAGCGACGCAGTGCCGCCGTCGGAAGAACTGGCCTACGAAGACGCCCGCGCGGCCTGGGACTGGCTGGCAAGGGAATACCCGACCCGGCCACGTTACTTGTTCGGCCATTCGCTGGGAGGGGCGATCGCCATCGAACTGGCGAGCGCGGTAACCGACGAAGCCGGCACCATCGTCGAGGGCGCCTTCACATCGATCCCCGACGTCGTCGGCAGCACCAAGTGGGGTTGGTTGCCGCTTGGTCCGTTGATCACCCAGCGCTTCGACGCCGTCAGCAAGGTGGCGCAGGTCGGCGCACCCTTGCTCGTGGTGCACGGGTCGCAGGACACGCTGATCAAACCGGAACTGGGCCGACGCCTGTTCGACGCTGCGCGCGCCCCCAAGGCGTTCATCCTGGTGGACGGCGGCTCGCACCACAATACCATTTCAATGGGCCAAGCCCAATACCGCACCGCAATCACCCAACTGTTCGGCCTGCCCTAGGGCCAAACCGGCCCCATCGCGGGCCACGCACCAGGCACCGAACCGCGACACCTGCCAGCGGCGCCACATTGCTGCCTTCTGCTACGCTCGAACTGCATGCATTCACCGCTACCGCACCCAATCGCCACACCAGCCGTCGCCAACAAACCCGCAAGGTCGCACGGCATGGTCGTGCTGATCCTGTCCGCGCTGCTCGGTGTGCAACCCGTGACGACCGACCTGTACCTTCCCGCCCTCCCCGCCATGACCGCTGGTTTTGGGGCGCCGATGGCACAGGCCCAACTCACCCTGACGGCGTTGCTGCTGGCGTTCGGCCTGTCGCAGTTGGTCTGGGGCCCGTTGTCAGACCGCTTCGGCCGCCGCCCGGTACTGATAGTCGGGCTGTCGGCCTACGTTGTGGCGGCAGTGGGCTGCACCCTGGCCAGTTCGATGGAGATGCTGATCACCTGGCGCGCGCTGCAGGGCGCCGCCATGGGGGCCGGCGTGATGGCGGCGCGCGCAATCATCCGCGACTTGTACACCCCGGCCGAAGGCGCACGCGTGATGTCCAAGGCCTTGGGCGGCCTGGCCGTGGTAGCCTGTCTGAGCGCACCAACCGGTGGGCTGTTGTCTGACCTCTACAACTGGCGCATTGCGCTGCTGGCCCTGGCGGTATTTGGTGCCGCATCACTGGCCCTGATCGTCTTGTGCTTCGATGAAACCCTTGCGCGCAAGAATCCACGTGCGCTGGAGCCTGGCACTCTGGCAAGAACCTGGCTTCAGATCGTCCGCAACCCCACCTTCCGGGCGTGGTCAGCTCTCTCGGCCACATCCTACGCGGGTCTCTTCACATTTTTGGCCAGTTCATCCTTCGTCTTCATCCAGGTGCTGCATTTCAGCAAGACGCACTACGGACTGCTGATGTTCTCGATGTCGCTGTGGTACCTGGCTGGCACCTTTGTCTGTCGGCGCATGTTGCGCCACTGGGGCATCAAGCGCACGGTAGCGGTTGCCGGCGCAATGACACTGGCAAGTGGCAGCTTGCTGGGCGTGTTCGGGCTCACCGGTCTGGCCGGCGGCGCGCACGGCGGCTGGTACATCATGCTGCCCTACTACCTGTTCATGTTCAGCCATGGCGTGCACCAGCCCTGCGGCCAGAGCGGTGCGGTCGGGCCGTTCCCCCAGGCCGCCGGCGCGGCATCGGCCCTGAATGGCGCAACGATGATGCTGGCCGCTTTCCTGATGGGTGGATGGTTGGGCACCCACATGGATGGCAGCGTGCTGCCCCTGACCATGGGCGTCTGGTTCTGGAGCGTGCTGATCGCGCTGTCGGCCTGGACGCTGGTGCAGAAACATGGCGGTCCAGTGCCCGCGGGTGATGGGCATTGACGTGGCGCACGCGACCACAGATTGGCAGCGCGGCAGCCTGATGCGGATGGCTGCTTTCGGCCCATTGCGGTCGTTCGTTGCCTGGTCTGCGTTGGCGTTGGCGCGCGTCGCGGCAGGCGCAGCCCGGCGGGGGCTCATACTGGAGCGGTCGGGCGCTGAACGCGCCGACTGCCCTG
>CAMAWD010000013.1 GCA_945861785.1 Rhodoferax sp. OV413 | reverse complement strand
AGACACGAACCCATTGACTGCACGCCAACGATGACGCGGTCACAGCCGCCGCCTGCGGGCAGCGCGACCGGCAAGCCGACCATGTGGGCGCCGATTTAGCCAGGAGACCACTTTATCTCTTAAACTACGAGTATTGGGTCAGGTCTTGTATTGCAACATCACGCGCGAGGGGTGGGGCCAATCCCGTCTTGCCGGACCAAGAAAGGGGTCCTGCACCTCCTTGCCGACGGCACGACCTTGCTGGATGATTGTTTGGATGATCGTTTGGATGATTGCTTTGGCCCGTAGGTGCGACCGCCCATAGCCGCGCCGCGACTGTTTCGCCCACCGGCTTGGCGATCGTCAGAAATGTTGCAATACAAGACCTGACCCCACCCCCCTAGACCTGACCCCACCCCTGTGCGCCACCCCCTCTGTGACCCCACCCCCTTCTGAGCGTGGAGTCTCCGAAAGGCAAGAGTGGGTAAAGAGGGGGCTTCTCAACCCAGCCTGAGCAGGGCATCGGCGAACCGCTGGGGGTCCAGCAACATCACGTCGTGGTGGCCGTCGACCTCGGCATATTGGTAACGCGTGTCCTTCTGGATACCAGCACCAATGGTCTTGAACAGAGGGTTGGGGTTGCGATTGCACTTGAGGAAGCTGCGGCGCACCGACTCGGCCATGGGGTCGCCCTGGACGGTTTCGGTGAAGCTGCGTGCCGCCTGGGGCTTGATGCGGGGAGTGGCCCAGGCGATCATCGCCGGGTCGGTAATACCCCAGAGCTCTCCCCAGGCTTGCGGCGGACGCGGCGGCACCACCGCGTTCTGCGCGGCCAATCGTTCGTAGTCGGCCTTGACCGGCGCGGGTACGAAGCTGGCAAGTGCCTGGCCCTTCATCGGCACCAGCGCATCGACGTAGATCGCGTGGGCGACGCGACCGGTCCGTTCGCCGAGCACGCCCGACACCACGCAGCCTGCGTAAGAGTGGCCCACCAGCACGACGTTGTTCAGATCCTCCATCATCAGGTGGTCCACGATGTCGCTGACGTGGACATGCAGGCCGCTGGTACCTGCGGCCACCGGCCAGCGCTCACCCAGCCCGCTGAGCGTGGGGGCGCTGACTGTGTGACCGGCGGCACGCAGCAATGGCGCGGTCCTGGACCAGGCCCAACCGCCATGCCAGGCGCCATGCACCAGCACATAGTGGCGTGGTTTGGGATTGGCGCTGACTGCGGGATTGGCGCAGCCCTGGAGCAATGCGCCTGCGCCGGCAGTGGCAAGCAGGGCGGAACGGCGGGACAGTTTTGGCATTCGGATGTCTCCTCATGGTGTATTGGTGGGTTACTGGGTGCATGGTCGCCGAGGGCGGCGAAACCTTGCCATTTCGGGCCCGCCGGTGTCCTTGATTCTCGGCAGACGTCGATCCTGGCTCAGTTACCGCAGGAACATTGGCGTATCCGTTGCCGGGTTGACCCAGAATGAATCGGCGGGCACTTCCCGTCGTGCGATCAAGATCAACACTGCGCAGTCAGGCCGGCCCAACGGGCAGCGGCAACGGGTCGCGAACATCGTCGGGGCGACCCATCAATCGCTGTGTCAGTTCGTCACGCAGGCCACGGTAAGCGGGGTCGTCGAAGCGGTTCTCGCATTCATGCGGATCGTTGCGCAGGTCGTACATTTCACCCGTACCGGTGCCCAGTTCGAGGGTCAGCTTGGCGTGGCGGGTGCGTACCGCGCGCAGGTCCAGCGCCACGCCGCAGCGCGCCGGCCCGAGCCGCCATTCGGACAGCGCATGGTCCCGGGCTGTGTCGCCTTCGATCAATGGCCGTAATGAAAGGCTGTGCGTGGCGGCCTCGACCGGCGTGCCGGCATAGTCGCCGAACGTGGCGGCGAGGTCGATGGTGGAAACCGGGTGCGGCACCACTTTCGCCGCAGGTACGCCCGGGCCACGGACGATCATGCCCACGCGCAACAGTCCTTCATAGAACATCGGCCCCTTGAGCACCAGCCCGTGGTCGCCGAGCCAGTCGCCATGGTCCGAGGTGAACACCACCACGGTGTTGTCGGCCAGGCCTTCGTCCTGCAGCGCCGCCAGCACCCGGCCGACACTGTGGTCCACCAGCGAAATCATGCCGTAGTAGTTGGCGATCAATTCGCGCAACTGCGCGTCGGTTTGCGGCGGCATGCGCGAGTACTCCTCGCGCACCTTGCGGTCGCCGCCCTGCGGCGTGTTCTCCATGGCGGCGCGGTGCCACCATGGCCGGCGCTCCAGGTCGCGTGTGCGATGGGGTGGCAGGTCGACGTCAGCGGGCTGGTGCAGATGGCACCAGGGGGCGGGTGCGTCGAACGGATGGTGCGGATCGGCGAATGACAGCCAGGTGCAAAACGGCTGGGTGGCGCCATAGCGTCGTGCGCGACCGCGACCGCGCAGGTATTCCACGGCGCGATCGCCGAGCCAGGTGCTGTTGTGCCAGGCCGTCGGCAATGCAGAGTTATGCGTCTGCGCCGCGTGGGTGGCCGGCGGCAGGCGCGTGCCATACAGCGCGTCCTTGAGGTCGCCCTGGCCGTCCCCGTGGTACCAGCGCTCGTAGTGCATGCCGCCAGGCGGACGCTCCGGCAACCAGTAGTTGTGGCCGAGTTGCACCAGTTCCACATGGTCGAAACCCATGTACGGGCCGGTCCAGTCGTTCGGGAACAGGTGCGAACTCTTCAGGTTCTCGCAGCGCCCCGTGGGCAAAGGTGAATGGTTGCTGGAGAAATGCGCTTTGCCGAGAAAGGCGGTTGCATACCCCGACCGGCCGAGGGTGCCCGCAAAGCCGCGTTCCGCCAGGGCCTCGTCCAGATCGATGCCGTTGTCGTGGCACCCGTGGGTCAGCGGCAGCAGGCCGGTCAGCATCGACGAGCGTGCGGGCATGCAGACGACGTTCGGGGTGATGCAGGCGGAGAAACGCGTGCCTTGCGCCGCCAGCAGGTCGAGGTGGGGGGTGCGTACGGCCCGCCCTTCGAAGCCGAAACAGTCGCCCCGGTGCTGGTCGCTGGTGATCAGGAGGATGTTGGGCCGGGTCGCCCGTCGCTGGCTGGCAGTCGTCATTCCTCGGACTTGTAACCCGTGCTCTTGACGACCGCGCCCCAGCGCCGTTGTTCGGCCTGCAGGCGCTTGGCGATGGCCGCCGGTTCCATCACCAGCGGGTCGTATTCGGCCTTTTCCAGCACTTCATCGACCGCCTTGGAGCGCACGGCGGCTGACAACGCGGTGGACAGGTCCTTCTGTACCGAAGCCGGCGTCTGGCTGCGCGCCACAAAAACGAACATTTCGGACAGGGTCAGGTCGGGGAATCCCGATTCCTTGAAGGTCGGCACGTCGGGCAAACCCTTGAGCCGGCTCTCGCCGGAGAAGCCGAGAATGCGCACGCGGCCGTTCTTGTGCGCTTGCAGAACGTTGGGCAGCGTGGTGAACACCGATGGCACGTTGCCTCCCATTAGATCGGTCAGCGCCGGCGCACCGCCCTTGTAGGGTATGTGGTTGAAGTCGATCTTGGCGTCGCGCCCGAACATCACGCCCAGGAAGTGCATGCCGGTGCCCGCGCCGGGTGTTCCGAAGGACGCCTTGCCGGGGTTGGCCTTGGCCCAGTCGACGAACTCCTTGAGCGTCTTTGCCGGCACCGACGGGCCCACCGCCATGCCGAACTGGAACTCGCAGGCGGTGGCGAGCAAGGCGAAGTCCTTGTGCCAGTCGTATTTCAGCTTGTCGTAGATGTGCGGGTAGATCGTCATGTTGCCGCCCGGTATCAGCATGATGGTGCCGCCGTCGGGCGGCGCCTGCAGCAAGGCATCGGAGGCCAGTCGCCCGCCGGCACCGGCCTTGTTGTCGACGATCACCGTGTACCCGGCGTCGCGCAGGGACACACTGATGGCCCGGGCGACGGTGTCGGGCGCACCGCCGGCAGGGAATCCGATCAGGATCGTGAGTTTCTTGCCGGTCTGTGCATGTGCAAACGGTCCGGTCAGCGCCGCCAGGGACGCAGCCCCGATGGCGTGAATGGTTGCCCTGCGCTGTATGTCCATGTCTGTCTCCTTGTGCGTACGTTGCGGGAATGTCCGCGATTCTTGTGCGGCCTGCGGCATGAACTTCGTTACTGCGGTGACACAAGCCCAATTTCTCTGGCTCGGGCCACCGCCTTGTATCTGCAGTGACTGACAGTGGTTGCGCACCCGGCGATGATTCAGTCCACACCCAACACGCCTGCAAGACCGCCGGCGATCGGGCCGACGCCGCCCAAGGAGTAATGCAGTGACCCCACGCAACGTGCTGATCATCATGTCGGACGAACACGACCCGCGCCACATGGGCTGTTCGGGCAGTCCCATCGCCCTGACGCCGAACCTGGACCGCCTGGCCGCGCGCGGTGTGCGGTTTCCCAATGCCTATACCCCGAGCCCGATCTGTGTGCCGGCGCGCGCGGCTTTCGCCACTGGCCGGCGCGTGTTCGAGACGCGCCACTGGGACAACGCTTCTCCCTACTGCGGCGAGTCGCAAGGCTGGGGCCATGTGTTGCAGGGCCGCAGCATCCGGGTGGAAAGCGTCGGCAAGTTGCACTACCGCGCCGAGGAAGACCCGGCCGGTTTCGACGTGGAGCACTTGCCCATGCATGTGGCAGGTGGCCACGGCATGGTCTGGGCGTCGATCCGCGACCCCTACCTGAAGCGCGATGCTGCTAGTGGCGCGCGCATGTTTGGCGACCGTATCGGCCGTGGTGAGTCGTCCTACACGGCGTACGACCGGTCCGTGACCGCGCGCGCCGTGGACTGGCTGCATGCGGCTGCCGCGAGGCGCGATGAGAGGCCGTTCGTACTCTACGTGGGGCTGGTGGCACCCCACTTTCCGTTGATCGCACCGGCGCATTTTTACGACCTGTACGCTGGCATGAGCCTGCCCGAGCCCAAATTGCACCCCGGGAGTGGATACCTGCGCCATCCCTGGGTGCAGGCCTACGCTGACTTCGAGCGCAACGAGGAGAACTTCGCCAGCCCGCAAGAGCGTCACGCGGCGTTTGTGGCGTATTTCGGGCTGACCAGTTTCATGGACCACCACGTTGGGCTGCTGATGCAGGCGCTGGCGTCGGGTGGCCTCATCGACAACACCGTGGTGGTCTATACCTCGGACCATGGTGACAACCTGGGCACGCGCGGCGTCTGGGGCAAGTCGACGCTGTACCAGGAGTCTGTATCGATCCCCATGATCCTGGCCGGGCCGGGTCTGTTGCCAGGCGGCGTTTGCGAGACTGCCGTCGACCTGCTCGACCTGTTCCCGACGATCCTGGAGGCCGCAGGCGTGGACCCGGAACCCGAAATGCACGGCCGTCCTGGCCAGTCGCTGTTCACACTCGCCGCCGCACAGCTGAACACCGGTCGGCCGATCTTCAGCGAGTACCACGCGGCCGGCAGCAACACGGCGGGTTTCATGCTGCGCAAGGGTCGCTGGAAGTACCACTACTACGTGCGGTTCCCGCCGGAACTGTTTGACCTGGAGGCAGACCCTCAGGAACTGCGCGACCTGGCGTTGGACCCGGCCTATGCCGACGTGCTGCGCGAAATGGAGGCCGCGTTGCGTTGTATTGCCGACCCGGAAGCGGTCGACAGACAGGCCAAGGCGGATCAGCGGGCTCTGATCGAACGCTTCGGCGGCGTCGACAAGGCGTCACACATCGGAGCAAAAGGCGCGACCCCGGCCCCGAGCGTGGCAGCCATGGCCCAGAATCCGTGAAGACGCCGGCGCGTTGCGCGATCGGATCAAGGCTGCGTGCTCAGGCTGCGCATTGTGGGGTGGGCAATACCGTCGCGGCGCAGGGGCCGAAGCCAATGCGACGCATGCCTGGGCGTTGGCAGCTGCCGCGCAATTCGACGCAGTCGCCGTTCTCGATGAAGGTCCGGATTTCGCCGTTGGGCAGGGCAATGGCGTGCTGGCCACGGTGGGTCAGTTCCAGCAGCGAGCCGGCCTCTTCGGGCAAGGGACCGGATAAAGTGCCGGTCCCGAAAAGATCACCAGGCTGAAGCTGGCAGCCGTTGACCGTGTGGTGGCTGACCAGTTGCGCCACGGTCCAGAATGCCGCGTCGGCGAAATTCGACCGGGCCAGGCGCACGGCAGGCTGTCCGGCTGTGCGCATGGCGGCGGTCTGCAGGCAGACCTCCAGTTCCACATCGAAGGCACCGCGTGCGCGGTTGTCAGCACTGTCCAGATAGGGCAGGGGCCGCGGCAAGCTCTCAGCACGTGCGAAGGGGCGACGAAACGGCGCGAGGGCCTCCATGGTCACGATCCACGGCGACACGGTGCTGGCGAAGTTCTTCGACAGGAAAGGGCCCAGCGGCTGGTACTCCCAGGCCTGGACGTCGCGGGCGCTCCAGTCGTTGAACAGGGCCAGGCCGAAGACGTGGTCCTCGGCCGACGCCATCGGGATCGGTTCGCCCGCCGTGTTGGGCTGGCCGATGAACACGCCCAGTTCGACTTCGTAGTCCAGGCGTTGCGTCGGCGCAAGGCGGGGCTGCTCGTCGCCCGACTTGAGCTGCCCCATCGGCCGCTTGAAGTTGTGCCCGCTGGCGAACACCGTGGACGCGCGACCGTGGTAGCCGATCGGGATCCAGTGGTAGTTCGGTAACAACGGGTTGTCGGGGCGAAACAGCTTGCCAACAGCGGTGGCATGGTGGATGCCGACGTAAAAGTCGGTGTAGTCACCGATGCGGCAAGGCAGACCGAGTACCACGGCATGGGCAGGGTGCAGCGCGTTCTCCCACGGCGTCTGCGTGGCGCTGTTGCGCCGAAACCCGTCCGACAGGGACTGGCGCAAGGCGCGTCGGGCATTGCGGGGCAGGGCCATCAGTCGGTGCATGTCCGCATGATCCACCAGGCCGGCGGCCCGCAGGTCCAGCACCTGGTCGCCGATGGCAACGCCGATCCGCCAGTCTGGATCACCATCCAACCGGAAGCGGCCAAACGGCAGGTTCTGGGGTGGGAAGTCGGTGCACGGATCGTTGGCGGATGCCACCCAGCTCTGGATGACGGGGTCATGGGTGCGATCCAGAAAGTGGTCGGTCCGGCTGCTCATTGGCTGAACTCGCGCTGGTGCAGAAAGGCTCCGTGTTTCGGCGCGCGTCTGGTCTGCGACCATTCTTCCAGCATGTCCCACTTGACCGCATCGAGCCGGCGGATCATCGACTCCTCCTCCGGGTCGGGGCAGGCCAACTCGAGGCGATGGCCGTTCGGGTCAAAGAAGTAGATCGAGTGAAACGCACCATGGTCAGTGACACCCAGCACCTCGACGCCGTTGGATACAAGGTGGGTCCGGAATGCGAGCAGTTCGGCCCGGTCCTTGACCCGAAAGGCGATGTGTTGCACCCAGTCCGGCGTGTGGGGGTCGCGCCCCATGGGCGGCTGCGTGGGCAAATCGAAGAACGCCAGCACATTGCCGCCACCGGCATCGAGAAAGATGTGCATGTACGGGTCTGGCGCCTTGGTTGACGGCACCAGGTCCTCGGCAATGGCCAGAACAAAATCCATCTGCAGCATCTTCTGGTACCACAGCACGGTTTCCTTGGCGTCCTTGCAGCGGTAGGCGACGTGGTGGATGCGGTCTATTTTCATGGAATTCCTTTCTGGTTCAGCTGGTTCCGGGCTCTGTGTGATGGGCGTCAGCCGGTTGGCTCCGGGTTCACCCGTGTAGTGCCATCGCATAAGATCGACCGGCTCGTTTCACTGGCCTCGACAGCCCGTTGTGCAATTGTCTGGTGATGCGGCTGGCAGGTCAGTTACCCGAGGAACACACCTTTGCCGAACCAGGAACCCGATCCACGACGCAGCCGGCAATTGAACCGGGAATTCGCGCGCCAGTTGCTGCCGCACCTGGTGGTGGACCGGTATGCCGCGAAGCCGGCGCGGGCTGGCCAGGTGCTGGCGCGCTCTGGCGAGCGTGTCGGCAAGCTACCGCTGATCGAATCCGGCCAGATCGACGCGGTGCTCCATGTCGGTGACCAGGGCAATCAGGTGATTCCCGTCTCGTTCATGCCTGGCGAACTGGCACTGGTTTCGGCCTTGTTCTCGGACGAGCCCTCCCATGTCGACATGGTGGCCGCTACCGATCTCTCGGTCCGCTGGATTCCGATCGCCGATGTCGAACAGTGCCTGATCCAAAGCCCTGATCTGCTGGTGCTCGCTGTCCGATTCCTGGCGCAGCGGCTCCGGGAGGCACAGTCGCGCGAACGTGGCTGGCTCGAGCGTGGCGTGCAGGAACGGGTGCTCGCCGTCTTGTCCAGGGTTGTCCGCGATGGACCCGCACAGTCGGATGGCCGCTTGCTGATCGCAATCACCCACGACAAACTGGCAGCCTATTGCGGATTGAGTCGCCCCAAGTTGTCCCAGGAGTTGAAGCGCCTGGAATTGGCTGGCGTATTGAGGCTGCACCGTGGCGCCGTCGAGATCCTCGATAGAAGCGCGTTCACGCCTGCCGGGTGAGGCGAGACGGATCCAGCAGGCCAGGATCCGCGACGAGGTTCAGGTCATGGCATGCCATGCCGTGCCATCACATGACGCTGCTGGCGTTGCAACCCATGGACATGCGGGAACATGGCCGCGCTGGCCCTATGCGGACAACCCGCAGGCACAATCGAGGAATCGACCCGACCCCGACCACACTATGCCGCCGACCGACCCTGTCCTTTCCACCCCCCCGTTGCTCACCCCCATCGAAGCCCGCGTGCTCGGCACCTTGATGGAAAAAGCCCGCACCGTGCCCGACAGCTACCCGCTGTCGCTCAACAGCCTGCTGATGGGCTGCAACCAGAAGACATCGCGCGAACCGCTGATGGATCTCGACGAGGCCCAAGTCGCCACCGCGCTCGACAACCTGAAGTCCGCCGGCCTGGTGCGTGAGTCCAGCGGCGGGCGCACCACACGGTACGAGCACAACTTCCAGCGCGGCGTGGGTGTGTTCGAACAGGCGGCCGTACTGCTCGGCCTGCTGATACTGCGCGGGCCGCAGACCGCCGGTGAGCTGCGCCTGAACAGTGAGCGCTGGTACCGCTTTGCGGATATCTCATCGGTCGAAGGTTTTCTGGAGGAACTGTTGGAGCGCTCGCAGGAGAAGGGCGGTCCGCTGGTGGTGAAGTTGCCGCGCGCCGCTGGCACCCGCGAGCAGCGCTGGGCGCATTTGTTGTGCGGGGCGGCGCATGCGGCGCAGTCCGAGGCGCGCCATGGCCCGGACGGCCTGCCGGGGGATACCGCCGAACGCATCGCGCGCCTGGAGGCGGAGGTGGCGCAGTTGCGCGAGACCGTGCTGCGGCTGTGCGCCGAGCTGGGTGTGAACCCAAGCGCGACTTGACGCCACCCGCCGGTGTCGCGCCAGCGATCGGCGCGAAGCGCAGATCCTTCTGAGGCCGCGATCAGCGGATCACCAGCACATCAATTCCTGTGTGCTTCTTCCAGGCCCGATCAGCCGTCACCGCCTGCAGATTGCGAATCTGAGCCAGCGCCATGCAGGCCCGGTCCCCCAGGGACAACCCGAGAGACTTGGTTGCCCGCCGCAGCAGACCGGCCGCGTGGGCGGTTTCCTGATCGAACTGGGCGAGTTTCAAGGGAACACCTTCCATCACAATCCGGACGTCGTCGTCGGGCATGCCATGCTCGGCAAGCTTGGCAATCACTTCCGAGTAATTGACCGTGGACAGCAGGTTCTCGCCATCCGCCCACAACTCGGCTACCCGGTCACCGCCCGGTTCGTCAAAAATCGCGGCCAGAACGGCGGAGGAATCGAATACCCGTGTCATTCGCGTCGCGCCTCGGCGCGGCGCTCTTGCAGCAGTTCGTCGACCACGCTGTTCCCCGATTTTTTGTACTTGCGCGCAATGTCGCGTGCCCGGCGCAATGCCTGCGCCCGGTCGAACAGGCGAATTTCCCCATCCTGTACTGAAAGGCTCAAATGCGACCCTTCGCTCAGGCCCATCGCGGAGCGAACTTCGGCTGGAATCAGAACGCGCCCCTCGCGGGACAGCCTTACGGTATGGATTTGCATGGGTGGCCAAAATTTGTCAGAACTGAAGTATCTGTCATTTAGGATGTTTTGTGTACGTACCAACCCCAACCTGCGCATCCGAGCCGGTACGGACGGGGAGACTGCTTCGCGAAAACCGGCGCCTTCCCTGCGTGCAGAACCGTTGCGTCGCCGATGCAGCGCCGCCTGCGAGCTGCTTTCGGGGAAAGAGACACGCGCGATTGCAGGTGGTAAAAGACGCATGTTAGGATGCGCACGATTCATGCACATTCTGGCATCCAAGGAGGAAATTCCGTGCGCAATGCCCCAGATTCCACGAAGCGTCCTGTCAATCTGCTGATCAACACCCGCACCCTGATGCGGCGCTGCGCCAGAGAACACCCTACCTCCTCGATGTGCAGAACAGCCATATCGACCGCATCGCTACGCGGGTGGTGATCCCGCTGCGCCTGGCGGAGGACTTTGTGCTGCGCATGCGCGACTTGAACCCGGTGTTCGAGGTGGGTGGCAAGGCAGTGGTACTCGACACCGCCGCCCTGGCAGCCGTTGCACTCGCAGAGTTGAAAAAGCCGACCACCAATCTCGGTGCGCAGAGCGCTGCCGTTGTGGCGGCTCTCGATGCGTTGTTTGGCACCTGTTGACTACCGGCCCTCGGAGCTCACAATTTCTGATCCGCCTGTGTCTTGCGCCTTTGGACGAAAGCCAATGCCTGACCATGGTGCACATGCGCTTCGTCAGGCAGCGCGACCCAGACGTTGACGTCGAGCAGATGGCGCAAGTCAGATGCCTTCCTGGTCCATCAGTTGACGGACATGCGCGGTGGTGATGATTTCGTTGCGGGCCGGCAGCAGGGCGAATTTGCTTTTCGGTTTGGCGATCTTGGTGACCGGCATGTTCTGTGCGCGAATGCCGTCGCGCGCCAGGCGCGAAATCGCCTCTCCGATGGAGATGTGCTCCCGTTGGGCATGGGAGCGCGCGTAGGCCTGCATCAAGTTGCCAAACGGTGCGCGGCAGCCTGCAACCTCAAAGATAACGCACACCCTGGCGCGCCAGTTCCGCCTGCACCAGCCGGATGTCGATCGCGTCAAATTCGCGGCCTGTCTTCAGCGACAGCGCCGCCGCAATGCCCGCGCCTTGCCCGGCCACGGCGCAGCAGGCCATGTTGCGGGTGGCGGCATGTGCGATGCGGTCGCCGCCGATGGCACGGCCGGTCACCAGCAGGTTCTTCACGCGCTGCGGCAACATGGCGCGGTAGGGCACGTGCATGTAGCGCCCGGTGGTGGGGATGATGAGCACACCGTACCCGTCGATGAACTCGGGATAGATGCCCACCGAGTCGTCGAAACGCGCTTCGTTGCGGACGTCGGATTCGGTCATGTTGTAGGCAGCAATGATCTTGCGGGTATCGCGGATGCCGATGGTCATGCCGAAATTGCGCAGGCGCGCGGCGCCGCAGCCGGGTGTGTAGCGCTGCAGCGCCTCGATCGCCAGCATCGCCTGGCGCCGTCCCTCGATCTCGAACTTTGTCAGGCTGTCGGGGTCGGTGCCGTCGCAGCCAGCCAGGTGCACCAGGTTCATGTAGGTGAGTTCGCCGCTGTCGTGCATCGCGCCCCAGGTGCCGGCGATGGTGTTGAGGTGTTTCGGGATGACGCCATCGCGGATCGCCTGCGCGAAGGGTTTGGCCAGGAAGGGTGAAAACATCGCGTCCTCCTTGCCCGAGGTCTCGATCTCCCACTCGCCGGTCGACCAGTCCTTGTAGGTCTGCGGGTCGGCGCGCACACCGGCCAGGAAGGCTTTCTTGTCCACGCCTGCGAGGTGGAACATCACCGAGGCGGCCTGCATCTGCTCCACCGGCGTCTTGATGGTGGGCACGCCGGCGCGGTGCGCCACGTCGGCATCGCCGGTGGCGTCGATCACGCGTTTTGCCAGGATGGCTTCACGGCCGGCCTTCGACTCCACGATGATGCCGGTGATGCGGTCGCCGTCCATGATCGGTGCCACGAACAGGCGGTGCAGCATGGCGTGGATGCCGGCCTCCTCGACCAGCCGGTCGGCCACCAGCTTGAAACCTTCGGAGTCGATCTCGTAGGACAACGATTGCGACTCCGGCACGGCCGCACCCATGGCCTTGGCACGTTGCTCGAATTCCCAGCCGATGCCGTGCGCCTCCACCGTTTGTTCGTGGCGGTACCACGCAAAGCCCTCGACCCCTACCACGGTGAGGTTGCCGCCGAAACACCCGAAACGCTCGACCAGTGTGACGGCGACGCCGCAGCGTGCTGCCGCCAGCGCTGCCGCGAGGCCGCCGGGCCCGGAGCCTACGACAAGCACATCGGTGCGGTGCACGATGTCGATGGTGCGCGCGGGTTCCGTGTAGCTGTTGGAGATGTCAGTCATGGCGGGTGTGCGTTGGAGGATGTTCAGCTGGGTGGTGTCGGGTTGTCGGATTGTCCGGGAGGAGTCGGCTGGTCCCTCGGGTTTTGCTGGTGGCGCGTTGCCTGGCGGTGCTGCGTGCCTCGGTCCGGTCGTCCTTGGGGACACGGCCGAACTTCGCGCGGTAGGCGCGTGAGAAGTAGGACGACGACCCGAACCCGCAGGCCACGACGACTTCGGTGACCGTCATGCCGGTCTGCTGCAAGAGCTCGCGCGCCTGGTCCAGCCGCAGGCCCAGATAGAACCGGGTCGGTGGCATGCCGAGATGGGTGCTGAAAAGCCGTTCCAGCTGGCGCCGCGTGACGCCCACCATCTGCGCCAGGTCGTCGATCGGCAGCGGGTCTTCGATATGCTGCTGCATCAGCCGGACGGCCAGGATCGACCGGTCGTTGTGCAGCCTGTAACGCGACGCGATTTCCATGCGCTGGTGGGACGACTGGCTGCGGATTCGCCCCAGGATGAACCAGTCGGAGATCTGCGTGGCCAGAGCCGTGCCATGGTCACGGTCGACCAGCGCCAGCACCATGTCGATGCAGGCGGTGCCGCCGGCGCAGGTGATGGTCCTTTCGCTGACCTCGAACAGCGCTTCGCTCACCTTCAGCAACGGGTAGTGTTCTGCAAACGGGGAATGCGAGGACCAGTGCAACGCAACCGGGGTGTTGCGCAGCAGTCTGGCCTCTGCCAGCACAAACGCGCCGCCGTCGATCGCGCCGATGGTCGCGCCGCGCTTGTGGGTGGCGCGCAGCCATTCGCCGAGCCCGGGCCGGTAGTAGTCAAGGGTGTTGAAGCCCGAGAGCACGAACACGGTGTCGACCCCGGTGGCGTCGCCAAACGCGCATTCGGCGTCGAGCAGCATGCCGTTGGTGGCCACCACCGGGCCGCCGTCACAGCTGAGCACGCGCCAGCGGTAGGAATCCGGCCGGAAGTGGTTGGCCACGCGCAGTGGCTCGATCGCAGAAATGAAAGCCAGGAAGGAGAATTCGGGCAGCACCAGGAAGTGGAATACGCGGGGGCCCGCCATCACACCAGCGCCGAATAACTCAATACGCGCAACTGGCGGCGCAAGGTGTAGGTGCTCGATGGCGTGAGTTGTGTCATCAACACTACCGTCATCTCTTCGTGCGGGTCGACCCAGAACGCGGTCGACGCCATGCCGCCCCAGGCGAACTCTCCCGGCGACCCCAGGATTCTTGCGCGCGCCGGGTCGAGCATCACTGACACGCCCAGGCCAAAACCGATGCCCTCCATGGTGGTTTCGCTGAAATGCGCCTGCCCCATGCTGGCAAGGTCGCCGCGCATCTGGTTGCTGACCATCAGGTCGAAGGTCTTGCGGCCCAGCAGCTGCCCGGAGTCGTATCTGCTGCGCCGCAGCAGGGCATCCGCAAAGCGCTGGTAGTCGTCCAGTGTCGAATACAGGCCGCTGCCGCCGCGCTCGATGCCGCCCGGCGTGGTGAGCACCTGGGCGCGCGCGCCCTCGACCGGCTGCAGTGCGCCAGCCGGACCGCGCTGGTACAGGGTTGCCACGCGCGCGGCCTGGCTGGGCGCAACCGAAAAACCGGTGTTGCGCATGCCAAGCGGCACAAGGATGCGCTCGCGCATGAACTGTCCGAGCGCGCGTCCCGATACCACTTCGACCAGGCGCCCCAGCACGTCGGTCGAAACGCCGTAGTGCCAACGGCCGCCGGGCTGGAACCGCAGCGGCAAGCGGCACAGCCGCTCGACCGCGCTCGCCAGCGAGTCATCCGCGCGCCGGAAGTCCATCTCCGCTGCGGCATACGCGCGCGCCAGCGTGTCGCCGGTGGCATCGGCGGAAACCAGGCCGGAGCAATGCGTCATCAGGTCGTGGACTGTGACCGGCCGAACCGGCGCAACGGTGTCCGACAGCGGCGCATCGCCGCCGGCCCACACGCGCAATGCGCCGAAGGCCGGCAGGAAGTCCGCCACCGGCTGGTCGAGCTGGAACGCCCCTTCCTCGTACAGCATCAGCGCCGCCACCGTGGTGAGGGGCTTGGTCATCGAATAGATGCGCCAGATCGTGTCGGGCTGCACCGGCGCACCCGAGGCGAGGTCGCGCAGGCCGTGGTCATGGCGGAACACCACCTGGCCCTGCCGCGCGACCTGAACCGACAGCCCCGCGAGGCGGCCGGACGCGACGTGCTGCTGCATCCAGGAGGCGATGCGCGACAGCCGCAGTGGGCAAAATCCGAGCGCAGCCGCGTACGCTGCGACGCCGGCGTGCAGGGGCTCGCTGGTCACGCCTCCAGCCAGCATTCCGCCGAGGCCCGGCCGGCCATCATGGCAGCTTCGGGGTTCTTCATGTAGCCGCCGACCTTTGGGCCCACGCCATCTACCAGGTCGTTGAACATCGGCACGATGACGCCACCTTCGTCGCGCACGATGGTGTTGAGGTCCTTGTAGATCGCCTTGCGCCTCGCACTGTTGAGCTCGGCGCGGGCCGCGACGACCATCTGGTCGAACTTGGGGTTGAAGAACTTGGTTTCGTTCCAGTCGGCGCCGGTGATGTAGACGGTCGAATACTGCTGATCCTGCGTGGCGCGGCCATTCCAGAACGATGCGCAGAAAGGCTGCTTGAGCCAGACGTTGCTCCAGTAGCCGTCGTTCGGCTCGCGCTTTACCTCGATCTGTATGCCGGCCTTGGCGCAACTGGTCTGGAACAGCTGGGCCGCGTCGATGGCGCCGGGGAACGCCACCTCGGCCGCGCGGAACACGATCGGTCCGCTGTGCCCGGACTTCTTGTAGTGGAACGCCGCCTTTTCCGGGTCGTAGGTGCGCTGTTCGAATTCGTCGGCCGATGACAACGGATAGGTCGAGCTGATCGGCGAGTCATTGCCGACGCGCCCGAAGCCGCGCAATATCTTGTCCACCATCTCCTGGCGGTTGGTGGCGAGCTTGAGTGCCATGCGCAGATCACTGTTGTTAAAAGGCGCAACGTTGCAATGGGCCGCAAAACAGTAGTGCGCCTTGCTTGCCGTGTTGTGGATCGTGACGCCGGGTGCGCGCTTGAGCAAGTCCACGATCTTGGGATCGACCCGGTTCATCATGTTCACCCGGCCCGACTGCAACGCGGCGGTGCGTGCCGTGCTGTCGTTCATGGCCAGGAACTCCACCTGCTCGGCATGGCCGCGCACGCTGGCCGCCCAGTAGCCGGCGAATCGGGATCCGAGGTAGCGCACTCCCGGATCGAAACCGCCCCCCCGGTACGGGCCGGTGCCGATGCCGGCGTTGGGCGCGTCCTTGCCGCCATTGGGCTGCACCAGCAGGTGGAAGTCTGTCATCAGGAACGGCAGGTCGGCATTGGCCTGCTTGAGCGTCAGCACGACCGTGTCGCCATCACGCTTGATGGAATCGATGCCACGCATGATGCCCAGGGCACCCGACTTGGTGTCCGGGCCTGAATGGCGCTCCAGCGTCGCGACCACGTCGTCGGGGGTCATCGTCTTGCCGTTGTGGAACTGCACGCCCTTGCGGATCTTGAACGTCCATACCTTGGCGTCCTTGGACGAGTCCCATTCGGTGGCCAGCAGCGGTTCGACGGTGCCGTTGAGGCTGAGCTTCACCAGCTCCTCGCCCCATGAGCGGCCAACCGCATTCGTGAACGAAGTGGCGATGCGTGCCGGGTCCAGGCTGTCGGTGGAAGCGCCGCCGTCGAGTGCGAATTTCAGCGTGCCGCCCTTGACCGGCCCGGCCGCCCGGGCGGCATCCGCCAGCAGCAAGCTGGCGGCGCTTGCACCGATGCCCAGCGCGGCGGCGCGACCCAGGAAGTCGCGTCGCGAATAACGGTCCTGGGCCGCGAGCCGGCTCAGGCAATCGAGTTCATTGGACATGTTGTCTCCTATTTTTGGTTGAGGGTTGGGTGCCATACACCTGCAGCAAGGGTAATTTTAAGGGCCGGGTTGTGTTGACCAAATACGCCTTTCTCAGGTCTTGATGCGACATGGTGGTACCGCGGTTCATGGGATCCGCGAAACGTCAGATAAACGGCAGCGTCACCAGGCTGGCCTCGATGCGCTGGCCATCCTTGTGCACCACCACCCTGTCGCCGGTGGCGCAGTCCGAGGCGACCAGGCCGAAGCCGATATTGCGCTTCAGGCGCCAGGACCAGATGCAGTTCGTCAGATGGCCGACGCGCTGCTCGCCCCGGTAGACGCCGTGCCGGAAAAACCCCAGTTCGGTGGGTGTGTCGCCGTCGAGGATCACCCCGAGCTGCTGGCGCTTGACGCCCCCCTGGTGGATGCGGCGCAATGCCTGGATGCCGATCACGTCGTCGGCCACGCCCAGGTCCACGTATTTGCCCATGCGCACTTCGAACGGGTTGGTTTGTCCATCGGTGTCGCCGCCATAGGAGATCAGCCCGCTTTCGATGCGCTCGCACACGTTCGGGTTGCCCGGGCCGATGTCCCAGGGTTTGCCGGCCTCGCGCACGATGTTCCACAGCTGTGTGCCCTTGCTGCCGTCCATCAGGTAGAGTTCGAAGCCGCCTTGTTTGGACCAGCCGGAACGCGCCACCGCCACCGGTATGCCGTTGACCGAGGTCTCCTTGAACCAGAAGTACTTGACGTCGCGCACCCAGTCGCCAAAAATGGCGGCCACGACATCCTCTGCCTTGGGCCCTTGCACCGCCAACGGTGACACGTCGGGCTCGCTCACTGTCACCTTCAGGCCGCGTTCGGCGGCGATGGCACGGGCCCAGAACCAGATGTTGGAGTCGGCGATCGACAGCCAGTAGCGATCCTCATCGAGCTTGAGCAGGATCGGGTCGTTGATGAGAACGCCGTCGTGGTTGCACACGGCCACGTATTTGCCCTGGCCGACCTGGCAGCGCGACAGGTCGCGCGTGCACAGGATCTGCGCCAGCCGCCCGGCGTCCGGGCCCTGCAACTGCACCTGGCGTTCCACGGCGACGTCCCACTGCGACACGCCGTTGATCAGCCGCCAGTACTCTTCTTCCGGGTGCCCATAACTGGTGGGCATGAGCATGTGGTTGTAGGTGGTGAAGGCGGTGACACCTTCGGCCAGGGTGGCCTCGTAGTAGGGGGACGGACGCAGGCGGGCGGAAGGGGTGATTCCAAACATGGGAGGTCCTTGGTGAGGGCAGGTCAGGCAGATTGAGATGGTCGCCAGTTTAGGTGTCCGATGCATTGTCCGCATCCGGAGTTGCCCCAGCTGCCCAAGTCGTATCTGGGTCTATTCAGGTCGTTTTTGGTCAGCCAAGCTTGGGCGATTCACGGCGCCCGGCCGGTATGCAGCGCGCAGCGCAATTGCACAGGCCACTTTATACGCGGACCACCCGGCCCGGATTCATCAGGTTGGTGGGGTCGAGCGCACGTTTGATGGCGCGCATCATGTTCAGCGCGACCGGTGGTTTGTGGTGCTCGAGTTTGTCGACCTTCAGGCTGCCCACGCCGTGTTCGGCCGAGATGGAGCCGCCGACACGTGTCACGGCGTCGAACACCAGCGTGTTGATCGCCTCTTCGTTCTGCGCCAGGAAGGCCTTGCCGTCCACGCCATCCGGCGCCTGCACGTTGTAGTGCAGGTTGCCGTCGCCCAGGTGGCCGAAATTCACCAGGCGCACGCCGGGCAGGGCGTCCTGCAGCGCAGCATCTGTCTCGCGCACGAAATCCGGGATGCGTGATATGGGCACCGATATGTCGTGTTTGACGTTCAGGCCCTCGAGCGCCTGCGCCAGCGGAATGTTCTCGCGGATCTGCCACAGCTGCCGCGCCTGCGTCAGGCTCTCTGCCACCACGGCATCGGTGACACAGCCATCGGCCAGCGCGGCCTCCAGCAGGGACTCGAATTGCGCGCGTGCATGCGCCTCGGATTCATGGTCGGAGTTCTCCAGCAGCACGCACCAGGGGGTGCCGGTGTACAGCGGTACGGCCGGCTGCGGGTAATGCCGGGCCACCAGGGACAACGCGAACTGCCCCATGACCTCGAAGCCGGTCAAGCCCGCCGACAGCCGGCGCTGGGCCAGCGCCAACAGCGCCACGGCCGCATCCAGTGAGGGCACAGCGGCCCAGGCAGTCAGTTGGGCTGCCGGCAGCGGCGCCAGCTTCATGGTGGCCGCGGTGATGATGCCCAGCGTGCCCTCGGAGCCGATCATCAGATTGCGCAGGTCATAACCGGTGTTGTCCTTGCGCAGGCCGCTCAGGCCATGCCAGATCTGGCCCTGTGGTGTGACGACCTCCAGACCCAGGCACAACTCGCGTGTGTTGCCGAAACGCACCACCTGGGTGCCGCCGGCGTTGGTGCCGAGGTTGCCGCCGATGGTGCAACTGCCTTCGGCGGCCAGGCTCAGGGGAAACAGGTAACCCGCCGCCAATGCTGCCTGCTGCAATTGCTGCAGTACGCAGCCGGCCTCGACGGTGATGGTGAGGTTGGCGCCGTCGATGGCGCGCACCGCCTGCATGCGGCGCAGGCTGAGAACGATCTGGCACCCCGAGGTGTCGGGCGTGGAGCCCACCACCAGCCCGGTATTGCCGCCCTGGGGCACGATGCTGATACCGGTCGATGCCTGGTGGGCGGCGCACAGCCGAACCACCTGGGCCACTTGGTCGGCGTGGGCCGGCCGTACCACGGCGAGCGCATGGCCCTGGCTGCGGCGGCGCCAGTCGTTCTCCCAGGCGCCGAGGTCGGTGCCGCCAGCCATGTCGCGCGTCAGCACATGCGCACTGCCGACGATGTCGCGCAGGCCGTCGAGCAGATCGTCGATGCGGGCGCGCATCAGGCCACCTCGGCCAGACGCGCCGGGTTGCGCAGGCGCAGGCGCACATGCAGGGCGCAGGCGGCGAACAGGGCCACGCACAACACCACCTCCAGCAGCGCCAGCCAGGAGCCCGGTGGCCGGTCGCTCCAGGCACGCACCACGCCTTCGGTGAAATACAGCCACACCAGCAGGCTGACCCAGCGGTAGGTGTACATGCGGTTCTTGAGCAAGCCCGCAAGCGGGATGCACAGGGGCAGCACCTTGAGCGCCAGCCAGGAGCCGCCGGGCCGGATCGGCGCCAGAACCAGCTCCCAGGCCAGGCCCAGAAAGATCAATCCCAGGAGGCTTCCCACGGCCAGGGTTCGGGTCAGGCGCACGGCCTCGTCATGTGTTTGCATTGCGGTGGCATCATACCGGCCATGCCATTGCCCCAGGATCTCCGCGCCTTTGCCCTTGAACTTGCCGCCGTCCCGTGGAAAAGTACCTTGCACGCGCTGGGCAAACGTTTCCGCGACGACCGGCTGGGCCTGACCGCCAGCAGCCTGACCTTCACCACCACGATTGCGCTGGTGCCACTCATCACGGTGGCGCTGGCGATCTTCACCGCCTTTCCGATGTTCGGAAAGTTGCAGGGCGTGTTGCAGAAGTGGCTGGTGGAAAGCCTGGTGCCGGACAATATTTCGCGCCAGGTGCTGGGTTACCTGACGCAGTTCGCCGGGCAGGCCAGCCGCCTTGGGACCCTGGGGGTGATCGTCCTGCTGGTGACCACGCTGGCGCTGATGGCCACCATCGACCGCACGCTCAATGGCATCTGGCGCGTGCGTGCGCGGCGGCCGCTGGGCCGGCGCGTTTTGTTGTACTGGTCGTCGATGACCCTGGGCCCGCTGCTGCTGGGCGCCAGCGTGACCATGACCTCGCTGGCGGTGTCGGCGTCCAAGGGGCTGATCGGTGCGATGCCGGGCGGCGTCACGTTTCTGCTCGACCTGGTGCAGTACGCGATGCTGGCGGCGGGCACTGCCGCCTTGTACCACTACGTGCCCTACACGCATGTGAAATGGAGCCATGCCTGGGTTGGAGGCATCTTTGTGTCGACCGCGATGGAGGTGACCAAGAAGCTGCTGGTGCTGTACCTGGGCAAGGTCCCTACCTATTCGGTGGTCTACGGCACGTTTGCCACCATGCCGATCCTGCTGGTGTGGACCTACCTGGCCTGGGTCATTGTGCTGCTCGGTGCGGTTATCACGGCCTACCTCCCGACCCTGCGCTCGGGCGTGGTGCGCGGTGACCTGGGGCCAGGCTGGCGTTTCCAGCTCGCACTGGAGACCCTGCAGGGCCTGCATCGGGCGCGCAGCGGGCCGGCCAAGGGCCGCACCGTGACCGAACTGGCTGCAGCGGCGCAGGTCAGCCACCTGGGCATCGAAGCGGCGCTCGAGCCCTTGTTGAAGCTGGACTGGGTGGCCCGTATCGACCCGGCTGCGGGCCAGACAGAACCCCGCTACGTGCTGCTCGCCGACCCCGACTCAACGCCCCTGGCCCCGCTGCTGCAGGACCTGCTGTTGCGGCGCGAGGCCAGTACCGAAGGCCTGTGGAGCGGATCGCAGTGGGCGCGGCTGCGGCTGCGAGACGTGTTGTAACAGGCTGCCGAACCGCCGGGGCTGATGCCCCGCAAACCTCAATGCCCCGGCTGCATCGCCTCCCACAGCCGCGCCGGTGTCAGCGGCATCTGCAGGAACGGCGTGCGCGTCGCCATGCCATTGCGCGCCAGCGCGTCGGCAATCGCATTCACCACGCAGGGTGTGGCGCCGATGGTGCCGAGTTCGCCCACGCCCTTGACACCCAGCGGGTTGTTCTTGCACGGGGTGGACTGGTCCATCGTGTTGCGAAATGGCGGCGTGATGTCGGCACGCGGCGCGGCGTAGTCCATCAGGCTGCCGGTCAGCAGCTGGCCGGACTCCGCGTCGTAGACCACTGCCTCGGTCAAGGCCTGGCCGATGCCCTGGATCGCACCACCGTCGAGCTGGCCCACGACGATCATCGGGTTGACGACCCGGCCAACATCGTTGACCGACGAATATTCCACCACGGCGACTTCGCCGGTCTGTGGTGTGATTTCAACCTCGCAGACATGGCAGCCGTTGGGCCAGGACGGGCCGGCCACCGAACTGGTGGATTCGAGGTAGATGCGCTGGCCTTCCTGCGCAGCGGCGAGTTCGAACAGGCCGATTCCAAGGTCGGTGCCCTTGACTGCGAAACGGCCGGTCTTGTATTCGATGTCCTGCGCGTCGGCTTCGAGCTTGGTGGCGGCAAGCGTGCGCATGTGGTCGACCGCGCGCTCCGAACCGACCCGCACCGCCGAGCCGCCGGCGAAGATCGAGCGTGAACCGGCGCTGCCGAACCCGTCGCCCCGGTCGGTGTCGCCCAGCACCACGCGGATGCGCTCGATCGGCACGTCGAACACGTCGACTGCCAGTTGCGCCAGCGAGGTTGCGATGCCCTGGCCCATGCCGTTGACCGCCGCAAACACCTCGATGATGCCGTCGGCCAGCACCGTGACCGTGACACGCTCCTCGAACACATTGCCGCCGGTCCATTCCAGAAAGGTGGCGATGCCCAGGCCGCGCCACTTGCCCTGCAGTTTCGAGGCTGCCTCGCGGGCGGCAAAACCGTCCCAGTCGGCCAGCGCCAGGCCCTGGTTCATGACATGTTCGAACTGGCCGCTGTCGTAGGTCATGGCCATCGCGTTCTTGTAGGGCATCTGGTCGGGGTGGATGAAATTGCGCCGGCGCAGGGCAATGCGGTCCATGCCGGTCTGGCGCGCGGCTTCGTCCATCAGGCGCTCCATGATGTGGATCGCCTCGGGGCGCCCGGCGCCGCGGTAGGCGCCCACCGGTGCGGTGTTGGTCATCACCGCCTTGAAGTAGAAGTCGATGGTCTGGATGTCGTACACCCCGGTCTGCACCCAGGGGCCGATCAGCAGCGGGATCGCCACACCCACACCGCTGGCGTAGGCCCCCACGTTGGCATGGGCATGCACCCGCAAGGCCAGGATGCGGCCGCTGGCGTCGAGTGCGAGTTCGGCGTGGCTTTCGGTGTCGCGCCCGGTGGCGCTGCTCAGGAACTCTTCGCTGCGCTCGGAGATCCACTTGACCGGCCGCTTGAGCGTCCAGGCGCACCAGGCGGTGACGGCGTCTTCAGGGTGGATGCCGCCTTTCATCCCGAAACCACCACCCACGTCGCCCACGGTCACGCGGATCTGCTCGCGTGGAATGCCCAGGATGTCGTTGGCCAGCGAATTGCGGATGCCCGAGGGCATCTGGGAGCTCATGCGCACCGTGAGCCGGCCGTCCGCCGGGTCGACCAGGGCCAGCACCGAGCGGGGTTCCAGCGTGAGCGCGGACAGGCGCTGGTTGGTGATGTCCAGCTTGATCACGTGGGCCGCGCTGGCAAAGGCTTCGGCGGCCGCCTTGGCATCGCCATGGCGCACCTCGGCCGCGATATTGTCCGGGGCATCCGCGCATACCACGGGCGCGCCGGGGGCCGTCGCGCCGGCCAGGGTCACGACCATCGGCAATTCCTCGTACTCCACCACTACAGCCTCGGCCGCATCGCGGGCCTGCTGCATCGTGCTGGCCGCCACCACGGCCACGGCCTCGCCGACGAAGCGTGCCCGTTCAAGGGCCAGGATGTGGCGCGCCGGCGTCGCGCTGGGAGCTCCCCCGGTACGCGGGAACCCGGCAGTGCCCGGCATCGGTTTGACGCCGGCCGCGACCAGATCGGCGCCGCAATACACCGCCACCACACCGGGCATCGCCAGCGCCGCCGATTTGTCCACTGACACGATGCGCGCATGCGGGTAGGGCGAGCGCAAAAAACACAGCCGCACGTGTTCGGCGTAGGTGCTGTCGTTCGTGATGTCGTCGGTGTATTGGCCCAGGCCCTGGAGGAGCTTGTCGTCTTCGATCCGGCGAACCGATTGGCCGCTGCCGAAACGGGTGTTGGTGGTGTCCATCGGGGTGTCTGCCTTTGCTGTGCGCGTGGAGTTACGAATATGCGCCTCGTGGGGAACGCGTGGGTTATTGTGCTGCAACTTCACAATGCCCGTGTGCATGGCTGCCGGTACCCGCATACACGAAGGCCGGGGGCCGCCAGCAATTGCGGGTGCTGCGCAACAACTTTTGGCCGGCCTGCGGCATTGGCACATTGAAGCCACCATGCAAACATCCCAACTCCTGCGGCCCATGGATTCGGAAAGTGCAAAAGCCCGATCAAATTTCGGAGGACTAAACAGCAAAAGACTTCCGGATTGAACGTGAACGGTCGATACTGGTTTTCCAGCCCCTGAATCAGCCGCAAGCCCCCTGCGCTGTGGGAAGCCCCGCGCCGACTTTTAGCTGAATCTGCACGCGGGCGGCCGGACCCGCTTCATCCAGCCCGACTGGCTTGCGCCGCAAGGCCCTGTGGGTGCTGGGCGAGATGCAGCGGCGCATGGCCGCCTTCGGTGGCAGCTGGCAGGACACGACTGGTGTGCAGCGCTGTACAGAGTTCGATGTGCCCCCCTTCGTGGCCTACGGCCTGGGCTGGCATTTCAATCGCCCGCCGGTGCGCGAGATCGACTGCGAAATGGATTGCCGCGCTAGCGCCTGTGTGCCGCAACAAACTGGCGCGCCAAACCGATCACGGTGTGTATATCGGCAGTGTTGTTGTACAGGTGCATGGAAAAGCGAAGAACGCCATCCCGCCAGGACGCACGGACACGGTTGTGCGTGAGGTGCCCATGGAAGGCGTGCAGCCACTGAAATTGGTCAGCAGGTGGTGGTGGGATGAGTGAACCCAGGCATACCACGTGGGTTTGATTTTTTTCGGCTACCGGTTTGCACACCGGCAAGTCCAACTCTGTGAGTCCGCGCGAAAGCTGCAGTGCCAGCGCCACTGTGTGTTTCTGGATTGCGCGGGTGCCAAACCGCGTCAGAAGAGCCAACGATTCTTTGGCCGCCGTTGCACCAACCAGGTTGTAATTTCCCATATCGAAGCGCCGGGCACCGCCGCGCAACTGAATTTCTTCAGCTACCGTCCCATGCCCCATGGTCGCACTTTCGTCAACGCCAGACCGGGCCAGACCCATCGGTTGCAAGCGCTGTGCCCATGCTGGCCGGACATACAGGAAGCCCATTCCATAAAGGCCCAACAATCCCTTTTGGGTACCTACCGCCAAAGCATCGATGCCCATGGCCTCGACGTCGGTGTGCATGGGCCCGACCGACTGCGCCGCATCCACCAGCAACAAGGCACCATTGCGGCGACACAGCTGGGCCAGCCTGTCAAGCGGGGTCAAGAAGCCGGGAACATAACTGACCGAGCTGACCGTGACCAGGCGGGTCTGTGCGTCGATCGCCGCCAGCATGTGTTCGATCGGATATTCGTTGCCCGAAGCCGGCACCAGCCGAAGTTCGACTCCGCGCCGTTGTGCCAGGTTGTGCCACAGGTAGCGGTTGTTGGGGTGCTCGAGGGCCGGACAAACGACCATGTTGTCGCCAGCTTTCCAGTCCATCGCATTCGCCACGATGTTCAGGCCTTCCGACACATTTTTGGTCAATGCGATGTCGTCGGGCTGGGCATTGATCAGTTGCGCAAACAGACTACGGCTGTGTTCGACAACAGCCGCTGCGTGCTGTTTGTCATTGCCATACTCTGGATCACCCAAATGCCGTGCGACAGAGTCCCGCACAGCCTGGGAAAGCGGCGCGCAACTGGCGACATCCAGATAGGTTTGCGACACGACCGCCCTGAAGTCCCGCCGAATCGTCTCGACGGTCTCTGGCAGCAACACTTCCTGGCCGTGCATGCGGCGTCAATTCACTCGGGCTTGATTTGGGCAGTTTTCACGATATTGGCCCATGTCTGTGCATCACGCTCCAGCAAGGCCTTAAATTCTTGCGGCGTGCTGTTGATCGGTTCAAGCAACTGCCCATTCAAGCGCTCAAGGACGGCTGGAATCGCCATCACGTCGCGGATGGCTGTGTTGAGTTTTGCGATGATCTCCGGGGGGGTTTGGGCCGGCGCGAGCACACCGTACCAGTTGTAAACCCTCAAATTGCCAAAACCCAACTCGACAAACGTCGGCACGTCAGGCAAGGTCACCGAACGCTTGTCCGAGGTCACCGCCAAGGCCCTCAATTTTCCACCCTGCACCTGGGGAACAACACCGGGAGCCGGGGTGAGAATCGACTGTATCTGCCCCGCCACCACATCACTGATCGCCGGCCCGCTGCCTTTGTAGGGCACATGAATCAACTGGACCGCACCCTGCAACTTGAACAACTCCTGCGCCAGGTGCGCGATGCTGCCGTTGCCGCCTGATCCCATGGCCAACTTGCCGGGTTCGGCTTTGGCCATCGCGATGAATTCGGTTGCAGTTTGTGCCGAAAATTTAACCGGAACCGCCAGCACCAGGGGTGTTCTGGCGACGACTGCGATCGGCTCGAAATCTTTGAGGGGGTCGTAGGGCACCTTGGTCAACACCAGATGGTTGAAGGTGTGTGGCGAATCGGCCAACAACAAGGTGTATCCGTCTTTGGGTGCACGCGCCACGAATTCGGTTCCCAACACACCCGCAGCGCCCGGTTTGTTTTCGACCACCACCGCGACTCCCAAGGAGTCAGACAACCTCTGCGCCAACAACCGGCCCACCGTGTCTGAACCGCCACCAGGTGCGAACGGCACGACCAGCCGGACTGGCTTGTTCGGGTACGGTTGTGCTGAAACAAGCAACGAAGACCCAGCCAGCAGCAGTACGGCAAAAAGACGTTTCATGGGGGCCTATGGAAGGAGTGCGAAAAGGGCCATTATCACGGTGCCATCACCAAGTTGACCTTGGTTGATTCCATGCGGAGCTGCGTGGCACCCGGCGCTGGTCCAGCGTATTGGGTTCGGCAAACTGCGCCGGGTCCCGGTTGGCGGCCGCAATGCACAGGGTGATCAGCGCGCCATGGTCATCCTGCCAGAAAATCCCGGATGGCGAACAACACCGCGTCAGGTGCTTCGGTCATCATCTGGTGGCCTGCCTCCACCGTTGCCACCGTCGCCCTGGATGCCTTGGCGACAAGCGACTGCGCGGCTTTGGGCGGTGTCATCTGGTCCTTGCGGCCCAGCACGAACAACACCGGCGCCGTGACCGATGCCATCGCGTCCAGGCCACCTGCGTAACTGTCGCAGGCCTTGAATGCGGTGTGGAACAGGTTGGCCCCGGTGTTGCTGGCCTGCACCCGGCGCATCAACGCGCGCGAACCACCGTACAACCAGGTACCCGGGCCGAGTGCCGAGGGCGGCGGTGCCAGCATGGAGTGCGAAAACACATTCACCATGTCGATGGCCTTGTGCGGGTCCTTCTGCGACCCTTCCAGCAGTGCGGCCGACACCTTCATGGGGAATGCCGTGCCTGCCAGCACCAGGTGGCTGACCCGTGCCGGCGCGCGCGCGGCCGTTTCCAGCGCGATCAGGGAGCCAAAGCTGTGGCCGATCAGGGCCGCCTTGTCCAGACCGGCGGCGTCCATCAGCGCGAGGATGAAGTCGGCTGCATCCTGGACCGTGGTGGGCGGCGCACCGGCGCTCTTGCAATGCCCGGGCAGGTCCACCGCCAGCACGTTCCAGCCGTGGTGCGCCAGGTAACGCGTCTGCAGGATCCAGACGCTGTGGTCGTTCAGGGCGCCGTGGATGAAGACCGCAGTGGGTTTGGCGGCGTCGAATGCCTTGCCGCCGGTGTAGCAATAGGTGCTGTTGCCTTGGGTCTGGAACTGCATCACACACCAGCCTTTTCTGCGGCCTTGAGCGCCCGCTTGAGGTCGTCGACCAGGTCGTCGGGCTCCTCCAGGCCGATCGACAGGCGGATCGTGCCCTGGCCGATGCCACCGGCGGCGAGTGCATCGTCGCCCATGCGGAAATGCGTGGTGCTGGCCGGGTGGATCACCAAGCTGCGGCAGTCGCCCACATTGGCCAGGTGGCTGAACACCTGCAACGCGTCCACAAACGCCTTGCCCTGCGAGCGACTGCCCCGGATGTCGAAGCTGAACACCGAACCGGCGCCGCGCGGCAGCAGCCGCTTCGCCAGCGTATGGCTGGGGTGGCTCGCGAGCAGCGGGTGCCCGACCCGCGACACAAACGCATGGCTGGCCAGGAACTCGACCACCCGCTGCGTGTTGGCCATGTGGCGCGCCATGCGCAGCGACAGCGTCTCGATGCCCTGCAGCACCAGCCAGGCCGAGTGCGGGCTGAGGCACGCGCCGAAGTCACGCAGGCCCTCGCGGCGCGCGCGCAGCAGGAACGCGCCCACGGTGGACTCGTCGGTGAACACCATGTTGTGAAAACCCTCGTAGGGTGCCGCGAGTTCGCCGAACTTGCCGCTGCGGGCGTATTCGCCGGCCCAGTCGAAGCTGCCGCCGTCCACCACCAGGCCCGCCACCACCGTGCCGTGCCCGCTGAGGAACTTGGTGGCCGAGTGGTAGACGAGGTCGGCGCCGTGGCTGAAGGGTTGCAGCAGCCAGGGGGTGGTCAGCGTCGAATCCACCAGCAGCGGAACACCAGCCTCGTGGGCGATCGCCGACACGGTGGGTATGTCCAGCACGTCCAGGCCCGGGTTGCCCACGGTTTCACCGAAAAACAGGCGCGTGTTGGGCCGCACCGCAGCGCGCCAGCCGTCGATGTCGTCCGGTTTGACGAAGGTGGTGTCGATGCCAAAGCGGCGCAAGGTGTAGTGCAGCAGGTTCTGCGAGCCGCCGTACAGCGCGGTCGAGGCCACGATGTGGGCGCCGGCGCCCATCAGCGTGGCAACTGCCAGGTGCAGCGCAGCCTGTCCGCTGGCGGTGGTGATGGCCCCAATGCCGCCCTCCAGCGCCGAGATGCGTTGCTCCAGAACCGCGTTCGTGGGGTTGCTGATGCGCGAATACACGTGGCCGGCGCGCTCCAGGTTGAAAAGCGCCGCAGCGTGGTCGCTGGATTCGAACACGAACGAGGTGCTCAGGTGGATCGGCACCGCGCGCGCGCCGGTGGCGGGGTCTGGCGCCGCACCGGCGTGCAAGGCAAGCGTGTCGAAGCCGGGGTCGGAATAACCGGGCATGGAGTCTCCGTGGTTTTGCTGGTATCGGTGGATTGTGGGCTATATTGCAGGCAGTCGATCGAGGAGAACACGATGAAAGTCAGCGACATTTTGCGCGTCAAGGGCAACACGCTGTATACCACCACACCCGATGAACCACTTGCGAAAGCGGTGGAGCTCATGGCGGAGAAGGACATCGGCTCGCTGGTGGTCATGGAATATGGCGACCTCGTCGGCATATTGACCTTTCGCGAGGTGATCCAGACCGTGGTGAAAAACGGCGGATTGCTCGGCACCTACTCCGTGCGTGCCGCGATGGACGACTCACCCCTCACCTGCACCGCCGAGACCGACCTGGACGAAGTGCGGCGCATGATGCTGGCGCAACACGCGCGTTACCTGCCGGTGATGGACCACCGGATGCTGATGGGCGTGGTGAGTTTTTACGACGTCGCCCGGGCGGTCGTCGATGCGCAGAATTTCGAAAACAAGATGCTCAAGGCCTATATCCGCGACTGGCCCGAACCCAGCGGGAACGCGTAGCACCGGTCGGCGCGCGCGCTCGGGGATAATCCGCCCATGAGCGGCAACACCTTTGGCAACCTGTTTGCCGTCACCAATTTCGGCGAGTCCCACGGTCCGGCCATCGGCTGCGTGATCGACGGCTGTCCACCTGGCATGGCGCTGTGCGAGGCCGACATCCAGGGTGACCTCGACCGCCGCCGTCCCGGCACCTCGAAGTTCGTGACCCAGCGCAACGAACCCGATGCGGTCGAGATCTTGAGCGGCGTCTATGAAGGCCGTACCACCGGCACACCAATCTGCCTGCTGATCAAGAACACCGACCAGCGCAGCAAGGACTACGGCAACATCCTGCAGACCTTCCGCCCCGGCCATGCGGACTACACCTATTTTCAGAAGTACGGCATTCGCGACCCGCGGGGTGGTGGCCGGTCGTCTGCGCGCCTGACCGCGCCGATGGTGGCGGCCGGCGCAGTGGCCAAGAAATGGCTATATGAACAACACGGCACGCTGTTCCGGGGCTGCATGACGCAGATCGGCGATCTGCCCATTGGTTTCGAGGCCTGGGAGCATGTGCCGCGCAACCCGTTTTTCGCACCGGTGCAGGATGTGTCGGCACTGGAAACCTACATCGAGGCGCTGCGCAAGGCCGGCGACTCCTGCGGCGCGCGCATCCGTGTCGTGGCAAGTGGTGTGCCGGTGGGCCTGGGTGAGCCGCTGTTTGACAAGATGGATGCCGACATCGCCTACGCGATGATGGGTATCAACGCGGTCAAGGGTGTCGAGATCGGTGCCGGGTTTGCCAGTGTGGCGCAGCGCGGCACAACCCATGGCGATTCCCTCTCGCCCGGTGGGTTCCGGTCCAACAACGCGGGTGGCGTGCTTGGCGGCATCAGCACCGGCCAGGACCTGGAAGTGGGCATTGCCATCAAGCCGACCAGTTCCATCCTGTCGCCGCGCGAATCCATCGACACCACGGGCCAGTCCACCGAGGTGGTCACCAAGGGCCGCCACGACCCCTGCGTGGGCATACGCGCCACACCGATTGCCGAGGCCATGCTGGCGCTGGTGGTGATGGAGCATGCACTGCGCCACCGCGCGCAATGCGGCGATGTGCGCAGTGGCCTGGCACCCCTGCCGGCCCGTGCCGCACCCGCCCCGCGGGTATGACCTTGCCGGCAGTCGGCGCCAAGGCGCGCGGGCTGGTCCCTTTTTCGGTCCTGTCGGCCACCTATTTCGCCCACGTCGGGTTCTTTAACCCCTACCTTCCGCTGTGGCTCAAGGATCTGGGGCTGGGCCTGTTCACGATCAGCCTGCTGACAGCTGCGCAGTCGGCGACCCGCCTGCTGGCGCCGTATGCCTGGGGCGCCCTGAGCGACCGCACCGGTGAGCGCGTGAAACTTTTGCGGCTTGCCGCCTCCGCGGCCTTGTTGACGTCGTTCGGCCTGTGGGTCGACGGTGGCGCATGGTGGCTGGCGCTGGTGCTGGCGGTCACCTTCACGCAGACCAGCGCCATGATGCCGATGAGCGAGGCAGCCATGTCGCACCTGGTCAGCAGCGCCGGCAGTTTTGATATGCGGCGTTATGGGCGGGTGCGGGTCTGGGGCTCCTGCGGGTTTCTGGTGACGGTGTTGCTGGCCGGCGTCTGCTTCGACATGTTCGGCATTCGCTACTTTCCGATGGTGGCCACCGCAAGCCTGGCCGCGGTGGTGTTCAGCGTGTGGTACCTGCCCGACCTCAAGGAGACGGTGCATGCGGAACAGGAACGCCAGGCATTGCTGCCGGTGCTGAGACAGCGGCAGGTGCAATGGTTTTTTGCGGCGCTGTTCTTTCACGTGTTGGCGCACATGGGCATCTACGTGTTCTTTTCGCTCTACCTGGATTCGATCGGTTACAGCAAGACGGTGATCGGTTTGTTGTGGGCCGTGGCCGTGCTGGTGGAGATCGCCTGGTTCTACTGGCAGGGACGCTGGATGCCCGCGCTGAGCCTGAGCGCCTGGCTGGTCGTGAGCGCCCTGGTGACGTCCTTGCGCATGGGTCTTACCGCAGGTACAGCCACCTTATTGCCGCTGCTGGTGCTCGCCCAACTCCTGCATGCGGTGACCTTTGGTGCCCACCACGCCGCGTGTATCGGCCTGGTGTCGCAGCATTTTCCGGGGCGGCTGCGGGGTCGGGGGCAGGCGCTTTTCACGGTGGCAGCTTATGGATTGCCCGGTGTGCTGGGTGGAGTTTTGGGTGGCTTGCTCAGCGCACGCCATGGCCTTCAGAGCATCTTTTGGGTCTGCATGGCCAGCAGCCTGGTAGCCGCCGCCTGCGCGTTCAGGGTTTGGCGTGGCTCGCTGCCCTCCGCCAGGGGTTGAAACCGGTGACCAGGACGGTGGCGAGCAATACCAGCGCGCCCCCGGCATACGACGCCAGCGTGAACACCTCGCCCAGGAAGATGTGGCCCGATGCCACGCCAAAAAGCGTGATCATGAAGGTCGAACTAAGCGCCGCGACCGGGCTGACGTGTTTGACAATGCGCATGTACTGCCAGTAGGCCAGCCCGGAGGTGCCGATGCCCATGACGGCCACCGCGCCAACTGCTGCCGGTGTGAAGCGGGCTTGGGGCAGGTTCCACAACGCCACGGGCAACAGCAGCACAAATCCCGCCATATGGATGGACGCAGTGATCGCCAGCGGCTCCATGCGTTTGGTCGCGCGTTTGAGCAGCGGTGCAGTGGCCCCGGAGAATACCGCGCCGGTGATCGCGATCGCGGTGCCGGCCAGCAGTTCCCGCGACGGATGCAGCGGGCCGAGACGTACCACCAGCGCCACACCGACGAAGGCAGCCAGGCAGCCGGCGATCTTGGACCAGGTGAGTGTGTCCTCTTTCATCCAGGCGGACGCCATGGTGCCGAACAGCACAGAAGTGACCCCCAGCACGGCGCTGTAGCTGGCCGGCAGGTACAACGAGGCGAGGGAATACAGGAAGTGCGGCACCGCGATGGCCAGTGCCCCCAGCGCCAGCACCTCGCGCCAGTGTTCCCGCGGCCAGCGCAGCTTGAGGTAGTGCATGATCACCGCCAGAGTGATCGAACCGAGCATGGCCCGCATGGTGGCCATCACGCTGGGCCCGAGCATCGGCGTGGCGATGCGGGTAAGAAGAAAACCCGAGCCCCACACAGCAGACAAGGCGACGAGTTGAAGGAAATGGCGCGACTTCACTGCGACCGATTGTCACCGATCGGCGTCGACAGCGGGTAGCCGCTGCCGTGCCAAGAGGTCGGGGGCGACGGTGCGCATGATGGTGTCTCCTTGACAACGCCAACGCTTGGCCCAACTCCAATTCGGCCTAACCCGGCTTTTCAATTTTCCGGCTATCGGTCGCGGGTTCCGGGCGCGGCACCCGCATGGGTTGATTTCTGTCAAACAGGGGCAATGTCGTTCGGGCTGGGGCGCTCTGGTTTTCGCTTTTTACGGAGCCGTGAATCGGGGAGCAGGGGCAGTTGGTGGCGAGCCGAGAGGACCGACCAGTTGCCGCCGCTCGTGTCCCCCGCCCTGCGGGCTCCTCCTTTACCTCGCCGCGACAACTGGTCGGTCCTCTCGGCGGCGGGCGTTTTTGGGTGCACCGCACTCCAATCACGTCGCAAGATCAGGTCGGCGGTGCGTTCGGCGCAGCGGCATAAAGGGGGAGCCCGCAGGGCGGAGGACAGCCGCGGAGCCGAATGCGCCGCCGGCCTGATCCCCTACCAAGCCGCAATTTTCAGGTTCCGATACGCCAGGCGGAGATCGCTAGAAAAAGGCCTCGATCAAGAACGGCCGGTCGATGCGCGTCGTTGCGGCAAGCAGGTCGTTGAATGTTTCGCTGCTGTGGGCGCTGGCCGCCTCCACGCCCATGCCCTCGGCGATCTTGACCCAGCCCAATGCCGGGTCGTCGAGGTCGAGCATGCGCCTGGCGTTGACACCGGGCACCCCGGCGCCCACGTCCTTCAGTTCGCCGTGCAGGATGTTGTAGCGCCGGTTCGAGTAAAGGATGGTCACCACGTTGAGCCGTTCGCGCGCCTGCGTCCACAAGGCCTGCACGGTGTACATGGCGCTGCCATCCGCCTGCAGGGTCACCACTTTGCGATTCGGCGCCGCAATGGCTGCACCAGTGGCCAGCGGCAGGCCGAGGCCGATCGCACCGCCGGTAAGTTGGAGGTAATCGTGCGGCGCGGCGTGGTAACTCAGGGGAAAGAAGTCGCGCCCTGAACTCACGCTTTCGTCACACACGATGGCCTGGTCGGGCATCCAGGCGACCACCGCTTGCGCGATGCTGGACGGTGTCAGTGCGCCCTGTGGCAACGGCAGTGCGCGGCGCGTTGCGACCACTTTGTGATCGGGGTCAGGCCTTCCGTCCGGGAGCCTGAGGCCCAAGTGGTCGGCCAGTTGGCGCAGGCAACCCAGCAGGTCTTCATCGGGTCGCGCTGCGCAGATCACCTCGCAGTCGGGCGGCAACATGCTGCTGGGTTTTCCGGGGTAACCGAAGAAACCGACCGGCGCCTTGGCGCCGACCAGCACCAGGCGCCGGGTGCTGGCCAGCATCTGCAAGGCCTGGTTCACCACATACGGCACGCGGTCGATCATGACCCGCCCAAGGCCACGCTCCACCCGCGCATTGGCCTGTTGCGTGAGAAGCCTTGCGCCGGTGGCTGCGGCAATCAGGCTGGCGATTGCCAGGCCCTCGTCGCGCAGGGACTTGCCCGCCAGGAGGATCACGGTGTTGTCCTGGTTGGTGCCGGCCTGCCGCAGTGCCTGCACCACCTGAAGCAACCGGTCCTGCGCGGGCAGTGCAGGGGCTGCCGGTGGGGCGGCTCTGGTGGCCGTGGTGCTGGTGGGGGTCCAGGCGTGGTCGGCCGGCAGGACCATGGTGCACACGCGGCCCGGTTCGGTGCGCGCCTGCGTGATGGCCTCGTTCGCGGTGCGCCCCACATCGTCGGCGCTGCTGCTGCGGCCGACCCAGTCGGACATCGGCCGCGCCAGGGCGTCGATGTCGGATGTCAACGGCGCGTCGAAGGCCAGGTGGTGGGTGGCATGGTCGCCCACCACGTTGACCATCGGTGTGTTGGCGCGCCTTGCGTTGTGCATGTTTGCCAGCGCGTTGGCCAGCCCCGGGCCGGTGTGCAGCAGCGTACAGGCCGGTTTGCCGGCCATGCGGGCATACCCATCGGCCGCGCCCGTCACCACGCCTTCGAACAGGCCCAGCACGCAACGCATGGCGGGTTGGCGGTCCAGCGCGGCGACAAAATGCATCTCGGAGGTGCCGGGGTTGGCGAAACACACGTCCACCTGGTTGATGAGCAGGGATTCGCAGAGCAGGTCTGCGCCGTTGCGGGTTTGGTTGGTCAATGGGGGCTCCTCGAATATGCGGTGATTTTGCACTGTACGCTGGTGCGGTGCTGCTTCTACACTGCCCGGACTGGGCCGGTGCACCGTTCGGGCGGACCATGGAGTGTGCCGCAGGCGGGTGCAGCTGGCGTCGCTGGTCCGGCGGGTGGATGACCGGGACAACAACTCGGCGAGTTGTTGTCCCGGTATGGCATGGCGGTGCGTATCGTGCTGCGTGACCTGGACCGGTACGTCAAGCGTGAAGGGCGCTGGATGTTTCAGGTACGCCGCCTGAAGTTTCGCTGCGTCTTGCCATTCGACGAAGTCGCCAACGGCCTGGATGACCCGATGCGCTCGCGCCCCCCAAACGCGATTGCTTGCGTCAGGTCCTGCAAAGCGATTGACGGCTTTCGGCCCTCACCGAGTTCCAGCGAACAGCCCGGTCGTGCGAACCGTGTCCGCTGCGCGTTTGTCCTGCGTCGATCCACTTCAAACAAACAAGCGCGCCTGCAGGACGGCAACGAAGGTCAAAATTGTAAGAAATGATTCCACGCAACGCCACCGCCACCGCGCAGCGCCTGGCCAAAGGCTTTCCGATTGTTGCCGTGACCGGGCCACGTCAATCCGGCAAGACAAGCTTGGCGCGGGCCGTATTTGCCGACAAGGCCTGTGAACTTGTTGTCTTGGCTGCAGGGTCTGGTCGATGAACGTGGCCGAATGGGCGACTTTGTGCTGACGGGTTCCGCCCGGTTTGACCTGATTGCCGGCACCACACAGTCGCTGGCCGGCCGCGTCGGGCGCATCGAACTTTTGCCCTTGGCGGCTGATGAACTGGCAGGTGTTGGCAAATTGCCCTTCACGCAGTTCGTAGCCCACTCGACCTATGCGCCCGGCCGCCGCGGGCATGCAATGCTGGGTCGGGACGGCTGCGCAGACGGCTCCACATAGCAGGTCTGGAGCGGCTCGGCCTTGCCCTTGACTTGCGTCGACAACACGCCGGCGCCGATCATGCCGGCTACGGCCTCGCCGCCATGGATACCGATGCCAAAGCGCAATTGCGGCAGCCTTTGCGAGCCGGACGAGCAATCAGACCTGGAGTTTTCAGCCATTTTTGAAGCAGGCGCAACTGCCATTGATGGTTATACTGGCGCAACTTGTTTTGGAGTTGCATGGCATTGCGCGCAGTCTTCGATACGACAGTTCTGGTGGCAGCAGCGCGCTCCCGCAACGGTGCAAGTTACCAGCTGATGTCCATGTTGCCATGCCGCGATTTCGAGATGGCGTTGACGGTGGCGCTGTACACCGAATGGCAGGCCGTATTGACGCGACCCGAGCACTTGCCCGCGGGGGTAACAGTCAACGCCACACTGGTGTACCTGCGTTACCTGGCGTCGCTGGCGCACCTGCAGGACGTGCATTTTTTGTGGCGCCCGCATTTGCGCGACCCGGACGACGACATGCTGCTGGAGTGCGCGGTTGCGTCGGGCAGCCCCTTCATCGTGACGCACAACGTGCGGGATTTTCAACGTGCCGAGTCCTTGAACGTGGGCGCAATGCGACCCGGCGACTTTCTGAAACATTTGAGGAGTCTGAAATGGCCGCATTGACGATCCGTTTGCCGAACTCCGTGCATCAAAAGATCAAGGAACTGGCCGAGCGCGACCAGATTTCGGTAAACCAGTTCATCGCCAGCGCCGCGGCCGAAAAGATGGCCTCGGTGTTGACGCTGGACTACTTGAAAGCGGAAGCCGCCAAAGGCCGGCGCAGTGACTTTGAGCACTACATGGGCCAGGCACCCGATGTGCCGGCGCAAGACGGCGACGAGCGGGTCTGACGCGGCGCAAGTCACTGGCCATCTTCTACCACTGCGAACACATGGTCGAAGCGGTGGTGGCCCTGCTCAGTGCACAGGCGGTGCAAAACAAACCCCAAAGCGACTGGCCAAAGAAGCAAGCCGTTTGTCAAGCGTCCACAACGCGGCTCCCGGCGTGATCAGGGTTGAAGCGAGAAGCGAAAGGTCCACAAAACCGCAACCCAGGCCAAACAACGCTTCTCTTTCGATGAGAACGCGCACCTCTTGAGGGGTGGCCTGGTTGGCCGCCAGCAACAATTCCATGTCGGCCAGCGTGCGAAGCCTGGGTTCGGGGGGTGTGCCGCATGCAAGTTCTCCAACCACCATCGGATGCGTCAAGACCTGATCGAGCACCACCAACCCGGCAAGCACGCTGTTGGGCCTTCGGAAATGATCGGCCCACACCGATGTATCAACCAAAACACTCATCGTGGCGCTGGCTCTGCGCCTCGACGGGGTATGTCCTGCATGTCGGGACTTGCTCCGCCAAGGGCTGCGAGGCGCTTGGCGGCCTGGACTCTCACAAAGGTCTTCATCGCTTCACGGAAAATGTCGGCACGGTCCATCTTGGGGTCGGCCACTTCGAGTGCCTTTTCGTACAGGGAATCCTCAATGGTGACAGTGGTTCGCATGGCGACTCCGAATCAATAGTGATGCAAGTATGCATCAGCTTTGGATCATAAAGTCAAATTGCGCATCGCCCGCGCCGTCTCCTGCAGCACCGGCAACACACGCTTGACCGCGTCCTCGCTGCTCTCGCGCCCCATCGGCATGAACACGTTCAGACCACCGACCGATGCTTGCCCACCGCCGCGCTGAACAGTGCGCTGCGCATCTTTTTGCGGGTCATCGCGCAATGCCTGCTGCGCCACTGCCCAGGGGCGACCACCCGCCTCGTCCACACCACCAACTGCGAAATCACAAGTTCATAACTTGTTCGGCGCTGCTCCCACCATTGGAAGGTCGTTGCCTGATGCCCGGCAGCAATTACATCCAGCGCGGGTTGGATTGCCTATCCCCAAAGCCAATAATTTGCCCCAAACCATTTGAAGGCTAAGATGACACGCTTTCGCAACCAGTTCTCTGAATCCTCCGTTACATCTGAATGAACAAGCCTTCCACGACAGTTAGATTGCCGACGCAAACCAAAGTCGCCTTGGCTGGCTTTGGGGCTTGGGGACAGATGCATGCGCGAGCGATTGCAGCGATTGCCGGCGCAGAGGTGGTCGCCATCTTGGTGCGCAGTGCGGCCGCACGCAACGCTGCTTTGCAGATCGCACCAAGAGCACGTCTGTATGAGAGTTTGGACGAGTTGCTTGCGCAACCTGACGTAGATGTCGTGAACGTACTTTTGCCGAACCATTTGCACGCCCAGACCGCGGTTGCCGCGATGCGGGCTGGCCGGCACGTGTTGATCGAAAAGCCAGTAGGCCTGAGCTTGGAGGAGTGCGACGCGGTCATTGAAGCCTCGAAGCGTTATGGACGCTTGGCAGCAGTTAATCACGAGTTGCGGGTATCGCGTCAGTGGGGTTTGGTGAAAGATCGCATTGAACGCGGCGATTTGGGTGAAATTCGGCACCAGCATTTGTCGCTATTTCGCAAACCATTCCGTCAAGGTTCGGGTGGCTGGCGTTTTGATCGCGAGAGGGTTGGGTCTTGGGTGCTGGAGGAACTGGTCCACTTCATCGACCTCGTGCTCTGGTACCGCGCGAGTGCTGGGCTGCCTTTAAGTGTCAAGGCCTTTGGTGGTGACCGTACGCAAGCTTTGAGCACTCACTTTACGTTGGTGATGGAATGGCCTGATGGCGCAACGGCGGTACTCAACCAGTGTCTGGGTGGTTTTGAGCACCACACGGTTCTGGAGGTTGCTGGAAGTCACGGCGCGTTGCGCACGTGGTGGAGTGGGGCGATGGACCGCACCACAAAACCCGACTTCGAGTTGAAAATCCGCAGTGGCGACGCCGAGGTTGAAAAGTTGACTATCCCACTGTCGGGTGAGGTCTTTGAACTGGAGGAGCATTTGCGCCAAGCTTATGCTGGCTTCGCTTTAGGCAGTTCCGTGATGCCCGTGCAGGATGCGCGGCCAAGTATTGTGGTGGCTCTTGCAGCTCAGCGTTCGTGGCTTGAGAACTCGGTGGTCAGACTGGGATAGTTGAACAAGTAGCTCCAAATTCGAGGCTTTCACAAGCACTGCCAGCTATTTCATATCAAGTTCTGGATAACCATCGGCTGCTATTGCGTCACAGCGGGAGCGAAAGTCCGGGCCTGTTCCGCTGAACCGTGAGAGTACCCGTGCCGTCTTGCCGTCGACGTTCGTATTCACACCTGTCATCCACGAATCTACTTCGTTGGACAGGAGGCCAATCGAGGCTGCTTTAACCACGTCCATCCACGCTTGAACGCTTTCGGGCCGAGCCTCCACCCTGGTAAGGCCTTTCGTTTGCATATGTTTGAGCAGTTTTGAGACCCACTCAACGTTGTATTCGATGACTCGCGGAATATTCCCCAGCGGCCCCATTGGGCCCATCACCATAAGCAGGTTCGGAAAGTCTTCACTCTGGAAGCCATGGAAGGTCCTGGCACCCTGAGCCCATTGGTCCTTGAGCCGACGTCCATTGGTGCCGCGAATGTCGATTTGGTCATACGCGCCAGTCAGCGCATCAAAGCCTGTCGCGTAGATAATCATGTCGAACTCGAAATCGCGTTGTGCTGTTCTGATCCCGGTGGGTGTTATTCGTTCGATCGGGGTTTCGCGCAAATCGATCAACTCCACATTTGCTTGGTTATAAATTTCGAAATAACCACTCTCGAGCGGCACGCGGCGCGTCCCGAATCCGTGATCTTTCGGGATAAGCTTTTCTGCAATTCCCGGATCCTTGACGCGCTGGCGAATCTTCCTGGCAATGAAATCGGACATCCAGGCATTGGTCTGGCGGTCCGTCATGAGATCGCGAAAATTCCCGATCCAAATGCCAAATCCAGCTGCTTTATAGAGTTTCTCCCAGAATTCCTCCCGCTCCTGTTCTGATACTTCCACGCCACGGCGCGGATCCGGGTTATGGATGAAACCAGAAATGCTCTCGCGGCACCGCTTAAAAATATCAGAATAAGATGATTTGATTGCGATTTGCTGTTCGGGTGTAATCGGACTGTTGTGCAACGGTGCGCTCCAGTTTGCTGTGCGCTGGAAAACTGTAAGGTGGGCTGCCGTCTTGGCCACCTCCTGAATAGTTTGAATCCCGGTTGCCCCGGTTCCCAATACAGCCACACGCTTACCTTCAAAGCGAACGGCCTCATGTGGCCAGTTTGCGGTGTGGCAAGCTACACCCGCAAACTGTTCGATGCCTTTGATCCGCGGCAAGGTCGGAACCGAAAGCGAGCCGGCAGCTGTGATGAGGAATCGCGCAGTCATCAACGCGCCGGTGTGCAGTTTCAATTGCCACTCCCGACTCTCTTCAAGCCACTCAGCAGAGACCACCTTGTGTTTGAAAAGAATATCACGGCGCATATCGAATCTGTCGGCGACATGCTGCGCGTAGCGCAAGGTCTCGGGTTGCGGAGCGAAATGCTCTGACCAGCTCCACTCTTGCAGCAACTCCTTTGAGAAGGAGTAGCCATATGTGTAGCTTTCGGAATCAAATCGGGCGCCAGGGTAGCGGTTCCAATACCATGTGCCACCAACATCGCTCCCAGCCTCGATGACGCGCACCGACATGCCAAGTTCTCGAACACGAAACAGTTGGTACATGCCGGCGAGCCCGGCGCCGATGATTATCACGTCAAGTTTCTGGGGCTGCGATGTGCCGCTTGCAGTTGCTTTGTTATGAATCATTTAGACGTATTGTTATCTGGTTGTCTGGCCCAACAGATTTGGGTTGTCCTATTGCCAATTTTCAAAACAGGCCCGTAATCTGTTCCGCTAACTTTGTAGGGTCATTGCGAAAAATTGACCTAAATTAGGATTATCATACCTATCATACTTGTCTTGCCCTTCAGGGGGTGTCATTTTTATCGGAATCCTTTATGAAGCGTTTATTTCTTACATTGGTTTCAATCAGCTTGGGTCTGTGGTTGTCAGTAGTCAGCGCCCAGACCCCGGTCCGGGGTGGCATTTTGCAGTCGGTGCTTTGGCCGGAACCACCCGGAATAGTGCCGGGGCTCTTTCTTCAGTCGCCCGCGTTGCTCCCAGGGACCAAGATTTTTGAGAGTCTGCTGACCTATGACTTCAACCTCGCTCCGCAACCCATGTTGGCAGAGTCCTGGACGATTTCCCCGGATGGCCGCAAGTACAGCTTCAAGCTCCGTCGCAATGTCAAATGGCATGATGGCAAGCCTTTTACTGCGGACGATGTCGTGTTTACATTCAGCCAGTTTCTGGTCGACGTTCATCCTCGCTCGAAGGCGGTGTTCCAACGCACCAAGGTTACCAAGGTCGATGATTTCACTGTCGAGTTTGTTCTTGAAAAGCCATTCGCACCGCTGATTCGCAGCTTTGACACGATCGGTGCTCCGATCTTGCCGGCCCACATTTACCGGGGCAGCGACTTCCGAAAAAATCCGGCCAATGCGAATCCGGTTGGTACGGGGCCGTTCAAATTCAAAGAGTGGAAACGCGGTGAATATATTCATCTTGTCCGCAACGACACCTACTGGCGTGCGGGTCTGCCGTATTTGGACGAGATCTACTACCGATTTATTCCAGATGCAGCATCGCGTGCCTTGGCTATGGAAGGCCAAGAATTCCACATAGCCACCCAGAATGACCTGGAACTGCGTGACGCGGCCCGGTTGGCAAAGCTGCCATACCTTGAAGGTACAGCCAAGGGTTGGGAGTGGGGTTCTCCAATTGCTTGGATCGAGATGAACTTGCGTCAGGCGCCCTTCAACGATAAACGTTTTCGCCAGGCAATGATGCACGCGATAGACCGGAATCAAATCCGTGACACGATTTTTCAGGGCTATGCAACCGTGGCTACCGGCCCTGTCCATTCCAGTTCCCCATATTACGAGCCTGCAGTGCGGCAGTACGATTTCAACATTGCAAAAGCCGAGGCGCTGCTCGACGATATGGGCCTCAAGAAGGGTGCCAACGGTGTACGCACGACAGTCAAACTGCTTGGTCTTCCTTATGGTGAAGTCTGGAACCGTGCTGCCGAGAGCACCCGTCAGGCGCTTCGTCGTGTGGGTATCGAGGTGGTCTTGGAGTCCACCGACGCCGCCGGATGGGTAGACCGCCTCAAGAACTGGGAATTTGAGATGATCATGACCTTCTTGACGACCCTGTCTGACCCGGCGCTGGGTGTCTCAAGAACCTTCATCACCGAGAACCAGCGCAAGGGCATACCCTTTACCAACGAAGCTGGTTATTCAAACCCACAAGTGGACGCCCTTTTTGCCGACGCAGCATCATCTACAGATGACGTGCGTCGCAAGAAGCTTTACTCGGATGTGCAGAAGGTCCTGGTTGAAGATGCCGCGATGCTTTGGCTGGTTGAGTTGCAGTGGCCTACTGTGACCAATAAGCGGTTGCGCAATGCTGTGATAAACGGACTGGGTCCGAACGGCAATTTCGCCGAGGCTTGGCTGGAAAAGCCCCGATGAACCTGGCGTTCTCGGGCGCCGTCATCGTCTGACACGCATGCGCCTGGTTACCGCCTTTGTCGCGTGGTTACCGCGTGCATTGTTGACGCTGGCAGCTATCGGGCTGATGAACTTCACCCTGGTTCGCTTGGCTCCGGGTGATCCTGCAGCCGTGATCGCGGGCGAGAGTGGGGCCGCTGACGGGGCATTCATCGACAAAATTCGGGCCGACTATGGCCTGGATCAGCCGATACAGGTACAGGTAGGAAGCTACCTGGCCCGGCTGGCCCGTGGCGATTTGGGTGTGAGCTACCGCAGCAACCTCCCGGTGGGCCAAATGATCGCGCAACGACTGCCCGCCACGCTGCTGCTGACTGGCACTGCACTCATTTTCGCCATAGTCGTTGGCACGACGCTGGGCATTGTCTCAAGCCGTTCACGCGGCGGATGGTTGGATCTGGCGATAGGATCGTTTGCGATGCTCTGTTATGCGATGCCAGTCTTCTGGGTTGGTTTGCTTTTGGTGCTGATTTTTTCGGTGGCATTGGGCTGGTTTCCAGCGTTTGGAATGGCGTCCTTGGTTCCCAAACAGGGGCTGGCCTATTTGGTCGATGTCTTGCACCATCTGGTTTTGCCTGCACTGACTTTGGCCCTTTTGCACATGGCCGTTTACGTTCGATTGGCTCGATCCTCGTCGCTTGAAGTGATGGGCAAGGACTTCATTCGTACCGCCCATGCCAAGGGCTTGACTGATGGGCAGGTGCTGCGCGGGCATGTGCTTCGAAACGCCATGTTGCCTATAGTCACTATGGCCGGGTTGCAGTTGGGCCATCTCATGGGCGGCGCGATTGTGATCGAAACTGTGTTTGCGTGGCCGGGGATAGGTCGCCTGGCGTTCGATGCATTGCTTCAGCGAGATTACTCTGTGATTCTGGGCGTGTTCTTCGTCTCATCGGTCATGGTCGTTTTGGCGAACCTTGTTACCGACCTCGCGCTGCGGGTCGTCGACCCGCGTATCGGGCGCTGAACCCATGGCACAGAAGCGATATTTGAATTGGCGTGCATGGACCGGCACAGGCATGCTGTCATTGATTGCGCTGGTGGCTTTATTGGCGCCTTGGATCGCACCCCACGATCCCTGGGCGCTGCTGGGCCAGCCACTCGCCCCGCCGGGGGGCGACTTTGCGCTGGGAACCGATTTGTTGGGCCGTGACTTACTGTCTGGGCTGATCCATGGTGCCCGAGTGTCGTTGCTGATCGGTCTGGCTTCGAGTTCGTGCGCGTTACTGATTGGTGTAGGTGTTGGTGCGCTCGCTGGGTACTTCGGGGGCATGGTGGACCGCGTCTTGATGCGCTTTACAGAATTTTTCCAGGTTATCCCTGCCTTCTTGTTCGCAATTCTGCTTGTTGCCATCATGCGGCCTGGGCTCAAGAGCGTGATCATCGCCGTTGCGCTCGTTACCTGGCCTCCGGTAGCCCGTCTGGTTCGCTCGGAGTTTTTGGTTCTCCGCAGTCGTGAGTTCGTCGAGGCCGCGCGTTCGCTGGGTCTGGGGCACTGGCAAATTATGGTGCGCGAGATACTACCGAACGCTTTGCCACCGGTGATTGCGGTGGGCTCTTTGATGGTCGCTACCGCAATCCTTACAGAGTCGTCGCTCAGCTTTTTGGGTTTGGCGGACCCGAACTTGATTAGTTGGGGATATATCATTGGCTCTTCGAGGTCAGTGTTTCGCGACGCCTGGTGGTTAAGCGTGCTGCCGGGCCTGTGCCTTTTCATCACCGTGCTGTCGATCAACCTCCTGGCCGATGGCCTTGGCGACGCTGGTAATCCACTCCTGCGTTCGGGCCGGAATACTGCAGCATGACCCTGTTGCTCGACATCCAGAGGCTCACCATTGAACTGCCTGCTGGAGCTGACCGGGTTTACGCAGTGCAGGATCTGTCTTTGCGCGTTGATGCTGGACGGACGCTGTGCGTAGTGGGTGAGTCCGGTTCGGGCAAGTCGTTGACTGCCGCTGCCATCGTCCGCTTGCTTCCTTCGCCGGATCTGCGAATTTCTGGCGGCAGCATATTGCTTGAGGGGCGTGACACGCTGGCGATGAGCGCCGCAGAATTGCTGCAGGTGCGGGGTGGCAGAGTCGGTTATATATTTCAAGACCCCCTTTCTTGTTTAAACCCACTAGAGCGAGTCGGCCTGCAGATTCGTGAAGTGCTGGACCGCCACGCATGGAAAGGAGACATTGCAGCGCGGGTGATGCAACTTCTTTCGGATGTCGGATTGCCAGAGCCAGAAATAACCTGGGCCCGGTACCCTTGGGAGCTATCTGGCGGTCAACGACAACGCGTGATGATCGCTATCGCACTTGCGGCAGACCCTCAGTTGATCATTGCAGATGAACCAACTACGGCACTGGATGTGACGACGCAGGCGCAGATCCTGCGACTGCTGCGGGATCTGCAGGCCAAGCGAGGTCTGGGCCTTTTGCTGATCACGCACGACTTCGGTGTTGTTTCCGAGATGGCCGATGACGTGGCTGTGCTGAGGGCCGGACGGCTCGTGGAAGCAGGTCCTCGGGCGCAAGTGCTGGGTCAGCCAAGGGAAGCTTATACACAACGCCTTCTGGCAGCAATCCCGCCATTGGTGGCGCGACCTGCGCGCGCTCAGGGTACTGCGCTACTGAAGGCGCAAGGCCTGCGCAAGATTTGGCATTCTCGTGGAGCTTGGGGCCGCAACGATGTAGGTACATTGGCGGTGGATGACGTCGCACTGTCGGTTAACTTTGGCGAGACAGTTGCCGTGGTGGGTGAATCGGGTTCTGGCAAATCCACGCTAGCGCGCATGTTGGCTCGACTGACCGACGCCGCGGCTGGACAGGCATACCTTGCCGGAGTTTCGGACAACTACCTGGCCTTGCCATCACGCTCGCTTGCGCCCCTGCGCCGCGCAGTGCAGGTCATATTCCAAGATCCATTCGCGTCGCTCAATCCGCGCCACACTGTGGGGGAAAGCATTGCGATGGGGCCAATCGCCAACGGTACGCCACACGCCCAGGCATTGCGAGAGGTGGGGGAGTTGCTTGAGCGTGTGAGGATCGATCCGCGTGCTGCTGACCGCTACCCCAACGAGTTCTCAGGCGGTCAGCGCCAGCGTATTGTTATCGCCCGTGCTTTGGCAATGAAGGCCAAGCTTCTCATCGCCGACGAGCCGGTTTCATCCTTGGATGTCTCAGTCCAATCCGACATTCTGGACCTCCTTGACGAGATTCAAGCCCGCGATGGGGTTGGGATGGTATTCATTACGCATGATTTGCGCGTGGCTGCCCGTATGGCCGATCACATCGTCGTGGTGCATCGCGGCCGGGTCGTCGAATCTGGCACGGCATTTCAAATTCTCACTCAGCCTGTTCAGGCATACACGAGAGAGCTGATATCGGCAGTACCCAAGCTTAGACCTGAGCGCGCTGAGTGAGTGAGTTGCTGTGGGCATTGCCAAAAATCAAAGCTTGGACAGCAGGTGTTGGCACCGACGCGGATTTGGCCTGTCTGCCGACTTTTGACCGACCCACCGTAACGCACACCCATCCCGCGCGCAGCAACGATTCCAGAAGCACCGCGCCGGGTCACTGGAAATCGGCACCTTGGGTCAATCTGACGTCGGCGTCCATACACGGCCCTCACATGCCGCCCCGACCGTGAATATTGGCTGTTGTGATTGAATGGTTCAACATTTGATAACATGCGTTGGAATCTGGTTTTGGGGCTGGCGCACGAGGGCGTTTAGCGTGGTCTGAAGCAGCAACACAGCCGCGCTCATCACAGCGGCCAGCGAAAGGAAAAAGAGCTTGAGCAACGGGACATCGGAAGGCCGCGGCCGTCTGGCGGTGGTAACGGGCGGAGCCAGTGGCATCGGCGCGGCCACCTGCGAGGTCTTGCGGGTGCGCGGCTGGGAAGTGGTGATCGCCGACATCGACACCGCCGCCGCGCAACGGGCTGCGGCCCAATACAGTGGCCACTGCGTGACGATGGACGTGGCGGACCAGGCTTCGATTGCACGCGCGGCCGCCGAGATTGAAGCGCGCCATGGCGCCGTCTACGGGCTCGTCAACTGTGCAGCGCTGTTCGCGCCACAGACGCCACCCGAGCATCTCGACATCGAAAGCTGGGACCGCATCACCGGCACCAACCTGCGCGGCACGTACATCTGCAACGTCGAGTTCGGCAAACGTATGGCCGGGCGCGGCCAGGGCGCCATCGTCAACATGTCGTCCATAGGCGGCCACCGGCCCAACCATGGCCATGCCTATACGACCTCCAAGGCCGCGATCATCACACTCACACAGGGTATGGCCGGCGAATGGGGCCGAAGTGGCGTGCGGGTGAATTCGATCACCCCGGGTTTTGTCGGCGTGCCGCGCGTGCTCGCCGCCATAGAACTCGGCAAGCGTTATCCCGTGCCGCCCGGCAGCCTGAGCGCGTTGGGCCGGCTGGTCGAACCTGCAGAAGTGGCCGAGTCCATTGCCTTCCTGCTGTCGGACCGGGCGTCCGGCATTACTGGCACCGACCTGGCGGTGGACGCCGGTGTGCTGGCGACCAGCGGCTGGGTCGTGCACGGCGGCGTGCCAGGCGCGCGCGCGCCTGCCGCAGACGCCTGAGGCAAGCCTTCCGCAGGGCAGCGGCACCACGGCACACGCCAGCAACCCCCATGCGCCAGGAAGGACTCGACATGACAGCACAGCAACAGAAACAAGCACCGGCCGACATCGCCACCGATGCGCTCCCCGCGCACGGCTTTGCGTGCCGCCCACTGTCGTCCGCGCTGGGCGCGGAAGTCACAGGCATCGATCTGGCCCGGCTGGCGGACGGTGAACTCGACGCCATCAAGACCCTGTTTCTTCAGCACCACCTGCTGGTGTTGCGAGAGCAGCATTTGACCGACGCCGACATCCAGCGATTTGCCGAAGCCTTCGGCCCCGTCGAGGTCAACCAGGTCAAGGGTTCGGACGGTGCCGTGTTGCAAGCCGTGCACGCCATTGCCAACGTCGACAGCCAGGGGCGCCCCGCCGCCGCCCCCTTGCTCAAAGCCAATTACAACTGGCACAGCGACAAGTCCTACCTGCCGCAACCGTCGCTGATGACCATGCTCTACGGCCTGGAGGTGCCCCCCGTCGGCGGCGATACGCAGTTCGCAAACATGGAACAAGCCTACGCCGACCTGCCCGCCGAAACCAAGGCGCGGATCGCCGGTCTGGTCGTGGTGCAAAGCTTCGAGTACATGCTGGACAAGCTCGGCCAGCGCGCCATCATCGATGCCGCCATGATCCCGCCGCCGGTCGAACATCCGCTGGTGCGCACCCATCCCGAAACCGGACGCAAGAGCCTCTTCGTGGGCATGTACAGCAGCAGAATCGTCGGCATGGCCCAGGCCGAGGCCGAGCAGCTGGTGGCCGACCTGCTGGCGCATGCCACACAGGAAAAGTACACCTTCACGCAGCAGTGGCGCACCCACGACTTCGTGGTGTGGGACAACCGCAGCCTGATCCACCGGGCCATACCCAATTACGATATGGGCGCGCACCGCCGCATCCTGCGCCGCTGCGTGGTGCGTGGCGGGGTGCCGCAATGAAGCGCGGCACAACGGCGCGGCAAGGGGCTCGCACCGGCGTCCGGCCAGACGGAGCTTCCCGATGAGCACCAACGCACTTGATGGACTTGCCGCAGCCCCGGGCGTTGCCGAACTCCCGGCGCCCTACAGCCTGCGCGACTTTGCCGGTGATGTGGCGGCTGCAGCGGCCGTGCTCGAAAGCGGCAGTACGCAGCGCTTCCGCGCTGCGCTTGCCGCTCCGGTACGGCGCTTGCTTGCGCGCGACGACCTGCTCGACTGTGGCCTGCCGCGGCCTGGCAACAACGTGGCCAAATCCTGGTACCTGTATTACGACGGAACGATGTCCATCGTGCTTTTCAAGGTGCCCATGCAGCCGGCGGTGCAACCCCATGACCACGGCATTTGGGAAACCTTGTTCGTATGGCGCGGCCAGGTCCGACACGCGGTGTATGAACGTACCGACGACCGGTTGATCCAAGGGCGCGCGACGTTGGTCGAGCGCGAGGCCGGCGTGCTGGGCCCGGGCGACTTCGCCGTCGTGGCGCCGCCGACCGACATCCACGGCTTTCATGCGCTCGACGACGATACCTACGGCATCACCGTCTCGTCCGGGCAATACAAGCCGGAACGCATCTACTACAACCTCGAAGCCGGCAGCTGCGAAATTCGCAGGCCGGTTACGCTGCGCTGACCGCGCACCATAAAAAAGGGACCAGCACATGCGCGGACTCGATACTGCCAACACCATCGACTGCCACGCGCACGTGCGGATTGAAGTCGACATGGGTTCGAGCTGGTCCCATGGCCCCGAGTACGGCACCGACAGCGATGGCAAGCCCTGGTACCGCATCGGCAACTACCAGCTGCGTGGCGTGCGCCATACCAGCAGCCCGTTCACCGATATCGGCCTGCGCCTGAAGGCGATGGACGCCGCCGGCATCGATTTTCAGGTGCTTTCGCCCAGCCCGCTGACCTACTTTCACTTCATTCCCGCCGGCGAAGCCGTGGCGTACTGCTGTCGCTGGAACGATGCGCTGGCCCAGATCGTGCACGACCATGCCGATCGCATTGCCGGCCTGGCGACTTTGCCCATGCAGGACCCGGTTGCAGCGGCTCGCGAACTGGATCGCGCAGTGACGCAGCTTGGGCTGGCGGGCGCCGCCATCGGAACCGACTTCGGCCGCTCACTGGACAGCGCCGACCTTGATCCACTGTGGGCCAAAGCCTGTGAACTGGATGTGCCGATCTTCATTCACGGCGGGCCGGCAGGCATCGACGGACCCGCCGGAGACCCCAACCTGCGCCGTTTCGACCTGGACGTGGTCAGCGGTTTCGCGGCGCAAGGCGCCATCGCCGTGGGCACGCTCATCTACGGTGGTGTGCTGCGCCGGCACCCGGCACTCAGAGTCTGCATCAGCGACGGCGGCGGTTCCACGCCCTTTCTTGCCGGGCGCATGCGCCAGGCCGGGATGAAGCGGCCCTGGGCCGAAGATTGGCTCAAGGAAGACGGCGCCTTCGAGCGGGAACTGGCGCGGCTCTGGTTCGACACCAATGTCGGTGATCCGCGTTCCCTCGCGTTCTTGGTGGACGTGATGGGCACCGACCACCTGGTCATGGGCACCAACTTTGCGGGTTGGGACCAGCAGACCTCGATCAAGAAAGGCGCCGACATCCCCGGCCTGGCCGACAATGCGCGCCGGCTGCTCGGCCGACGGCCCAGCGCGGCGTTGCCGGCTGCACCGGCCACCGGCCTTGCGGAAAAACGCGCAGGCTGACAACGCCTTGGCAGCGCACAGAAGTCTCTCGCTGTCTTACTACACCGCTCCGGAGCTGTCGTTCCTGGAGTTGCTGGAAGTGGCTGCCCGCGGCGGCTGCCGCCAGGTCGGCGTGCGGCTTCTCGACGGCGCGCCTGACGCTGCCGCAACACCGCTGCTGCAAAGCGCGGCGCTGCGCCGCGAAGCACGCCGGCGTATGGCCGCGCTGGGCCTGACGGCGCTGGAAGCAAGCGCCGCGCGCATCCGGCCCGCCACCCGCGTTACCGACTTCGAACCTTTTCTGGCAGCCTGCGCCGAACTGGGCGTGCACCATGTGATGTGCACCATCGACGACACGCAAGCCGCGCGCGGCGCCGACAAGCTGGCGCAACTCTGCGCCATGGCACACCAGCACAGACTGCGCGTTGAAATCGAATTCGTGCCCTGGATGACAGTCGGTTCGCTGGCCGACGCAGCCGCTCTGGTGGTTGACACCGGCGCCGAAAACCTCGGCATCGTGCTCGACGCCCTGCATTTCGACCGCTCGCATGGCCGCCACGACGCGCTGGCTGCGTTGCCGTCCGAGTGGTTTCGCATACTGCAGCTATGCGATGCACCGGCCTGCACCGACTACTCGCTCGAGGCACAGTTGTTCGTGGCCACCAAGGAGCGGCTGTTTCCCGGCGAAGGCGCCATAGCACTCGTGGCGCTGCTGCGGGCCGCGCCCTCCGACATTGCGCTGGCGCTGGAAATACCCACCACCACGCTGTCGCGTACCCTGCCGGCGCTGGAGCGGGTGCAACGCGCCGTGGCTGCCACACATGCGCTGCTGGCGGCGGCCGGCCTGCCGTAGCGCAGGGGGTGCAACGGCCGCCTGGCCGCGGCCAGTCAACACGTATCGGGGCGAGCGCACGCAAGCAGGCCGTCGGTCAGGGCTTGGGCGGGGCCTTGCGGGCAACAGCACGAGCGCGCAGCGGGACCACCTTGATTGCGTCCGTCTTTTGGGTCTTTGGCGCAGGGTTTGGCTTGTTGGCCTTGGCCGGCTTCGTGACCTGGCCGGCTTCCGCCGACAGATAACGTTCATGCAGGGCGTCGATGTTGCGCCCCATCTCAATGGCCGCACCTTCTTCGTCGCGCGCCACGATAAGGTCGTAGATGCGGCGGCGGGACGGCATGATCATTTTGTCCGGCGAAGGGCCGAGCAACTCGACCAGTTGCGACTGAATGGTGATCAGCGCGTCCACCAAGATGACCATGATCGGATTGCCCGATGCCGCCGCCAGCAGGTGGTGGAAGTCCAGGCCCAGCCGTACGCGCTCTGCGGTGTCATGGCGCGCAATCGCAGCTTCTCCGGCTTCCACGTTCACACGCAGCGCCTCCAGGCCTTCGGCCGTTGCAAGTTGGCAGGCCGCACGGGTGACCGCCACGCTGACCAGCATGCGTGCGTCCTTGAGGTGCTCCGGTTTGAACATGCCGAGCCGGAACATGTCGGAGAAACCCGCCACCACGGCGCCCCCGTGGCCGTTGCGCACGAAGGCGCCGCCGTACATCCCCTTGCGGAACTCCAGGATTCCCGCCACCTCCAGTGAGCGCAGCGCCTCGCGCACGGTGTTGCGGCTCAGTTGGAACTGCTCGGACAACTCCCGCTCCGATGGCAGCTTGTCGCCGGGAATCAAAGCCCCTTTGGAAAGCTGTTCGCGTATCTGCAGAGAAACTTCCTCGAAGGCCCGCCGCGTCTGGACCTTGAGGTAGGACTGGGAAGGCCGCCCTCCGATATTGGCGGCTTGCGGCGCACTTGCGGCGATTTCCTTGCGGGGCGGACGGGAACGTGTGGTCATGCAGCAATCGGGAATGGAACCGGGTGGATGGGACTGCGCTGCCCGCCATCGGGCCCGCGGTTCTTTCGCTGGCCGACGCTGGATTTTCAATCCGACTGGATATTGCGTTCCTTGATCAGCGCAGACATCGTGCGGGCTTCGGCGTCCAGCATGCGCTTGAAGCCGGTCGAATCCACAAAGCGGGCCTCGGCATTGAAGTCACTGAATTTCTTGGCCAGGGTCGGTTGCCCGCAGGCATCGGCAAGCGCCTTGGACCAACGTTCGACGATCGGCGCGGGCGTGGCAGCCGGTACCCAGATTCCGATCCAGGCGTCGAACACGATATCGGGGAAACCAGCTTCGATCATCGTCGGGATTTCGGGAAGTGCTCCCGGCCGCCGGTCGCTGGCCACCGCCAGCATGCGCAACTTGCCCAGTCGCACGTGCTGGTAAACCACACCGGTCTGGAAGGAGATGTCGGTCTCGCCCGAAAGAATGCTTTGCAGCGCAGGGCCGCTCCCCTTGTACGGTACGTGCAGCAGCGAGATACCGGCCTGCTTCTGCAGCAGTTCTCCCAGCAGATGGGGCGAAGTACCGACACCCGATGTCGAATAGGTCAGCACGCCGGGTTTGCTTTTCGCCAGCTTGATGAGGTCGGCGACATTGTTCACCGGCAGGTCTTTTTTGGTGACCAGATGCAGCTGGCTGCGTCCGATCAGGCCCACCGGAATCAGGTCGCGCGCCGCATTCGGCGAGCCGCTGATCAGATACGGGTTGACGGTCTGCTGCGTCATGGGGCCGAACATCACGTTGTAGCCATCCGGTGCCGAGCCGATGATGTCGGCGGCAGCCGCGTTGCTGCTGCCACCGGCCTTGTTGTCAACGATGACCGACTGGCCCAGCAGTTCGGACAGCGGCTGCGCCAGCGCACGCGCCATGAGGTCGACACCGCCCCCGGGGGCGGTACCCACCAGAATGCGTACCGCCCGCGTTGGCCACTTCGGCTGTGCGGTGCCCGGCAGTGCCAGCGCGCCCAGCATGGCGCCGCACGCCGCCTGGAGAAACCGTTTGCGCGAAATGGCGCCCGGGATGGGAGTGGCGCATTCACCGCGCTGATTGAATTCGTTCATGACTTGTTTCCTTGTGTGTGAGAACCGGGGGTGAGTTTTTTGAATACGACCGTGTCATTGCATGTAGGAGCCGCCGTTCACATCCACCACCGAACCGGTGATGAAACTGGCATCGTTTGACACCAAAAAGGCCACTGCGCCGGCCATGTCTTCCACCGTCCCGATACGTCCTATCGGAGTTTCTGCGATCTTGCGGGCACGCAGTGCGGAGTCATCCAGCACCTTCGTCAGCGGTGTTTCCACCCACGACGGCGCCAGGCAGTTGACGGTGATGCCGTACGGCGCAACCTCGGCCGCGAGGTTGCGCGAGAAGGTGATGACGCCCCCCTTGGAAGCCGAGTAGGCCGGGTTGCCGGAACGCGTGCGTGCAGTGCGTGATGCGATGTTGATGAAGCGGCCCCAGCCACCCCGCCGCAGCAGTGGAATGGCGGCACGGCACACCAGGAAGGTGCCGGTCAGATTGACCGCCAGCACCCGCTGCCAAACCGCCAGGGGCGAGCCCTCCACAGTCGGCATGACGCCGTCGACCGAACCCAGTATGCCGGCAGAGTTGACGACCACGTCGAGCCGGCCGAAGCGGCGGTCGATCTCCTGCATCAGGCCGGCCACCGACTCTTCGCTGGTGACGTCCAGCGGCAGCCCCAATGCGACCCGGCCTCCTTCGCTCCATGAAGGCGGGTTGGCGAGCGCGGAAGCATCGATATCGCCTACGACGACCTGAAAGCCATCCCGCATCAGGCGTTCGGCGATGCCGCGGCCCAGGCCCTGCGCGCCGCCGGCGACCAATGCCACCCTGGTTGCGCCACTTGTTTTGTCCATGATCATGCTTGCCAGCTTTCTCGGGTTGGAGTCAGAAAATAGGTGAGGTAGAAAAAATCAGCGGCGCGCTCATGGCCCGCAAGGCGTGGCAAGCACCTTTTGCCATGACGCCAGGCTTTCGGGATAGTCGCCCGGCAGCCGCAGGCCGCCCACGGCCAGCCGCAATGGGGTGGCCAGCACGGTGGCGTATTCAGTCACCGGCACGTAGTACAAAAAGGTGAGCGTGCGCCGGGCGAAAAGCCAACGCCCATCGATACGGCGATAGTCATCCACATAACGCATTGCGGCGAGGCTCACGGTGCCGTTCGGGCAGGTTTCCGCATGGCCCTGCACCAGACCGCTCGCATGGTCGGCATCGGTGTCGTCGAAGACCACCTTGTGGTCGTGCGTCCAGTGGTAGCTCGGGCCGCGCACCTTGTAGCGTGGCAAAAACGTGTCCCGGATTCCCTTGCGGCCCTTGGCTGCGAGCATGTTGCTGGGCGAGTCGATCACGCCGTCTTCAGTGAAGATGGCAGCCAGCGTGTCGATGTCGTGTTCGTCGCAGGCGCGGGCGTAGTCGCCCACGAGTTCGGCAATCTGGTGCCGCGATTCGATGCGGTCGATGCGCTGGAACAGAGCCTGAATGTCGGGGCTGTGGGGGGACGGATCGGTGGCCATGGCAGAGCCTTTCAATAGCGGTCGCGCAGCCCTACTCGGCTTTGATGCCGGCGGACTTGATGATGCGGGCGGACTTGATGATTTCCGCCTCGATGAACTGGCGGAACTCCTCCGGCGAACTCGCCACGCTGACGGCACCCGCCCGCAGCAGCCCGGCCTTGACGTCCGCCGAGCCCATGACCTCGACCACATTGTTGTAGATCTTGGTGATGATGGCCTGGGGCGTGCCGGCCGGCGCGCAGAAGCCATACCAGGCGGACACGTCGTACCCGGCCAATCCCTGCTCCGCCATGGTCGGGATATCGGGCGCGAGGGGCGAGCGCGCGGTGCCGCTGACACCCAGCACTTTCATCGTGCCGGCCTTGTGGAACTGCAGCACCGAAGTCAGGCTGGCAAAACCCATGTGGATGTGGCCGCCCACGACATCGGACAATTCCGTAGGGAGCGACTTGTACTGCACATTGAGGATATCGACCTGACCCAGCGTCTTGAAGAGCTCACCGGCCAGGCGCGAAGTCGACTCGGCACTCCCGAACGTGAGCTTGCCCGGCTGGGCCTTGGCCAGCGCCACCAGCTCGCGTACGCTTTTGGCGGGCAGCTGGTTGTTGACGAACAGCGCGAAAGGCGTGGCGGCCACCATGGTGATGGGTGCGAAATCCTTCACCGTGTCATAAGGCATGGAGGACCGCATGCCGGGGTTGAGCACGTGCGACGGCGCGATAAACACCAGCGTGTAGCCGTCTGGCAGTGCGCGCGCAGCCTGCTCGGTGCCGAGCATCGCGTCGGCGCCTGGCCGGTTTTCGATGACGACCGGCTGACCCCATTTTTCGGAAAGTTTTTGCGAGACCAAGCGCGCCAGGATGTCGGTGCCGCCGCCGGCACCGTAGGGCACGATGACCTTCACGCTTTGCTTGGGCCACGAATCGACTTGTGCCCACAATGCCGGTGCGACAAGCGCGCTGGCGGCAACGAGGGCAGACATCGCGGAGCGCGCGACACTGGCAAGGGGAGGGAGTCTCTTCATGGTGTCTTGGTACTTTTTGTGGTTGTGGTGTGCCCCTGGCCCAGAGCGGAAATGCACCTGAGCCGGGTGGCGTTAGTGGGGGTGCCTCAGGCCACGGCAAGCGGCGCTTGGCTGGCGGTGGCGCTGTCCATGCAGCGTGTGAGCTGCGCCACATCGTCCAGGCGATCCAAGCTCAGCGCGCAATCGAACAGCCGGCGCATGCCAGCCGCGTCCATGAAGGGTGCACACAGGGCGTTGGCCTTTGCCAGAATGCCGGAGCGGTCGATCCGGTCGCTGCCTGCGCCGCGTGCTGCCAGGCGCAATTTCTCGATCACGCGGCCGTCCTTCAGCGTGATGCGCACATGCCCGCCCAGTGTGTCTGGATAGGCCTTCTCCACGTCCGGATGCAGCTCCACGCGCACCAGCCCGGCCAGCCGCAGCAGCGCCGGTTCTTCCCAGGCTCCCTGGTCGAACATGCGGGGGTCCAGCGCGCGGCCGGTCAGCGCTACCGCAACGGCGTAGGGCATGCTGTACTGCGCCGCCATGACAGTTTGGGGGGCCGGGTCGCAGTGGCGCACCAGGTGGGACTGGTTGCCGCCGATGACAACCTGGGCCACGTCGTCCGGGCCGAAGCGGTATGCCTCGAGCAACTCGTGGACCGCATCGATGGCCGCGTGCATCGCGCCGCAACAGGCGTACAACTTGACGTAGTTGTGGCGGATTTCGAAGTCGTCCCCGAGCCAACGCGTCAACAGCTCGGGCCGCGGCGCGGTGGAGAACACCTTGCTGTAGCCGAACTTGCCCTCCAGCGCCGATTTCGGCCCGGTCATGCCGCGCAGCGCCAGGTTGGCCGCGACCACACCGGCCTCGGCGGCGCGTCCGGCATGGAAACGCTTGACCATCATCCCATTCGGGTCCTGGCTGAACTCCATCAGCCCCCCTGCGCAGGAAGCGGCGATGGCAATGGCCGAAGTCGCCTGCGCCGGCGTGAACCGAAGCAGGTTGGCGACAGCGGCTGCGGCGCCCATCGGGCCATGCGTTCCGGTGGGATGAAAGCCGTGGACGATGACCGAAGGCACAACCGACATGCCGCACCGCGCCATCACCTCGAAGCCAACCACGATGGCTGCGAGCGCACGCGACCCGGGCAGATGATGCCGCTCGGCGACCGCAAGAACGGCCGGAATCACACAGGCGCCCAGATGCGAAAGCGAGCCGCCGTGCCAGTCGTCGAGCTCGAAGGCGTGCGCGGCCGAGCCGTTGGCCAGCGCGGCGGCGCGCGCGGGCACGCGGATACCTTGGCCATACACGCTTGCTTCAGCGACGCCGGCTTCTTCTGCCACCTGGTCGACCACGAAAGTGGACCAAGGCTGGCGCATGCCATGCAGCGTCACGGCAACATGGTCGAGCAGGCAATCCTTGGCAAGATCGAGTACGTCGCGCGGCAGGCCCACCGCGGTCTGGTTCGCCGACCACAGAGCGAGTAATTGCGTCTGCGTCAGTTTTTCGTCGCCGCCCTCATACATTCAGCGTCCCTCAGGTCTGCAATTCAAACATTCATCTTGCTTTTGGCAAAGGTTGAACCATACACTTGGGTGTTGGGCGTGTCAAGGACTGGCTTGGACGGCCGGAAGGAAGGAAGGAAGGCAAACACATGCGTATCGGCTTCGTGGGATTGGGTCTGATGGGATTGCCAATGGCGCGCCACTTGCTGGCGGCCGGACATGAGTTGTTTATTGCGAGCGGCTCGCCGCAGCCCCTGCAGGCGCTCGCTCAGGATGGCGCCGTGGTGTGCGCCTCGCCGCGCGACATCGCCGCCCGGGTGGAGGTGTTTTTTTCCTGCCGCGTCACGCCGCAGCATTCACTCGACACCTTTCTCGGCCCCGAGGGAGTGCGCCATGCGGGCAACCCGGGGCTGCTGTGTATTGACCTCGCCACGATCGAACCCGATACGGCCAAGGCCATCAGCCGCGAACTCGCGTCGGTCGGGGTTTCCTTCCTCGATGCGCCCGTGAGCGGCGGTCCCGGGGGAGCAAAAAGCCAAACGCTGACCATCATGGTGGGCGGCGCGCCCGCGGATGTTGCGCGCGTGCAGCCCTTGTTCGACCTCCTGGCGCGGCGGACTTTCCACACCGGGCCGGTCGGTACCGGCCTGTTGGCCAAGCTGTGCAACAACATGATCACCATCACCACGCATGCGCTGGTGGCGGAAGCCATGGTCATGGGAGTCAAGGGGGGCATGGACGCGCACTTGCTCTACGAGGTTTTGCGGGCGAGTTCCGCGCGCAGCAACACCCTGGAGCGTGTGGTGCCCAACCATTTCCTGCCGCGTAATTTTGAGGCAGCGGCCAGCCTCAACACCATCATGAAGGACTTGCACTGCGCGATAGAAACGGGGCGCAAACTGGGCGTGCGCCTGCTGCTGCCGAACCTTGCGATGCAGTGTTACGTCGACGCCGCCGGACGGGGCCACATCGACTCCGACATCGCCTCGGTGATCCTGCCGATGGAAGAAATTGCCGGCGTACGGGTGGGTGCCGCCGTACCGCCGGGCACGGACTGACCACGCCGATTGGGCCGGCTCGTCGTGTCACCCTGCCCGTTGCACCCACAGGTCTGCGCGATGCCAGCACTGGGTCCCGGCGCAAGGCCTGGGTGACCCCTCATTGGCTTGCTGCCAAGGAGTTGCGCGACGGCTTTGGCGCGATCGGCGTGGAGGTGGACTTCGCGCCAGGGGCAACGGCGGGTGCCCGCATGCAGGCCGAGGCGACCAAGCGGGCGCCGGTGGTGAAGTTGTCGGGGTTCGTGGCGCAGTAGGCCGGGGCTGGTGGGGGTCGGGACCCCCGCCACTCCACTTGCTGATCTCAAGATCCATAGTTATACTTTTGTATAACTTCGGAGAAAATCATGTTGCACGCTTCCTTGCGCCGCTCAGGTGGCTCTTACATCATGACGGTGCCCCTGTCCTACGTGGAGCAAAACCGTCTGAATGCCGGCTCGCGCCTGGCCCTTGAAATCATCGGGGACGAACTCAAGATTCGACCCGAGCGCGCGCGCAAATCCCTGGCCGACCTGTTGCACGCAACACCCGCCGGCCTGTGCCGGGCGCAAGGCTGGGACGAGTTGGGAGCCGCCGGAGCCGAGTTGTGACGCCAGACCGAGGCGACATCCTGCACCTGGCCTTCGATCCGGCCAGCGGGCGGGAAATGAAGGGCAAACATTTTTGCTTGGTCGTGTCGCCCCGGGCCTTCAACACCCGCTTCAAGCTGGCCATGGTGTGCCCGATTTCGGGTGGCGTAGCCGAGTTGGGCTGCAGCGCAGGATTTCTGGTGTCGCTGATGGGCCAGGGGCTGCGCACCGATGGGCAGATACATGCCCACCAGATCAAGTCGCTCGATTGGGCATCGCGCCAGGCAAGCTTGGTGGAGCGCGCGCCCGCAGTGGTGATGCAAGAAGTGCTGATGTGCCTGCGCAGCGTGCTCGATGACTGACCGCTGGCCACGAACCGGCACCGCCAGATCGCGGCCGAATCGGTACAAAGACCAGGTGTATCGCACCCATCTGCTGCGGCGCAGCTACCGCGAAGACGGCAAGGTCAAAAACGAGACGCTCGGCAACCTGTCTCACCCGCCCGACTCCGTGATCGATCTGATTCGCCGCTCTTTGCAGGGCGAGACCTTTGTGCCCTTGGGGGAGGCCTTTGAGATTGCCTCATCGCGCGCCCACGGGCATGTTGCCAAAAATCAAAGCTTAGGCAGCAGGAGCGCTCGCGCGATAGGGTCGGTGTGAATTTTCCGGATCTGGCCACCGCCGATGTACCGCCCGAGGTGCGCTTGGGCCTGCGCCGTTCGCCGTCCAATCACCCTCACGGCATGTGCAAATTCCAAATCATTATTTGTGGTGCGAATAGTTCCCGGTTAATAATCCGCGAAACAACGCTCTCCCATGGAACTCCGTCATCTAGAAGCCTTCGCTGCGGTCATGTCGACCGGCAGCTTTACCGCTGCGGCGCGCCTGCTGGCGCGCTCGCAGCCGGCCATCACGCGGCTGGTGCAGGAGTTCGAGACCGAGATCGGGTACCCGCTTTTTTCCCGCCACGGGCCCCGCGTGACGCCGACGGAGCAGGGCTTCTTGCTGTACGAAGACGCACAACGCGCCCTGGACGGCCTGCGCCAGATCCATCTGCGCGCCGACGAGATTGCGCGCCGCGCCCCGCAGCCGATGCTCGTCGCAGCGACTTCCGCCCTGGCCGTGGGTTTATTGCCGCAGGCGATTGCCCGCGTGGAGGCCGGGACCGGCGCCACGCCGATCCAGCTCCGCAGTACATCGCCCGAGCAGGTCGTGCATGCGGTCCTGACAGGCGCCGCCCACATCGGCGCCAGCAGCCTCCCGCTGGAACACCGCGGCCTGCAGGTGCACTGGATCGGGCAGGTCGCCTGTGTCGCCGTGCTGCCCGCGCACGACCCCCTCGCCGGCCAGCCGCGGGTGAGCCTGGCGGATCTGGCGCAGCGGCGTATTGTCACGATGAGCAACCCCTACCGCCTGCGGCGCCGGCTCGACCAGGAGATGGAGCGTGCCGGACCACCCTCGGAACGGCGCTGGGCGCTGATTGAAACCAATTCCTCGGTGAATGCGCAGGCCCTGGTGCGTGCTGGCCTCGGTGTGGCCGTGCTGGAACCCCTCACCGCCCTTGGCGCACCCACCGAAGGGGTCGTCGTGCGCCCGCTGGATGTCGACATTCCGTTCTACTTCGGCGCCATCACCTCCCAGTCCAGGACGGTGGCCGCACCGGAACTGGCGCTGGTGCAAGCACTGCTGGAAGCCGCCACCGCGCTGCCCGGATTCGTGCAGCACGACACCGCTGACCACAACCGTCTGCTGCAATCCCTGTTCGGCGACCGGCCGGACGGCGGAACCCTCCCCACGCCCGAAAGACACCCTGATGCCTTCGCATCCGGTTGACATGGTGGCCAGCACCGGCCTGGCTGCACTCGAAGCGCGCCTGCGCCAGGATCTGGCCTGGCTGGGCCTGCCCGCCAAGCGCTGGGTGCCCGCCCGGACAACGGACGGCCTTGCCGTGCTTGATGTGGCCATCGTTGGTGGCGGCATGGCCGGCATGGCCTTGGCGGCCTCACTCGGGCACCTCGGTGTGCAGGCCCGCATCTTCGACCGCTCGGCACCGGGATTCGAAGGGCCCTGGGCCACGACCGCCCGCATGGAAACACTGCGCTCGCCCAAAGAGCTGACCGGCCCGGCGCTGGGTCTCGCGGCGCTGACTTTCCGGGCCTGGTTCGAAGCCCGGTACGGACGCGAAGTCTGGACGGCGCTGGACAAAATCCCCACCCTGCAATGGGCCGACTACCTGCGCTGGTACCGCCGGGTGCTGGCGCTGGACATCCGCAACGGGCAGCATCTGCGGGACCTGCGACCCCGCGCCGACGGCCTGGTGCAGCTCGAACTGGCCGACGGCGCGCCGGGCGCCACCCCCTACCGCGTGCTGGCACGCCATGCGGTGCTGGCGACCGGCCGCGACGGACTCGGAGGGCCCTGGGTTCCGCCGTGGGCGCACGCGTTGCCCCGCACGCGCTGGGCGCACTCGGGCGAGCACTGGGACGGTGCGCCGCTCAAGGGGCTGCGTGTTGCGGTGGTGGGTGGCGGCGCGTCGGCCATGGATGCCGCCGCCACGGCCCTGGAGGCCGGGGCATCGCGGGTGGACCTGCTGATCCGCCGCCCCGACCTGCCCCGCGTCAACAAAGGCAAGGGGCTGGGAAACCCAGGCATGGTGCACGGCTACAGCCAACTGCCCGACGACTGGAAATGGCGCATCCGGCACTACATCAACGTGCAGCAAGTGCCACCGCCGCATGGCAGCACCTTGCGTGTTTCGCGCCATCCGAACGCCCACTTTCAACTCGAAACGGCCGTGCGCGGCGGGGCGCTGCGCGCCGATGGCAGCTTGCGGCTCGACACCAGCCAGGGTCCGCTGGCCGTGGACCACGTGATTTTTGCCACCGGCTTTCGGACCGACTGGTCGCGCCGGCCCGAACTCGCCTCGCTTGCGCCGCATGTGCGCAGCTGGCGCGACCGGTTTACCCCGCCACCCGACCAGGACGACACTGAGCTGTCGGGCTCGCCAGACCTCGGGCCGCTGTTCGAGTTCCAGCAAAAACAACCCGGCGCCTACCCGGGGCTGGAGCAGGTGCACTGCTTTTGTTACGCCGCAGCACTGTCCCAGGGGGCGGGCGCCGGTGACATCCCGCAGATCAGCGACGGGGCCGAGCGCCTGGCACGGGGGCTGGCAGCGAAACTGCTGGCACACGATGCTGCGGCCCACTATGCGGCCATGCAGGTCTACACCGAACCCGAACTCGACGGCAGCGAATGGACGCCGGCGGTCTTCCCGGCCTACCTGCCGGAGGATCTTTGCGTGCCGGCACACGCCTCGGGCGCCACGGCGGCACACACATGAAGGACTGGCTGGGACGGCACCTGCTGGATGCCCTTATCGCCATTTGGGGCGTGGTGACACTGGTCTTCTTTGTCACACGCATCCTGGGCGACCCGACAGCCCTGCTGCTGCCGGTGGGCGCCACACAGGCGCAAATGGACCTGTTCCGACACCAGTTGGGCCTCGACCTCCCCCTGCTGCAGCAATACGGGCACTTCCTGTGGCAGGTCCTGCAGGGGGACCTGGGGCACTCCTTTGTGCAGATGCGGCCCGCCATGGACGTGGTGCTCGAGCGCATGCCGGCCACGCTGACCCTGGCCCTGACCGCTGTGGCGCTGGGCCTGCTGTTTGGAGCGATTGCGGGCACGGTGGCCGCGCTGTACCGTGGCAAGACCCTGGCCTGGATGGTCATGCTGTTTGCCCTGCTCGGCCAGGCCACCCCGGTTTTTTGGCTCGGCATCATGCTGATCCTGTTGTTCTCAGTGCAACTCGGCTGGCTGCCCACGGGCGGCTACGGTTCCTGGCAGCACCTGGTGCTTCCCGCACTGACGCTGGCCACCTATGTCACGGCCGGCATCGCCCGGCTGTTTCGCTCCAGCCTGCTCGACGTACTGCGCGACGACTATGTGCGCACCGCCCGCTCCAAGGGCCTGGCGCCGCAAACGGTGTTCTTCTGGCATGTCGCACGCAACGCCCTGATCCCCGTCCTGACCATGCTGGGCATCATCGTTGGCGAGCTGCTGGGCGGGTCGGTCGTGATAGAAACCGTCTTCGCCTGGCCCGGCGTGGGACGCCTGATCGTGCAGGCGATCGAAACCCAGGACTTCCCGGTCATCCAGAGCGGCGTACTGCTGGTGGCCGTCGTGTTTGTCAGCGTCAACATGCTGGTCGACGGTCTTTATGCGAGCCTGGATCCGCGCATCCGCAGCCCAAGGGCCTCCGAGCCATGAGCACCGCAATGCGCAGCATGGAGCTTGGCCGATGACCGCGGCCCCGATCGCGGCGCTGCGTCGCCCCTGGTGGTGGGAGCACCGTGGCGGCCTGTCCGGTGCGCTGCTGCTGGCGCTGCTGCTGGTGCTGGCAGTGGGGGCACCCTGGCTCGACCTGCCCAACCCGGTGCGTGCGGACCTGCCGTCACGCATGGCGGCTCCCACCTGGAGCGGGCTGCAACCGGGCGCACACCCGCTGGGAACGGACCAGCTGGGCCGCGACATCCTCAGCCGGATCCTCCACGGCAGCCGGATCACACTGAGCATTGCTTTCGCCGCCATGCTCCTGAGCGGGGTGCTCGGCACGGCCGTGGGCCTGCTGGCGGGCTACCTGCGCGGGCCCTGGGACCGCTTTTTCATGCGCCTGGCCGATATCCAGCTCGCGCTGCCGCTGATGCTGATGGCCTTGCTGGTCGTAGCCGCCCTCGGGCCCAGTATTCAGAACCTGGTGATCGTGCTGGCCCTGACCGGCTGGACGCGTTACGCGCGGATCGTGCGCGGCCAGACGCTGTTATTGCGCGAACGCGACTTCGTGCAATCCGCCCATGCGATCGGCGCCAGCGACCTGCGCATCATGCTGCGCCACATCCTGCCCAATGTGCTCACGCCGATCCTGGTGGTTGCCACCCTGGAGCTGGCCCGGATCATCGTCATGGACGCCGCGCTGAGCTTTCTGGGCCTGGGCATCCAGCCCCCGACGCCGAGTTGGGGCCGCATGCTGGCGGAAGGACGTGTCTACCTTGCCAGCGCCTGGTGGATCGTGACCTTTCCCGGCCTGGCCATCCTGCTCACGGTGCTGGCCATCAACCTGCTGGGCGACTGGCTGCGCGACTACTTCGATCCGCGGCTCTGAGCGCCAGCGGCCACTTCCCACTTTCCACTTTCCACCCCACACCCCCCTCTTACAGGAACCTTCATGGGCCACCCACACAGCCTCAAACTCGAACGTGTACGCAGCCGCATGCGGGAAAAGGGCATCGATGTCCTGCTCAGCTTCAAGCCCGAGAACAGCTTCTACCTCAGCGGTTTCAACCCGATCCTCTACAGCCACCCGGTGGTGGCGATCGTGCCGCTGGAGGGGGAGCCGGTGCTGCTGCTGCATGCGCTGCGCGACGACCACGCCCGCTCCAGCAGCTGGGTGCGCGACATCCGCCTTTATGGCGCCTGGTCGACCAAGGTGACCCTGGGGCCCCACTGGCAGGAGGCGTTGACGCGTATCCTCGGCGACCTCGGGCACGGCGCAGGCCAAGTCGGCATCGAGGAGAGCTTCGTGTCGATCCAGCGCCTGCGCGAACTGCAGCACGCCCTGCCGCAGGCGCAGTTCCAGGATGTGTCGAAACTCCTGGACGAAGCCCGGATGATCAAGACCGCGCCCGAGATCGCCGACGCGCGCATCGCGGCAGGCATCACCGAAGTCGGCATGCTCAGCGCGGTCGAGGGGTTGGCGGCAGGCGGCAGCGAACGCGACATCTGCCTGGCTTCCATGGCCGCCATGAACCGTTACTGGGCCGACAACTTCCCCGATGTGGAGGTGGCCGATTTCGGCAGCCTGGAGGGTGGGGTGCTCAACGGGCTGTGGACCTGGGCGCTGACCGGCGACCGCCAGTTTCTCAACACCGATGTGCCGACCCAGCGCAAGCCGGTCTCCGGCGAACTGGTGTCGCTGCTGATCTGGAGCAACGCCAACGGCATACACGGCGAAAACGAACGCACGGTGGCCGTGGGCGAGGTGCCGGCCAGCCACCGCAAGGCCATAGATACGATCTTGCGCGTGCGTGAAGACGCCGGCGCATGGCTGCGACCCGGCGTGCCCATCCCGGAACTGTTCCAGGCGGCCAAGTCGTCCCTGGAGCGGCAGGGCTACGGGAAGTGCATCCCGGGGCGCATCGGCCACGGCATCGGCCTGGGCGCCCACGAAGCGCTGTCGCTGGACGCCCGTTCCCCCTACACCCTGACGCCCGGCATGCTGATCACCTTCGAACCCAACCTGCGGATTGCCGGCGTCTGCGGCACGCAGATCTCCGACACCGTGCTGATCACCGACACCGGTAGCGAATTCCTGACCACCAGCCACCCGGGCTACCTGCACGTGGCGGCACAGGCAGCCTGACCCCGCGCCATGACGGTCCTGCTCGACATCCGGCAACTGCGCATCGCGTTCGACACGCCGCAGGGCGTGCTGCATGCGGTCAACGACCTGTCCTACACCGTGACAGAAGGCGAGACGCTGGGCATCGTCGGTGAAAGCGGCAGCGGCAAAACGGTGCAGGCGCTGGCGATTGCCGGTCTGCTGCCAAGCCCGCCGGCGCGCATTGTCAGCGGCCAGATTCTTTTCCGGGGGCGGGACCTGCTGGCGATGGACGAACGCCAGCTGCGCGCGGTGCGCGGCGCCGAGATCGGGTTTGTGTTCCAGGACCCGATGACGGCGCTCAATCCGGTGTTGACGATTGGCCGGCAGATGACCGAAGGCCTGCGCCACCATGAGGGCCTGGGTACCAGCGCGGCGCGGCAACGTGCCACGGAACTGCTGGAGATAGTGGGCATCCCCGACCCGCGCGGGCGGCTGGACCAGTACCCCCACCAGTTCTCTGGCGGCATGCGCCAGCGGGTGATGATCGCCATCGGCGTAGCCTGCAATCCGCGCCTGCTGATCGCCGACGAGGCGACCACGGCGCTGGACGTGACGGTCCAGGCCCAGGTACTCGACCTGGTGGCCGATCTCAAGAAGCGCTGGGGCACCACCGTCATCTGGATCACGCACGACATGGGGGTGGTCGCGCGGATTGCCGACACGGTGCAGGTGATGTACGGCGGACGCATCATGGAACGCGGCCCGGCCGAGGCCATCTTCCACGATCCGCGCAGCGCCTACACCTGGGGGCTGCTGCGCGCTCTCCCCCTGGCCGGCGCCGGGACGGCCCGCCGGCTCTACCAGATTCCCGGGCAGCCACCCCGCATGACGGCCCCCACACCTGGCGACCCGTTCGCGCCCCGCAACCCATTCGCCACGCGGCGCTGCCACCAGGAAGTACCGCCGCTGCGCGACGCCGAAGCCAGCGTGCCGGGCCACCAGGTGGCGGCCTGGTACGACTTGCGGGCGATCCGGCGTGCTGCCGGGGAGGCCATCGCATGACCGCTCCATCAGCTGCAACGGGAACGCCGGACCGCGGCGCCCAACCCTTGCTGGCAGTCCGCGACCTGGCCAAACACTATGGCGGCGAAGCACGTTTCCTGCGTGCTCCGCAGGCGCTGGTGCGCGCGGTCGACGGCGTCGACCTGGACATCTACCCAGGCGAAACGCTCGGTCTGGTCGGGGAGTCCGGCAGCGGCAAGAGCACCGTCGGGCGGCTGGTGCTGCGCCTGGAAGCCGCGACCCGGGGCCAAGTGGTGTTCGAAGGGCGCAACCTGTCGGCACTGACACGCTCCGAGTTGCGTCCGGTGCGCCAGCGCATGCAGATTGTCTTTCAGGATCCGTATTCGGCGCTCAATCCGCGCATGCGCGTGGGCGACTTTGTCGCCGAGCCTTTCATCGTGCACGGGCTGCTGCCGCGCGCAGACGAGCGCCAGTCGCGCGTGGAGAAACTGTTCCAACAGGTCGGCCTGGATCCGGCATCCATGCGCCGGTTCCCGCATGAGTTCTCGGGTGGCCAGCGCCAGCGGATCAACATCGCGCGGGCGCTGGCGCTGCAACCGCGTTTCATCGTTGCCGACGAGCCGATCACGGCCCTGGACGTCTCCATCCAGGCCCAGATCGTCAACCTGCTGCAGGACCTGCAGGAGCAGCTGGGGCTGACCTACCTGTTCATCGCCCATGACCTCAGCATGGTGCGCTATCTGTGCCAGCATGTGGCCGTGATGCTGCGCGGGCGCATTGTCGAAACCGGCCCGGCCGAGAGCGTCTTCGGCGCCCCGCGCCATCCCTACACCCAGGCGCTGCTGTCAGCCCTGCCGATCCCCGACCCGGTACGCGAACGCCTGCGCCAGCGTATCGTCTTCGACCCGCGCGACTTCCAGCCCGCACCGGACGCGGCCTTGCGTGAAGTCGCACCTCGCCACTTTGTCCTGGACTGAGCGCCTTGCGGCACCCGCCCAGCTTCATTTTTTACCTCCATTACTACAGGAACTACCCCCATGGCCTTTCACCGAAACCTTGCCCACGTCGCGCTGCTGACTGCCCTGATGGCGCCTTTGGCACCCGCCCTCGCGGCGGACAAGACCGTCGTCATCGCCAGCCGCGTGTCCTTCAACACGCTGGATCCGCACATGTCCGCCTCGGTGGGCTCGGACCTGAGCGTGCTCAGCCACATTTATCCCTCGCTGGTGATCCGCGACAGCAGCCTCAAGCTTCAGCCGGCACTGGCCAAGTCCTGGCAGGCCGTCGATGCCACCACCTGGCGCTTCGAACTGGTGCCCGGCGCCGCATTCAGCAATGGCGAGAAGCTCGACGCCGCGACCGTCAAATGGAATCTCGACCGGGTGCGCGACCCCAAGGTCAATGCCCGCATCAAGGCCTGGTTCGACCTGATCGCCGATGTCAAGGTGGTCTCGCCGACCACCGTCGAGATCCGGACCACCAGCGCCTACCCGGCCCTGGCCGACCAGTTGTCGATGTTCTTCCTGCTGCCGCCCAACTGGGCCGCCAGCCACAATCTGGCTACCCAGACGATGTCGGGCGGCCCGTATGAACTGGAGGAAAACGTGCCGGGCGACCGTGTCAGCCTGCGCCGCAACAACCGCTACTGGGGTTCGAAGCCGGCATTCGACCGGGTGGTGTTCCGCATCATCCCGGAATCGGCCAGCCGCATCGCCGCGCTCGAGGCGGGTGAGGTGGACCTGATCGCCGGCATCCCGACGCAGGAGATCGCACGCATCAACAAAACAGCCAAGGCGCGCGCCGGAAGCATTCCCAGCATCCGCAGTGTGTTCATCAAGTTCAACACGCTCAAACCGCCGCTGGACAACAAGGATGTGCGCCAGGCGCTGAACTACGCCGTCGACAAGGACGCCATCGTCAAAAGCATCTTCGGTGGCCAGGCAAGGGTCTCCCCGGGACAGGTGCTGGACCCGAGTTACTTCGGCTTCAATCCGGCGCTCAAGGCCTACCCCTACGACCCGGGCAAGGCCAAGGCCCTGATCCGCCAATCCGGTATCAAGAGCGGACAAACCATCGAGCTGGACGTCCCCACCAACACCTACCTGCAGGGAGAAGAGGTGGCCCAGGTGGTCGCCGGCCAGATCGAGGAGCTCGGCTTCAAGGTCCGTATCCGCGAGATGGACTTCGGCACCTTCATGAACAAGTACCTCAAGTCCAAGGATCTCGCACAGACCTCGGTGCTGGGTCAGGCCTGGCCCACGATCGACGCCGACGGCCTGCTTACGATGTTTGCGCCAGGCAACATCTACGCCTACTGGAACAACACCGAATTCGGCACCCTGCTCGACAGCGCGCGCTCGACCACCGATGTCACCCGGCGGCGTGCGCTTTACCAGCCCGCCACGCACCTGATGCGCGAAGAGGCACCGGTCCTGTTCCTGTACCAGCAGCCGGCCACCTACGGGGTGTCGAACAAGGTGACCTGGCAGGCGCGGGGCGACGACTGGCTGCGCGCCATGGACCTGAAGCCCCGCTGAGCATCGGGCATGACCCCCGCTTCACGACGCATCGCCATCCGTGGCGCCTCGCTGGCCTGCACCGTGCTCGGGGAGGCCTGCACGCACCCGGTCATCCTGCTGCACGGCGGGCGCGGCATCGGCAACCATGCCAAGGACTTGCAGGCCTATGGCGCACTGGCCGACCGCTACCGAGTGATCGGCTTCGACATGCGCGGACACGGACAGTCCAGCCTGAGCGGGCCCTTGACCTTCAGCCAGCTGGTGGAGGACCTCGAGGAAGTACGCCAGACGCTGGGCGGGGGCCGGCCGATGACCCTGATCGGCGGCTCCTTCGGCGGCATGATCGCGCTGAGTTATGCCGTCCGTTATCCGCATGGACTGACCCACCTGGTGTTGCGCGGCACGGCGCCCAGCTGGCACCACGAGGTAGAAGCCAAGCAGGCCTTCGAAGCCCGCCTGCACCGCGCACCGATGGCGACGCGCGAGATGCTGGACAAGCTGCTGAGCGACCAGGTGACCGATGACGCCGAGCTGCGCCTGATCTGCTTCGCGTTGTCCCCGATGTACGAGGACCGGCTGGACATGAACGTCGCGCTGGAGTCCGCGCGCCGGATCGATGTGCATGCTGCAACCCACAACGCCCTGTTTGCCGTCAAGGACTACGACGTGCGGGAACAACTGGCATCGATCCGCACCCCCACCCTGGTGGTCTGCGGCGACCAGGACTGGATCTGTCCGCCAGGTCAGTCCCGGTGGATCGCCCAGGCCATTCCGGGCGCCCGCCTGCTGATGGTGCCCGGCTGTGGCCACTACGTGCACATAGAAGCCAACACCCAGGTACTGACCGAGATCCGGCAACTGCTGGGTGAAGGTCGCCCCCTCGGCCCGGCGCCGACCCTCCCACCCGCATCTTCGCGCTGACAAGCATGACCCAGACCACCACCACCACCACCACAACTTCAGATATCCGCGATCCACTGTCCGACATCCTGCAAGGTGACGCCGTCCAGGCGCTGCGCCAGCAGCGCGAGAAAGTTGCGAACGCGACGCTCGGAAGCCAGGCCGCCATCTTCGACCCCCGCCTGCCCGGGCTGACGCTCGCCGAACGGCTACTCGCCGCCTGGACAGTGGCCGGGCTCAGCGGCAGCGTGGAACTGGCCGCGCATTACCGCGCGCAGGCCTTGCCGCTTCGACCGACCCTGAGTGCGCAAGAGCAAGGCGTGCTGGACAGCCCGGGCTTCAGCGTCTCGTCGGGAAGCCCCCGCCTGGCAGCCATCCTGGATTTTTCGCGGGCACTGACGCGCCGGCCGGCCGACAGCGACCGGGCCGCGCTGCTGCGTCTGCGGGACGCGGGCCTGGCTGAAGCCGACGTGGTGACACTGGCCCAGCTGATCGCGTTCATTACCTACCAGGTACGCTTGGTGGCCGGCGTGCAGGCCATGGGCAAGGCGGTGGAACTTGCCGACCGCGTTGGTTCCTGGCCGGCCGAAGCCGGTGCGGCACCGGCCGGTGGCCTGCCGCTTCCCGGCGGAACCATCCGTATCCAGGGTTACACGAACGAGTCGCTCGGCTGGAAGGCCTGGCTGCCGGTGGTCGATCTGGAACACGCCACGCCAGAGCAACTGGCGGTCTTGGATGCCAGCCATCCCAAGGCCAGGACGTCCGACTACTACCGGTTTCTGGTGCACCAGCCACGCATCCTGCAGGAACGTTCCGTGATCTTCAACGCCATCATGTACGCGCCCGGCGGGCTGTCGCGCGCCGAACGTGAACTGGCCAGCGTCGTGGTCTCGCGGGTCAATGGCTGTGTCTACTGCGCGTCGGTCCATGCCCAGCGTTTCGAGCAGCTGGCCAAACGCAATGATGCGGTCCACCAGGTGTTCACCGACCCGCTGGGCGCTGGGACGTCGGTGCGCGAACGCGCGCTGGTGCGGGCCTCCGTCGACCTGACACGCGATCCGGCGGGCTTTGGTGCCGCACAGGTGCAAAGCCTGCGTGCGGCGAAACTCTCCGACCTGGAGATCCTGGACCTGGTGCACGCCGTTGCCGTCTTCGCCTGGGCCAACCGGTTGATGCTCAATCTGGGCGAGGCGGTGTTTCCGTAAGCCATCCGTTGCCGGACGCCGACAGTCACAGAAGCAAGTGAATGGTGGCACCAGGTAACGCCGCTTTCAACCGCCTTACCTGGTGCCTGACCGAAATTCCGGGCTCGCGGTGGTTCTCTGGAATTGGCTTGCTCGCAAGGGCTCGTGGCTTGCATTTTCGCGGTCGCCATGCGCCATATTGCGTTTTTCGGGCTAGTGCGCCTGATCGCTCAATCTGGTCGATTTGCCGACCCGCATGCTTCATGAAGCCTTCAATTGTCTTTGAGGGTTTGAAAGTGGTAGCGCACATCACTGAAAACGCCGTGGCCCAGAATTTCGCGAATGCTGTTGTGTTGGTTGACCAGTTCATGCAGCCGGTCGTAGTCGCAATTCAAATCGAGCCGGATCACGCCGCACACCAGGATCGTCCACAAGGGCATGCCGGGGCACCCAACGGACTTGCTCACCCTGGGCGCCACCTGGGCCTCGAGCAACTCGAAGATTGCGCTGCGCAGCACCAGGCTCCCGTACACGATCTGAAGGCCCTTCACAAGCGTTGGGGATGTCATCGCGCGATTTGTAGTCGAAGCGCATCTTGGAGACGTCGACTTCACCGATGGGCATGTGTTCGTTCTGGACTACGCGCATGGAGGGCTTTCTTGGCTCGAAAAAAGGCTAAATTCGGCCATCCTCTATTAACGTTTGAGAGGCGAAATGGTGCACCGGGTGATGGAATTTCGAAGACTATTTTTTACCCAAAGTGGGCCTCGATTGACGGGCGAAGATTTCGCTGAAACACCGGCCTTGGCCCACAAATCAAAGTGAAAACCGCATCAAAGCGCAAGTCTCCAAAAATCTTCGCTCCAACAAAACACCATGCCGCCATTGGGGAACGGCAGTTCTCGGTCAGGCACTGTCCAGGCTCGGGTGGTTGGATTTCCCCCGCGGTAGGTGGGGGCGTAGGCGTCATTTCGGCTCAATAGTCACCGGGCAAAAGCAGCGGCGCGAGCGCTCCTGATCAAGTCTGCTTTTCAGCGCAACGATGCCATCGGGCTGGTTTCGGTCCACTGCCGCTTTGGGCCATTTGCGGTCAAACTGCCGACGTCTCCAGCCCCATCAACTGGTCAGCGATCCGACGCCCGGTATTGACCGAGTCCGTCAGACCAAGATGGCCGTGGCCGACGGCCAGCCACAGGCCGGGCCGCCCAGCGGCCGGGCCGATGACCGGCACCGAGTCGGGCATGCAGGGGCGGTGGCCCATCCATGGCGATGAGTCGACGCGGCCCATCTCAGGAAAAGTCTCACAGGCGATCTGGCGCAATAGGCCGGCACGTCGCATGTCTGGCGGCCGGCGCAGGCCACCTATTTCGACCGTCCCGCCCACGCGCAAGCCCTGTTCCATCGGTGCCACGAATACCTTGCGGTCCGCCAACACCACTGTTCTTGAGATCGTGTGGGGCGCCGGTTCGAACTGCACGTGGTAGCCACGCTGGCTTTCCAGCGCCAGGCGGATGCCCAGCGGGTCGAGCAGGCGGCGTGACCATGCACCTGCGGCAACCACGACGTGGTTGAAGCTGGGCGAGCTGTGGCTGGTCCGCACGCCCCAGAGCCCCCCCGTCTGCGGCTCCAGCGCGGATACATCGGCGCGCTGAAGCTGGCCGCCTTGGGCGGTGAATGCGGCAACAATGGCTTGCACATAACGCAGCGGGTTGACGATTGTCGCGTGGTCCGGCAGGAAGCGCCCCGCCCGGTAGCGCTGCCCGATGCTTGGCTCCAGCGCCACAATCCCGGCACGGTCCAGGTGCTCGACGGTGTAGCCGCATTCCAGGCGCAAGCGCCAGCCCGCCGCGTCCTTTGAGGCCGCCTGCTCGTCGGGATACACATGCAGGTGTCCGCGCTGAACCAGCAGTTCCGGCACGCCGACCTCGTGCGCGAGTGCTTCGTGAGCCGCGACTGCACCGGCATGCAGCGCGGCCAGCTTACCGACCGAATCGGCCACACGGTCCGACCCCGCCGAGGCCAGGAAACGCAACAGCCAGGGGACCGCCCAAGGCAGGTATGTCCAGGGCAGGTACAGCGGACTGTGCGGGTCGCTCAGCATACGCGGCACGGTCGCCAAGATGCCGGGCATGGCCAGCGGGGCCACCGAGCCGGGGCTGATGGCGCCAGAGTTGCCATAGCTGCACCCTTGGCCAGGTTCATCCCTGTCGATCAGCGTGACCTCGGCGCCGCGCTTGCGCAGCATGTAGGCGGCACACACTCCAACGATGCCCGCTCCTATCACCGCAACGCGCGCCCCCCGTGCACTGTGCATACCGCGAACGGACACCGCTGTGCTCTCAGCCGCAGACTTCGCGAAAAACGCGCAGGAAGTTGCCGCCCACCAGTTTCACCACGGTCGCCTCCGGAATTCCCCTGCGCAGCAGGGCCGCCGTGATGTTGGGCCACTTGTCCCAGGTCTCAACGTCCATCATCTGGTTATTGGGATTGAACTTGTCGTGCGGCCGCCATCCGACCCAGTCGAAACCGGAAGTCGACTCGTTCACCATCTCCGGAGTCCAGGTCAGCGCCGTGTAGTACGGCTTGCCCCAGTCCGTGCCGATGCCCACATGGTCCTCGCCCATGGTATTGATCATGTGCTGGACATGGTCCACCAGCAGGTCCAGCGTGGCCCAGCCGGTGGGCTTGCCGGCTTTCTCGGCACGGTCGTCGCCGCCCGGGGGCAGCAGAAAGGCCGGAAGAATCACCACGCCGGCATAACCACCGCGATCCGCCATGGCCTTGAGCACGTCGTCGGGGAGTCCGCGCGCATGCCCGCTCAAGCCCTTTGCCGCGGTGTGGCTGGCGATAACGGGCAGCGAGGAACACAAGGTTGCGTCCATCGCCGTGCGCGGGCTGGCATGCGAGGCGTCCACGATCATGCGGCGCTCGTTCATCTTGTGTACCAGCGCCTCACCGAAGCGGCTCATGCCGCCGTCGTTTTTCTCCAGGCAACCGTCACCGAATCGGGTGCGCAGGTTGTAGGTGAGCTGCATGCTGCGCAGGCCCAGGCCGAACAAGGTGTCGACGCGCTCGAGCTTGTCGCCGATCGGCTCCGCGCTCTGGCTGTTGTAAAAGACCGCGTGTTTGCCGGCCTTGTAGGCCGCCTCGATGTCGGCCGCGCAATTGGCCTGCACCAGCGCGCCGTCGAACGCGCTCACCATGCGGCCGACTCGGCCGAAGTCGGCCAGCAGCGACTCCCACGCGTTGTCGGGCGCTCCGGTGCCGTACAACGTGTTATTGCCGGCGGTCACGCCACTGCGCTTCCAGTAGGCCAGATAGGTTTCGCGCGTGGCCGGATCGCGTTCGCACTCCTTGATCAGGTAGTCGGCCAGCGTAGCCTGGATCGCAAAACGCTTTTTTCCTTCGGACTGCAACTTCTTGCCAAGATCCACCATGGCCGGCGTAAGCACACATTCGGCGATGAAGTGCGGCGACAGCGAATCGATGACGATGTTCTCGGCATGCAAGCGCTGGGCCTTTTCCAGCGCCGCGGAATCGGACAGGGAGGATGCGTTCATTGGTTTCCTTCGAAGGGTGTATCGGAATCGGTGCGCGGCGACGATCCTTCACTCCAGCTTGAGGCCGGCGGACTGGATGATGCGCGCGAATTTGGGAATTTCCGACTTGATCAGGTTGCCGAATTCATCGGTCGAACTGATGTAGGCGCGGGCTCCCAGGTCGTCGATTTTTTTCTCGACGTCTGGGGATTTGAGCAACAGCGCAATCTCGGCATTGAGCTTCTGCACGATGTCTGGCGGAGTCCCCTTAGGTGCCACCACGCCGACCCAGGCGAACACCGCGTAACCCGGCACGGCCTCGGCAATGGCGGGCACGTTGGGCAGCTTGGGCATGCGCTGTGGATCGCCCACGCCGAGCGCCTTGAGCGCGCCGCTGTTGATGTGCGGCAACAGCGCAGATACCGCATCGACAGTCGAGCTCACCTGACCGGAGATCAGGTCGCGGATCGCATCTGCGGTCCCCTTGTAGGGCACGTGCACGACATTGATACCGGACATGCTCTTGAACAATTCACCGGCGAGGTGGCTCGACGACCCAGAACCGGCCGATGCAAGGTTGATGGTGCCGGGCTTGGCCTTGGCCAGCGCAATGTATTCGGCCACGCTGTTCACCGGCAGCGACGGATGCACCACCAGCACGTTGGTCGCCGTGGCAATGGTGGCCACCGGCACGAAGTCGGCCAGGGTGTCGTATGGAAGGGACTTGTACAGCGTGACGTTGATCGCGTGCGACGCCGATACCACCGCCAGGGTGTAGCCGTCGCCGGCGGCCTTGGCTACGGCGGCGCTGGCGATCGTGCCGCCCGCCCCGGGACGGTTTTCCACGATGACCGGTTGCCCCAGTCGCTCCGACAGCTTTTGCGCCACGAGACGCGCGAACAGGTCGGTTGCGCCGCCGGCGGCGAATCCGACCTGCAGCCTGATCGGCTTGTTGGGATAACCGGTGGCCTGGGCCAGGGCCGTCTGCATGCAGAGCTGCCACACCAGCGCAGTAAGGACCAACCCTTGCAAGAAACGAAATCTGGAACGCATGACTTACCCCTTTTGGATGGTGTAGACCTCCCGCGCGCGGGCATCTGGTGAACTATAGCCGCTAATGCAGGTCTCCATGAGCGCCTACTTCCTTGCCGTGCCCGCATGCGAAGCGGCCCACCACTCTACGGCGGTTGGCATGGTCCAGGCGGGTCTGGGCGTGGCGTTGCTGCCGCCCACCTGCGTCGATCTCAATGTCGATCCGCGCATCCGGTTCCGGCCGCTCGATGGGTCAACAGGAAACCATAGGCCGCAATGCTGAGTGATGCGTGATGGTTCAATCCCCGCCATCCGCGCCCTTCGTAGTGACCCAATCCCGGATCCTGCTTTAAGTCCTGGTAGTCACGCTCGATACGCCAGCGCATGTGCGCTGCTGCTACCAGATCGTTCAGTGCTGTCGTCTCTGGCAGTGTGGACAGGTGGTATTTCTCGGGCTCGGCCTGGTCGGCGGGCCACTCGATGGGCAGCCATTGCGCCGCAAGCAGGCGGGCCTTGCCAACATTGCCGCCCGCGCAGCGTACCCGCAGCGCGGCAAAGCGTCCCGTGAACCGCGCGTTGGTACCTTCACGCCAACCGATGTTGTGAAATGCACTGTCGGGCAGGTTTTGTGCCATGGTCTTGACGCTCACTGGCTGGCGGCTGGCGGTACGCCGCGGCATTGCCGACGGACGACCCCTGCCGCTCTAGGGTTCAGGTGGTAGCGGCTCCAAGCCCGGGGGGCAAACAACGACGGCAGAGGTGATGCCCACCATGCAGTGCAGACCCACATCACTCCACAGTGCAAACCAACGCGCCGCCGCGTTGTCTACGAACTGGTATGTTTGAGCCGTATTCGGCCCGACAATCCCCCTCCAGACACCCCAAGACCACTCCATGCGATTCAAGACCGGTGACGTCCTGCGGCACCTGAAAACTGGCCGGCGCTACCAGGTGCTGCTGGGGCCGGACGTGTGCTGCATCGAAGCCGATCGTGCGCCGGCGTATGCCTATCGCCTTGGGATGGATGCGACAGCGGCTGACCCGACGGTATGGATTCGCCCGGCGCTCGAGATGGAGGATGGCCGCTTCGTGCTGTGTGAGGCCTGACCCTTCAGCCGACGGTAATTTCAGCGAGCCGCTTGTCCTGGCGTCGCACCAACCGGTCAATGTCTGACACATCCGCAGCCGACAACTTGGGCCCCGGCTTGCGCACCATGGCCGAGGCGATGGCGCCGCGCTGGACCATCAGGTGTTTGCGCACGGCCAGCCCGATGCCGGTCTGTTGTTCGTAACGCGCCAGCGGCAGGTAGGCATCGAAGATGTCGTGGGCACGCTCCACGTCGCCAGCCGCGTGGGCTGCACACACGTCGACCATCATCTCCGGATACGCAAAACCGGTCATCGCGCCGTCCGCACCACGTGTGAGTTCTTCGGGCAGGAACAGGCCGCCGCCGTTGCCGGCCAGGATCGACACGCGCCTGACCTCGCCCCGGCTGCTGGCGGCGCGGATCGCGGACAGCTTGGCCAGGCCGGGCGAGTCCTCGTGCTTGAGCATCACGCACATCGGCGAGTTCTTCAGGATCTTCAGCACCACGCCGGTCGACATCTGCACACCGGTGGACACCGGGTGGTCCTGCAGCGCCCAGGGGACATCCACGCCGAGGGTCTCGTTGACCATGTCGAAGTAGGCGGTGATCTGGTCGTCGGTGCGCACGCTCGACGCTGGCGCGACCATCACCCCGGAGGCACCCATGTCCATCACGCTGCGGGTCAGTTCACCCATTGGCGCAAAACCGGGCGAGGACGCACCCACGACCACCGGCACACGGCCGTTCACCCGGGCCAGCACCTGCCGCACGAAGACGCGGGACTCCTCGGCCGTGAGTTTGGTGGCTTCGCCCAGGATGCCCAGGATGGTCAGTCCGGTGGCACCGCGTTCCAGGTAGAAGTCGACCATGCTGTCGGTGCTGGAGAGGTCGAGCGCACCGTCGTCGGTGAACGGGGTGACGGCGATCAGGTAGACGCCTTTGGCGCGGGTGTCGAGTGTGGTGTTGGCCATGGTCCTTGGCGCGCGGCTTGGCAGCGCGCGGTAGTTGTGGCTGTCAGCTTAGCACTGCTTTGCGGGACCCGGGCCAGCGGCCTATGATGCAGCGCTTGCACGCGTCGGGGGCAGCCGCCCTGTGTGCGCGTGCGCGCCGTTCGATGCTGGCGGATTCACACCGTTCCTGGAAGCCGGGGCGGCACTGCAGGCCCGTGCGCTGCTGGAGCCGGCTGCTGGTATTGCCTGAGCTGCCAGAATCGAGCCCGCATCCCGAAACCTGCGGTCGTTTGGCCGCAATCCGAAAGGCAGGCCCTTCATGAACCAGACCGCAAGCGCGGCGAAACCAGTGTTTGACCGCAGCACCGAAGACATCGGCAACATCGTCGAGTTCGGCCATGTCAACGTGCGTGTGCCCGACCAGCAGCAGGCCATCATCTTCTACGTGATGGGTCTGGGCCTGACGCGTGACCCGTATCTGGTGACCGGAGTCGACAACGCCTGGATCAATGTGGGCACCTGCCAGTTCCACCTCCCGGTCGGTCCGGCGCAGGTGCTGCGCGGCGTCACCGGCCTGGTGATGGCGGACCTGGATGCGCTGGTGGCGCGTCTGTCGGCTGTCGCGCACCGGCTGCAGGGAACCCAGTTTGCTTTTGAACGTGCCGGCGACCTGGTGTCGGTCACCTGTCCCTGGGGCAATCGCCTGCGGGTGCATGCGCCCGACGCTGCGCGGTTCGGGCCCGTGGTACTGGGCATGCCCTACGTGCAAATCGATGTTGCACACGGCGCAGTGCCGGGCATCGCCCGGTTCTACAAGGAGGTTCTGCACGCGCGTGTCTCCACCTTCCGCGAGGATGGCGTTGACAACGCATGGGTAGCCGCCGGTCTGGGCGAAAGCCTGGTGTTTCGCGAAAGCAAGCATCCCTTGTCGCCCTACGACGGGCACCATGTTCAGATTGCGGTGGCCGACTTTTCGGGCGTGCATGGACGCCTGCTGGCGCTCGGGCTGGTCACCGAGGAGAGCAACCAGAGCCAGTACCGGTTCCAGGACATCGTCGACCCGGCCAGTGGCACCGTGTTGGCGAGGCTGGAGCACGAGGTGCGCAGCATGCGCCACCCGATGTTTGCGCGCCAGTTGCTCAACCGTGACCCGACGATCACCAACAACCGCTACGCGGGCGGACACGAGGCGGCGATGTGGCGGATGCAGCCGCAGTGATGCCGCCATCGGCGCCGGACTTCAGACGGTTGTCACAGCCCGATCCTTTGCCGGATGCATTTTTATGTTTTTGTGGTAATATTTTTTCATGCGAACTACCCTTGACATGCCGGACGACCTGATGCGCAACCTCAAGGCCCGCGCGGCCCTGGAGGGGCGCAGCTTGCGTGACCTGGTGCTCACGTTGGTGGAGCGCGGTCTGCAGGCGCCGGCCGTTGCGCCCGCTGCGGCCGCCCGGGCCCTTCCCACGGTGCGGCTGGGTCGCCCAATGGCGTTGTCGGCGGATATGCTCAACCATGCCGACCTCAGCGCCCTCGCCGACGAATGACTGTCACACGCGCCACCGAGCCACCTGCAACATGGGGTGCGCTGGTTTTGCCGGTGGGCGGCGATCTGCCCGATTTGAATGTCTGGCTCGCGCTTGTCGTGGCCGAGCACCCGGACCATGGCGCTGCGCGGCAGTATTGGGACGACACCCGGCCAGCACCCGCAGTGTTCGGCCCGCATGTGTGGTTCTGCCGCTCCACCATGCTCGGTCTGGTGCGCCTGCTCAGCCAGCCCAAGGTAATGGGAGACGCCGCACTGGCACTTTGCGATGCCCACGCCATCTACCGCCAACTGCGCCAGACCAGCGGCGTGGGTTTTGTGCCCGATACCGAAGTGGCCGACGCGCCGTTGGACGAGCGCCTGGCTTTGAAGCCAGGCCTGCCCGCCAGGTTATGGACCGATGCCTGGCTGGCTGCCACGGCCGACGCTGCGGGCCTGCGATTGGTCAGTTTTGACGCCGACTTCGAGCGTCTGGCCCCGGCCCGCTGGCTGCGCCTGAAGCCCTGAACCCTGAATGCGCGGTCCGCGACAACCCGATGGGCATCTGCGCATGCTGACCCTCTTCAGGTTCGTTCGCCGCGCTCTCATCGGTGCGACCCTGGGGCTGGCCCTGGCCGCCAATGCCTGGGGGCCGCAGGGCCACGAGGTCGTCGCCGCGCTGGCTCAGGCCCGTTTGACAACCGTGGCAAAGGCGCAAGTCGACAAGTTGCTGGCCCTTGAGCCAGGCGCCACCCTGGCCTCTATTTCAAAGTGGGCGGATAAGCAACGCAGCCCGGCAACGGCTGGCTGGCACTTCGTCAATTTCCCCAAGGGCAACTGCAGCTACGCGCCACAGCGTGACTGCCCGGACGGAAACTGCGTTGTCGGCGCGATCATGCAGCAGCTGGAGATCCTGGGCTCGGCGGCGCCGCCCGAGGAGCGCCTTACGGCACTCAAGTACGTCGTGCACCTGGTTGCAGACGTGCACCAGCCGCTGCATGCCGGTTATGCCGAAGACCGAGGCGGAAACACCTACCAGCTGGAGGCCTTCATGCGCGGGACCAACCTGCATGCGGTCTGGGATTTTTGGTTGATCCGAAACCTGGGCATGTCCAACGAGGCCCTGGTTGCCAGGTTGCTGGCCAGGCCGGTGGCGCCCGGCGAATTGAATGCGGCCCAGGCTGCCGAGGAGTCGTGCCGGATCGTCGGCACACCCGGTTATTATCCGGGCCGCAAAGTCGATACCGCCTACATCGAGCAGTTCACCCCGGTCATGGAGGCGCGGCTGGTATTGGCGGGCGCGCGGCTGGCAGCAGCCTTGAACCGGGTGTGGCAGTAGGCGGCAAGGGCCACGCAGGGCCCGGGACCGCAGGTGCTGCCCATGCCTGCAGTTGCTCCGTGTCCAGATTGCTTGTGTGCGCCATTGCGCTGCGGCTGTGTCTTGTCTCAGGTCAGTGAAAACGCCCGGCCGCGAATGGCCTGAGGTCCAGCGCCGACGCCCGCCCGGCCACCTGGTCTGCCACCAGCATGCCGCTCAAGCCGCCCAGCGTCAACCCGATATGCTGGTGGCCAAAGGCATACACCACACGCGCTGAAGCACGTGAGCGACCCAGCACCGGAAGGCCATCTGGCAGTGTCGGCCTGAAACCCAGCCACGCAGCAGTGGGTTCACCGAGCTGGGGCAAGGCGCGCCGCGACGAGAAGTGCAACAAATCCATCAGGCCCTGGTGCTTGTGTGCACCCAGGCCCGCCAGTTCCACCGTACCCGCCACACGGATGCCCTGCGCCATGGGGGTCATGTAGAACCCGCGCTCGGCCCAACCCACGGGCCGCGATATCAAATGCGACGTGCCGGGGTACATCAGGTGGTATCCGCGCTCGGCCTCCAGCGGCACGGCGTCGCCGCATTGCACAGCCAGCGCTCCGGAGTGGGCGCCGGCGCACAGCGCCGCATGGTCGTACTGTGTGGTGCCTTGCGCCGTGCCCAGGACGGCACCGCCAGTCAAGGGCTTGATGCTTTGTACCTGCTCGGCGCACACCTGCAAGCCCCTGGCAATCAACCAGATTTGCAAGCAGTGCAAGAACGCCGACGGGTCGGTCAAATGCCAGGAGCCTTCAAACAGTGCGCCGTGCGCAAACAGCGGTTGCAGCGATGGCTCCAGGGCCGTCACTTCATTCCGGTCCAGGATGCGGGTTTTCACGCCCAGCTTGCGGCGCAGTTCCAGCGTGGGTTTGGAGGCTTCGAAAGTCGATGCGTTCGAATAGAGGTACAGACACTCGCGCTGACGGATGAAGTCTCCCAACCCGGCTTGCGCGACCATGTCGGAATAACCCTGCTGCGCCAGCCCCAGGAGCGTGGCCAATGCAGTGGCCGAACGGGTGTACCGCGCGGTGGTGGAACTGCGCAGAAACCCGATCAGCCAGGGTGCGAGTTGCGGCAGGTAGCCCCAGCGCAGGCGCAGTGGGCTGTCATTCGACAGCAGGTAACGCGGCAGGTCGCGAAACACCGTGGGGTTGTTGACCGGTATGCAGGCGTAGTTGGCAAAAGTGCCGGCATTGCCGTACGAAGCACCGCCGGCTGCCCCTGCGGGGTCGTACAGGGTGACCTGATGGCCATCCCGCATCAGCCAATAGGCCGATGACAATCCGACAAAACCCGCTCCAATCACCGCAACACGTGCCATTTTCCGTTGTCCTTTTGCCGTGCCTCGCCTGGCGCTCGCGTTGCATTCAAAAAAAAAGGCAGTAGCTGCGAATAGCCACTGCCCCGTGACGCGCGTTTGCGCGAGCTGACCTTATTGCACCGGTGTCGGCTGGCCTGCCTTGAAGCCGTAGACGGTGATCGGGGCCTTTTGCAGGTTGCCATTTTCATCGTAGGCGTAGTTGGTGACCACACCCTTGTAGCTGGCCTTGTGCAGTTCGGCGCTGACCTTGGCCGGGTCCAGCGTATTGAGCTTTTGCATCGAGGTCGCAACGAACATGGTCTGGTCGTAGAACGACGCCGCATACGCGTCCGGGTCCTGGTTGAAACGCTTCTTGTAGGCGGCCTTGAAGGCCGGGCCTGCAGCCACCTTGTCAAGGATCGCGCCGCCCTGGGCGCAGAACACGGTGTCGTTTGCAGCGTCACCAGCCAGCTTGGCGGTTTCGGTCACGCAAATTGCGTCGCCGCCGAGCACCTTGGACTTGATACCCAGGCTCTTCAATTGCTTGACCATGGGGCCGGCCTGACCGGCGTAGCCACCGTAAAAGATGACATCAGGGTTCTTGGCCTTCATGTTCGTCAGGATCGCGCTGAAGTCAATCGCCTTGTCGGTGGTGTATTCCTGGCCGACGATGGTCAGCCCCAGCACCTTGGCTTCCTTGATGAACTCGTCGGCCAGGCCCTGTCCGAAGGCAGTGCGGTCGTCGATCACGCCGGCGGTCTTGGCCTTCATGCTTTTGGATGCATATTGGGCCATGCTGCTGCCGATCAGGTTGTCCCCGGCGATGACCCGGAACACGCTCTTGTAACCTCCCATGGTGACCTTGGGGTTGCTGCCCACGGTGGACAGGATTGCACCGCCCGCGTCGTACACCTTGGATGTTGGAATCGCCACGCCGGAGCAATACGGCCCCATCACGTACTTGATGCCGGCATCGACCATTTTTTGCGCCACGGCCATGCCGGCCTTGGGGTCGCATTGGTCGTCTTCTGACACCAGTTCGAATTTCAGCGTCTTGCCGCCCACCACCAATTTCTTGGTGTTGAGTTCTTCCACTGCCATGCGAACGCCGTTCTCGTTGTCCTTGCCAGCAAAGGCATTGGAGCCGGACAAGGGGCCGGTGTGGCCGATCTTGACGATCTGTTCCTGGGCCTGGGCGGTGCCGATGGCGCCCAGAGACAGGGTGATGGCCGCAATCGACAGGGGAAGGAGTTTGAATTTCAATTGCATGGTGCTGACTTTCTGAAAAGGAAGTGAGAATTGGTGGCTGGATAATCGCCGATTGTCTGTGCGTCAGTGCATGGGTTAACCCTAGGAACTGGCACTTTTCTGCTGCGGTTTTTGATGCAGGTCAAGCCTGCTGCGCGGCGCAATCGAACCAACGGAAGTCGCGCAATGAAAAGCTCCAAAGTCATTCATGTGGTCAGTTGCCACGCCGCCGGCGAGGTGGGCGATGTCATCGTCGGGGGTGTGGCGCCGCCGCCTGGGCACAGCATCTGGGAGCAGTCGCGTTATATCGCCCGCGATGAAACGCTGCGCAACTTCATGCTCAACGAGCCGCGCGGTGGCGTGTTCCGCCATGTCAACCTGCTGGTGCCACCCAAGAACCCGCAGGCGCAGATGGGCTGGATCATCATGGAGCCCTGCGATACGCCGCCCATGTCGGGCTCCAATGCGATCTGCGTGGCCACGGTGCTGCTGGAGACCGGCATCATCCCCATGACCGAACCGGTCACCCGCATGGTGCTGGAGCCCCCCGGAGGTTTGGTCGAAATCACCGCCACCTGCAAGGACGGCAAGGCACAAAGCATAGCGGTGCGCAACGTGCCTTCTTTTGCCGCGCAACTGGACGCGCACCTGGAAGTCGCGGGAGTCGGCACCCTGGTGGTGGACACGGCCTATGGCGGAGACAGTTTTGTGATCGTGGACGCACAGCAACTCGGCTTCGCCATCCGCCCCGATGAAGCGCGCGACATGGCGGAGCTGGGCATGAAGATCACCCAGGCGGCAACCCTGCAACTCGGCTTTGTGCACCCGGCCAATGCGGACTGGAAACACATTTCGTTTTGCCAGTTTGCCGGCCCCCTGGGCCAGGAGAACGGTGTCTGGACCGGCGCCAATGCGGTGGCCATTCGACCCGGAAAGATCGATCGCTCTCCCACCGGAACCGGCTGCTCGGCGCGCATGGCGGTGCTGCACGCCAAGGGTCGGATGCAGGTGGGTGACCGTTACCTGGCGCGCTCGATCATCGGCAGCGAGTTTGCCTGCCACATCGATGCCGAAGTGTCCATTGCTGGCACAAAGGCAATCGTGCCGGTCATCTCGGGTAGTGCCTGGATCACCGGCACGCACCAGCACACCCTGGACCCGACCGACCCCTATCCACAGGGTTATCGGTTGTCGGACACCTGGCCCGCGTGAAAAGGCCTCCGTCCGCGGGGGAAGCCTTGTCTGAAAGCAGCCAGATGGTGGGTTGCGCAACCTCCGCCAGACTCACACCAGTCTTCTGCCGCTTTGCGCATCGAACAGGTGCGCGCGCGCGGCATCCGGGCGCAGTCGAATCGGCGCCCCGGGACGAAATTCGTGGCGTTCGCGAAAGATGCTGGTCACTTCGACGCCAGCAATCCTGGTGAAAATCTGGGTGTCGGCACCTGTGGGCTCGACCACAATCACTTCGGTCGCGATGCCGTCCTCGCCCTGGACCAGGTCGATGTGCTCGGGGCGCGTGCCATAGAGCACCGCCTGGCCCTCTTTGCCGCGGCTACCGGCCGGCAGCGGAAGTGCCGCTCCGCCCTCCAGCCGCACCTGGCCGTTGCCCACAACGCCAGGCAGGAAATTCATCGACGGTGAGCCGATGAAGCCGGCCACGAACCGGTTGACCGGGCTGTCATAGAGCTGCAGTGGCGTGCCGATCTGCTCGACTTCGCCATCGCGCATGACGACAATCTTGTCCGCCAGGGTCATGGCTTCGATTTGGTCGTGTGTGACATAGATGGAGGTGGTTTTCAGGCGCTGGTGCAAGGCCTTTATCTCGGTGCGCATGGTCACACGCAGCTTGGCGTCGAGATTTGACAGCGGTTCGTCAAACAGGAACACCTGCGGGTCGCGGACGATGGCGCGTCCCATGGCGACCCGCTGGCGTTGACCGCCGGAGAGTTGCCGAGGCAGCCGACCGAGCAATTCCCCGAGGCCCAGGATGTCGGCCGCCCTGACCACACGTTGATCGATGCCCGCCTTGTCCATCTTGGCCAAGGTGAGGGAGAACGCCATGTTGTCGCGCACGGTCATGTGCGGGTACAACGCATAGTTCTGGAACACCATGGCAATGTCGCGCTCTTTCGGAGCCATGTCGTTGACCACCTTGGCCCCAATCGAAATGCTGCCGTGGGAGATCTTCTCCAGCCCGGCAATCATGCGCAGCAAGGTGGACTTGCCGCAGCCCGAAGGCCCCACCAGAACACAAAACTCGCCATCCGCAATCTCGACCGAAACACCCTTGATCACGTGGGTCTGGCCGAAGTATTTTTGTACTTTGTCAATGGTGACATGTGCCATGGAATCCCTTTTTCAATGACAACGAAGGACTTTGGCGCAGCTTCAGGCCTCGAGCGTGGTGGCAAACACGGCGCGTTGCCCCGGGGCGGGCGAATAGCCAAAATCCCCGCGCTTGATCAGGGCCTCGACCCCGCCGAACTGGTCGATTTTTGCTTTCTGATCGGCAAAGGCCCTGGCATTCACCGCTTCAGGATCCACGATCTTGCGCAATTCGGCTTCCATCATGGCCAGGACATGGGCGTGTTTGTCGTCCTGGGCGAGGTCACGTGTTTCGCCGGGATCGTCCTGCAAATCGAACAACTCGGGCGCATAACCCACATGGTGGATGTACTTCCAGCGGCCCTTGCGCACCAGATACATCGCGGTGATCGAACCCGCCGCATGGTATTCGCCAAATGCCACGCGCTCGGGTTGGTCGTTCCAGGCCAGATCGACCAGCGATTTGCCGGGCAGGGCCTGCTCGGTCGCGTCAAGGACCAGCCCCACGCTTTGCACAATGGTCGGGTAGACGTCCACCAGAGTCACCGGGGTGGACGAGGCCTTGCCGACCGGAATACCAGGGCCGGCGATGATCATGGGCACGGCCGCGGCCTCTTCGTAATGCACCGACTTGCCCCACAATTTTCGGTTGCCGAGGTTGTCGCCGTGGTCGGAGCTGTAGATGACGCGCGTGTTGCCAACCAGGCCGTTGCTCTCCAGGGCGCCCAGCACCTGGCCGATGTTGTCGTCCAGAAAACTCACCATGCCGTAGTAGGCGGCCAGCGCCACCCTGACCTTTTCCGGGGTGAAGGTGTCGTCGTAATTCATGCAGCGCTTGAGTGCCGAAACCACCGGGTGTGTGGGTTCATGCTCGGGGCCATACAGGCGCGGCAAGGGTATCGATTCGGGCGGGTACATGTCGTAGAACTTCTGCGGCGCGACCAGGGGGAAATGGGGTTTGACGAAGGATACAAACAGGCACCATGGCTGGTCGAGCTTCTTGGCGAAGTGCCCCAGCCAATGGACCGCCGCGTCCCGGATGTTGCGATCGTAATTGGCGTAGGTCGACTCCCCAGGGCCGGCGGTTGCGGCCAGATCAGCCGTGCCGCCACGCGCAGCCGGCTGCGGCGTGCGAATCAGGCCCAGCAGGTCACCCAAGCCGTCTACCACGTGCAACGGAATCAGCTCCTGCACAAAACCGTTGTCGTCCTTGTCGCTGCGAAAGTGCAGTTTGCCGATCGACATGGTGTGGTGCCCGGCTGCGCGCAAACGATGGGCCCAGCTGCGCAGGCTGCCGTCATAGGGGTGGCCGTTGTCCCAGCAACGGTTGTCGGCTACGTAGGTTCCCGTATGCAGGCTCGCGCGTGCCGGCACACAAATCGGGCAATTGGTGTAGGCCGCATCAAAACGCGTCCCGCGGGCGGCCAGCCGGTCGAGGTGCGGTGTTTTGATGAAGGGGTGCCCATAACAACCAGTGACGTCACGCGTGTGCTCGTCGGACAGGATGAAAAGGATGTTGGCGGGTTGTGTGCTCATTCAGTCTTTCCACGGTAAGAAGGGTTTTGTTCCAGGACATCAACGTTCGATGTCGCGCCGGTCCGGCAACTGCCTCACCAGCGGCCCGCCGGCGGGCTGCAGGCTGCGTGGCGGGAAACCTTCTGGCAGCAGGGGCGTGATCGCCGCAACCCGCTGGTCATGCGCGGCGATGGCCATGGCGCCATCCAGCACCGACATGCTGCTGCGATAGGTTCTGGTTTCATCGTGCGCCAGCTCGATCACCTCGCCCTTGTCTTGCGCATCCTGGCGCGAGCCCCAGTGTGCGGTCGCCGGTTCGATGCCAAAACCGTAGACACCTTCGCCCAGAGCCTGCCATTGCTGCAGACAGCGAAACGCACCGGCTTCAAACTCGTACGCAAAGCCCAGACCCAGTCGGTCATTCAGCAGCGCAGTAGGCACACGGCCCTGCGCATCGGCCTTGAAGGCATGGTCGAAGACCTGTTGTACAAATCGAGACTGCGGTGCCGTCTGGACGCGGTAGTCGGCCTGCTGCACCTCGCGCGGCATGTTGGCCGCCAGCGTACCGGTGATGGGGGCCGAGAAACGGGCTCCCTCGTCCAGCAAGGGCCAACCCAGGTTGATGTGGTACAGCAGCATGTGGGGTGTACGCGAAAAGCCATGATTGCGCACCGTGTCCGTGAAGTGAACCTGCGAGCTGCCCACCGCAACCTCGATGCGCCGCGTCAGGCTCAAATGTTCTCCCATCACCTGCGCCTGGTACACCGTGCCCTCACACCACAACACCGCTTCGTCGCCATCCCAGCGCAAGCCGTATCCGCCGAGTTGCGCTGGCTGCAGCGCACCGCGCCCGTGCATCGGGTAGTTGATTTCCTGGCGCAAAGGCAAATCGAAATGATCGGCGCTCCCACGGTCCGGTTGCCGGACATGGTCCAGGCCGCAGGTGCACAACAAACCCGAAAACCCGCGCATGAAACCGTTACCACCTTCACCCATGGGGTCGATCAGAGCCGGGTGGCGAAAACCGGTTCCAGATTGCCAGGCAAATGGAGTTCCCTTGAACTCGAAACGGCCAAAGTCCATGCTGCGGTCGACCAATACCGTGAAGCACAGCCCACTGCCGGATTTGAATTCGAGCACCCGCAGGCCACGTTGCGCTCCGTCCTGCAATTCGGACAACTCGACACCCACGATTTGCCGAAAATCGCCGATGCGGCGGCGCAGCTCGGTTTTGGTCAGCTTGGTTCCAAACAGCGAGGGCATGTTATTTGAGTGCTCCGGTGGTCAGGCCCTTGACGATGTACCGCTGCCCCAAGAGCAGGAACAGCAAGGCCGGTACCAAGGCCAAGGCAGCAGTTGCCGCCATTTCGCCATATTTGATTTCGTAGCCCTGGGCAAATTTGGCAATCGCCACCGGTACGGTGGCGGTTTGCTTGGCGGTGATGTTCAAGGCCACGGCAAACTCGTTCCAGCTGAAGATGAACATCAAAATGGCGGTAGCCGCCAGACCCGGCGCGATCAAGGGGACGATGATTCTCCAGATCAGGTAGGGCGTGGAACAGCCATCGATACGCGCAGCCTCCTGCAATTCGATCGGTACCTCACGGATAAAGCTGCTCATCAACCACAACGCCATCGGCAGGTGCAAGGCGACGTGGGCGAGCACCATGCCGGTGTAGGTGTTGTCCAGCCTCAGTTCCCGGTACAGCGGAAACCACGCCGCCACCAGCGTGATGGGCGGAATCATGTGGAAAATGACCGACCAGCCAAGCAAGGTATGGACCACCCAACGGGGTGTTTCCATGCGCTCCATCGCAAAACCGCCCAGTGTCGCGGCGACCACGACCAGCAAAGTGCTGATCGCGGCGATGACCAGGCTGTTGAAGGAGTTGGAGAAAAACTCGGTGGTCTTGGAAAACAACACCTCCTTGTAACTGGCCAGGTTGGGCGTGAAGAACATCTCGCCCTGCAACAGGGAAATCTGCGTCTTGAAGCTGGCACCGATGATCCAGACAAAAGGCACCAGCACAAAACAGGCCACGAGCAACAACATCACGTGCTCGACGCTGATGCGCTCGACCAGTCTGGTTTTCATGCCTCGCGCCCCTTGAACCTCGACACGGCAAACCCCGACACCAGCAGCAAGGCAATCAGGAACAAAACCGTCACCGACATGGCCGAGCCGTAGCCCATCTGATCCTGGGTGAAAAAGGTTCGGTAAATGGTGTAACTGACGACCTCGGTCGATGAACCGGGACCACCACCGGTGAGCAGGTAGATCTCGTCAAACACTTTGAGAGATGTCATGAATCGAAACAGAAAGGTCACCACGATCACCGGCATCATGATGGGCAGGTACACGTAACGCAACTCGGTCCATGCATTGGCGCCATCGACCAAGGCCGCCTCATGCAACTCCTGTGGCAATGATTCAAAACCGGCGAGCAGCAGCAAGAAGCAAAACGGAGTCCAGTGCCAGATGTCCACCACAATCACCGAAGCCAGCGCCAGGCTTGCCTTGCCCAACCAGTCCATCGGTTGAAAACCAAATACTTCGATCAGGCTGTTGACCAGGCCGAAGTCGTAGTTGAGCATCAGCTTCCAGACCGCACCGATCAAGATACCCGGTACCAGAATTGGCAGGATGAAAATTGTGCGGTACACCACCCGCCCCCGGTGGATGCGGCTGACCGCCCAGGCGAGAAGAAAACCGATCACGATCTGCAGGCTCACCCCCACGAAAGAAAAAACCAAGGTGTTGTAGAAGCCTTTGTGCAGCAACTCGTCGGCCCCCAGTCGCAGGTAGTGGGCCGCGCCAATGAACTGCCATGTCGAACGGCCATCCTGCCACCGGATCTCGTGCATGCTCATGGCGATCAGGTTCACCACCGGCAGCACCGACAGCATCACGAAAACGGCCAGCGAAGGCGCAAGTGCGAGCCTGCGCCAGACCGACTCCGGGACGGTTGCCACCTGGCTCATGCCAGCGGTTGAATCTTGCCGGTTTTGTAGCCACCACGCACCATGATGGCATGGGATTCGTCCGCAATCATATTGAGCGCCCGCGCGGTGGACAGTTCGCCGATCACAGCCTGATTCAGGCGCAATTCCAGCACATCGCCAATTTGCGAGCCCTCCGGCATGCTCCACATCAGCTTGACGAAGGGCGAGCTTTCAGCCATCGCCTGCATCCAGCGATTTTTCGGGTCACGCCACAAAGCCTGATCGGACAACACGTCCTGACGCACCAGGGGCGCGCCGGCCTGCAGATACTTCATCTGCGCCCCGCGCGTCTGGAACCAGCTGAGGAAGGCCACGGCCGCGGTCTGGCGGGCTTTGGGCACGTTCTTCGGGATGCCGGCCAGCCAGTGCCCGAGCACCGGGGACGATTTGCCATTGGCCGAACGTGGCGCCTTGGCGGCGTTGATCTTGCCCACAACGGCGGACTTTGCGGGGTCGTCCATTTGCGACCAGGCGGCGATCACCAGCATGGCGTGGGCCGCCTTGCCCGTCACCAGGTTCTGGATGATCTGCGCCTGGGCCAGGCCCCCGGTTTGCGGATGCCCGGCCTCCTTGGCCATGCGCAGGTAGAAATCCAGCGCCGCCTTGGATTCGGGGCTGTTGATGGTGATCGTGAAATCACCCTTGGCTTCGTCGCGAAACAGGCTGCCGTTGAAACTGTACAGGTAGGGCCACCAGTCGTAGGAGACGTCGTTGGGAGCACCACGCGCGCCACGCTGCACGATGCCGTAGATCTTTGGTGGGTTGTGCAGCTTCTTGGCGTTGGCCAACAACTCGTCCCAGGTATCCGGCACCTTGAGCTTGTGCTCCTCATAGAGGTCGGCACGGTACAACAACAGGGGAATGTTTCCGTTGACCGGCACCGACATCAATTTGCCGGCCGGGTCGTGTGATTTGGTGGCTTCGTTCCAATAAACGGTGTTGTCGTAACGGATCATTTGCGGATCGAGCTTGAAAGTCGGATCGATCTCGTGGATGGGGGTCAGAAAACCGCCGTAGTAGAACTCCTGGTAGTACAGGCCGTTCATGATGAGCAGATCGAACTGCCCGTCCTTGGCGCGGGCCGAGGCGCGCTGCTTTTCCAGGCTGCCGGCAAACGGGTTCACGTCCAGGTTGACCTTGTTTCCCGTTTCGGCTTCATAGGCCTCGACCACCTTGCGGAAACCGTCGAACCAGGGCGAGTTGTTGATGACAATCGTGAACGCGGTCTGCTTGGCAGTCTGTGCCCAGGCTGCCGGTGACCACGCCATGGCACCCAACGCGCCGGCCGAGACCGCACCCAATGACAAATCCCTGCGCGTGATTCCTTGGCCCATGATGCTTTCCTTTGGCTGGTGAAAATCGAAACGTCGGTGCCTGCCGCCCGGTCCGGTGCCGGGCCATGTGAACCATAGGCCGAATCACGGACAAGTGGCCTAGGTAAAACCCGCGATAGTGCAATCACGGGGCACCCACCGGCACCGCATGCAGGTCGCTGGCGCGCTGGGACGCCGCGGAGGCAAATGCCGCCTGGATGATCTCGACCGACAACAAGGCATCGGCAAAGGTGCAGGCCACCGGCGTTCCCTGGTGCAGGGCGCGCAAGAAATCAGCCGTGATCCAGCCGGTTCCGGCCTCGGCCGGGAGGCTCTCACGCACGCTGCCGTCCGCGGCCATCCAGCACATCGCCCATCCGGTACCCAAATGGGCTGGACGGCGCAACTCGATCAGCCCGGTCTCGCCAAAAATCCGGATCTCGTCCCACATGTGCAGGCCCTGGTCGATGCACGCCATCTGGCACTCCAGGGCGGCAAACTCCAGGTCGATGAACCCCCCCTTGTCGACCCCCCCTGGCGGGCCCGCACGCAGACGGCTGCGGACCCGCGTGGGCCTCTTTTGCAACAACCACGGCACGATGTCGGCCATGTGGGTGGCGCGCCCGGTAAACGCACCGCCACCACCGAGTTCCGGTTTCAGAAACCAGCCGCCCGCCTCGTAGCCCAGTTGCACGGTCTGCACCAGACGCACGGGCCCCAACGCGCCAGAGGCGATCACCTCGCGGGCGCGTCGACAGCCCACGTCGAGCCGGCGATTGAAGCCGACTGCATTGACAAGCTGGCGACTGCGTGCGGTCTCTACCAGCCGATGCCCGTCCTGCAGGTCCATCACAAAGGGCTTGTCCACCAGGGTGGCCCAGCCCTTCTCCAGCGCAAATTGGGTGTGTTGCGCGTGCAGGGCATGCGGCGTGGTGACCAGCGCCGCGTCCGCGTCAGGCAATTGCTCCGCACGCTCCACCAACACCGCGCCGGTCTGCCGGGCCAGCGCATGCACCGACGCTGTGGGCTGCGGATCGAAAATGCCGACGACCTGGGTTTGCGTGTCGGCCAGCAGGGTCTGCATGTGGTAGCGCTGGAAGAATCCACCACAGCCCAACAACACGATGCGTTTCATGAGAATTCCTTTGGAATGGATGGGGTGGCCGACAGATTGCGACGCAGCAAGCTGAACAGGCGCGACCAGACCCGCTCCGCCGACGGCTTGTGGTAACAATAACGTTCAGGAAAAGTGAAACCATGCAGTGCCTCGGGGTGCCACTCGAGCCGGTACGGCAAGCCGCGGGCCTCAAGTGCCTGCTGGACCAAGCTGGCATGCTGCGCCGGGGCAACCGGGTCATCCTGCGCCCAGGCGAAATAGGCCTCTGCCTGCATTCCCGCAATCAGGCGATGCGCAGAGTCTGCCTTGTCAGTCACCAGCCGCCCGCCATGCAGCGAGGCCATGGCCCGGATCTGCTGGGGGTAGGCCGCCGCTGCCGCGATCGCATGCCGCCCGCCCATGCAATAACCAATCGCTGCGGCGGGCAGGCGGATTGCCGGGTTGTGGTGTACATGGGCCAACAGGGCCTCACAGTCACGGACCGTCATTGCCGTCGACAAGGCGTCGTTCAATGCCATCATGGCCGGCTCCACAAGACCCCGGGCCAATGGCGCGGGATCGAAACTGGGCCCGCCATCGCGGTAATAGAGGTTGGGCAGGTACACGCCATAACCCACGCTGGCGATACGCCGGCACATGTCACGCAGTTCCTCGCGAATGCCCAACGCATCCATATACAGGATCACCAGTGGAAAAGGACCCGGCTCGTCGGGATGCACGGTCCAGGTGGGCATTTGACCATCGCGGGTCGTGAGTGTCGTCGATGTTTCGATCATCGGTGCATGCCCACGGCGCTCAGGCCATGCCGACCTGTGGCAATGCAGCACAGACGTCATCGGGGCGGCTGTGCATCATGTCCACCAGCATCTTTTGTTGCGTCGCGTAGGCAGGATCGCCAAACCGGTTGACCATCTCGTCCGGGTCGTTGACCAGGTCATACAGTTCACCCGCTCCGCTGTTGGCCTCCACAGTGAGTTTCAAGGATTCGGTGCGCACCGTGCACAGCGCCAGATCGACCCCGCAGCGCGACGCACGCAGATCCCACTCCGACAGGGCAAAGTCACGCGAGGCGGACTCGGTCTCGATCAAGGGGCGCAGGCTGCGGCTGTGCACATGTGGCGGCAGTGACGCGCCGGCGTAATCGCAGAAGGTTTGTGCGAGGTCCAGTGTGGACACTGGATCCCGGACCACCTTGCCCTTGGGTACTCCCGGCCCTTCACACAGCAGGCCCACGCGCAGCAGACCTTCGTACGCCATCGGCCCCTTGAGCAACAGCCCGTGGTCACCCAGCCAGTCGCCGTGGTCGGTGGAATAGACGATCAAGGTGTTGTCGAGCAGATCCAGATCACGCAGCGCCAGCTTCAAGCGACCCACCTGATGGTCGATGAGGGAAATCATGCCGTAGTAATTGGCGATCAGATCCCGCAACTGTCGCTCAGACTGGTGCGGCGTACGCGAGGACTTTTCGCGGAAACTGCGCAGACGTTCGTTGGCCATCTGCGGTTTGCCTTCCAGGCTGGCGCGGTGCCACCACGGCCGGCGGTCCAGGTCGAGCTCGCGGTGTCGGGGCAGGTCCACCTCATCGGGGTGGTGCAGGCGGCACCATGGCTCCGGCGCATCAAACGGGTGGTGCGGATCGGGGAACGAAGCCCACACACAAAAGCGCTGGTCCTTGTTGCTGCGCAGGTAGTCGATCGTGCGGTCGGCAATCCAGCTGGAGTTGTGCCAGGCCACGGGCATCGCTGAATTCCAGGTTTCGTGGGCGTCGGTCAGGGGCGGCAGGGCCTTGCGGTAGAGGGCCGTTCGCTCCTCCCCCTGGCCATCGGCGTGGTACCAGCGCTCGTAATGCTGGCCCAGGGGTGGCTTCATGGGCGGGAAACCATTGTGACCCTCCAGCATCAGCTCCACATGGTCGAATCCCATGTACGGGCCTTCCCAGTCGGCGCCGTATTGCGCACTGCTCTCGCGACACTCCGGTGTGCCGGTAGGGCTGAAGGTGTGCGACGTGGTGAAGTGCGCCTTGCCGATCAGGCCGGTCGCATGCCCGTGGCGCGACAAAGTGCCGGCGAAGCCGCTCTCGCCGGTGGCGGCTGGCAGGTCGATGCCGTTGTCGGACACGCCGTGGGTGCGCGGCAATAGTCCGGTCAGTATGGACGAGCGCGACGGCTGGCACACCAGGTTGGGTGTGATGCAGGATGAAAACCGCGTGCCATTGCGTGCCATTTCATCGAGGTGCGGCGTCTTGACCTTTCGACCTTCAAAACCATAACAGTCAGCGCGCTGCTGGTCCGAGGTGATGAACAGGATGTTGTAACCGGTCTTCGTGTCGGTCATGGGTTCACTCCGGCTGTATGCCTGCGGCCTTGACCACAGTCGACCATTTGGCCACCTCGTCCTTGAGCATCGCGCGAAACGCCGCGGGGTTGGTGCTGGTGCTGTTGTCCATGCCAATCGCCTGCAACTTTTCCTTGATGTCGGCGCTTTGCATCACTTTGAGCATCTCGGTGTGCAGCCGATCCGTGATGGATGCCGGCGTGCCCGCCGGCACGACTATCCCTTGCCACTGGCCGGTTTCAAACCCGCTCAGGCCGGACTCGGCCACAGTAGGTACCTGGGGCAAGGCGACCGAGCGCGAGCGCCCGGTCACCGCAATCGCGATGAGTTTGCCACTCTTGATGTGTGGCAAGGCAGGGGCCATACCCAGCATGCCCAGCTTGACCTGTCCGCCCACCACATCAACAATCGCTTGTCCTCCCCCCTTGTACGGAATGTGCACCAGATCCATGCCGTAGGAATTGCGGATGATCTCCATCCCCAGGTGCTGGGGGCTGCCGGTGCCGGGGCTTGCATAGGCCAGCTCCCGTGGATGGGCCTTGACATAGGCCACCAGTTCTTTCATGTTCGCGACGCCGAGCGACGGATGCGCCACCAGCACATGCGACCCCCGACCCAGGATGGTCACCGGGTCAAAACTGCCCAGCGGGTCGTGGTTGAGCTGTTTGACCGTGGATGGAAAAATGGTGTTGGCGTCGACGTACATCAGCAAGGTATAACCATCCGCCGCCATCTTGGCGGCCACCTCGGTGCCCAGCAAGCCGGCGGCGCCGGGCCGGTTGTCGATCACGATGGCTTGCCCGAGGGCTTCTGCCAAAGGCTGTGACACCATCCTGGCAACCACGTCGGTCACTCCGCCGGGGGCATGCGGAACAATCAGGCGAACTGGCTTGTTGGGCCAAGACTGGGCGTGTACCGCGCAGAACATGCAGGCCAACACCAGCACGCCAAGCCCGCGCAAAAAAATCCCCGATCGAGAAAATATCACGGCGATGTCTCCCAATGTCCTGTACCGACCACATCCTGCTCCTGGCGATGAAACGGGCTCGTGCCACGGCGTCTACCGGACCGGATTGACCCATTCTAGGAAAGATTGATTATTCAGCAACAGCCTATTGGCGATATCAGATATTCCAATTTAGAACGCAACTGCCCGCGTTGGCAGGCTCTTCCTGCACCCCGCGCCGAGCCGACTTTGCAGGGGCAGGCCACATGGATACCAAGAGTTTTGAAGTCTTCCTGAGTCTTGCCGCCACCAATAGTTTTTCGCGGTCGGCCACCCTGCTGGGCACCACGCAATCGTCGGTGAGCAAAAGTGTCGCGGCAATGGAGCGGTCGCTGTCAACCCGGCTTTTCGATCGCACCGGCCGTGGTGCCACGCTCTCGCCGGAAGGACGGTTGCTGCTCCCGCGCATCGAGTCGCTGGTACATGAAGCAAACAGTCTGAATGACTTCCTGGCCAATGCGCGGTCGGTTGCCGCAGGCGCTGTTCAACTGGCAACCCAGCCATCGATCGGCTGGCCCCTGGTGTCCCATTTGCTGGAGGTGGTCGGGCGTGACTACCCCGATATCCGGATCCAGATCTCCGAGGGAACCACCAACAATATCGAGGAATGGCTGTCTGACGGGCGTTGCGAATTGGCTGTGCTGTCACGTCCGGCCTCGCCCCGGTATGCGGAGTCGACGCGCCTGTTCTCGTTGCCCATGGTGCTGGTGGCGGCACCAGGCAATCCGTTGATGGCGAAGACGCGTATTGCTTTCAGCGCCGCAGCAAGACTGCCGCTGGTCATGTCAGCCGCGCCCAACGGAGGACGCATCCTGCTGGAAGAGGAAGCCCGGCGCAAAGACCTGCCCTTGAACGTGGTGCAAGACGTCAACTCCTTCTACCTGATCAAGCGCATCGTGCGCAAGCTGCCGGTGTACACCATCACCACCTACACCTCGGTGGAAGAGGAGCTGCACAAAGGAGAACTGGCGTGCGTGCCTGTCGTGCAACCCACGATCCGGCAGACCTTTTACCTGTGCGTGGCGTCACGGCGCATGCCCACCAATACGGTCAAGACCATGAAGGCCCTGATACTGGATTGGGCACAGAAAATGCGGCACTGAGTGCCCTGCTGGGCGGGCACCTGCCGGATGGCTGTGGGAAACACTGCTGGCACAGACCTACCCGACCAAACCGTTCCGCCCGCCGCCCTATACTGCGAGCGGCCAGCAGTGGGGTGCGATCGCCCTGACCGGATGCCGGTGTCACGAGGTTGCCCATGATTGATGTCCCACCGCTGGTGCAGCGCCAGACCTTCACACGCCCCACTGCCGAGCAGGTGCAGGCCCTGGGCGGAACCCCCACCGGCTTCATCGTCGACGCCTTGGGCGGTAGCGGCGCCCTGGACTACCGTTTGCGGCCGGCGATTGCCGAGCAATACGCATTTTGCGGGGTGGCGTTGACGGTGGATGCAGGGCCCGGTGACAACCTGGCATTGGTCCATGCCTTGCAGGATGTGCAGCCTGGCGATGTCCTGGTGGCTGCCACCGGCGGCTTTACCGGTTGTGCCATCACTGGCGACCTGGTCCTGGGCCTGGCCAAGAATTGCGGCGCCGTGGGTTTTGTCACTGACGGTTGTGTGCGGGACCTGGTGGGCCTGCGCACGGTGGGTTTGCCGGCCTGGGCCTTCGGCGTCACGCCAAACTCGCCACAACGCCATCGACCCGGCACCATCGGCTTCACGATTGCCGTTGCCGGGCATCCGGTGGCTGCGGGCGACGTCGTGGTTGCGGACCTGGACGGCGTGGTGGTTGTGCCACAGGCGCGTATCCGTGAGGTTCTGGCCCGGCTGCCCCAGATCCGTGCTGCCGAGGCCAGGGCCGATGCAGCGGTGCGTGCAGGCGCCAGGTTGCCCTCATTCATGGCGGTCGATGCCACATCGGCCCAGCCACCGCCAGCATGAAAGTCGCCCTGATCGGCACCGGTGCCATGGGCTGCATTTTTGGTGCCGCGCTGGCACGCAGCGGGGCCGACCTGGTGTGTCTTGACCAACGGCACGATGTGGTTGCCGCCTTGCAGCAGTACGGCATGCGCGTGCGTGGCGTGCTGGGCGAGCAGACGATTGCGGTGCGCGCTACTTCTGACCCGGCGCAACTTGGGGCCGTCGACATGGCGCTGGTGCTGGTAGATGCGCTCGCCACTCCCGCTGCGGCTGGCATAACAAGGGCCTGCCTGAAGCCGGACGGCTTCGCCTTGTCGCTGCAAAACGGAATTGGAAACCTGGAGGCTCTGGTCGAGGCGCTGGGCCCGCAACGCGTGATGGCAGGCGTCACCTACAACAGTGGCACTGGCGAGGGGCCGGCACGCTCCTGGCACACCCACCTGGGCCTGACCACCATGGGCGAAGCCACTGGCGCCATCACGCCGCGGCTGCAGGCACTGGCCGACCGGTTTCGTGGGCAGGGCATGGCGGTCGAACTCACGGGCCAGGTCGAGGCTGCGATCTGGAGCAAGTTCGTGCACAACTGCGCCATCAATCCGATCAGTGCCCTGACGGGCCTGAGACCAGCGCAGATCATGCAGACACCACCGGCGCAGGCGCTGATGGAACATGTCATCGATGAAATCCTGCTGGTGGTCGCGGCCATGGGCATCGTGTTGCCCGAGCACGACCCACGCGGCGAGATCCTGAACCATTGCCGGGAACGCATGAACCAGCCCTCGATGCTGCAACACCTGCTGGCCGGCAAGCCGACCGAGATCGGCGCCCTCAACGAAGCATTGCTGGCGCGCGCCGGTGCCTTGGGTCTGGCCGTGCCCTTCAACACCGCGGTCGTGTTGGCCATCCGTGCGCTGGAGGCCAATGCGGGTCCTAAGCATGAAAAATGAACGAAATAGTACAAAGCGGAGGCGCCGCGAAGTTGCCCCGACGAACAGCCGCCAACAAGATGGCGCTGGTCAGGCCGCCCCGTACCAACGACCCGGCCCGAACCATGGCCGAGGTCCTGCAGGTGGCCACGGCGGAGTTTGCCGCCAAGGGCCTGAGCGGTGCGCGCATCGACGAGATTGCCGCCACCACGCGCACCAGCAAGCGCATGGTCCACTGCTGCTTCGGCAGCAAGGAAGACCTGCCGCCCGAGGACGCATTGCGTCGGTTGGTGGCTTCACCTTTGACCACCATGCTGGCAACGACGGCTGCATCCGGCTGGCGGTGGCCTTCTTCATGCTGGCGGAAAAGATGAAGCCGGTGATCGCGCAGTTCAGCGACAGTGTCGGCGCGGCTGCACTGAGCGAGATGTCGGCCGAGTTGGCCAGTTTGCGCAAGTAGACGGGGCCGCAGCCATGGGAAAAATCCGTATCGCTGTGGCAGGCGCGGGCCTGATTGGCCAGGCGCACATCGCCATCGCATGCGCCAGCCCCACGGTGACGCTGACGGCGGTGATTGATCCATCCCCCGCTGCGGCGCACACCGCGGCAGATGCCGGCGTGCCACTGTTTCGGTCGCTGGACGACATGCTTGCACAGGACCAGCCTGACGGCGTCGTCCTTGCAACGCCCAACCAGTTGCATGTGCCGCAGGCCATGCAATGCCTGCAGGCTGGCCTGGCGGTGCTGCTCGAAAAACCGATCGCACCGACAGTGGCCGAAGCCGAGACGCTGGTGCGCCTGGTGGAGACCGGTGGCGGACGGTTGTTGATCGGACACCACCGGGCGCACAGCCCGATCATGGCCAAGGCGCGGGCCGTGGTGGAGTCGGGCCAACTGGGGCGCCTGGTCACGGTGATGGGCAGCGCCACGTTCTTCAAGCCGGACCACTATTTCGACGACGGGCCGTGGCGCCGCGAGCCGGGTGGCGGACCGATTCTGATCAACATGATCCACGAGGTGCACAACCTGCGCCTGCTGTGTGGTGAAATCATTGCCGTGCAGGCCATTGCCAGCCATGCGGTACGCGGCTTTGCGGTCGAGGACACGGTGGCGATCACGTTGCAGTTCGCCAGCGGCATGCTGGGAAGTTTCATGCTCAGCGACACCGCGGCCAGCGCCCGCAACTGGGAACACACCAGCCGCGAGAACAAGGCCTACCCCAGTTACGACGACGAGGACTGCTACGTGATCACCGGCACCAATGGCAGCCTGTCGGTGCCCACGATGCGGCTCAAGACCTACCCGGGCCCCGACCAGCGCTCCTGGTGGAAACCCTTCGAGCAGGGCGTCGTGGGGATGGTGCGCGAGGATCCGCTCGCCCGACAGATGGAGCATTTCGGTGCCGTCGTGCGCGCCGAAGCCCAACCGCTGGTCAGTGCGCGCGACGGGTTGCAGAACCTGCGTGTGACCGAAGCCATCACCGCGGCCGCGCGAAGCGGGCACACTGTGCATCTGGCCTGATCCCAACTATTGTCGATTTCGGAGAAAACCCATGAAGATCCTCGTGCTCAACGGCGTCAACCTCAACATGTTCGGCAAACGCGATCCTGCGCAGTACGGCACCGTGACCCTGGACGAAATCAATGCCAGTCTGTTCGCCTTGGGGCAGGAATTGGGTGTCGAGGTGCTCCATTTCCAGACCAACCATGAAGGGGCGATGTGTGAGCGGATCCATCAGGCCCATGCCGAGGCGGTCGATGCGGTTCTGGTCAACGCCGGCGCCTGGACGCATTACAGCTACGGCATCCGGGACGCGCTCGCAATCCTGAAGTGCCCGATCGTCGAGGTGCACATGAGCAACATCCATGCGCGCGAGGCGTTCCGCCACGTGTCGGTGTTCTCGGAAATCGTCCGCGGCCAGATCTGCGGTTTTGGCGCCGAGAGCTACCTGCTGGCGCTGCGTGCCGGCGTGTCGGCGGCGAGGGCCGCCAAAAAATGATCAACCGGCACACGGAGATCACCTGGAGTTCTTCGGCTTCCCGACCACCACACCGGAGCATCCGCGCTCCGTGGCGCGCGTGAATCATTGATTGCGCACCAGCGCCCGCTGGTTGCGGGTAAAGTTGGTGACCATGACAGCCACCGCGCCACTGTTGGTCGAAGAGTCCGAGGTTGAGATCACCGCGATCCGGGCCCAGGGCGCGGGTGGGCAAAATGTCAACAAGGTCTCCAGCGCGATCCATCTGCGGTTCGACATTGGCGCCTCCAGCCTGCCCGACGGCGTCAAGGAGCGCCTGTTGGCCCTGCGCGACAAACGCATCACCCAGGATGGCGTGCTGGTGCTCAAGGCCCAGGGCCACCGCACCCAGGACATGAACCGGCTGGACGCCTATGCACGGCTGCACGAACTCGTCAACAGTGTTGCCGAGCCACCCAAACCGCGTCGCCCGACCAGGCCGACACGCGGCTCCGTCCAGCGCCGTCTCGAAGGCAAGGCCCACCGGGCGCAGACCAAGGGTTTGCGTTCGCGGGTGGTGGATTGACGAGGCCTGGGCACGTTACACGAGGTTCCAATGAATGGCACGGGTGTACGAGAGATTTCAATGGCTGCTTTCGGCCCATTGCGGACGTTCGTTGTTCATTCCCGAAATCGTGACCGCCTGGATACCGGTGGAGTGGTGTGGAGGGATCAGGCCGACGGCGCCTTCGGCTCCGCGGCTGTCCTCCGCCCTGCGGGCTCCCCCTTTATGCCGCTGCGCCGAACGCACCGCCGACCTGATCCTGCGCCTTGGTCGGAGTGCGGTGAGGGGAAGGGGTCAGAGGGGAAGGGGTCAGGTCTTGTTTTGCCAAGGGGAAGGGGTCAGGTCTTGTTTTGCCACATCGAGGGAGGGGAAGGGGTCAGGTCTTGCATTGCGATATGGCAAAACAAGACCTGACCCCACGGCCGCCCCACGGCCGCCCGACACGCCTGCTGACTGGGTCAGTGTGCGTAGCAGGGAAGGCCGGACCCCGACCTCCCGAACACCAAAAGCCCAGCGTCGCGGCAGGCGCAGCCCGGTGGGGGCGATTTCTGGAGCGCCGAGGAGCGCAGCCCGAGGGTCGGTGCGCGCAGCGCACTTCGTCATCATTTTGGCCGCGGTTGTCCGAACGCAGAGAACGAAGTGAAGGCAGTGAGTTCTGCGGCCCGACCCTCGGGCGAGCACCACAGGGCAGTCGGCGCGTTCAGCGCCCGACCGCTACAGTATGAGCCCCCGCCGGGCTGCGCCTGCCGCGACGCGCGCCAACGCCAACGCCAACGCCAACGCCAACGCAGACCAGGCAACGAACGTCCGCAATGGGCCCAAAGCAGTCAGTCTCAGCTTGCGTTGTGTAAGGGCTTGCAATGAAAACGAATGACATGGTCAAACACGGAGCAGCCGCCAGCGCGAAGGCGCCCAGTGCCGACTGGACCATCGACCAGGGGTGGGCCGGCTACAGTGCGCAGGAACATGCCGTATGGCGGACTCTTTTCGAGCGGCAGACGCGGCTGTTGCCCGGGCGTGCCTGCGATGCTTTCATCGATGGCATGCACCGCTTGCCAATGGGTGCCGACGCCATCCCCGACTTTCGTGCGCTGAGTGAAGTGCTGATGGCGCAAACCGGTTGGCAGGTCGTGGCGGTGCCTGGCCTGGTGCCGGACGAAGTTTTTTTTGACCACCTGGCCCATCGGCGTTTTCCGGCCGGCAGCTTCATCCGCGGGCCGCACCAGCTCGACTACCTGGAAGAGCCAGACGTCTTTCACGATGTGTTCGGCCACGTACCGATGCTCATGAACCCGGTGATCGCCGATTTTGTCCAGGCCTATGGCGTGGGCGGCTTGCGGGCGAGGCAGTTGGGCGTGTTGCACCAACTGGCCCGTGTCTATTGGTACACGGTTGAATTCGGTCTCGTGCAACAGGCCGATGGCCTGCGTATCTACGGCTCGGGCATCGCTTCGTCTTCCATCGAAAGCCTCTTCGCGCTCGACGACCCGTCGCCCAACCATGTCGGTTTCGCGCTGGCGCGCGTGATGCGCACCCGCTACCGCATCGACGATTTCCAGGAGAGCTATTTCGTGCTCGACACACTCGACGACCTGCTCGCGCTGGCCAGCATTGACTTTGCGCCGGTCTACCAACGGGTGGCGAACCAGGGTGAATTGCAGCCGGGTGACCTGCTTGCCGAAGACCGCGTGCTGCAACGCGGAACCGGTGGTTACCATCGGAGCAAGCCGGGGCCATAGGCCGTCCTGGTTGTCAACCGCAACGGAGTCAACCATGCAAACCGCGCAGACGCAGACGCAGACACTGTCGATAGGCAAGCTGGAATTGCGTGGTGGAGGCGTCCTCGAAGACGCCCGCGTAGCCTATTGCAGTTACGGCAAGCTCGCGCCGGACGGACGCAACGCGGTGCTGGTGACGCATGGGTTCACGTCGAGCCACCGGTTCATCGAAGCGGGCGGCTGGGGCAAGTTGCTCGGGCCTGGCAGGCCGCTCGACACCGACCGGTTTTTCGTGCTCAGTTCCAACATGCTGGGTTCATCCTTCGGGTCCACGGCGCCTGCAAGCATCGATCCCACCAGCGGCCGGCCGTACGGGCCGGACTTTGCGCAGATCACCGTCGCGGACATGGTGGTGGCGCAACGCCGTCTGCTCGATGCCCTGGGCGTGCAGCAGTTGGTGGCCGTGATCGGGCCATCGTATGGCGGTTTCCAGGCTTTCACCTGGGGGGTCGAGTTTCCGGACTTCATGCGTGGCCTGGTGCCGGTGGAAAGCGCGCCGCGTGCGCAGGCGCCATTCGACGATGCTGCGTTGTTGCGCCGGCTCGCCGCCGATCCCGGCTGGAATGGCGGCCACTGCTACGCGGGCGACGGCGTACTGCAAACAATGACCGCGCTGCGCGTCGAAACTCTTCGCCGGTACGGCGCTGAGCAGGCGTTGCGCGCGCAAGGCCTTGACGCGGCGGCCATCGAAGCCGAGCTGCTGCGCCAGGCGCGGCCGTGGGCGCAGGAGTTCGATGCGCATTCGCTGCTCACGCTGGGCCGTGCCATCAACCGTTATGACGTCACGAACGATCTTGGCCGGATTCGGGCGCGGGTTTTGTACCTGCTGTCCCGCACCGATGCGGTGTTCCCGCCATCGCTCGCCACGCCGGTGATGGACGCGTTGCGCCATGCGGGTGTCGATGCCCGTTATGTCGAGATCGACACTGCGCACGGCCACCTTGGCTCCGACGTCGATGTGGCGTTGTGGGCGCCGGTGCTGTCAGCGTTTCTGGATGAACTCGCGGGGTGAATGCAGGCCAGTCTCGGTCACGACCACGTCCATCGGGATGTCATGCGGCTGCGGGTGGATGCTCGCGATGCGCGACAGCTCGAACGCCACGCCAATCTTCAGTGGCGCCGGATGGATTGCGGCCAGTGTGCGGTCGTAATAACCGCCCCCGTATCCGAGCCGGTAGCCCTGCGCGTCGAAACCGACAGGCGGGATCAGCAAGATGTCCGGCCGCAGCACCTGCGTGTCGAGCGGAACGGGAAGGTCGAAGACGCCCTTGCGGGTGGCCACACCCGGCCACCATTCGCGAAACTCGAGCGGCGCGCCCTTCTGCACCACGACTGGCAGGGCCGCACGGGCGCCAGTCGCACGCCACTGTCGGACCAGGAAGCGGGGATCGAACTCACCCTTGAACGGCCAGTACAGGGCCACGATCGCGCCGGGACGGACCGCAAACGACTGCAGCAGAATCTGGGTGATGACCGTGTTGTGCCTGCGACGCACGCCGAGTGGCACCGCCATGCGCCGTGCAAGCAGCTGTGCGCGTTGTTGACTTCGCCATCCGGGACCCATGCGTTCAGTATGGTGGCCATCGGCGACCGGCGTCAACACCCTGGTTGCGGGGGTAAGATCATCGGCATGCAAATTCCGATTTCCGGTTCAATCTGGCGTGCGGGTGTTGTACCGCGGGTCGCGGGGCGTGTCGCCGCACTGTTGCTTGCCCTGGCGCTGGTCCCCCTGGCAGCGTTTGCCGGTTGTGACGACGCTCCCGGCCCCGGCGTTGACTGGAACAGTTGCGAGAAATATCGCCTGCTCCTGCGCAAGGCCGACCTGCGTGGCGCCAAGCTCGGCGCGGCCGACCTGAACGGCTCCGACCTCGAGTCGGCCAACCTGGCCGGTGCCGACCTGTCGCGCGCCAGTGTCGACCGGGTGCGGCTCAGCAATGCCGAGCTCGGTGGTGCACGGCTGGTCCAGCTGAGCGCCTACCGCACCAATTTCACCAAGGCCAGGTTCTTGAAGGCCGACCTCACCAAGGCCGAGCTGAGCCGATCTAACTTCACAGACGCCGACCTGACGGGGGCCAACCTGACGAAGGCCGAACTTCCGCGCGCGGTGTTGCAAGGCGCTGTCCTGCTGGGCGCCAACCTCACCGGTGCCGACCTGTCCCGCACCAACCTGGCCAACACCAAGCTGGCGGGTGCCAAGCTGGCCCAGGCGCGCATGTTCCGCACCCGCGTGGACGGTGTCGACCTGTCTCTGGCGCTGGGCCTGGTGCAGGGGCAGATCGATACCGCCTGCGGTGACGCCAAGACGGTGTTGCCGAAAGGCCTGAAGGCGCCAGCCACCTGGCCCTGCGCCAAGGAAGACTGAGACTACGCCGAGGACCTTCAGACTTGGCCCTGTGCCTGCATGCCAGCCGTGGGGGTTGGTATTTTCGACTCGTCGCCTGTCCCGCGTTGGCGTTGGCGCGCGTCGCGGCAGGCGCAGACCAAGCAGCTCCGTGGGGTCAGGTCTCAATACTCGTAGTTTAATGCATGATGCGTCATAATTCAC